>JAVBVI010000097.1:0-14683 GCA_031554505.1 Bacteroides sp. | reverse complement strand
GTCGATGAGAAGAAAAAAACAATAATTTTGCCAAAGCTGAAAAGAAAAACAGACTCAAAAAGAAGATACTTGATGAACCAATGAAAAACTTGGGGGTCAGCATCACCAGAATGAGGGGTCAGCTTCGCCAGAATACACAGCCCCCTTCAATATACTTGTTGCTATCTGCAAGAATCTGTTTTGCATCTTTGAACGTGTATCTATTGGATGGGAGATGACAGCATTTGGTGGGAGATGGTGGTTGATTAGTGGTTGATAAACGGTAATTTATCTTGATCTCCCACTCAACAACATATAGATTATCAAGCAATTACCTATAGTTGGTGGGAGGTGGGAGAAGATTTTGCGTTTTTTTGTGTAGGAGCACACGGAAAAGTTCAACAGCATCTGGCTAGATTCGATTAGTAAACGTTATCTTTGCATTTACACATTATAATCTGATTTTTATGGAAATTAAGGTGAAAAAGATATCTAAGTTTGATATTGTTACTATTGTTTCTTGTATAGGGATGATAGGATGGTTTCTAACTGAGTTTTATGGAGGAATGATTTTATATTTGTTAGCTTATGGACAAGTGATTGTTCCGATCATTCTTATCTATATTATTTGTCTTATTTGTATGTTGATTTCGTTGTGTAGAAAAGGCATCGGAACTAATAAAGTCAGATTGATATTTCATGGGATGGTTATGCTGGTAGCGATGCTAATCAATATCGCTTATTCGGAAACTTTTAAATCCGAGCGTGTATTGACGGCGACACTGAAAGACGATTTATTTCATTACACATTAGTGTTCCGTAAAAATGGAATGGTAGAGAATCAAATAAATGGATTCTTGGGATACACCCAAACTATCAAAGGAGAGTATTATACTAAAGGAGATACGATTATCTTTACTAAGAAACCTTATGAAAACAATTTTATTCCGGATACTATGCTGGTAGATAGAGATAAAAAAGCTATTTTTATGAATAAAAATGAGGCCGGGGAATTTGCTACGGAAAAAACTTGGTTAAATTATTTTGAGATTCATCCATAGTAATAAGCCAAGGACAGCCTGTTGCTACTTTGTTGATTACTAAATGCTCAACTGTAGTAAAAGTATCTGTTTTTTGTTTACTTTTGCAAACTTCTCACTAATTGAGACAAACAGAGCACATGGAGTACAGATTGAACAAATTCATTAGCGCGTCGGGCTATTGCTCCCGCCGGGAAGCCGACCGACTGATCGAGGAGGGGCATGTAAAGGTGAATGGCCAGCGGGCCACCATCGGCCAGCGCGTGCTGCCCAGACAGGTAGTGACGGTGCGCGGGCAAGTGATAGAGAACGATATAGAACCTGTTTACATCGCATTCAATAAGCCTGTGGGCGTGGTGAGTACCACCGACACGCAGGAAAGGGACAACATCGTGGAGTTCATCAGCCACGAGCAACGCATCTTCCCCATCGGGCGGCTCGATAAGGATTCGCAAGGATTAATCCTACTTACTAACGACGGCGATATTGTCAACAAGATACTTCGCGTGGGCAATAATCATAAGAAAGAGTATATCGTCAAGGTGGACAAACCCATCACCAAGGAATTCATCACCCGGATGTCGCAAGGGGTGCCCATCCTCGACCGCGTCACCCGTCGGTGCGAGATTGTGGAAATCAACCCTTACACGTTTCAGATATCGCTGGTGCAAGGACTGAACCGCCAGATACGGCGTATGTGCGAGTATTTCGACTATCAGGTATTGAAACTGGAACGCATCCAGATCATGAATATCAAGTTGGGCAGCTTGGGACAAGGCAATTGGCGAAACCTCACGGATGCCGAACTGGAAGGGCTGTTCGACTTGCTGGAAGAATCGAAAAGCATTGCCGAAGGAAAGAAGCCGCTGAATAGCAACAAGGCGATGAACAGAGCACTGCACGAGTATGACATCAAAACGGATTACCGCAAAGCAAGTATGGCCGCCAAGTTGGTAAAGAAGGGTAAGTTCCATGCCGACGATGAAGAATCTGAGGAAGAGGCGAACGATATTGCTCCGGCAAGCAGAACGAAATCGCACAAAAAGAGTTTCTCGGCTGGTCCCCGGGTAGGGAAGTCGAAAGCCACGAAAGCCAAGCCTCGTCCGGACGTAGGCGCACCGAAGAGGCAAACCTCTAAACCGCCGACCTCTAAGTCGGCAACTTCGACCCGCCAACCCTCCACCCGGCAAACACGATCCGGTAGAAAAAGATAAGATAAAGAAAGGTCCTGCTCGTCAGAAATCGAGTACGGACCTTTTTCTTGAAACGACAAAACGATGATTTAACCCTCCGTGGCCTTCTTGAATAGTGAATGTAACAGAAGGAAAAGTATATGTTACAGGATTACAACCAGATGTAACAACACCATAACCCTCTGCAACAAATATACTCCTGCATCGGCAATATATTCTCTATATTTGCGATATTGAATATGAATCAAACATTTAATAGTATGCAAAAATTCACTTCCTTAATCGGTAGTTGCCTGGTGGCTGTTTGCCTGACGGCATGCGTGCCATCTCGAGTGCAGAAGCCGACGACCTTGAAGGAGGCGTTGGGCAATGAACTCCTTATCGGAGCTGCGATCAATTCCAATCAGGCTGCCGGGTTCGATACGGCCGGTATACGTCTGGTAAAGGAACAGTACAACTGTATCTCGCCCGAGAACTGTATGAAGAGCGAGATCATTCATCCTGAAGAGAACCGGTACGACTTCACGTTGGCCGACCAGTATGTGGACTTCGGCACGAAGAACAATCTGACGGTTATCGGCCACACGCTCATCTGGCATTCCCAACTGGCCAAGTGGTTCTGCGTGGACGAAAAAGGGAACAACGTATCGCCCGAAGTATTGAAACAGCGCATGAAGGATCATATCACCACCGTCGTCACCCGTTACAAGGGACGTATTCAGGGATGGGATGTGGTGAACGAAGCCATTGAGGACGATGGTTCTTACCGTAAAACCAAATTCTATGAGATATTGGGTGAGGAGTTTATTCCGATAGCCTTCCAGTATGCCCACGAGGCAGATCCGGATGCGCAATTGTTCTACAACGACTATTCCATGGCTCTTCCCGCCAAGCGAGACGCTGTCGTGGCATTGGTCAACAAACTGAAGGAACGTGGCCTGCGCATTGACGCCGTAGGTATGCAAGGGCACCTGTCGATGGACTTCCCCGCCGTGCAAGCCTTCGAAGAGAGTATGCTGGCCTTTGCCGGTGCGGGTGTGAAGATCATGATCACCGAACTCGACCTGACGATTCTTCCCAACCCCCGGCAAAACGCGGGAGCTGAAATCTCCGACCAGGCAGAATACCAAAAAGAACTGAACCCGTATGCCGATGCATTGCCCGATCCTATGTCGAAGGCATGGAATGCGCGCATGGGCGAGTTCTTCAAACTCTTCCTGAAACATAAGGATATCGTGTCGCGGATAACACTCTGGGGAGTGGCCGACTGTGACTCCTGGCGTAACAACTGGCCGGTCAGAGGACGTACGGACTACCCGCTGTTGTTCGACCGAAAACACGAGCCGAAGCCGGTGGTGGAAACTATCCTCCAAACGGCCGGATTATAGAAAAACCAATTTAAAATCAAGCATAATGAAGAAAGAGAAAAGATACCTGGTTCCCGGTGACTATATGGCCGATCCAGCTGTACATGTGTTCGAAGGCAAACTGTATATCTACCCATCACATGACTGGGAAAGCGGTATCCCCGAGAACGATAACGGTGATCATTTCAACATGAAGGACTACCACGTCTATTCACTCGAAGACGTGATGAACGGCGAAGTGACCGATCACGGCGTAGTGCTCGACACGAAAGATATCCCCTGGGCAGGACGCCAGTTATGGGATAGTGATGTGGCTTACAAGGATGGCAAGTACTACATGTACTTCCCGCTGAAAGACCAGAATGACATCTTCCGCATCGGCGTGGCAGTGAGCGACAAGCCTTACGGCCCGTTCATCCCCGAAGCCAACCCGATGAAGGGCAGTTACAGTATCGATCCCGCTATCCTGGACGATGGCGACGGCAACTATTACATGTACTTCGGCGGCCTCTGGGGTGGCCAGTTGCAACGCTACCGCGACAATAAGGCATTGGAGTCGGCTGCTTTTCCGGCCGATAACGAACCGGCTATCCCTTCACGCGTGGTTCGTCTGCGCGACGACATGATGGAGTTTGCCGAAGAACCGCGCCCCGTCGTCATCCTGGGCGAAGACGGGAAACCACTTACAGCTGGCGATAACGAACACCGTTTCTTCGAAGCTTCCTGGGTACACAAATACAATGATACATATTATTTCACGTACTCCACCGGCGATACACACAACCTGTGTTATGCCATCGGTGACAATCCGTACGGTCCGTTCACCTATCAAGGTATCATCCTCACCCCGGTGGTAGGCTGGACTACACACCACGCCATAGCCGAGTACAAAGGTAAATGGTATTTGTTCCACCACGACTGTGTGCCGTCCAACGGACAGACTTGGCTCCGCAGCCTGAAAGTCTGCGAACTGGAGTACGATGCCGAAGGACGCATACTGACCATTGAGGGAATGGAGTAATCTATGAAGATCGGTATCATAGGAGCCGGCTGGATTGCCGAGCGGATGGCAGTCACCCTGCAAGGAATGACCAACGGTGCGGAGGCTTATGCCATCGCTTCCCGCGATCGGGTCAAAGCCGAAGCCTTTGCTACGCAATGGGGGGTTGCCCGTGCCTACGGATCGTACGAAGCTTTGCTCGACGACGAGCAGGTGGAGTTGGTGTACATTGCCACCCCGCACTCGCATCATTACGAACACGTCCGCATGAGTCTGCTCAAAGGTAAACATGTGCTCTGTGAGAAAGCTTTCACGGCCAATGCCCGGGAAGCCGAGGAGTTGCTGGCACTGGCCAGGGAAAAGAAGCTCTTCCTCACCGAAGCCATCTGGACTCGCTATATGCCGTTGTCGCAAACCATCAACGAAGTCATCGCCAGCGGTGTCATCGGCACACCGGCGATGCTTTCGGCCAACCTCTGCTATCCCATCTTGAATAAAGAACGTTCCCGTCAACCCGAACTGGCCGGAGGTGCCTTGCTCGACTTAGGCGTCTATACGCTCAACTTCGCTTTGATGGCATTTGGAACAGACATCAAGGAGGTGGTTTCTACCTGCACCAAGATAGAAACAGGGGTTGATGTGCAGAACAGCATCACGCTGGTGTATGGCGACGGACGCATGGCCGCGCTTCATAGTAGCTTCCTCGCTAAGTCCGACCGTTGCGGCATTATCTCCGGCGACAAAGGACATCTTATCGTAGAAAATATCAACAACCCGCAAAGCATCACCGTGGTGAACGATGAGTACCAAGAAGTGGCCCATTACAGCTGTCCGCCGCAAATCACCGGATATGAGTATCAGGTATATGCTTCGATGGAAGCCATTCGCAACGGTTGGCTCGAATCGCCCTGCATGCCTCACGCCGAAACACTTCGGGTGATGCAGATGATGGATGCCTTGCGTAAAGAGTGGGGAGTAGTGTATCCCAATGATAACAACTAAAAAAAGAAAATAATGAAAAAGTTTTATAGTTATATTGTGTTACTATGTATGGGATTTACTTCCTGCGTGTTTGCTCAAAAGGCGTTGAAACCTTGGGAAGCGGGTGCTTTCGAAACAGGGAAGTATCGTAATCTATTTGCTGAGCTGGGCTATTCGCAAGCACAAGTCGATGCTAAGCTCGCCGAAGCTTTTCACGGATTGTTCGAAGGACCCGATAAGGTTTACTTCGAGGTAGGCGACTCCATGGCATATGTCTCCGACATCAAGAACCGCGATGTGCGTACCGAAGGTATGTCATACGGACTGATGATCGCTGTACAGTTCGATCGCAAAGACATCTTCGACCGGTTGTGGCGTTGGGGAACAACCTACATGCAGCACCAGGAAGGCCCCATGGAAGGGTATTTCGCCTGGAGTTGTAAGACAGACGGAAGACGCAACGCACAAGGTCCTGCATCGGACGGCGAACTTTACTACATCACCGCCCTGATCTTTGCCTCCAATCGCTGGGGCAACGACACCGGAATTCATTATCTGGCCGAAGCTCAACGCATCCTGAACTGCATGATGGCAAAGGATGGTACGGGCAATGTGACCAATGTTATCAACATGGAACATAAGTTGATTACCTTTGTGCCTACCGTCGGAGGCGGACGGTATACTGATCCGTCGTACCACGTTCCTGCTTTCTATGAAGTATGGGCACGCTGGGCGAACGATGGCCGGGCGGAGCTGTGGCGCGAATGTGCCGACAAGAGCCGGGAGTACCTGCATAAATCCATTCACCCCGTTACCGGATTGAACCCCGACTACAACAACTACGACGGTACGTTGTTAAATAATAACCGCATCATCGGTGATGCTTTCCGGTTCGACTCCTGGCGGGTGCCGATGAACATAGCTCTCGACTATTCCTGGGCTTGCGTCGACAAGAAGTGGCAGCGGGAATACGGGCACAAAATACAAAATTTCCTCTATGCAGAGGGTATCGATACCTTTGTCGACCAATACAATGTGGACGGTACGCAAGTCAAGGACACATTGGGAGCCGGCGGATATAAAGCCTTGCGACACTCGCTCGGGCTGGTGGCTTCCTCGGCTGCCGCGTCGTTGCTTTGCTCGCATGACAAAGGGCGGGAGTTTGTCGACCGCCTATGGAATGCCCGTCATGAACCGTATGAAGATGGATACTTCGATGCCTACTACGATGGCTTGTTGAGGCTCTTCGCTTTGATGCACCTCAGTGGGCGTTACCAGATTATTACACCCAACTAAAGATACCATGAAACAATTAATAGCTTTGCTCTTATGGGGTTGCTTTCTTTCGCCTGTCCGGGCGGAAGATGGAAGTCGCCTCTGGTTGAGCTTGCCGAAAGAAAACATTCGTCCTACCATAACGACCCCTAAGAGTACCCCCACCATCGACCTAGCTGCCGGCGAACTGCGGAAGGCATGGCTCGGTGCTCCGGTGGTATTGAACTTGCAGAAAAATAAAGAGACGCAAGCGTTGGGCGAGGAGGGATTCCTGATCCGCACATCCGGCACCCAAATCACTATCACCTCCCTGAGTGAAGCCGGACTGCTTTACGGCGCTTATCATCTGTTGAGGCTGCAAGATACCGGGGCCGACTGTTCTTCGCTGAACATCACCGAACGTCCGTCGTACAACGTCCGTATCCTCAATCATTGGGACAATCTGGACCGTACTGTGGAACGTGGTTATGCCGGCCGTTCGCTCTGGATCTGGGACGAACTTCCTGCCGTCATCTCTCCCCGCTATGAGCAATATGCCCGCGCCAATGCTTCCATCGGTATCAACGCCACGGTGGTGAACAATGTCAACGCCAGTCCGCAGATACTTTCTGCCGATTACTTGAAGAAGGTCAAAGCATTGGCCGACATTTTCCGTCCGTACCGTCTCAAGATATACCTGGCTATTAATTTCTCATCGCCTGCCGAACTTGGCGGACTTCCTACCAGCGATCCGCTCAACAAAGAAGTGCAGAAGTGGTGGAAAGATAAGGTGAAAGAGGTCTACACACTCATTCCCGACTTTGGCGGTTTCCTGGTGAAAGCCAACTCCGAAGGGTTGCCCGGTCCGCAGGACTTTGGACGTACCCATGTCGATGGTGCCAACATGCTGGCCGACGCGCTGAAACCCTATAAAGGCATCGTGATGTGGCGCGCTTTCGTCTACAGCCCGGGCGATGAAGACCGTGCCAAACAAGCTTATCAGGAGTTCATGCCTTTCGACGGGAAGTTCCGAGACAATGTCATCATACAGATAAAGAATGGCCCGGTAGATTTCCAACCTCGCGAGCCGTTTAGCCCGCTGCTCGGCGCTATGAAACAAACGCCTGTCATGGCCGAGTTCCAAATCACGCAGGAGTATTTGGGTTTCTCCAATCATCTGTGCTACCTGGCCCCGATGTGGAAAGAATGTCTGGACAGCGATACGTATCAGTTAGGAGAGGGGAGTACTATTGCTCGCCTTACCAATGGTGAGTTGTATAAATACCCCATCACTGCCATGGCCGGCGTGGCTAACATCGGTGATGAGGAGAACTGGTGCGGGCATCCGTTTGCTCAGTCCAACTGGTACGCTTTCGGTCGTTTGGCGTGGAACCCGCATCTTACTTCGGCCACCATTGCCGACGAATGGATCCGGCAAACCTTCGCTTCCGATCCCGACTTTCGGGAACCGGTGAAGGAGATGATGCTCCAGTCGCGCGAAGCTGTCGTGGATTATATGATGCCGCTGGGACTGCATCACCTGTTTGCTTTCGGCCACCATTACGGTCCCGAACCGTGGTGTGCTGTTGCCGGAGCCCGTGCCGACTGGTTGCCTTCGTATTACCATAAAGCCGACGCCACTGGTCTCGGTTTCGACCGTAGCAGCACCGGAAGCCATGCTACTGCGCAATACCATTCGCCATTGTGCGATACCTACGATCGCTTGGAAACCTGCCCGGAGAATCTTCTGTTATGGTTCCATCATGTACCATGGACATACCCAATGAAGAGTGGCCGCACGTTGTGGGACGAGCTCTGCTACACCTACGACCGTGGTGTGCAGCAAGCCAGAAAGTTCCAGCAGGTATGGGATGCCACCGCTAAGTATGTCGACGCACAACGTTTTGCAGAAGTGCAGCATAAGCTCCGCATTCAGACACGCGATGCTGTGTGGTGGAAGGACGCTTGCTTGCTCTACTTCCAGCAATTCAGCCAGCGTCCCATACCTTATTCTATAGAGCGACCCGTACACAATCTGCCCGATATGATGCAGTATCGCATTCGTATCACTAACTATGAATGCCCGCCTTACGGCTTCACGAAGTAGATCATTCTCGTTTTTTTATCAGATAAAAGGTATCTTCCGGTAAGTTCGGCATCCGAATTTATCGGAAGATTTCTGTTTTGTAGCAGAACATTTGTGTACTTTTGCAGCGCTATAATACAAATCAGCATGCAACAAAGTAGAATCACCCTCATAGACGGCATAGCCCGCAACCCGCAAGTACGTCTTTCGGAACCTATTCATGCCGAATTCTGTGCCGGCGAACACATAGCCGTCGTCGGCCCTAACGGAATGGGGAAAAGCCTCTTCGTCGATACCCTCTTGGGTAAATACCCTTTGCTTCAAGGAGCGCTGACATACGATTTCTCCCCTTCTGAAACTAATACAGCGTACGATAACGTGAAGTACATCGCCTTCCGTGATTCATACGGAGCAGCCGATGCCAACTACTATTATCAACAGCGGTGGAACTCGCAGGATCAGGACGATGCACCCGAAGTAAGCAATATGTTCGGGGAAATCAAGGATGAGCAGTTGAAGCAAGAACTTTTCGATCTGTTTCGCATCGAACCGATGCTGGACAAAAAGATCATTCTCCTCTCCAGCGGCGAGCTTCGCAAGTTTCAACTCACCAAGGCATTGCTTACCACTCCGCGTGTGCTGATATTGGACAATCCGTTTATCGGGCTGGATGCTCCCACCCGCCAACTACTCTCTTCGCTATTGGAACGCCTGACCCAACGGAATGGGCTTCAGTTGGTCTTGGTGCTGTCGATGGTAGATGATATCCCATCGTTCATCACGCATGTGGTCCGGGTAGAACAAATGCAGGTACTTGCCAAGCAGACGCGGGCTGAGTATATGGCGATGATTGGGGATGCTCCTACCGTTGAACCGTACGACGCCTTGCGGCAATCCATTCTCGATTTGCCATCCGACGGTAACAATTATGAAAGTGAAGAAGTGGTGAAGCTGAATAAAGTAAGCATCCGCTACGGCGACCGCACCATTCTGAAAGAACTCGACTGGACGGTGCTGCGTGGCGAGAAATGGGCGTTGAGCGGAGAGAACGGATCGGGTAAATCTACCTTGCTGAGCCTGGTTTGTGCCGACAACCCACAGTCATACGCCTGCGATATCAGTCTCTTCGGGCGAAAACGAGGGACGGGCGAAAGCATCTGGGAAATTAAGAAGCACATTGGCTACGTGAGTCCGGAGATGCACCGTGCCTATCTGAAAAACCTTCCCGCC
Organism: Bacteroides sp.; assembly: GCA_031554505.1. Classification (GTDB taxonomy): domain Bacteria; phylum Bacteroidota; class Bacteroidia; order Bacteroidales; family Bacteroidaceae; genus Bacteroides. Next base: position 4,553 of record JAVBVI010000097.1, on the reverse strand, counting down.
ATTCAGATCGTAGCCAGCGGCTTGCACGACAGTATCGGCCTGTACAAGCAACCCCGGCCGGAGCAAATGGCTATCTGCGAATGGTGGATGAATGTCTTCGGCATCGCTGAACTGAAAGACCGTCCGTTCCTGCAACTATCCAGTGGTGAACAACGGCTGGCCTTGTTAGCTCGCGCCTTCGTCAAAGACCCGGAACTGCTGATTCTCGACGAGCCACTCCACGGACTCGACACTTACAACCGTCGCCGGGTCAAGAAGATCATCGAAGCCTTCTGTGGTAGAAAAGACAAAACCATGATCATGGTGACGCACTACGAATCGGAACTTCCCGGATGCATCACCGACCGTATCTTCCTGAAAAGAAACTAATTCAGTGGATGCGTGAACCAGAAGCAAGAACCCTGTCCCGGTACCGAGTCCACACCGATGTTCCCACCCATTTGTGAGATGATGGTCTGGCAGATAGGTAGGCCCAGTCCCGTGCCGGGAATGAAACTGTTCAGCTTCACGAAGCGGTTGAACACCTCCTTTTGCATGTGGGGTGCGATGCCGATACCTGTATCCTGCACGTAGAACCTCACACAATCGTTTTGCACTTCATACCCTAGTGTGATGCTTCCTTCGTTAGTGAACTTGATGGCGTTGTTCACGAAGTTGAGTAACACCTGCTGCACCCGGCTCTTGTCACTCACGAAATTCAGTGGCGGAAGAGAATCGGCCAGTATAAGTCTCACACCATCGTTCACCCGTCTGGACGACGTGTTCACCAGGTCTGTGCAAAGTTGTCCGGCGTTGATGTCTACTGGTGTCATATCATATTTCCCCGCTTCAATCTTCGACAAGTCGAGGATGTCTGAGATGAGTTGCAGCAACAGCCGGTTGTTCTCCTCTATAATATTGATGTATTGGGCTTTCTCCTCCGGATCGTCCGTTTCCTGCAACATACTGGAGAAACCGACGATGGAGTTCAGCGGCGTGCGTATCTCGTGGCTCATATTGGCCAGGAAAGAAGATTTCAACCGGTCCGATTCCTCTGCTCGTTCTTTGGCGCTGAGCAGATTCTGTTCTGATTCCTTTAGGGCCGTGATATCGTAGTTTACACAGATTAGTTCGATGCAGTTGTTTTGCGGTTCGAACCTTTTGAGGTGCAGGTTGATGCAAGTCCATGTCTGTTCGCCGTCATCGCGCAGGATACGCACGTCAACTGTCAGCTTGGAGGCGAGTCCTTGTTTTACCTTCCCCATAAATTCGAATATCTTGGCCCGGTCGTCCGGATGAAAGTGTGCATTGATGCCGATGATCTGGTTCATTGGAGTATTATCCTTCTCGCCTACATTCCGGTACCAGCTACTCTGGGCATAACCTTCTTTGGTTAGAATATTGAATTGTGCGTAACCCACCCGGGCATAGTTGCCCACCAGTGCGAAGGCATCTTCGAACTCCCGTATCTTTTGGTAAGCCATAGTATCTTCGGTCTTATCCACATTGATCAGCAAGTAGTTGATGGGGCTATTGTTGGAATCGTACAGCGTTGCGATTTTAGTCATCAAGGTCATGTAGCCTTGCTGCTGCCCTGCCATATAATATTCGCCGACTTTGGAATAGTCGTACTGTATGGATAAGGCAACCGTTTCGTGCAGTTTGATCTTTTTCTTCATCTCATCCGTCAGATTCGGGTTGTCGAAGAGATTGACTCCCAGTACCTCCTTCTTATCGGATAGATGGAACATTTCCAGATTCTTCTTGTTGAGATCGATCAGATAGCCGTCTTTGTCGTACAGTTCTACACCTACCGGAAAGTTCTGGTAAATGTTCTGTATGATTCTGTCGCTGCGCTGCAGAATCTTGTCGGCCGAATCGTCATTTTCTTCTTTGCGGAACTCGGTGAATCCATGAATGTATCGATTCCCGGATTCGTCGGTTTCGCTATAACAAATTTTGCTACGCATCCAGGCATTTCCCTTGGTAGTATGCATCAGGAATACATATTCGTCCACTATTTGTTCGGCATCCGAGAGAATAGACATGTTCAGTCGGAAGTCGTTCTGTATCCGGTTGTTGAAGTCGTCAAAACTGATAACTCCGTCTTCTCGCAGATCTAACAACCGTATCATGAATGGCGAGCAGATAAATAAATTGTTCTTCACATCTGCGGTCCACCATCCCATTTGGGCTTTGTCCATCAACTTCAAAAGGAATTCGCCCTCTGACTCTGTACTTGGTTTCAATTTTAATACCTTAATTTGTTGTTTTAATATACGAACGCGTAAAAGTAGTCATTTAACGCGAATATGCAGTAAAAGTTCATTATTAATTGTTATTTTCAATGAGCCTTTTTATACCGAACTTTGCATCGTCCCGATTGTTATATAGTAAAACCCTAAAAGGAGAAGAAATGAAAAAAATTGTATTGCTCCGTCACGGAGAGAGCACATGGAATAAAGAGAACCGTTTCACAGGATGGACGGACGTAGATTTGACAGAAAAGGGAGTGGCAGATGCTGCTAAAGCAGGCGAATTATTGCTTAAAAAGGGTTATCATTTCGATAAGGCCTATACTTCGTACCTCAAACGGGCCGTGAAAACATTGAACGGCGTACTCGATAAGCTAAACCAGGATTGGATTCCGGTAGAGAAAAGCTGGCGCCTGAACGAGAAGCATTACGGTGCCCTGCAGGGACTGAATAAGGCCGAAACAGCGGCGAAGTATGGCGACGAGCAGGTCAAGATCTGGCGACGGAGCTACGACGTGGCACCGAACCCGCTGACCGAGACCGACTCTACCAATCCCCGGTTCGATCCTCGCTATAAGATGGTACCCGATGCCGACCTGCCTCGCACGGAATCGCTCAAAGATGCGATAGACCGCACACTTCCGTACTGGAAATGTACCATTTTCCCGAACCTGAAAACGGCCAACGAACTACTGGTGGTGGCTCACGGTAACAGCTTGCGCGGTATCATCAAGTACCTCAAAGGTATTTCTGACGACGATATCGTGAACCTTAACCTGCCCACTGCTGTTCCTTATGTATTCGAGTTCGACGACAACCTGAACCTGACTGCCGACTATTTCCTCGGTGACCCTGACGAGATAGTGGCTATGATGGAGGCTGTTGCCAACCAGGGAAAAACAAAATGATACCTTTAATTATTAAAACCTCTTACCGATTATGAACAATAAGATTGTAGACTTGCTGGGCGATAAAGCTGCCTATTACCTGGAACATACGTGCAAAACCATCGATAAGTCGATGCTGCACATCCCCTCATCTGATACGGTTACTAAAGTATGGGTGTCTTCCGACCGCAACATACAGACGCTGAACAATCTGCAACGTATCCTCGGTCATGGACGATTGGCTAATACCGGTTACGTGTCCATCCTTCCCGTCGATCAGGATATCGAACATACTGCTGGCGCTTCGTTTGCCCCGAATCCCATCTATTTCGATCCGGAGAACATCGTGAAGCTGGCCATTGAGGGCGGTTGCAATGCAGTTGCTTCTACATTTGGCATACTGGGCAGCGTGGCTCGTAAGTACGCCCACCAGATACCGTTCATCGTGAAGCTGAATCACAATGAGCTGCTTTCCTATCCCAATACATACGACCAGGTACTGTTCGGCTCGGTGAAGTCGGCCTGGGAGATGGGGGCTGCCGGAGTAGGCGCTACCATCTACTTCGGTTCCGAAGAGAGTCGTCGCCAGTTGGTGGAGATAGCCGAGGCGTTCGAGTATGCTCATGAGTTGGGCATGGTTACCGTCCTGTGGTGCTACCTGCGCAACGAAGACTTCAAGAAAGACGGAGTGGACTATCACGCTGCTGCCGACCTCACAGGACAAGCCGACCGTCTCGGGGTAACCATCAAAGCCGACATCGTGAAGCAGAAACTCCCCGTGAATAACGGAGGTTTCACAGCCCTCCACTTCGGTAAGTCCGACGAGCGGATGTACACTGAACTGGCCACCGACCACCCCATCGACCTTTGCCGCTACCAGGTAGCCAATGGATACATGGGACGTGTAGGCCTGATCAACTCCGGTGGTGAGTCGCACGGAACATCCGACCTGCGCGAAGCAGTCATCACCGCCGTTATCAACAAACGTGCCGGAGGTATGGGGCTTATCAGCGGACGGAAAGCGTTCCAGAAACCCATGAACAAAGGCGTAGAACTTCTGCACGCCATACAGGATGTGTACCTGTCGCGTGCTGTTACCATAGCTTGATTTTTATTTGATTGATTATTATTTTTCTGTTTTGATAGGGTGCCGTGACGCTTTGGTAGCGTGGACGGCACTCTTTTTTTATAGAGTACCAACGGTTCATCCGATATGAGTCCGGGAAGGAGTGCATTTGCCTGGGCCTTTTCGTGCATTTGCCTGGGTCTTTTCGTGTATTTGCGGGAGTCTTTGTCTTATACTGGAATAGGTTGACACTATTTTGTTCTTAATTGTTCTATAAAAAATTTATTCTTATGGCAAGATCAAAACGTCAGACCTATGATGAGCTTTTTAAGCTCGAAGTTTTGCGGGACTATTACTCGAGTGGTA
>JAVBVI010000054.1:0-20940 GCA_031554505.1 Bacteroides sp. | reverse complement strand
TACCACTCGAGTAATAGTCCCGCAAAACTTCGAGCTTAAAAAGCTCATCATAGGTCTGACGTTTTGATCTTGCCATAAGAATAAATTTTTTATAGAACAATTAAGAACAAAATAGTGTCAACCTATTCCAGTATAAGACAGGCAAAAAGAACAAAAAAACTCAAAGCGTGACGGATACCTCGAAAAGTGACGGATGCGTGACGGATAAAACGAGTATCCGTCACGGGTTATACGCTTATTTATCAGAGGGTTAGGCTGGAAAACGTGACGACGTGCAAGATAAAATCAAAAAAACATGCGGTGTAGGAGATGCGAGGGTTTACAGCCCCAAAGGCAATCCAGTAAGATACCACACCACCAACAGCACCGTCCATCCCACCAGAATATACAGCGAGTAACGCCAGGTATAACGCAGCAAAGACCCATACGTAGCCTTCGCGTCATACTGCTGCATATAAGTCAGCACCAGCGGCATGTAGAACATAAACGGGGTGATAGCATTCGTGGCGCTGTCGCCAATGCGGAAGGCACACTGCGTCATATCGGGCGAAATACCCATTTGCGCAAACATCGGAACGAAGATAAAGGCCATGAACGACCACTTGGAGGTAGCCGAAACGATCAGTAAGTTGATGCAGGCGGTAAACAGGATAAACAACACCAACGTGGGCAATCCACCCAACTCCACAGACGACAGCATACTGGCGCCCATAATAGCCAGACACTTATCCAGATGCGAGTAGTCAAAACAAGCAAACATCTGCGCAGCAAAGAACGCGATAACGAAGTACACACCCAACAACCGCATGGGATGGGCCAACCCCTCGATGACATCGGCATCGCTCCGGTACCGGCCGGAACTAAAGCCATAAGCCATACCCATCAACCCGGCTCCCAACGAAAGCAGAAACAGGATACCGGCTATCAGCGGCGAATGCATCAGTCCCCCACTCACGCTACGCAGAATGCCGTAGGACGAGAAGGTGAGCCACAAGATGACGGCCACATACACCACGCCCACAAGAATGGCTGTAGTCAATGCCCGGCGCTCTTTCCGCGAGAGTTGTTTGTATCCCTCGAACTGGGTTTCTCCGGCATATTCGCCCAGCATGGGAAGCAGCTTCCGGCGGGTGATCCAGTAGATGATAGCGGCCAGGTAGAACGTAGAGAAAGCCATGAAATAGTAGTTGTTCAGCGGGTCGGTATTGCCCTGATAGATACCCTCTGTAATGGCCACCTCCTGCGTCACGCGGGCCAGCAGCGGATCTACCGTACTCATCATGATGTTGGCGCTATACCCGCAGGCCACGGAAGCGTAAGCAGAGATGATACCTGCCACCGGATGCAGCCCCACGGACTGGAACAGGCTGGCGGCAATGGGCAACAGGATGATGTAACCGGCATCGCCCACCACATTGGAAAGCAGTCCCAGCACGATGACCCAGACGACGATCTTCACCTTCTCCTGCCGGCTGCCTACCCCCCGGCGGATGCAGGCGTCGATGAATCCGGAGTGTTGTGCCACCCCGATGCCGAACATGGCAACGATCACCATTCCCAGCGGAGCAAAGCCGGTAAAGTTCTTCACCCCGTTGCGCAGCATCCAGCGGATGCCCTCGGGGCTGAGCAAGCTCTGCACACGTATCTCCTCGCCCGTCTGCGGTTGCACCACACTCATCCCGTAGATCTCGAAGATCCACGAAAGGAAGATGACCGCCAGTGTGAGCAGGAAGAACATCGTGGCCGGGTGTGGCAAGCGCCATTTATTCTTCATCCGGCTCCAGGTTGTCGAGGTCGATGATGCGCAGTTCCAGCGCGCGGACTACCAGGCGGGTGGCGTTCACCCCTACCCGTTCGCCGCTCGTAAAGAGTCGGTTGATCAGGTCGTTCTGACGTTTCTCGAGCGACTTCACCCCGAAAGGCATCCCTTTCAGTGAGGCGATCATCTCTTTGGTGTAGCCCAGCGACAGGTGGCGCAGGAACCGTTCGTCGTACTCATCGATGTCATAGCTGATGATGGCTTCCTGCCGTTTGGCATCATTGGAAACCGACTTCTTGAAGCGATCCACAATCTTTTCGAGGATGGGATAGTTGAACACCAGCTTTTTGCCGTCCATCACCGCCTGTACGTCGGTCTTGGTCAGCAGTTCGCCCGTTTTCAGGATGATACCGTCGGCACCGGCGTCGAGCACATCCACCCAGAGTTTCTCGTTCAGGATCTCGCCGGTGAAGATGAGCACGTGCACACCCTGGTACCGCTTGAAGATGTTGCGGCAAATGTCCACACCGATGGTAGTGGAACCTCCCAGACCCAGGTCGAGCAGCACCAGGTCGGGCACCTGCACTTCGATCAGTTTCCAGAACTCATTCTCGGTCATGGCCGTCCCGATGACTTCGGCATTGGGAATCTCGTGCCGGAATATTTCTTCGGTACCCTTCAACTCAAGTTTGACGTCTTCGACGATGATTACTTTAAATTTCTTTTCTTCCATTGTATCTTGATTGCTTATTTGTTTTCATTCATTTTACCGCCGGGGGATGGTGAAGTACACCGTAAACCCACCACCGGAAGCCGGTTCGGCATTGATGCGGCATCCGCGTCGACCGGCGAACTCGTCGTGGTCGCGGATGATCTGCTTGCACACCAGGTATTCTGTTCCTTGCAGACTGTCGCGCTCGCCCCCCATCATGCGGGCCAGGTTGGGATAGAAAAGCTGATTCAGCTCCTCCGCCGGTTTCTCCCGCCGCGTATCGGTGAAGAAGAAGCGGACGAACTCACCATCCGGCCGGGCTTCCAGCCTCAGCGTACCGTCGTCCTCGGGCAAGGCATCCAACGCCTCGCTGATCAGATTTTCGAACAAGAAGGCCAACTGGTTTACATCGCCTATCACCTTCAACTCCACGCCTTGCGGCAAGGGCATCACATCTAGCAATACCTTCGCCGTACACCCCTTCAGGACCTTGCGGAAATATTTTTGTGCTCCGGTCAGCAAGTCAGCCACCGGGATCACCGTCCGGCGGAAGGTCACCTCCTCCAACTGGCGCGACGCGCACGAGCTCAGGATGGTGAATATACCTTTATAGTATTCGATCAGTTCGCGAATGGTTTCCACACACTCCCGCTCCTCAGTTTCGGTGAGCGTCTGCGTGTTCAGCCGCCCGATGATCTGCTTGATTTTGCTCGGATAGTAGATGGTTTCGTGCTTGATGGTAGAGAGGCAGTTGTCGAGCACCATATTCTGCACGTGCAACATGCCGTCCTCCCACGAGGCTCGGTGCGTTTCCTCCTGGGCTGACTCGATATCGCGGTACTTCCGGGCCAACTTCACCACAGCATTGAACACGGCGATGCCCATGTAGCGGGCTACCAGCGCCATGAGCAGGCGGTCGGCCTCGTGCGAACTGCCTTCCCGGCGTTCCAGGCAAAGCACCCCTACCCGCTGATGTTCCTCGCCCACATCCACCACCAACGGAAGCGCATGCAGTGTGCCTTCGGAGAGATAGTCCTGCTCGTCGAAACAACGTTGTACGATATCTGGCATTTCTTCGCGCGGCGGGTTCGAGGCAAACACCAGGCGACGTGTCGGTTCGTTGTACACGGCAATGGCCAGGCTGCTGACGGTTAGCAGGTCGTTCACCGCGTCGAACGACTCCTCTACAATGCGTTGCGGAATCTCTTTCAGCGTGTCGTCCTCCAGTTGCAACGCCTCGCTGCCTTGTTCCTGTGTACGGAACAGTGACGCGGCGAATATCTTCTTATTGATATCGAGTACCTGTTCCAGATTCATCCGGTTCAGTTGCCGCTTGCGTATATATAATAGGTAGTAACCGATCAGTGAGGCCAGCAACAGTAGCACACAGAGGATGAGCCCCACCATCTTATTGGTCGTAGAACGTTCCAGTTGACGGCAATAGGCTTCGAGCGACTGATCCTCGCCCTGCAATTTGTACAGAGCCGTATAAGCGGCGTTGTTGTAATTGTACGCATCCAGCTGCTTCATCGCCAGAAAAGCCACCGCTGCTTCGTTTCGGATATCGAGGATGACGTGAAAGTCGGTATCCGCCAATTCGTTCCACCAAGTAATTTCGGCGGGTGTTCCTTCCCCCACCAAGTCCATGAAGCGGTGTGTCTGGGGAGCACACAAAGCATAATGCTCGTTCAGGCGCATGATGGCCGAGTCGATATTCTGCAACGCATACAGATAGTCCTCATCGATGTTGGCAAAGTAAGCCTCATCGGCAAAGTCGGACGCTTGGTTCAGTAGACTTTCGCAAATGGAATCGGGAACAAGTTTGATTGTATCCGATACGGCACCGGCATCTTGCATGCTGTCCGTCTGTCCTGCTTGTCCGCAGGAAAGAAGCACTCCGGGCAGAATCCCAAGCAGTAACACGCCCAACGTTTTCCGCACGCCCGACGGCAAACGGAAATAGAATCGGCTCCCTTGTCCCGGACGGCTCTCTACCTGGAACAGGCAGACGCGGAACAAGTCGTTCGTCTTGCGGTACTTCTCGATGATGCCCTTGCAGTTCATCAGTCCGAAACCGCTTCCCTTATTTTGCTTCAATGCATCGGCATCTGCGGCGTCCTTCATGCCTATCAGACTGGAATCGTACACTTTCTCGCCGATGATGCGTTCCACATCCTCGGGAGAGAGTCCGCGCCCGTTGTCTTCCACCGACACTTCCACATACTCGGGTGTAGCGTGGGCGTAAATCTTCACACAGCCACCTTCGGGGGTGTACTTGCGGGCATTCTCGGCCAGGGTGTTGATCATAAAGAGAGTCAAAGCCTTGTCGGCTTTCACCAGAGCGTCGGTAGAAGTGATTTCCAAGGTCTGCCGTTTCATCTCGAAAGCCCGCCGTCCCTTGTACAGCAAGGCAAACAGCTCGTTCAGGGCGAACGTTTCGACGTTCAGGCTCAACGTACCCTGCTTCATTTTGATCCACAGTGCCAGGATGTCGTTGTACTCGTTGATGGTAGTCACCAGCTCGTCGATGTAGCGGTACTTTTCCCGTTTGATGTCGGCTTGATGTATATATCCCTTCGCGGTGAGTTTGTGCACTTCGTTCAGGATACGGTCTATATAAGGGGTAATGCCCGTCACAATGGCCAGGCATGATTTTTTGATCAGGTTCTGCCGCTTGTTGGCCGCGATGTGTTGTTCGTACACATACCGTTGTTTCTCCAGACGGCTGCGTTCGTCGCTCAACGATTCGATGGTCTGCTCGTTGTCGGCCGCCCATTCCAGGTAAGGCATCAGCACCCGCACCCAGGCCTGCTCTTCGCGGGACAACCGCTGTTCGGCTTGTAGCACCGGCTTCTCATCGTCCGGAAGGACAAGTAATACCCTGCCCTCACCAAACAGCCGGTCGATGCCTGCTTGTATAAGCGGCACATCCATCGGAATGGACGCCGTAATGGTATGGCACAGTTCCAGCATCTGACGCAACTGCTCCATGTACTGACGGTTCCGTTCCTTGCTCCGGCGGTTGAAACCCCAGAACAGCACCACTACCAGCAGGAAGCCCGACACGACAAAGACCAACACCATGTTAAGCTGTTTCGACTCGGCACCCAACGCCTGGTAACGGCTTTCCAGTTCTTTGTCCTGACGGGTATCATCGAGAATATCGAGGTACACATTGCGGTTGTAGTTCGAAGCATTCTTCATGCCCAACCCGGCATACGACACACTCAACTGGTCGCGGATGCGCGAGATCCATTCGGGCACCGTTTTCACCTTCTCGTTGCCCAACCACATCAGTTCCGTAAATACAGTATCCCTGTCAAGATAGGGTTCCAACTTGTCCAACGTATCGTTGGCCTCGTGATAATATAAAAGGTGGTGCCGATTGACGCAGTCCAACGCTTTCGTCAGCGTGTCCAACGCTTCCCGGTAATGTCCGTGCGCATTCAGGTAACGACCGATGGAGACGTATGTCCCGGCTATCTGGTACAGGTCTCCATATTGCGTAAACTTCTGCAACGCCGTCTGTCCGAGATTCAACGGCAGCAATGTATCGACCGGCATAGCCAATTGTGCCAAGGCATGTGAACGGCGTTCCCGGAAGAACTCGAAACCATCCGGCGACGCCATCAGGTTGGCCAGCCCCTGCAAGCCATTAGCCTCAAAATAAGGAAGATTGCGCAAAGTGGCTTGTTCCCAGGCGGTGTACAGATCGTCGAACTCCCTGAGTCGTCGCTGTTCGCTTGTTCCGTTCTCATACAGTCCCGTAGCTCCGATAATATATTTGTAGTACAACCACTGACTCGAATCTTTAGCCAGCGACTCCTCCGAGCCAATATCGTCTATGGCCTCCAGAGCTTCGGGCCGCTGTTGCAAGTAGTAATAATAAATAGCCGAGACGATGGCAAACTCCGAAAAGGCGTACTCCATGCGCGCAGCTTCGTGGCGACTCGAGATGACATTTCCCTCCTCACGGATACGCTTCATCCGACGGATAGCACTGTTGCGGTAATCATAGAACTCCTTGTTCATGGCCGTCCGCTGGTATATCTTCATCAGCCCGATATCAGCGATGAGCAGCTCAGTCTCGTTCTTCGTAAGCCGGAATACGTCTTTATGCCACTGCTCGGCACTCTCGAAGTCCATCTTCATAAATAAGGCAAATCCCAGATTATTGCACGCTTCGGCCTTGCCCTGTTTATTGAGCAATCCCACGCGGCTATATGCCTGACGAGCCGCTTGCAATGAAGAGTCGATATTGATATACCGGAGATGGTAAGCCTGCAGATTCAGCGAGTCGACCACATGCGCATCCCGGGTGGACGGCGTTTGTTCGCAAGCGAAAAAAGCCACCAGGAGAAAGGTAAGTAGTATATATATGGGAGGTCGTTGACTCATATTTACCTGTTTTTCGGATTTGAAAGCAAATCTACAAATATTTCTCTTAAGTTAAGGACAGAAAAAGATTTTTATACGATAAGTCTTTCATTATGCAGGGATAATTTCTACCTTTGCACCCAAATTAATACAGAGGTAACACTAATATTAAAATGAGCGAAAAAGCCCCCTTTATGGTATTTTCGGGCACCAACTCGAGATACCTCGCAGAGAAAATCTGCGCCAGTCTTAATTGTCCGCTGGGTAACATGAACATTACTCACTTCGCCGATGGTGAGTTTGCTGTTTCCTATGAAGAGTCTATCCGCGGTTCGCACGTATTCCTGGTTCAATCTACCTTCCCTAATTCTGACAACCTGATGGAGCTTCTCCTGATGGTCGATGCAGCCAAAAGAGCATCAGCCAAAAGTATCATTGCCGTTATCCCTTACTTCGGATGGGCACGCCAGGACAGAAAAGACAAACCCCGTGTTTCCATTGGCGCCAAGCTGGTAGCCGATCTGCTTTCAGTAGCGGGCATCGACCGTCTGATCACCATGGACCTGCATGCCGACCAGATTCAGGGATTCTTCGATATACCGGTAGATCACCTGTATGCTTCGGCTGTTTTCCTCCCTTACATTGAATCGCTTAAACTGGAAAATCTGGTGATTGCCGCTCCCGATGTGGGTGGTTCCAAGAGAGCCAGCACCTACTCCAAATACCTCGGTGTGCCCCTGGTGCTGTGCAATAAATCGCGCGAAAAGGCCAACGAAGTAGCCACCATGCAGATCATTGGCGACGTCGTGGGCAAGAACGTTGTACTGCTCGACGATATCGTGGACACAGCAGGCACCATCACCAAAGCGGCCAATATCATGCTCGAATCAGGAGCGCTCTCGGTACGGGCCATTGCCAGCCACTGTGTGATGTCCGATCCGGCTTCATTCCGCGTACAAGAGTCGGCCCTCACGGAAATGGTATTTACCGACAGCATTCCTTACAGCAAGAAATGTGCAAAAGTAAAACAATTGAGCATTGCCGATTTGTTCGCCGAAACCGTTCGTAGAGTGCTGAACAACGAATCGATCAGCTCGCAATACATCGTATAAACAGATCATACTTCCAAAAGAAAAGGATGGCAATGCCGCAAGGCTGCCATCCTTTTCTTTTTATCTTGTGGGTGGGAGATTATTCTAACGCGCCCATCTTGTACGTACCTTTGCGCACTACTTTTCCGGTCTTGTCGGTTTCCACAAACGGGCCGTGTTTCTTTCCTTGCTTAAAGAATCCGTCGAAGCGGATACCGTCTTTGTTTTCCTGTATACCTTTACCTTCTTCCATGCCATTCACGAAACCACCTTTATACTTCGTTCCGTTCACCATCGTAAGTGTACCCTGACCGTTGGGTTGATTGTTCTTCCACTCCCCTTCATACACATCACCGTTGCTCCACTTATACGTACCATGACCATTGCGCTTATCGTCCTTCCACAAGCCATCGTACACAGCCCCATTCTCCCAGGTAAAGACTCCTTGTCCTTCCTTGGAACCGTCGTTGAAGCCACCTACGTACTTGTCTCCGTTGGTATAATAGTAAATACCCGCTCCGGTACGTTCGCCCAGACGATAAGCGCCTTCATAGCGTTCGCCCGAATGGAAAAAGTAGATTCCTTTGCCTTGTTGCACATCTTCTACCCAGTCGCCGGTATATTTATCGCCGTTGGTGTATTCGAAGGTTCCTTTTCCATCGCGTACGCCATCTTTCCAGAATCCGTCGTACTTGCTGCTGTCGTCCCACACCATGACACCTTTGCCTTCTTTCTTATCATTCTTCCAGGTACCTACGTATTTGGCTCCGTTCTTCCATGTATAAGTACCCTCACCTTCGCGCTTGTCGTTCACCCAGTTGCCTACGTAGATATCGCCATTGTGATAGTACATGGTACCTGCGCCTTGCTGGTAGTCCTGAAACCACATGCCATCGTAGCGGTTATTGTTCATGAAGTAATAAATACCCCGTCCGTGCTGCTGGTCCTGAAACCATTGTCCTTCGTATTTTTCACCATCGGGGAAAGTATACACGCCATATCCTTCACGTTTGCCTTTCTCATATTCTCCCTCGTACACGTCGCCGTTCTTGAAGACCGTCTTACCTTTCCCGTGGGGTTTTCTGCTTTTCATTTCGCCGGTATATACGGAACCATCCTTGAAAGTATAACTTCCAATCTTTATTTCGGAAGAAAAAGTATCCTTTATCTTCCCGAAAAAGTTCGTACTCTGGGCGGAAACGCTTCCCTGCGAAAGGCAAAAAAGCAGGCAAATAGTATAGATATATTTCATTCGGATGTCGTTTACTTGTTTTGTTTCTAAAAGCTCGATGGACAAAGATACAATATCTCCCTTAATAAGCCTACCTTTCCCCTTCTTTTTAGCACATCTTTTTACCTGCGATGACCTCTTTTAATGTCTCTTTACACAAATACTGGCTAGCTAATTCTCTGATTTCTTCGGCCTTTACCTCTTTCACCGCCTCCAGGGAACGGGTGTAATAATCATCGGGCAAGCCGAAAGTATGAGCAAATATCCAGGCATCAGAAAGGGAGAAAGGGGATTCATAATTGCGGCACATCTCACCCAGCATGTAGTTGCGTACCATGGCGAGTTCCTGTGCTGGAACAAGCTCGTTCTGTAGTTTGTCGATTTCGTGGTAGATTTCCCGGATGATGGGCTCTACATATTCATGGTCGGCTTCGGTGCTGATAATCAGCGCACCACTGCCGGGATAGAACAAAATACCAGAGGAAATACCATACGTATAACCTTTTTCCTCGCGGATGTTCGACATGAGGCGACTGCCGAAGTATCCGCCGAACAGACAGATCAACACCCGGAGCTTCAGGTAGTCGGGGTGATGGCGGGTGATGGTGGTGGTTCCCAACTTAATGGCACTCTGCAAAGCGTCGTCCCGCTCGGAAAAGAAGCGTTTACCGGCAACGGGGGCAATGGAATATCCTGGCGTGATAGTCAGCCTACCGGTCCGCCCGAACGGTTCGGTTCCGAAAGAAGCTTCTACCCGACGGATAATGTCATCGGTCACTTGCCCGGAAAGAAAGACGGAGCAGTTACCCGAATGATAGTGTTCTTCATAGAATGAACGAAGCATACCGGATGTGACACAGCGGTAATCTTCCTCCACGACACTCTGCCCGCAAGGGTGCTGCGCGCCGTAAAGCGATTCCAACAAACTACGGTGAGCCAGAAAGTCTACCTTGGTAGTATTCACCTGGTATTGTTGCAGGTTGACGGAAAGCACCGTTTGAAGTTCTTTCTCGGGAAACAGCGGTTCCTTCACCAGCGACTCCAAGACTTCGAGGGTCTGGGCGATATACTTATTCAGTGAATAGAGAGTGATGTAAGCATAATCAGATGAGCTCGACAGTTCCAGCCAGGCACCGTAATAATCGAGTTTCGAAGCAATCTCGGCAGCTGTATAAGTGTGTGTTCCTTCACGCAGCATGCGGTTGGCAAAGAGTGCTTGTAGTTTGTGCGACTGTTGCCAGCGCCCGCCTCTGAAAAGAATATCAATGCGTACCACTTCCTGTTCACCGGCTTTGACCACCGTCAGCGGAATGCCATTGGGAAAGGTAGTACGAACAGGTGGACGAAGTTGAAAGTTCTCCAGATCGTGTACCACAGGAGCTATGCTCCGGTCCAATAGAAACTGATCCGCTCCACTCATTCCCGGGTGATTTTGCGCAGGTGTTCCTCTGCCCGTTCCAAGTCGTGCGGGGTGTCGATACCGATGGTCTCTATCTCTGTGATACCTACCTTGATGGTATAGCCGTTTTCGATCCAGCGCAACTGTTCGAGCGACTCGGCCAGTTCCAGCGACGATTGTGGGAGTGAAGCGATCTCTTTCAATACATTCGTCCGATAGGCATACAGACCGATGTGTTTATAATAGGTATGCTTCTTCAGCCACTCTTCCTTTTCGATATTGCGAAAATAAGGAATGATGGACCGGCTGAAATAAAGAGCATTCATCTGCTTGTTAACCACGACTTTGGGAGAGTTCGGATTCGCCAGCGCTTCGTAAGAATCATCCGCCGTGAAAGGCTTCACCAATGTGGCTATCTGTGTAGTAGCATCGTCAAAGAAAGTCTTGATAACTTCCAACTGCGAGGATTGTATGAAAGGCTCGTCGCTCTGAATATTCACTACCACGTCAAAATCACTTCCTACTTTAGTGTAAGCTTCGTAGCAACGGTCGGTGCCACTCTTATGATGAACGGAAGTCATCACCACTTTACCTCCAAATGCTTTCACTGCAGCTTCAATGCGTTCGTCTTCGGTGGCTACATAAGCATCGTCGAACACACCTGCCACTTGCTCATACACACGTTGTATGACAGTTTGTCCGCCCAACATAGCCAGCGGTTTAGCCGGGAAGCGGGTTGAAGCGTAACGAGCAGGTATGAGTCCTATGAATTTCATCTTTTTCCGGTATTACTCGAACAGATCGTCCAGCCCCGGTTCCTGTATGTCCTCTGTCATCGAGGAGCCGGAGGAATCACCACAAGGATTGTAACCATCGGGCAATGAGAATCTTTCCTGTTGGTTATAGTCCAGCGTGGGGTCGGCATACACTTTATTCATATAGATAGTCCAGATAGGCAATGCCATAGAGGCTCCCTGTCCGTGAGTCATGGTGTCGAAATGGATATCACGTTCGTCACCGCCTACCCAGCAACCGGATACAAGCGAGGGTGTAAAGCCCATAAACCATCCGTCGGAGTTGGAGTTTGTGGTACCGGTCTTACCTCCCATATCGGCAGTGATACCGTAACGGCGTACCCGTCCACCTGTACCTTCATTGACAACCGCCCGCAACATCACCAACATCTTATAGACAGATGAGACACTGATTACCTCATCCATCTGCGGGGAGAAGGTTGCCAGTACATTGCCGTCATTGTCTTCGATGCGGGTAACAAACAACGGCGCCACCCGAATGCCCTTGTTGGCAAAGGCGGTATAAGCGCTCACCATCTCGCCCACCGAGATTTCGCACGGTCCGAGACAGAGTGATACCGTAGGCATGATTTCTTTATTCTTCACACCGAAGGTATGGATGAGCCGTACCAGTTCATACGGATTGAGCTTGCCCATCAGGTAGGCCGAGATCCAGTTGTTCGAGTTGGCCAACCCCCATTTCAAGGTGACCATTTCTCCGTAACGGGCTCTACTGCTGTTGCGTGGTGACCACGGAATTCCGTTCTCGTCGATCAGCGTTTGTTCCACATTGCGTACCTGGTCGCAGGGAGAGAATCCGTTCTCCATGGCCAGGGTATACAGGAATGGTTTGATGGTCGATCCCACCTGGCGACGTCCCACCATAGCCATATCGTACTGGAAGTAATGAAAATCGGGACCGCCTACATAAGCTTTTACATATCCGTTCCGGGGATCCATCGACATGAATCCGGCACGGAGGAAATATTTGTAGTACTTGATGGAGTCCATCGGGGTCATAATGGTATCCTTTTCGCCATTCCAGCTGAACACCGACATCTCCTGCGGAGTATTAAATGCTTTCTTGATAGCCGCCTCCGACAAGCCTTCTTCTTTCATCACGCGGTAACGTTCGCTCTGCTTCATGGCACGGTCCAGGATCTTCGCAACCTCTTCCTCCGTCAGGTTGTTGCTGTACGGAGCCTTCTTACGTCCTTTCTTCTCCTTAAAGAAGGCTGGCTGGAGTTCTTCTTTCAGATGTTGCACCACCGCTTCCTCAGCATACTGCTGCATGTGCGAGTTGATGGTAGTATAAATTTTTAACCCATCTATATAAATATTATAATTGCTGCCGTCCTTCTTTTGGTTCTTCGCGCACCAACCAAAGAGCGGGTTGTTCTCCCAAGCCAGAGAGTCTTCATAGAATTTCTGCATCTGCCAACTGCGATATTCACTTTTCACAGGCTTCTGGGCTATCATCATCAGACGGAGGTATTCGCGGAAGTAGGTAGCTACCCCTTCCTTGTGGTCTACCTTATGAAAATCCAATTTCAACGGCAAGGCTTGCAACGAGTCACATTCAGCCCGGGTGATGTATCCAGCCTTCTCCATTTGGCTAAGCACCACATCGCGGCGACCGCGAGTACGTTCTTCATAACGTTTGGGATTGAAGCGCGACGGGTTCTGACACATTCCTACGAGCGTGGCGGCCTCCTCGGTTTTCAGGTCTTTCGGTTCGCAACCAAAATAAGTATAAGCAGCCGTTTTGATACCCACGGCATTATTCAGGAAGTCGAACTTGTTGAGATACATTGTCAAGATTTCCTCTTTCGTATAGTAGCGCTCCAGTTTCACGGCAATCACCCATTCGATAGGTTTCTGAAACACGCGTTGCATAAAATTTTGCGCCACATCCTCAGTAAACAACTGCTTGGCAAGCTGCTGCGACAGGGTGCTACCTCCTCCCGCTTTCTTCTGCAGAAACACTCCCCGCATAATGACGGCGCGCATCAACGCCTTGGCATCGATACCCGAATGTTCGGCAAAACGCACATCTTCGGTGGCAATCAACGCATTGATCAAGCAAGCAGGAATCTCCTCATAACCGATATATACGCGGTTTTCCTTGCTGTAGGCCCAGGTACCGAGCACCTTCCCGTCTTCCGAGATAACCTCCGTGGCAAACTTATAATTGGGATTTTCGAGTTCTTCAATGGGAGGCATATAGCCTATCCAGCCTTTCGAGATGGCTGTAAAGAGTATAACGCAAAGCAGCACGATGACTGCTAAAAGTATCCAAAGTATTTTAACAACTTTCTTGATCATAGGATTCCTACTGTTTTAGACTCGCAAAGATACTTCTATTTCGCTAACTGACAAATATCTGCTTTTACAAACAAACAAAAAACATTAAAAACGCCCAAATGCCATATACGCGCCCGTACAGTATTTATTTTTACAAAGATAATTTGTATCTTCGCCGAATATCTCTACCGGCAAAATAGTTAAAAGAATGAGTGAAGTTTACCCCCCGGCGAAAGTAGAATTTAGGTATCTACCTGCCATTAATTTTGCAATGCAACAGAACAGGGCCTCCCTGATTCGAACACTGACCATTGAGAACACGACAAGCGAAGCGTTGAAGGATATTAACATTCAGCTCTCTGCTGACCCTTGTTTTGCCACCGCCGTTCCTTACGAGGTTGGCGTGATTCCTGCCGGTGGAACGGTACGGGCCGACGCTTTTAAGTTGAATCTGGAAACCAGTTTCTTCGCGCAACTGACGGAGAGAATGGCGGGAAGCTTCCTGTTAGAGGTGTTTTCCGGAAACGTATCACTCTTTCGGCAAACCTATCCGGTAGATGTGCTGGCTTTCGATGAATGGGGGGGCGGACAGGTACTGCCCGAGATGCTGGCAGCCTTTATCACGCCGAACCACCCGGCCATCCAACCTCTCATCAAGCGAGCTTCCGTTATCTTAGAGAAGTGGACAGGCAATTCAGCTCTCGACGCCTATCAGAGCCGGAACCCGGACAGGGTACGAAAACAGATGGCGGCCATCTACGCGGCTATTTCCGAACAGTGCATTGTTTACGCTACGGCTCCGGCCAGCTTTGAAGCTTGCGGACAGCGGGTACGATTGGCCGACGACCTCCTTTCGCAGAAGTTGGGCAACTGCCTGGACATGACGCTGCTATACACTGCCTGTCTGGAAGCGGCAGGTATTCATCCACTCGTCATCCTGACCGAAGGGCACGCCTTTGCCGGGGCTTGGCTCACTCCCGAGACTTTTCCGGATAGCACCATCGACGATGTTTCGTTCCTCACCAAGCGTATGGCCGACGGCATACACGAGATAGAACTCGTCGAAGCCACCTGCATGAACCAGGGGAATGATGCCGACTTCGATCTGGCTGTACAGTCGGCCCGGTCGCGACTGAAGAATCCCGATCAGTTCTCCCTGGCCATCGATGTGAAGCGTACCCGCCTGGCCGGTATACGCCCCCTGCCCCAACGCATACGCAATGGCGAGCAATGGGACTTGCACTACGATGAATCCGAGAATGCTCCCGACCGCTCGGATATGAAGCCAGGAAGCATCAACCCGTACGACTTGTCGGGTATCAACGAAGATATTCCCGTGACCAAACAATTGATGTGGGAACGGAAACTGCTCGACCTGAGCCTTCGCAACAACCTACTGAACATACGCATCACCAAGAATACCCTGCAACTGATATCGGCCGACCTGGACCGCTTCGAAGATGCATTGGCCAATGGCGACGAATTCCGCATCATGCCTCGTCCGGCCGACTTCGAGAGTCCTTCTTATGAGTTCGGACTCTACCAGGCACCGGAAGCCTCGCATCCGGGCTTCAGCCTTATCCGGTCGGAGCTGGTACAGAAACGCCTCCACTCCTACCTTTCGGAACTGGAACTGGGCAGAGCATTGCAACACTTGTACCGGGTCTCGCGCCTCTCTATCGAGGAGAATGGTGCCAACACTTTATATATTGCCCTGGGACTGATGAAGTGGTACGAAACACCCGGAAGCGAACGGCCGCGTTATGCCCCGGTACTGCTTCTACCAGTGGAAATCATGCGCAAGTCGGCAGCCAAGGGGTACGTCATCCGTTCCCGCGAGGAAGATACAATGATGAACATCACTCTGTTGGAAATGCTGCGGCAAAACTTCGGCATCACCATACCGGGGCTGGACCCGTTACCTGTGGACGACAGTGGGGTCAACGTGAAACTGATCTTCTCCATCATCCGCAATGCCATCAAGGACCAACGGAAATGGGACATTGAAGAGCAGGGAATACTCGGCATCTTCTCGTTCAACAAGTTTATCATGTGGAACGACATCCATAACAATGTAAAGAAACTAGCCGAGAACAAAATTGTATCGAGCCTCATCAACGGACGACTGGAATGGGAGGTACGCGACGACATGACCGATGCTACCGTACTGGACCGTGACATGGGACCAGCCGATATCTCCCTGCCCATCAGCGCCGACTCTTCGCAGTTGGAAGCAGTGTTCGAAGCTATGAACGACAAGAGTTTCATTCTGCACGGTCCTCCGGGAACCGGTAAGTCGCAAACCATCACCAATATCATCTCCAATGCGCTGTACCAAGGTAAGCGTGTGCTGTTCGTGGCCGAGAAGATGGCGGCACTATCTGTGGTGCAAAGCCGTCTGCAAGCTATCGGTCTGGCACCGTTCTGCCTGGAACTGCACTCCAACAAGACCAAGAAGTCGGATGTACTGGCCCAACTGAAAGCGACCACCGAGGTGTTGAAGAAAGCCTCGCCTGAGGAGTTCACCCAACAGGCTTCCCGTCTGCATGCGCTCCGCACCGAGTTGAATACCTACGTCGAAACACTGCACAAGAAGTACCCTTTCGGGCTTTCCATGTACGATGCCATCACCCGGTTCCTGGCTCTTGAAGGAACGATCGAAGCAAAATTCCCCACAGCGTTGCTGAACACATTAACCTCCGATCTGCTACTGAACTGGCACGATGTGGTGGACAATCTGGTGAGTGTGGGCGACGCTTGCGGACATCCGCATCACCATCCACTGGATGGTATCCGGATCACCTCCTACTCGGCAGCCCAAAAAGAAGAAGCCATCCAACTGATCCGGGACACCATCGACACACTGGCCCAACTGAAGTCGCGCACCGGCTTCCTGTCTTCTATGCTAGGAGTACCCGACGCTCCTCTCGACCGAAAAAGCCTGACTACGGCTGCCAGCATGAGTCAAGTGTTATTACGGATTCCTGAACTGACTCCCGAACTGCTGAAACTCCCGCGTTTGAGCGAAGCTCTGGAAGAGTTCCAGATAGCCACCGGACACGGCAAAGAAAAGGAAGCACTGAAAAAACAACTGCTCACCCGCTTCACCGAAGAAGTACTGACGGTGGATGCCAAACCGCTCTTTGCCGAATGGGTGAAGTGCGACAGCCAATGGTTCCTACCCCGGCTTCTAGGACAAAGCAAGATCAAGAAACAGCTTCGTCCTCATACGCTGGGACGTTCGCTCAACACCACCGAAACCAAAGGATGGTTAAGCCTCCTGGTGAAGTACCGCAACGAAGCGGGCTTCGTGGACGAGGTAGCCGACCAGCTTCCGGCCCTGTTTGGCAAGTTCGGCAAGAAGAACTTCCAAGATTGGGAGAAGATAGAACTGATCATAGACGACACGTTCAGGCTGAACGATCTGATACGCAGCTTTGCCAACGACCCCACCCGGATGGGAAGCATCAAAGAGGCACTGGCACGACAACTCTCCGACGGCATACAGGCCTTCCGTAACATTCACAGTACATCGCTGGAAGAGTTCGACCACCTGTACACCGACTTCGGAAAGAAAGAGACTGCCTTGTCTACCTTGCTCGTTTTGCAACCGGGTGTCCTGTGCGATGCGTCGGCCGAATGGATAGAGCACAGCACTAACCGCCTGCAACAATGGCTCACCCACATCGACCAGTTGAAAGACTGGTTTCAATGGTTACAGGTTTGCCAGCAGCTCGACAAGCTGCAACTCGGTTTCGTTCACCGCTCCTACAAGGAGATGAACATCCCCACCAATCAACTGGCAGCTTGCTTCGACAAGAGTTTCTGCCATGCTTGCATCGATTACATCATTTCCAGAGAGCCCACGCTGGAACTCTTCAAGGGACAGTTGTTCAACAATGTCATTCAGAAGTACAAAGAGATAGCTGCCCGGTTCGAGCAACTCACCAAGGCGGAACTGTATGCCAAACTGGCTTCCAGCATCCCGGCCTTCACGCAGGAAGCTGCCCAGAACTCGGAGGTGGGTATTCTGCAAAAGAATATCCGGAACAACGCGCGCGGCACGTCGCTCCGCAAACTGTTCGACCAGATTCCCGTGCTGTTGCCTCGCCTCTGTCCTTGCATGCTGATGAGCCCCATTTCTGTGGCTCAATACATCGACCCCGACGCAGAGAAGTTCGACCTGATCGTATTCGACGAGGCCTCGCAGCTTCCCACGTACGAAGCCATCGGCGCCCTGGCCCGCGGTAAGAACGTGGTCATCGTGGGCGACCCGAAGCAAATGCCGCCCACCAGCTTCTTCGCCACCGCCAATGTGGACGAGGAAAACATCGACATGGAAGACCTGGACAGCATTCTCGACGACTGCCTCGCCCTCTCCATGCCCTCCAAGCACCTGTTGTGGCACTACCGAAGCAAGCACGAGAGCCTCATCGCCTTCAGCAACGCGGAATATTATGATAACAAACTGCTCACCTTCCCGTCGCCGGACAACATCGAGTCAAAGGTACGTCTGATCCCCATCCAGGGATTTTACGACAAAGGAAAGAGCCGCCAGAACAAGGCCGAAGCCCAGGCTGTGGTGGACGAAATAGCCCGGCGCCTCTCCGACCCGGTACTGTGTAAGCGAAGCATCGGCGTGGTGACATTCAGCGTAGTGCAACAAGGACTCATCGAGGACTTACTGTCCGACCTCTTCGTGCTGCGTCCCGATCTGGAAACCATCGCCCTGGAATGCGAGGAACCGCTCTTCATCAAGAACCTGGAGAATGTACAGGGTGACGAACGAGACATCATCCTCTTCTCCGTGGGCTACGGTCCCGACCAGAACGGTCGGGTAAGTATGAACTTCGGTCCGCTGAACCGGGTGGGTGGTGAACGACGGTTGAACGTAGCCGTATCCCGTGCCCGGTACGAGATGCTGATATTCTCCACCCTGCGCGCCGACCAGATAGACATGAACCGCAGCTCGGCTGTAGGTGTGGCCGGGTTGAAGCGTTTCCTGGAGTATGCCGAGAAGGGACAGCGAAGCCTCATCGACACGCAGGCAGCGACCGACACGTCTTATACCATCGAAGATACCATCGCCCGGAGACTGCGCAGACGGGGGCATGAGGTACACACCGATATCGGCTGCTCGGGCTATCGGGTGGACATCGGTATTGTGGATCCAGAGGAACCGACCCGCTATCTGCTGGGCATCCAGTGCGACGGGCGAAACTATTATCAAACCAAAACGGCCCGCGACCGGGAGATTGTACACCAACAGGTATTACGCCTGCTGGGGTGGAACCTGAGTCGTGTATGGACCATGGATTGGTGGGAGAAGCCCGAGAAGGTACTCGACGCCATAGAACGGGATATCAAAGGAGCCAAAAAACCGGTGGCCCAGAAAACCGCACCGATCATCAACTCGTACACTCCTCCGCCTGCTCCCTTGAGAACCACTCCGGCCACTCAGCCCATCGTAGAAGAGGTATCGTGCGGACAACCCTACCATGCGGCTACCTTGCTCCCGATAGGGTGCCCGTCGTCCGACGTGTTCTTGTATGCCGAGAACAAGCGTAAGATCATGTCGCACATCAAACAGGTGGTAGAAACGGAAGCGCCGATCAGCCACAACCTGCTCCGTAAACGGGTATTGTCGGCTTGGGGATTGTCACGTGGCAGCCGCATCGAGGCGCACCTTGAAATGATACTGGGAAGCATGCCCTTCTACCGGACGAAACATCACGATCGGGTAATCCTCTGGACATCGGAGGAAGAGTGCCGGCAGTACAGCGTTTACCGCATAGGGGGTGGCCGGGATGCCGCCGAGCTACCTCCGGAAGAAGTAGCCAACGCCTTGCACCAGATACTAAAACAACAAATCAGTATTCCTGTGAAGGACTTGGGCAAGTTGGCTTCGCACGTATTTGGCTTTGCCAAGACCGGGGCGAACATCGACATGGCCATGAATCAAGGCATGGAAGAAGCTGTGCGCAAAGGGTATATGAAGGAAGATAACGGAAAGATGGTGATCACCCATTGAACCAGATAATCCTATAATAAATAGAGTATGAAGAAACAAGTATTAGTATCATTGCTGACTGTAAGCATGGGATGCGGTTTCCTTTCCGCACAACCCTTGCCCGACCGCAAAGAGACACTCCAAACAGTGGTAAAGGTCAACGAGTATTTCATGAATAAGTATGCCGACTACACCCAACCTTCGTTCGTCGGGCGGCTTCGTCCCAGCAATATCTGGACGCGTGGGGTCTACTATGAAGGACTCATGGAACTGCATGCCATCTGCCCACGCGAAGCGTATTATGACTACGCCTATAACTGGGGAGCTTTTCACAAATGGGGCATGCGCAACGGTAACACTACCCGCAATGCCGACGATCATTGCTGCGGACAAACTTACATCGACCTGTACAACATCTGCCCCGACCCGACATTGATAAAGAACATCAAGATTTCGATGGACATGCTGGTGAATACTCCGCAGGTGAACGACTGGACCTGGATCGATGCCATCCAGATGGCTATGCCCATCTTTGCCAAGCTGGGCAAAATGACCGGCGAACAGAAGTACTACGACAAAATGTGGGACATGTATGCCTATACCCGCAATACACATGGTGACAAGGGTATGTTCAACGTCCGGGAAGGACTGTGGTGGAGAGACAAGGACTTCGATCCTCCCTATAAGGAGCCCAATGGCAAGAACTGCTACTGGAGCCGGGGCAATGGCTGGGTATACGCAGCCCTGGTACGGGTACTGAACGAGATTCCGGCAAATGAGAAACACCGCACGGACTACGTACAGGACTTCCTGACTATGAGCCAGGCCTTGAAGAAATGCCAGCGCGCGGATGGCTTCTGGAATGTCAGTCTGCACGATGAGAGTAACTTCGGCGGTAAAGAATCGAGCGGAACTTCCTTGTTTGTGTATGGTATGGCATGGGGAATCCGCCACGGGCTACTCGACCGGAAGGAGTATCTGCCGATGCTGCTGAAGGCTTGGAATGCTTTGGTGAAGGAAGCCGTACACCCCAATGGTTTTCTGGGATATGTACAGGGAACGGGTAAGGAACCGAAAGACGGGCAGCCTGTGACGTATGACAGTGTTCCCGACTTTGAAGATTACGGAATAGGATGTTTCCTGCTGGCCGGAGTAGAAATATATAAGTTAGACTGAATAAGAAACTAAGTCTAACCTAATCCACACTTCCGGTAGTTGTTTAACGGGCGCTACGCCTTTTTCTGACGGGCGCTACGCCTTTTT
>JAVBVI010000014.1:0-23702 GCA_031554505.1 Bacteroides sp. | reverse complement strand
TACCACTCGAGTAATAGTCCCGCAAAACTTCGAGCTTAAAAAGCTCATCATAGGTCTGACGTTTTGATCTTGCCATAAGAATAAATTTTTTATAGAACAATTAAGAACAAAATAGTGTCAACCTATTCCAGTATAAGACAGTAACTGAGTGTTGCAGCCTTTGAAACAGCGTGTTAGAGCCTTTGAAACAGGGCAATTGCTTCTTGCTGTCGGGGCATGAGAAGAAGAGTTACAAAATAGTTGCTGGGATCAAGAATGGCGAATGTCCTAACTGGTGGCGAATAAAATCATAAAAAACAAGCGGGCCGAAGCTTCTTTTGAATGCTTCGGCCCGCCAGTGTTGTTTCATGGGAGGATATTTCTTACTTCGCCAGTTCGTTGATGACATCCATAATCTTTTGTCCGATCTCTTCGGCAGCTTCCATTGTAGAAGCTTCGCTGTACACACGGATGATGGGTTCGGTGTTGCTTTTGCGCAGGTGTACCCATTGGTCGGCGAAGTCTATCTTTACCCCGTCGATGTCGTTGATATCTTCGTTCTGGTAGATCTCCTTCACTTTGGCAAGGATGGCATCCACATCGATCTCCGGAGTCAGGTCCACCCGGTTCTTGGCAATGAAGTACGGGGGATAAGTGGCACGCAGTTGGCTCACCGTTTTCCCTTCGTGTGCCAGGTGGCTGAGGAAGAGGGCGATGCCCACCAACGCGTCGCGTCCGTAATGACTTTCGGGGTAGATCACTCCACCGTTACCTTCGCCACCAATCACGGCGTGAGTATTCTTCATCTTTGTCACCACGTTCACTTCGCCCACGGCAGCGGCGTTGTACTCCATGCCGTACTGTCGGGTCACGTCGCGCAAGGCGCGGGTGGAACTCAGGTTCGAAACGGTGTTACCGGGCGTGTGCTTCAGTACATAATCGGCTACGGTGACCAGCGTGTATTCTTCGCCGTACATCTCACCGTTCTCGCAGATCATGGCCAGACGGTCCACATCGGGGTCGACCACGAAAGCCACATCGGCCTTGCCTTGCTTCATCAGGTTCATGATGTCGCCCAGGTTCTTTTCCAACGGTTCGGGGTTGTGGGCAAAGTGTCCGGTAGGTTCGCAGTAAAGTTTCTCCACCCGCTTCACGCCCAGCTGCGCGAGCAGTTGCGGCAGGATGATACCTCCTACGGAATTCACACAGTCGATGGCTACGGTAAAGTCGGCTTTGCGGATGGCTTCCACATCGACCAACCGGAGCGCCAGTACACTGTCTATATGTTTCTGATTGTATGTCAGGTCCTTGCGGTATGAACCGAGGCTGTCTACATCGGCATAATCGAATTCTTCGGCTTCGGCCATGCGCAGCACCTCTTCGCCTTCTTCGGCATTAAGGAATTCACCGTGCTCATTGAGCAGTTTCAGGGCATTCCACTGTTTGGGGTTGTGCGAGGCAGTGAGGATGATACCTCCGCAGGCTCCTTCCATCGTTACGGCCAGTTCGGTGGTGGGAGTAGATGCCAGGTCGATGTCGACCACATCCCAGCCCATGCCCATGAGTGTGCCTATTACGATATTATTCACCATTTCGCCGGAGATGCGTGCATCACGTCCCACGACGATCTTATTACTTTTTGCTTGGCAAGTGCGGCGGATCAGGGTAGCATACGCCGTCGTGAACTTGACGATATCGAGCGGGTTTAAGCCCACACCGACTCCTCCGCCGATGGTACCGCGGATACCGGATATTGATTTAATCAATGTCATATAAAGAGATGATTAAGGTGTAATCGGATTAGTAAATGGTCAGGCTACGAATATCGTAGAAGAAAGGATATACATATTGTTGCGCTGTGGTATGTCCCATCTTGGAAGGAACGATAATCTTTATCGCAGCTCCGCTACGCAGGTACTTCAATGCAAACAGCCATCCGGAAGGTACGGTGGTATTGCCACTGTACGCGTAACCCATGGTGCTGAACAATCCAGCTTCGGATATGAATTGGCCGTACAGGTAGGTGCCCGATACGGTGTAACGGAACCCTTCGGGATAAACATTCAAATAGTCGTAGGGATTGTGCACATTCGAAGCCGTGGTAGTATCGTTGGCCAGGATGTCTACTTCCATAAATTTGGTGACAATCAGGTTGTTGTTGGCGAAAGCGTCGGCCGGATCTTCGGAACCTCTATTCACAATCTGCAAATAGATACCGTTGGAGAACAGCACGTATTCGTTGGACGCTACGTCGGTAACAGTATCTTTCTCGAATTCTTCAACGGTGATTGTTTTGATATTGCGTTCCTTTACAAAAGCGTTGATAGCATCTCTCTCTTCTTCCAGCATCTCTGCATACGTCTTTGTATTGTCACAAGCCTGGAAGATTCCTCCTACTGCCAATAAAGATAAAAACAAAACGATAAGTTTCTTCATTTTCTGTACCTTAGCTATAATTTTGCACAAATGTATTTTAATTTACCCGAAAGTGAAATAGAGAAAGCGGAAAGTTCTAATATTTTAACCTTTTCGGCTTGCTATTTAACCACTTAGTCGCTCTCGGGCGCGCGTTTATTTCCCTTTATGGGTTGGGGCACTGGCTTCCAGCTGCGGTTTGTATTTCTCCAAAGCTTGCTCGAATACGGCTACAGCCTCGGCCATGGTTCCATAGAACTCTCCGCCCGAAGCATTGAGGTGTCCGCCTCCGCTGAAGAACTCGGCAGCCAACTGATTGCAGGGGAAGGTTCCTACGGAGCGCAGCGATATTTTGATCATCTGCTTCTCCGTGTCTTCGCGCAGGAAACAGGTGAAACACACCCCTTTGATGGAAAGCGGGATGTTGACAAAACCTTCGCTGTCGCCCTTGATATAGTCGAACCGTCCCTGTTCTTCGTTGGTGAGGGTGAGCAGAGCAGTGTGGTAAGCCGGATACGTCTTCATGGTGGAAAGCACGTAGCCCATCAGGCGCAGGCGGCTCTCGGAGTAAGTGTTGTACACTTTCCGGTAGATCTCGTCCTTGTCGATGCCGATGGACAGCAGTTCGCTGATGATGAAGTAGATCTCCCGGTTGTTGGAGTTATAAGTGAAGCCTCCGGTGTCGGTCATCATGCCGGTGTAGATGCATTCGGCACCTTCGAGGGAGATGTCGCTGAAGTAGCCCATGCGGCAAATCAGGCGGAACACCAGCTCGGAAGTGGATGATATATTAGGATGTGAGATAACGATCTGGCAGAAACTTTCCGGGTTGAGGTGATGGTCGATCATCATCTTGCGGGCCGAAGAAGCGGCTACGGCCTCGCCCATCTCGTCGATGCGCTTCAAGGCGTTGAAGTCGAGGCAGCAGATGATATCAGCTTCGGCTATCAGGCGGTCGGCAAATTCCTTGTAACGGTCGTATTGCAGTATGTCTTTGCTACCGGGCATCCATCTCAGAAAGTCGGGAAAGGCATTGGGGACGATGACATTCACGGTCTTGTCCTGTGAATCCAGGAAGTGATAGAGTCCCAGAGCAGAGCCTATTGCGTCGCCGTCGGGTGACACATGGGTGACTATGACAATCTTTTCGGAACGTTCAAACCATTTGACGAAGTGGTCTATCTTCGCTTGTTCTATAACTTTTGTAAGCATATCTATTTTATTTCGCGGCAAAATTACAACAAATCTTTGGTACTTAGCGCATAATCCGGATAGAACCTTGCTCGGAAAGTGACAGAAAACCAATCCCCAGCCGGTAACATTCGGCTTCGAAGGCTTTCCTGCGGTATTCGGGAAGGGAAGCATCCAGAACGACTTGCCGGATGGTGAAGAGGCGGGTCATCTTTTCCAGTCGGCCGGTGTAGCCTCGGCACACGTACAGGTAGTCAATAGATAACATCTGGGAAGCGACTTTGTTCCGCCACCGGTTGTCGTTCAGGAGGCAGACTCGCCGGCCGGCGAAAGAGAGGAGGTGGTTGCGCATCTCGATACCGGGTTGTTGGAAGTCGCCTGTAATCTTTTGGGGTGGGAGCAGATGCAGTCGGGTCCAATGGCGGGAAGCGGCGCGTTGCAGGCGGGGCTCGTCGGGGAGACTATCGGCATAGACCAGCCAGGAACGACCGTCGGCAGCCAGACAATGCACGGCCGGACAGCCACGGACATTATAAAAGGTAAGTCCCTGTCGGGGATAGTCGTCCACCCGTAGGACAGTATGGGTGATGCCCAGCACTCCCAGCATGACCAGACAAACCATCGCGTTTCGGGGCGTATGCCGTTGCAGGAAACGGATGCAAGCCCACAGCAGGAGATAGAATCCGGCTATTTCTACCGGATATATCCAGACTTGGTCCAGCGATGAGTAGGGGAGGTGTTCCACCCAACGCACAAAGGAGTTGAGTGCCTCGACCATTTCTCTCAAAATAAAGCCAATCCAGTATTGTATCCACGGCAGCGGCATGCATGCCCATAGCAGCACGGCCACATACAGAATACCCGATGAGAGCGGGATGACCAGCAGATTGGTGAGCAGGAAATGTGTGGAGAAACGCGAGAAGTAGAGCAATACCAGCGGAGCCGTTCCTATCTGTGCGGCAATGGATACGCTCATCGCTCCCCAGATCCATTTCCCTGCCCGGTGGGTGACGGGCAACTGCCGGTACAGGATGGGCTGTAGTCCCAGGATAGCCAGTACGGCGCAGAAAGAGAGCTGGAACCCGATATCGAACAGCCATTCCGGGCGGTAGAGCAGCATCCCGAAAGCGGCGGCGAACAAGCTATTATAGGTATGGGGTTTCCGGCGGAACGGTATAGACAGTGCGAACAGCGAACACATGCAGACCGAACGAACCACCGGAGCGGCCAGTCCGGTGAAGAAA
Source organism: Bacteroides sp. (assembly GCA_031554505.1). Classification (GTDB taxonomy): domain Bacteria; phylum Bacteroidota; class Bacteroidia; order Bacteroidales; family Bacteroidaceae; genus Bacteroides. The sequence continues at coordinate 18,873 of JAVBVI010000014.1, read as the reverse complement.
GCGAAAGACCAGAGAGAAAGAAGGATGATGCCGGTCCTAAGCCATTTCGCCCCTCTGTTGTTGCCGGGAATCAGCCACTTCAACAGGAAGAAGAGCAGGGCATAGAGAAACCCGATGTGCAGCCCTGACAACGAAAGGATATGGCTGGCGCCGGAAACGGAATACGATTCCCGGAGTTCATCGTCCAGTTCGTTCACGTAGCCTACGGTCAAGGCGGAGAGTACGGCAAAGGTTTGTCCTTCGAAGCCCAGACGGCGGTACTCGTTCAGGAGGCGTTCCCGGTAGGCGAGTGCTTTGGGCAGGAGAGAGGAGGGTGGATGGTGGGCGATGAGCTTCCAGCGTTCGGAGGGTACATAGCCTGTTCCGCTGATGCCTTTGCGCAGGGCGTAACGGGCATAATCGAATTCGTCGGGGTTGCCGTTATTGGTCGGTGGAGATATCCGGATGGAGACGAGTAGTTCGTCTCCGGTGGTTAGTTGTTGGCTGAGGGAGTCTTTGTTCAGGTAGAGCAGAACAGTTGGCGGTGAGGGCTCTTGGTTGATCAGTCTGACCGGGCAGAGCATGCTCCGCTCTTTCAGTTGCGGCTTTTCGGTGATGTGCACCCGGTACACGGTTTCTTCGGCGGGGAAGTCGATCTGGGTTCGTTGAAGTCGCGCGTTGGTCCATAGGGCGCCGCTGGTCAGTAAGAAGAGGAAGAGCGAAAGACCGAACACCCATCGCAGTGAGTAGCGTTTCGGGAAGAAAGCGAGTAAGAGCAGAACGCCTGTTGCTCCCAGCACTGTGTACATGACGGATGCCGACGGAATAATGCCCCGGAAGAACAGAAGGTCGCCCAGGTAAATGCCCACTATCAATGGCAGAAGCAAACGAAGGAAGGGGAATTTATGAAAATTCGGCATAGGAATAGTATCAGTCAAGTTCCCTCTGTGAAGGGTGTTTAGCGAAATAGTTTTTGAGTGCGATGATCAGGAAGCTTGTTTCGTTCGTTGTCGGTTCCTGATCAGAAATAGACTACAAGTTGCGTAGTTGGTGAATCATCCCCTCGGGGTCAGCGTCATGGAAGATGGCATTACCGGCAACCAGTACATCGGCTCCGGCCGCAACCAGACGGGCGCCTGTTTCGGCATTCACACCGCCGTCTACTTCAATCAGTGCTTTGGAGCCGGTGCTTTCTATCAAAGCACGAAGCTCGCGTACCTTTTCTATAGAATGCTCGATGAAGCTCTGACCGCCGAATCCGGGATTGACACTCATGATAAGTACCATGTATACATCACGTATGATATCCTGCAACATCGATACCGGCGTAGAAGGGTTGATGGTGACAGCCGGTTCCATTCCGGCTTCCCGTATCTGCTGTATCACCCGGTGAATGTGCGGGCAAGCCTCGTAGTGAACATTCATGGTATGTGCTCCCAGCGCCTTTACCTCGTGAATGAACTTCTCCGGCTGTACGATCATCAGGTGCACATCGAGTGGCTTGGTGCTCAACTCGGCTACGTATTTCAAAACCGGAAAGCCGAAAGAGATGTTAGGAACGAATACTCCGTCCATGATATCGATGTGTACCCAATCGGCTTTACTGCGGTTGAGCATCTCGATGTCCTTGCCCAGATTGGCAAAGTCGGCCGAGAGAATGGAAGGTGCTATGATAGTCTTCATACTACTTGTAAGGTTGAATGATGATACAAATGTAAAGCTTTTAATTGAAATATTCACCACAGAGTCACACAGAGTTCTAATTTTATTGTTCATAATACAAACCCAAAGAGATAATTAAAACTCTGTGTGACTCTGTGGTGAACAATCTATTTCATCCGGTATTCGCCTTGCAGGCGGAAGCCACGCAAGAGTTCTTCGGTTTTCAGTCGCTTCTTTCCGGGAAGTTGGAGCGTCCGAATGCCGATGAAACCATCGGGGACGGCTACGCGGAGGTAGCTCTTTCCGTCGGTGAGGAGTGTTCCTGTTTCGTGAGAATGTTCTGCCGGGAGCTTCTCGGTTTCGAATATCTTCACGACTACAGCCTGTCCTTCGCTATCTACCAGCTCGCTCCAGGCGGCAGGGTAGGGAGAGAGGCCGCGGATGAAGTCGTATATCCGTTTAACGGGCTGGTTCCAGTCGATGCGGCACGTTTCTTTGAAGATCTTCGGGGCGGGGCGAAGCTCGTCTACTGCGGCCATCTCCTCTTGGGGGATGGGCTTTACGGTTTCTGACAGGATAGCATCCACCGTTTCCGTAACCAACTCTCCGCCGAGCATCATCAGCTTGTCATGCACCACCTCCACGTTGTCCGTGTCGGCGATGGGTATCCGCACTTGTTGGATGACATGACCCGTATCGATCTCGTGTTGTAGGAAGAAGGTAGTGATACCCGTTTCCGTATCGCCGTTGATCACCGCCCAGTTGATGGGAGCGGCACCGCGATATTGCGGGAGCAACGATGCGTGCAGGTTGAACGTACCCAGACGAGGCATGTCCCACACCACTTCGGGCAGCATACGGAAGGCCACTACGATTTGCAGGTCGGCTTTCCAGGTGCGGAGCGCTTCGACGAAAGCTTCCTCCTTCAACTTCTCGGGTTGAAGCAGAGGCAGGTTGTGTTCCAGCGCGTACTGCTTCACAGGCGAGTACTGAATCTGATGACCGCGTCCGGCCGGTTTGTCGGGCATGGTGATGACACCTACTATATGATATCCACCTTCCACCAAGCGGCGGAGCGGTTCCACAGCAAAGTCGGGCGTACCCATGTATACGATCCGTAAGTCTTTCTTCTCCATCGTTATTCCTCTGAGAATTGTACCAGCACCTGGCGGTACGAATTAAATATTTTAGATTTGGACACAAAGCCCAGGTATTTTCCTTCCTCGTCTACTACGGGCAGGTTCCAGGCCTGTGTGTCGTCGAACTTCTGCATCACCTGTTCCATATTATCCGTATCGGTGAGGCGGGCGGGGGCCGAAGTCATCAGCTTACTCACCGTGAACCGGTGATAGAGTTCCTGCCGAAACATGATGTTCCGGATATCATCCAGCAACACCACTCCCAGGAATTTATCGTTCTTATCCACCACCGGGAAGATGTTGCGATGTGAAGCAGCAATGGCTTTCACCAACTCTCCCAGGTCTATCTCCGGGCGAACTGCGACAAAATCCTTCTCTACCACATTCTCCATCTTCATCAGGGTGAGAACGGCTTTGTCCTTGTGATGGGTGATGAGCTGTCCCTTCTTGGCCAGACGCATGGAGTAGATGCTGTGCGGCTCAAAAGCGATGATTGTCAGATACGAACTGACCGAAACAATCATCAGAGGCAGGAAGAGGTCGTACCCTCCGGTTAGTTCGGCTATCAGGAATACCCCGGTGAGCGGGGCGTGCATCACTCCTGCCATGACGCCCGCCATGCCCATGAGGGCGAAGTTTTTTTCGGGCAGGAAGGGAGTGAAGTTGAATTCATTACTGAAATAGGAGAACACAAATCCGGCAATACAACCCAGGTAGAGTGAAGGTGCGAAGATACCACCGCAGCCTCCTCCTCCGTTCGTGGCGCTCGAGGCGAAAACCTTAAGCAGGATGATGAGTCCCAGATAGACGAGCAGCAAATTATCGTATCCGTAGAAGAACGAATTGTTCATCACCGTATCCCAATCGGCATTGTTGGTGCCGTTGAGCAGCAGTTCGATGGTGTTGTAGCCTTCGCCGTACAGCGGTGGGAAGAGGAAGATCAGGATGCTCAGCATCACACCGCCCAGCACCAGCTTCTTATAGGGGTTGGATAGTTTACCGAATACGCCTTCGATGGCATTCATGGTGCGGGTAAAGTAAAGCGCGATCAATCCGCAGAAGATGCCCAACAGGATAACATAAGGAATACGTTGCATCTCGAACGCCTGGTCGAGGTGGAACTTAAACATAGCCTCCGTTCCGGTGACGATGTACGAAACCGTAGCGGCCGTTACCGCTGAGATAAGCAACGGTAGAAGCGACGACATGGTCAGGTCGAGCATCAGCACTTCGAGCGTGAATACCAGTCCGGCAATCGGCGCTTTGAAGATACCGGCCACTGCTCCGGCAGCACCACACCCCACGAGTAGCATCAACGTACGGTGTTCCATCTTGAAGGCGCTACCCAGGTTGGACCCAATGGCCGATCCTGTCAGCACGATAGGTGCCTCAGCTCCTACCGATCCTCCGAAACCGATGGTGATGGCACTGGCGATGGTGGACGACCAGACATTGTGCCGCTTGATACGTCCCTGGCGGCGGGAGATAGCATACAGAATCTTGGTTACCCCGTGGCTGATATCGTCTTTCACAATGTTGCGCACAAAGAACCCGGCCAGGAAGATACCCACCACCGGATAAACCAGGTAGAGGTAGTTGGCCTCCGTGGTATCGAAGTTATTGGTCAGGAAGTTCTGTATCGAATGAATCAGGAATTTCAGGATCAGCGCGGCGATGGCGGTACAGATACCCACCACGAAGCTGAGGATCAGGACGAACTGCTTCTCCTTGATATGTCCTACACGCCAGGCAATGAAGCGTTGTAGTAGAGTCATTTTTTCTTTTCCCATATGCTGCAGGAGGGTTTATTAGGGGCGGATGATCTTGATCACTCCACCTTTGTCTAACTTGAGAATACTTGAGGGTTTCGGGCGATTGGCATCGTCCTGACGAAACTGTACCACATAGTCTACCGCTTGCCGGATTTCTTCGCTGATTTCGCTGAAGCAGGCTGGCGACGGCTCGCCACTGATATTGGCCGAAGTAGAAACAATCGCCTTGCGGAATTGTTGGCAGAGGCGGTGGGAGAACGCTTCCGAAGTCACCCGGATACCTACACTACCGTCATCGGCCAGAAGGTTGTGCGCCAGGTTGCGCGCGCCGGAGTAGATGATGGTCAGCGGTTTGTCGGCCAGCTCTATTAAGTCCCAGGCCACTTCGGGGACTTCGCTTACGTAGAAGTCTACCTTTACGGCCGAGTCCACCAGCACAAGCATGGCCTTGCTGTCAGCCCGCTTCTTTATTTCGTATACTTTTCGCACAGCATCGGGGTTGGTAGCGTCACAACCAATGCCCCATACAGAGTCTGTAGGATAGAGGATAACGCCTCCTTCGTGCATGATCTGACAAGCTTTTTTGATATCTTCAATCATATTCGTCGTAGATACGTTGGGTAATAATCTGCGAAATTACTACTTTTGCCCGACAATAGAAAAGTTTACGCACAACAAATGGAAGAAATTACTTATCGGCATACGTTGCCCATACAACAACGTTTCAACGATGTGGACAAGTTCGGGCATGTCAACAACACGGTTTATTTTTCGTTTTACGACCTTGGGAAGACCGATTACTTCGCTACCGTCTGTCCTCACATGAACTGGGAAAAGGACGGGGTGGTCTTGGCGCACCTCGAAGCTAACTTCCTGACTCAGATATTCGGATCTGAACCAATCGCTGTCCAAACGGCAGTCGTCGAGACGGGTACCAAGAGCTTGCGCCTGCAGCAACGGGTCATCAATACCCGGACAGGCGAGATAAAGTGCGTCTGTGTTTCTACGCTAGTAGCTTTTGATCTGGTGAGCCACGAATCAAAAGCATTGGATGAGTCGTGGGTGGAGTCTGTCTGCGCCTACGAAGGGCGGGATGTGCGGAAGAAGAAGTGAAAATCAAAGCATCACTTTATACAAAAGCCGTATTCAATGAATACGAGGCGAATCGGGAATACCAGAAAAGAGTTTTCTTCAAGCAGTCGTTCAGTCTCTAATTTCAAAGAGGTTTCTTTGAATTAGAAACGGTATCCGAGTCCTAAACTAATTACCTGATTCTTCATCTTTCCACCATTTTCTCCGCCATCCAGCACATTGAGCAAGCCGTACTTGTAGCTGGCATTGACTTGTAGGCCATTGCTGAACTCATAGCCGATCATGCCTGCCAAGCCCGCATCAAGGCGTTTCATGTGTGCGGCGTTGTCTCCGTTCTTCTTGTACAAGTTCGTGCCGGCTGTCCGGTTGCGGGCGCTGATACCATAGCTGGCATATGGGCCGACGCCTATGTACATCCGGCTGTCGTTGGCTAACTTCATCTGTCCGACGACGTACACCGGGATTTCTACATCAAAATACCGGGTTTTGCTTGTTACACCTGCTGTTTTCCTGTCGGAGTTGCGGAAGTTGACTAACAACTCCGGTTGCAAAGCGAAGTGGTTGCCAAAGTCGATCAGGGCAAATGTTCCGGCGCTGGCACCCAGTCCCAGTTTGCTTTTCATGTCGCCCATGCCGGACGTTCTGTAGTTGGAAGCATTGGCTTCTGTTTTTACACCGAAACTAACGCTTTGTGCGTAGGCTTGTGACCAAGCGAATGCCATTGCGATGGCAGCTAATAACATAATCTTTCTCATTACCTTAAGTTTTTTATTGTTTATAAATAGATTGATTACTAGAATCCGAATTTGATGCCCATAGAGCCATAAGGTGCGATCTGAAAATAGTAGTCGTTTTCCGACGAGAACATGCCTTTCAGCGTGCGGTCGCTGTAATACGCTGGACGTACTGCATTGATTCCCACCATCACGGGGATGGAGAATCCGCTCTTACCCAGTTTCAGTTCCGGCCGAAGTCCGGCAATCAGGTACTGATGGGTGAAAATCTTGTCCTTTCCGTCTTTCTCTACCAATGCCATCTGTCCGTTCATCTCTCCGGCCAGCGACAAACTGAAATAGTCGTTGAAATGATATCCCACCGATAGCTCTAAACCTTGGCTCAACGAAGCATTGACCTTGAATTTGTGTCCCGAACGCCAGTCGAGGTACAAAGCCGGGAACGCCATCGGATAACCGAACGTACTATTGATGGCCAATCCGCCACCCAAATCAAGGTTGGGACGGAGATGCCGGATGAATACTACCCCGACGCTACCCAGCACATGTTTGTATCTGATTCGGGAGAACTCCGTGAAAGGTGTGTAAACTCCAACCCCGACACTGGCCATGAGCGACCACTTCGCATTCAAAGGCCGGAGATGTGTTACCGCCAGTTGCAAGTTCATGATTTCCGAAACGATATCCGGTGTGAAATGTTGGTTGTTTAGTGAAGCATACGAACCTCCGATACCGATGCCCCACATCGTCGGGCGATTGTTTTCGTTCATCTTTACCAAAAGCGGGATGTTGGCCATCGCCTGATACACCAGGGCTGAACCTTTGCAATCACCTACCCGTTGGCGGGGATCATCGCCCATATCCTTCCAGTACGATGAACTTCCGATGTATTCTGTCTTCACCATAATTTGCGCTTGTGCACAAAGGCAGCCCAACGTCGCGACGACACACAGGCAAACTATCTTTTGAATTATCTTTTCCATTTTCTACGTATGTTTTGATGATTTCGAGGGCAAATGTACCGGGCTGCTTTCACCTGCCGAAATTTGTTTGACCACTGGTCGGTAGCTTTTGACCACTGGTAAGGCGTATTCCTAATTAATCGCCTATCTTTGCAGCGTGATATATAACCAGCAAAACGATGACAGATCATATGGTAAAGAACTACAAATGGGTTATTGCCGGGGTGTGGATGGCACTTTCGTTGACTGTATTCATGCAGTTTACGAGTGTCTGCCCTTTTCTCGAAGCAGCCTTGTTTGCCCTGTCCTTCTTCATAACGTCCTACCTGCCCGTGACTATTTTGAGCAAAATTCTATTGCCCAAAGCCCTGAAGAGTAAGAAGATCAGAGCCTTCGCCTGGCAATTCGTCGGTTTTTCGTTCCTGCTCGCTTTCCTGCATGCCAGCTTCACCAAAGGGTTTGTATGGCTCGAAATAGAAGGGGTATTTCCGCGCTCCCTACTGATTACTGCTACAGATCGTCCGTTTTATGCCGAGTATTTAGGCAACATGCTCTCTGCCACCGTAACTAACGTGGCGTTCTGTGCCCTTCGTTTCTTCGAAGAGCATTATAAAATGTTGCAGGAACATGCCCGCTTGCAGCAAGCCCATCTGGAAGACGAACTGAATCTGCTGCGCGCCCAGATCAATCCCCACCTGATGTTTAATGTGATGAACCATATCCACATCCTGATGAAGAAGAACGTAACTACTGCCGACGAGCTGTTGTTACGCTATTCAGACGTACTGCGCTATCAGCTTTATGAGTGCAACCGGGAAACTGTCCTGTTGGAAAAAGAGGTGGACTACCTGAAGGATGTGATCGAGGTGGAGAAGATACGCTGGGGCAATGAGCTGAAGGTAGATTGCTCATGGCAGGTCGGCAACGGGCAGGTAGCCATCAGCCCGCTGTTGCTGATACCTTTTATAGAGAATGCCTTTAAACACGTGTCGCGCTTGCCGTTGGAAACGGGGTATGTTTATATCTCACTTCGGCAGGAAGAAGAAACGCTTTGTCTGTCGGTGAAGAACTCGTGGAACGGGCAGTTGCCTCTTCGTAAGAAGGCTTCGGGGCTGGGGCTGGACAATGTAAAGAAGCGTTTGGAGATCCTTTATCCCGGAAAACATGATTTGGCCATCCGGAAAGAGGATGGCTGTTATCAAACTGAACTCCGGATCAGCTTATGAAAATATGAATATAATATCTACTCACAAAAAAAATCTGCGTTGCCTTGTTGTCGATGACGAACCCATCGCCCGCGAAGGCATTGTCGACCTGATCGGCAATACGGACTTTCTGGCCGTGGCGGGTACCTGTGCTTCGGCCATAGAAGCCATCACCTTCCTGCAAAACCATCCGGTGGATCTGTTGTTCCTCGATGTGAATATGCCCTATCTCTCCGGCCTGGATATGTTGGAAACACTTGACAATCCCCCGCTGACGATACTCACGACGGCTTATTCGGAATATGCGCTGGAAGGTTACCGCCTGCAGGTAGTCGACTACCTGTTGAAACCGATCACCTTCAAACGCTTCTATCAGGCTGTACTGAAAGCACAGGAAACATTCCGCGTCAAAGAACTCATTGCGCAGGCAGACAAGGAAGAAGAAGCGAATCCTACTCCTTTTCTCTATGTGAAACAGAATGATAGCTTCCAGAAGATTCTTTGGACCGACATCCTGTACGTCGAAGGAATGGAGAATTATGTCAGGATCAACGTAAAGGATAAACAGTTGATTGCCCATCAGACGATGATATCGCTCGAAGAAACGTTGCCTCGCGACGACTTCTTCCGCATTCACAAATCATTTCTGGTGAATGTGCATCACATTGATTCTATCTCCGGTGGGAGAGTGTTTGTCAACGGAATAGAATTGCCACTCTCACGGCACCGGAAAGAGGAGTTGCTACAGTCGGTTGTGTACAAGAACCTGATAGGGAAGTAAGTGAAATGTTGATAATGCAAGCAAAATGAAAGGTAAACGCCGTTTGTTCTAACGCGTAAAATGTGTATTTTACTCTTTCCGGGAAGAAAACTGCATATTAAACAGAATAAATATGTGGAATTCCCGGTATTTTTCAGTTGGTTCTTGCATATATATGTCGTTTTCTTCCCGGATTTTTCTCTGTTTCTCTCAAATAAACGGGCCGAAGGTTTTAAACCTTCGGGTGTTAGGTTTAAAACCTTCGCCCCATTGGTTTAAAACCTTCGCTCTGATACCTCTTTTGAAAGCTGTCTTTTAGCTTTTAGCGTTGATTTTATTCTCTGTGCGAGTTGTCAATTTGGCTGTGTGTTATTCTTGTTATAGTCAAATAGATATTTTAAGTGCCTGATTAAGGATGTTTTGACGCTGAAGATCGAAATTTGCTGCCTTGATGAATATTTGAAAAACAAAATCCTTGGCGTGTTCTCTCTTCTTTGCTTGTTGTGCTTCAATTAAGCGGTTCTACACCTGGTTCGTTTACCAAAATGTCAACCGGTGACAAAAGTAGTAAGCTGGCCACCCCGTTCTGTTAACTCAAAAAACTCTTTGGCTCATCCTCATACAGCACCGTATGCACCACCTCTTAACAATTCCTCTAAAATTTCCATAAATACCGCCACACTTCCATTCTTTTTTCGTACTTTTACAGCTTGTTGGGAGATGACGTGCTCTCTCCCCTCTGAGATAGAAAAAAGAAAAAAATAATATATAATGAGTCACAGATGGAATTATCAACCTATTACACACGATCAGGAAGATATAGGCCGCGAACTGGCACAGGCAGTAGGGATTAGTCCTACGCTTGCGCAACTCTTGGTACAACGGGATATTACTACTGCCACGGAAGCCAAGAAGTTCTTTCGTCCGCAGTTGCCCGACCTGCACGACCCATTCCTTATGAAGGATATGGACTTAGCCGTGGAGCGCCTGAACAAAGCAATGGGGAAGAAAGAACGTATACTTGTTTATGGAGATTATGATGTAGACGGTACTACCTCGGTAGCGCTGGTCTACAAGTTTATTCAACAGTTTTATTCCAACATCGATTACTACATCCCCGACCGGTACAACGAAGGGTACGGCGTGTCCATACAAGGCGTTGACTATGCGGTAGAGACAGGTGTAGGGCTTATCATCGTGCTGGACTGTGGTATCAAGGCTGTGGATGAGATTGCGTATGCCAAAGAAAAAGGCATTGACTTTGTTATCTGCGACCATCATGTGCCTGACGACATACTCCCTCAAGCTGTAGCCATCCTCAATCCCAAACGCCTGGACAATACCTATCCGTACGTACATCTTTCGGGCTGTGGCGTGGGTTTCAAGTTCATGCAGGCTTTTGCTATGAACAACGGGATCGAGTTTCATAACCTCATTCCACTACTCGACTTGGTGGCGGTGAGCATCGCTTCGGATATCGTACCCATCATGGGAGAGAATCGTATCCTGGCTTATCACGGCCTTAAGCAGCTCAACAGCAATCCCAGTGTAGGAATGAAGGCTATCATCGATGTGTGCGGACTGACAGACAAAGAGCTCACCATCGGTGATATTGTGTTTAAGATAGGACCTCGTATCAATGCTTCCGGGCGTATCCAGAACGGAAAAGAGGCAGTGGACCTGCTCACGGAGAAGGATTTCTCCCTCGCTCTGGAGAAGAGCAACCAGATCAACCAATACAACGAAACCCGTAAGGATCTCGATAAGAGCATGACCGAGGAGGCCAACCTGATTGTGAATCAACTCGAAGGACTGGCCGACCGGCGTTCCATCGTGCTGTATAATGAGGACTGGCACAAAGGAGTTATCGGTATTGTGGCGTCCCGCCTCACCGAGGTGTACTACCGCCCGGCCGTAGTACTTACCCGTACGGACGACATGGCTACCGGCTCTGCTCGTTCGGTTTCGGGATTCGATGTGTACAAAGCCATTGAGCATTGTCGTGACTTGCTGGAGAACTTCGGCGGACATACCTATGCTGCCGGATTGTCGATGAAAGTGGAAAATGTACCTGCTTTCACCGAACGGTTCGAAACATTCGTGTCCGAGAATATCCTGCCGGAACAGACCAGTGCGGTGATCGATATTGATGCGGAGATCGATTTCCGGGATATCACACCCAAGTTTTTCAGCGACCTGAAGAAGTTCAACCCGTTCGGTCCGGACAATCATAAACCGATTTTCTGTACCCATCATGTGTATGATTATGGTACGAGCAAGGTAGTGGGACGCGGTCAGGAACACATCAAGCTGGAACTGGTGGACAATAAGTCGAACAACGTTATGAACGGCATCGCCTTCGGACAGAGCTCGCATGTACGCTATATCAAGACCAAACGCTCGTTCGATATCTGCTATTCCATTGAGGAGAACAGCCACAAAAGAGGCGAAGTTCAGTTGCAGATCGAGGATATCAAGCCCATCGAATAACTCATCTTATAGGTAGAGCCACATGCCGACCTATCACGAAATACTGCGCCAATACTGGGGATACGATTCCTTCCGCGACTTGCAGGAGGAGATCATCACCAGTATTGGCGCAGGTCGTGATACGCTGGGGCTGATGCCTACCGGTGGTGGTAAGTCTATCACTTTTCAGGTGCCGGCCTTGGCCAAGGAAGGGTTGTGCATCGTTATCACGCCGCTTATTGCCTTGATGAAGGACCAGGTGCAGAACCTGCGTCGGCGGGGCATCAAGGCGGTAGCCATCTACTCGGGCATGACGCGGCAGGAGATCATCATTGCGCTGGAGAATTGCATCTTTGGCGACTATAAGTTCTTGGACATCTCTCCTGAACGACTGGATACCGACATCTTCCGCACCAAGCTGCGCTCCATGAAGGTCAACCTCATCACGGTGGACGAGAGCCACTGCATCTCCCAGTGGGGGTACGACTTCCGACCGGCCTACCTGAAGATAGCTTCCATACGCGACTTGCTTCCTGGTGTTCCGGTGTTGGCGCTCACTGCCACTGCTACCCCGGAGGTAGTGAAAGACATCCAGGAGCGGCTCAACTTCCGGCAGGAGAATGTGTTCCGTATGAGTTTCGAACGGAAGAACCTGGCTTATATCGTGCGCCGAACAGATAATAAGGGTGACGAACTCCTCCGTATCCTGCAACGGGTGCCGGGCAGCGCCATCGTCTATGTACGCAGTCGCCGACATACGAAGGAAACTACCGAGCTGCTCCAGCGACAAGGCATTACTGCCGACTTCTACCATGCCGGATTGGACAATGCCGTCAAGGACGTGCGGCAGAAGCGTTGGCAGAGTGGAGAGTGCCGGGTCATCGTAGCTACCAATGCATTCGGTATGGGTATCGATAAGCCCGATGTGCGGTTGGTGGTGCACATGGACTTACCCGATTCGCCCGAGGCTTACTTCCAGGAAGCCGGACGCGGCGGGCGTGACGGAGAGAAGGCGTACGCCATCATGCTCTATTCCCCATCGGACAAAGTGACCCTCCACAAGCGCATAGCCGATACCTTTCCCGATAAAGAGTATATCAAGCAAGTGTACGAGCATCTGCAATATTACTATCAGATGGCGATGGGCGATGGAATGGGGTGTACCAAGGAATTCAATCTCGAAGAGTTCTGTCGCCGGTTCCGGTATTTCCCGGTTCCTGTGGACAGTGCTTTGAAGATAGTAGCCCAGGCGGGCTATCTGGAATATACCGATGAGCAAGACAATTCGTCACGGCTTATCTTCACCATCGACCGGGAGGAGTTGTACAAGCTCCGGGAGATGGGTACGGAAGCCGAAGCGTTGATGCAGACAGTGCTGCGTTCGTATACCGGGGTGTTTACCGATTATGCGTACATCAGCGAGGATAGCATTGCGCTCCGTTCGGGATTGCCACGTCAGCAGGTGCACGATTTGTTGAAGATGCTGTCCAAACGACATATCATCGACTATATTCCCCGCAAAAAGACACCTTATATAATATACACGCGCGAGCGGGTGGAATTGCATCACTTGCAAATACCTCCGGCAGTCTATGAAGACCGGAAGAAACGGTACGAGGAACGCATCGGGGCCATGGTGGAGTATGTCACTTCGGATACCGTTTGCCGCAGCCGGATGCTGCTTCGCTACTTCGGAGAGAAGAATGAACACAACTGCGGACAGTGCGATGTGTGTTTGGATCGGAATCGCCAAGACGAGCTGCCTACCGTTACCTTCGAATCTATCAAAGAACAGTTGTTGGCAGTAATCGATCATCCCATGACGCTGCCCGAAGTAGCTGCCAAGGTAGATGTGGATCAAGAAGAACTAACCCGCACGTTGCAATATTTACTCGACGAAGGCGTGCTGAAGATAGAAAACGGTATGATCAGCGAAGCATCCCTTCGCTGATACCGAACTTTTCTTCTTCCTGGCAGTTATTATGCGGTTCTACGTGCACCACAATATCATACACATCTTCCACGTAAGCGCGAATATTGTGCTCCACATCATTGGCGATGCGGTGCGCTTCGTTTACGGTGATGTTTCCGTCCACTTCGATGTCGAGGGCTATCATGTACATACTTCCTATCTGCCGCGAACGTACCCGGTGCGGATTGCTTGCTTCCGGCACCTTGGCAATGGCTTCGAATATCTTGTTGTACACCGTCTCGTCTTTCACGCCATCCATCAGTTCTACATTCGATTCAATGAAGATGGTGATGGACGACTTGATAATGAATAAGCTGATCACCAAACCCGTGACCGAGTCCAGTATAGGCATATTCAGCAGGAAGGTGAAAGCCAGTCCCACCAATACGCCGGCCGAGATGATCACGTCGTTCCGCATATTCACCGCGTTGGCGGTGAGCATCGAACTGTTAATCCGCTTACCTTGCCTGTACTGGTAAAGAGATAGCAACAACTTTCCAGCAATGGAGAATACCGTCACATAAATGGCGATGCCCGAGGGGAGTTCCTTCACTTCGTCGGAGAAAAGGCTCCCGACGGTAGAAACCAACATTTGCACACCGGCGTAGAAGATCACCAGCGACAGAATCTTCGTAGCAATACCTTCTGCCTTCTCATACCCGAAGGCATACTTTTTCGTGGGAGGCTTGCTGACAATCTTGGCTGTGAATATCATCACCACCGAGATGATCACGTCGGTGGCCGAGTCGATACCGTCGCCCAATACAGCCAAACTGCCGGCCAGGAGTCCGACTACAATTTTGGCAACAGACAGAATTAGGTTGCCGATGGTACTGATCCACGAGGTGCGAATCAGAATTTTTTCTCTCGAAACAGTTGCTTTCATAATTAATATAAATGAAACATGCTTTAGGAATGACGGACCAAAGATAGAAAGAATTTTATACTTTACCACATTTAAAACTATTCGCTACAGGGGTTGTTATCTATTTATACCTTTTATAAATAGAAGAGATGAAATTAGTAATGGCTTTGGTTATGGGACTATTTGTTACGATAACAGGAAACGCCCAAGGGAAATCGTTTTACGATTTTACCGTGCAGACAATTGATGGTGCCAACTTCAACCTTTCGCAACTCAAAGGGAAGAAGGTACTGGTGGTGAACGTAGCTTCCAAGTGCGGACTCACTCCGCAATACGGAGACTTGGAGAAACTGTACGAGAAATACAAGGACCGGAATCTGGTAATCATCGGCTTCCCGGCCAACAATTTCATGGGACAGGAACCGGGAACGAACGAGGAGATCAAGACGTTCTGCGTGCTGAACTACGATGTGACCTTCCCCATGATGGCGAAGATCTCCGTTAAGGGAGACGATATGGCACCGCTGTATCACTGGCTGACAGAGAAAAGTGGTAACGGAAAAGAAGATGCTCCTGTGCAGTGGAACTTCCAAAAGTTCATGATCGACGAGCAAGGACACTGGGTAGGTATGGTACCTCCCCGCGAACTGCCGTTCTGCGACACCATCGTGAACTGGATAGAGAAGAAATAGCAGCCAAGCAACGGTGCACTAAATAATGACGGTTTTTCATGGTTTGCATAGAAGAAATATGTATCTTCGCCGCCAATGTTAATATGGACGGTCTGCGGCAGATAATGTGTCTCTTTTGATAGGATATTTGCGTGAATTACATCTCCGTGTTAGCAGTATAGTTAATCGGAAGTTATTTACGTAAATGGATTTATTACCATGAAAAAGACAGATTTCTTATTTATCCTCGCCTTGGTGGCGATCTTTGCACCTTTCTTTCTTTGCGATTCTCTGTATGCGTGGTATGTGGACTTCAACCGCCAGCATGCTTTCCTGATGGGATTCCTGAAATTCGGTATTCTGGCTACGATGGGCGAAATGCTGGGCTTGCGTATCAAGACCGGCCGGTACAATGAAGCCGGTTTCGGCGTGTTGCCGCGTGCCGTGATCTGGGGACTACTCGGTATCTGGATCGTCATTGCCATGCGTGTATTCTCGCTGGGTGCTCCGGTGATTGCCGAATACCTCGGTGCAACAGGTACGGTGGACGCTATGAAAGGTGACTTTACCTTGTTGAAACTTCTGGGTGCCTTCAGCATCAGTTTGCTGATGAATACGGCCTTTGCTCCGGTGTTCATGACGGTACACAAAGTGACTGATACGCATATCCTGAACAACGGTGGCAAGCTGGCTTGTTTGCTGAAGCCTATTCCTTTCGGTGAGTATATCGCTGGGCTGAATTGGCGGGTACAGTGGGGCTTTGTGTTCAAGAAAACAATTCCTTTCTTCTGGATTCCGGCGCACACGTTGACATTCATCCTTCCGGCAGAATTCCAGGTACTGTTTGCTGCTCTGCTTGGTGTGGCGTTAGGCGTACTGTTGGCTATAGCTGCTATTAAAGGTCGGAAATAATTGAGAATTGACAGTTGACAATTGACAATTGACAGTTTTCCTGCGGACTCCGTTTTGTAGTGAGCAGAGAAGCAATAACTGTCAATTGTCAACTGTCAATTGTCAATTCTTCTTATAGTATTTCATGGCTTCGGGAATCAGTTCCTGAATACGCTTGATGCGGTTGGCATCCGAGGGGTGCGTGCTCATGAACTCCGGGGTAGTGGCGCCTCCTGAACTCTGTGCCATTCGTTGCCAGAAGGTGACTGCTTCCTGCGGATTGTAACCGGCCATGGCGGCGAAGACCAGTCCCATGTGGTCGGCTTCGTTCTCGTTGAGGCGAGAGTAGGGAAGCATCACACCATAATTCGCTCCCAGTCCGTATACCGTCTGGGCTACCTGCTGTGTGGTTTCCGACTTCTTGCTCAGGATAACTCCCAGGGCCGTGCTGCCGTAGCTGGCCAGCATCTGTTGGCTCAACCGTTCGGACGAGTGCTTGGCCACGGCATGTGCCACTTCATGTCCCAGAACGATGGCCAGTCCGGCTTCCGTTTTCGTGTAAGGCAGAATTCCTTCGTTAACCACAATCTTACCGCCCGGCATACAGAAAGCATTTGGGGTGGCATCCTGTACCAGGTGGAATTCCCAGGCGAAGTTTTTCACCTGATCGGACATGCCGTTGGCATTCATGTATTGTTCCACGGCGGCGGCGATGTTCTTGCCTACTTTCACGACCAAAGCCGTGTTCGTCTTATCGGTCGAGGCCTTGGCCGTCTTCATATATTCAGTGAAACTCTGGTTGCTGAGGCTCATCACCTCTTCGTCCGAAACCAAACTCAACTGCTTACGTCCGGTTACAGCCACTGTGTTGCAACTGCTGAACCCAACTACTAACGCCAACAGGCAGGCTGCCGGCAACATGTTTCTCTTTCTCATAACTACTTTCTTGCTGTTTTATAGTATTTAAATATGCTTGGGGGTATCCTAAAAATTTTTGCTTATCGGAATAAACCCCGTCTTGTAAGTCTGTCCGCCGAACGATACGGCCGGGTTGATCTTTAGCGTCACGGTTGAATTCTGTTCGCCCAGATGGAGCAGGCCATCTGCGAATTTGAGCATCTGGTCGCGATTGTCCTTTTTGAACAGCGTAGCCAGGTCGATCTGTAAGTTCAGGGGCACAGTCGATTTGCCGCCGTTGGCTGCTACGGATATTGGCTCGGTGGTCGATCCGGTGAGCATGCTCACTCCTTCGAAGAACAACGCCCAGTCCAGTCCGGCCAGTGCAGCCTGCGTCTGGTTGGGATTGGTGATGCCCAAGTTGACGGTTGCCGATAGGGGCAGACTGCCCGAGAGCAGAGTGGTAGCTACTTTGGCCACCGAGATAGCGTCCATCTTGGTCACGTCGCTTACGTTAGCCAGGTTGATACCGGCCAACTTGGGCTGCGCCACGTTTTGTAGCGAATATTGACAAGTGAATAGTGAGGCCATCTGGGTAAGTGTGGTGCACGAAGCGAGCACCAATAACAGACAGGCCGAAACGATGATTTTATTTTTTTTCATTTTGAAGAAGTTTTAATATTCAAAGTTACAAACTTTTCCGATAACTTATCACTGGAATAGCCGACTAATTCTACTTTTGCAAGCGATGAAGTTAGGTACAAAAAGAAAGAAGAATTTAATTCCCAAACCCAACCCGTCGGAATTCTTGTTCAAAGTTGGGGGTGAATATTCCTTTTCCGAGATTCTCTTTGATTTCTTCAAGGCTCCAGAACCGCCCTTCTTCCAGTTCATCACTGGGATGGATGTCACCGTCGTACACCGTTTTGTGTGTGAAGACCAGCTCGCGTTCCCGGTCGGACTCGAATACATAGTGCGTCAGTTGCTCGGGTGTGAAGTCGGTGATGCCCAGTTCTTCGTCGGCTTCCCGTCGCAAAGCTATCTCTACACTCTCACCGAGGTCGATGTGTCCGCCTACGGCCGTGTCCCACTTGTCCGGCTGGATGTCTTTCCAGGATGGACGCTTTTGCAGGTAAAGCTCTCCACGAGAGTTGAACACATGGAGATGCACCACGGGGTGGAGCCGCTTGCTACCGCTGTGGCACTCGCCCCGGGTGGCGGCACCGGTGATGTTTCCCTCTTCGTCGACGAGCGGGAACATTTCGTCTTTATTGTCTGATTTCATCGGGGTTGATTTGTTTCGGTGCAAAAGTACATAAAAGAACAAAAAGGAGTCGTGTAAAGTTGTTGCTAACTTCTTCTCGCTCACACAAAAAAACGCAAATAATCTCCCATCTCCCATAAAACAGCTCCTATATGTCTGATATACAATGTGAAACAAGGGTGGGAGATTCCGTTTTATCTCCCATCATCTCCCATTGATCTCCCACCATCTCCCATAGAACTCTTATTATATCCCATCGGTTTGCTAAGGAGATATTTTATTTTCGGGCGTAGATTATTGGTTTTCTTCCGATGTTTAACAGTTGCCCGGGCACGAAGAAGTGAGCCCACAGCCGTGGGCCCATCGTCCCCCATATGGGGGCTTATCGTCCCTCAACTGCAGGGCTGACGCATTACTCCCAATCTCCTTCCAATAATTGAACAAGGAAAGCTTCGTCCCATCCGGCGGCTTTCCTTTTTCCTTTTAAGCTTCCCTTCTTAGGACTCTTCTTAATCGCCATTAATGCTATCTTATTCATC
>JAVBVI010000146.1:0-18342 GCA_031554505.1 Bacteroides sp. | reverse complement strand
TGAGATCTCTGATGGATAATTGAAAGTCTACGGCCCTAGTACCCAATAATATTGTTTGTCCCGATTTATTGGCAGGTTTTCCCGAAGAAATCGTATATTTGGCAAAAACAGTAAAGGAGTAATGCCCGATTTATCCATAATCTAGATGAAGCGTGGCTTGCAAGTGACGATGGTTACGTTAATTATTATGCAATATGAGATGCCATTCTATTTTATTTCTGTGCTTTTTCCTCTTTATGCTTTTTTCGTGTAAAGATAAGGTGGGTGAAGTCTCTAGTAATACTATCCCGCTCCAAAGAGCTATAGATAGTAATGAGTATAACGTTCATTACTTAAGCAGCTATGCTGATTCTCTTAGCTATGTTCCATTGGAGATGGATTCAGATCTTTTTATTGGGCGACCAAAAGGTTACTGTATGGAGCAGGGGAGAATATTTGTATATGACGATTATCTTTGTCTTGTTTATTCATCTACCACTGGGGAACTTTTAGGTCAAATTGGCCGAATAGGGCAGGGACCGGGTGAATATCCTGCTATAGAATCCGTTGAGGTGTTGCCGGAGATATCCAGGGTATTTATATATACAAATATTGGTTCCGTATTGGAATATCAATTGGATGGGAGTTTTGTGAGATCAATTAGGCCCCCTTTTTTAAAGGATGAATCTATATGGGATATTAGCTCGCCGAATGGTAGTGTATTTATAGCAGATTTAATTTCTTGGAACAATCTGAAAAATGAGTTTGTGCTTTTTGATTCGACTTCCACTATAAAATATATTCATAAATGCCCCTGGGAAACGTCGAAACCAGAGGGTAGGGGTTACAGCTCTTATGAAGCAGCGGTTATGTACAGATATAAGGATACTGTACGTTATATGAAAAGACAAAATGATACCCTATTCTCTATTGATTCTAATTGGAATGTAACTTCTACCTATATCATGAGTCAGGGAAAATACAAGCTACCCGCTAAAGAACTTTCTGATACAGAGGCCTGGAAATCATATGTGTATATTAGTAATGTGCGCGAGTGTGAAAATTATATGTTTTTCTCATTTGACTTTGGAAATTATGCACCTGATCCTTTTGAGAAAAAAGGAAAAAACCGAAAAGGAAAAGAGATAATAATAAAGGTAACAACAGTTCTAGGAATACATAATAAGCAGACTCTTAAATTTGAATTACTGGCGAATGCCGGAAGCAAATCTATAGGACTGAAAAACGATATAGATTATGGCCCTGATTTTTGGCCTGGTTATATCTCTGACAATCAAGAAATGATTATGCTACGCTCTGCTGAAGAGTTTTTAAATTCCTGTGATTCGAATAAAGTGACTAATCCTGAACTAAAAGAAATTCTGCGAAACATGAAAGAGGATGATAACCCGATAGCAATTATTGCTAAGTTGAAGAAGTAATACAAAGAAAATTATATGAGAAGAAACAAACTGATTATGCTACTATCGGCCCTGAGCATCCTGTTTGTCTCCTGTACTGGTACAAAGAAAGAACTGACGTGGACCAACCCGTTGCCTGTAGCTTTTGGCGATCCTTTTATCCTGAAGGCTTCCGATGGGAAATTTTATATGTATGGCACCAGCGAAACCAACAAAGGATTCCGAGGCTATGTATCCACTGATTTGTCCGACTGGCAGGATCTGGGACTCGTCTATCAGAAAGACCCGCAGGCTTCGTGGGGAGTAAATAATTTCTGGGCTCCTGAGGTCTATGAACTCAATGGTAAGTACTACATCCTGTACAGTGCTGACTGGCGTGAAAATCCAACCAACGAGCTGGAAAACTTCCGCATCGGAGTAGCCGTAGCGGACAGTCCTGCAGGCCCGTTTATCAACCTGATGGAGCGTCCTATCTTCGATCCGGGCTATCCGGTCATCGATGGCAACCTGTTCTTCGAAGACGGGAAAGTATACTTGTATTATTCCCGTTGCTGCTACAAGCATCCGGTAGATAGTGAGGTCGCTACCTGGGCCAAAGAACAAGGCTGGTATGATGAAATCGAAGAAAGCTGGATATATGGTGTGGAGATGAAACCCGACTTCTCCGGCATTATCGGAGAACCGGTACTCCTGCTATCACCTCCTTCGACGATGGATGATAAGCAGGCAGAGTGGGAAAGCCGCTCGGTTACCTCGCACGAAGTGAATCGTCGGTGGACGGAAGGCTCTTATATTTTCAAGCACGATGACACGTATTATATGATGTATTCTGCTAATTTCTTCGGAGGGAAGAACTACGCCGTGGGTTATGCTACGTCGAGGAATCAGCTTGGCCCGTTTGTGAAGGCTGACAATAATCCTGTCCTGCAAAAGAATACGGATACTGGCGGGGTAGTTACTGGGACTGGGCATTGCATGATGTTTGCTGACAATGGTGTCATGTATTGTGTATACCACGGGCGTACAGAAACTACAGGAAACGACCGGGTGGTCTTCATCGATAAGATGGCTGTAGAGCCTAGCGGACAACTTAAGGTGTGCGGCCCTACTACCCGATAGTTCTTACTCAAGTAAATAAAAGATGTCAGCTGGTATGCATTGTTGTGCCGGCTGACATCTTTTTTGTATCTCTCTGATCGGGCATGCACAAGGATGAGTTGAATATGGACAAGGATATAATGTTCGTCTGTGCAATCATATAGTTTATCCCGATTTATTGGCAGGTTTTCCCAAAGAAGTCGTATATTTGGCAAAAACAGCAAAAGCCTCTATCAATTAGAGTCTTACCATCTCTTTAATTGTTCATCTTAATTTTCAGGATTATGAAAAAGATCTTATTTTATGGCATTTTGACATTCGGGTTGTTGGGTACACTACAAGCGCAGGATACAGATGCTCCGCGTCCCAGACCCCAGTTCCAACACGACCCTCTTAATCCCATGGTGCACGATCCTGTCTTGGCCAAGGAGGGCGATACGTATTATCTGTTTTGTACCGGACGGGGAGTGAGCCGCTTCTCGTCGAAAGACCTTAAATCATGGGATCGTATGCCATCCTGCTTCACGGAAATTCCCGAGAGCGTCATCAAAGCTTTCCCTAAAGCTCAGCTCCATTTGTGGGCACCCGATATCATTTATCACAATGGTTTGTGGCACTTGACTTATTCTTGTTCGGCCTTTGCGAAGAACACTTCAGTCATTGGTCATGCCACGAGTCCTACGTTGGATCCTGAGAGTCCGAACTACAAGTGGACGGATAGTGGAGTACTTGTTCAGTCCGTTCCTAACCGGGACGAATGGAATGCCATTGACTCCAACGTGATTGTGGATGAGTCCGGCAAACCCTGGATGAACTTCGGATCGTTCTGGGGAGGTATCAAGATGGTGCAGCTCACCGGAGATTTGAATGCTGTTGCCCAACCTGAGGAGTGGCGCACGTTGGCCCGCCGCCCCCGTAGTTTTAAATTCGATGATACAAACCCGGGAGATGGTGCCATCGAAGCTCCATTTATATACAAACATGGCGATTGGTACTATTTGCTCGTTTCACTCGACTACTGCTGCCGGGGTAATAAGAGTGATTATAAAGTGGCTGTAGGCCGCTCGAAAACGGTAGAAGGTCCTTTCCTGGATAAAGAGGGGAAAGACCTGTCTATGGGTGGTGGTAGCATTATCCTGGAAGGCGAGGGCGAAAAATGGGCTGCCGTGGGGCATTGCGCCGCTTATACCCTCGATGGTCAGGATATATTCCTGGCTCATGCGTATGCCAAAGATAATGGCCAGTCTAAGTTGATCGTTCGTCCGATTAGCTGGGAAGCGGAATGGCCGGTTGTTAAGTGGTAGATTAGGGGATCCATTCGTATGTATTACCTGATTGTTACAGGGTATAAACGACTGTGGTGACACTTCCTGCCTCCACAACGACGGCATTTCCTGACGTCACCGTACTCTCTTTCAGATTCTTGCTGCCCGTAGTGGTGTACGTGGTAATCGACTTCGGATTCCAGCCTACACGTGTTTCGCCCAGGCGAACAGCCTTATCGGCAAGGTTTGTATAGACAGCTACCACCTTATCTTTTTCGGGAGAAATCCAGGCAGAGCCAAAGAAACTGCGTGTCTCACTCAGGCTGAGCGAAATACGCTGATAACCGGGACGGATAAAGCGACTATAATTGCCCAATACCCAAAGTGTAGCGGTAGCCTGATAGCTTCCTTCCTGTTCTATATCGCCATACTCGCCACCGGCAGGTACCAAGGATACCAGCAGGAAGCGGTTCTTGTGCCCCCAACGGGATACATCCATCGACGTCCAATAACTCCACGAAGATACGTTGGCTACAGTTAGGTCGTTATGGATTACTTTCGACATATAGAGGGCGATGTCCATTTCTGTGGCACTGTCATAGCCCACAAATTCGGAAGAATTGTAACCGTCGCCTAGCATGCTCCACTCGCTTTGCCATACCTCCACTCCGTATTGTACGGCTGCTTGTGCCAATTGCCGGCGTACGTTGCGCATGCCGTCCCACGTTCCGTCGGTCCAATAGCTATGACCGCAGATCAGCTTCTTTACGTGGGTAAGGTCGCCCACATAAGCCGAAGAGCCCGCAGTAAAGAAAGCGGAGAATACCTGGCTGCGATTGGCATCGCTTTTCAATTTGTAGAGATACTCCCAATCACCGGCTTCACCCAGCAGGATATCGGTAGAGAGGCTCTGTGCGGTCAACGAAGTATCCAGTTCCCGAGCCAATTGCGCCACCTGGTCATTGGTCCAACCGCTTCCTTCCTGGCTACCTTCCCAGTTGTACTGAGGCTCATTGACAGGAGAAATATGGCTCACGTGATAGCCTTCGGCTGCATAGTGGGCGGCTACATCCGCCATGTATTTGGCGAAGTCACCGTAATGTTCCGGTTTTAAGTTGGAAGAACCACCTTGGTTAGAGAATCCCTTACCGTTGTACGTGTACTGCACCGGAGGTGTATTGCTGAACAGTACAAAATTGTTGCACCCCAGCTCTTTGGCGCGACTCATGAAGTATCGCTGGCCTTCACAACGAGACCAGTCCAGCGTAAGATTATTCGTCAGATAGGATTCTGCCCGGCGCGATTTATCATCGATACCACTGGCATCGCCTTGGGCGGCGGTGCCTCCACCTAGATTCACCCGCCATTGGGAAAGACCGATGCCTTTGGGTTGCCCGTTGACAATTTCCGAAGAGAAGAGGAGCTCGGTAATACCTGCACGACCTTTGGTCCAGGATTTACCTACGTAGTTAGGCGACCAGCAGTCCGAAGCTGCAAAGCCGGCTATGGTTTGAAAGGTTTGTCCGGCATCCACCGTCACCAGTTTCTCTACACTGCTCGGTGTTTCCGGTGTGGGATCGGGTGTGTCGGTGGAACTATCACTGCATGCCATGAAAGCGCACAGTAAGGGAAGGATCAATAAATCTTTTAGTTTCATAGATACCATTTTGTTAAAAAAGGATGTCGCGGATAATCCTTCACAGACTATCCGCGACAAGGATATAAAAACCTATTGAATATAGTTACTGGACAACCAGTGTCTCAGTCAGGGAGAGATTAATTCCAACCCGGATTCTGTACGATAGAGCCATTGGACATGGTGATCTCGTACAAAGGAATGGGGAATACCATATCGCGGCTTTCCTGAAAGCCCGCCCCCTTGTCACTTGCCTCACCCTGGTTTTCCCATTCGTAGAGGTCGCGGGTGGCTGCTTCCGTATTATACTTCACGAAAGTACCGGTAGGTCCCATCAGGTTGACAATCATCTTCTTGCCGTTATCGTCGGTCCAGCGGCGGATGTCATACAGTCTGTTCTGTTCCCAGGCCA
Source organism: Bacteroides sp. (assembly GCA_031554505.1). Taxonomy (GTDB): domain Bacteria; phylum Bacteroidota; class Bacteroidia; order Bacteroidales; family Bacteroidaceae; genus Bacteroides. The sequence goes on along the minus strand of JAVBVI010000146.1, from coordinate 12,531 downwards.
GTTCCAAACGACGTTCCAGGCGGATAGCCTTGCGCAGATCGTTCCCGCTCGACTCTACTTCGGGCAGATTGACGCGGTCGCGTACCTCGTTGAGATATTTGCGTGCGGTGGCATCGTCGTTCGACTCGTTGCAAGCCTCGGCATACATCAACAGTACGTCGGCATAGCGCAGGATGCGGTGATCCAAAGGAATCTTGTCGATGTTGTACACTTCCGGACGTTTCTCGATGGGCACAAAGTATTTGCGGACGACGCGGGCGGATTTGTGTTGCGCCGGATCGATGATGTAGCAATTGGGATCCCAACCGTATTTGTCGACATAAGTCTGATACTTGGCCATGTTCTTGCTGTTCGCAATAAACTTGTCGAAATTGTTCTCGCCGGCGATCTCGGTGCAACCGGTCTTGATGATGCTCCATTTCAGGCGCTCTGTATCACCGGCATCGATGAAGGCTTTTTCCAGGTTGGCAGTAGGCTGTCCCCAGGACCAACCGTCGCCGGGACCGCTACGTGCACCGGTGATGACGGTCAGTGCACCTCCCAAAGAATAGGTACCATCGTACATGTATTGCACTTCGAACAGGCTTTCTTTGCTGTTGTTGAAGTCCACGCTCCATACATCACCGAAGTTTTCGAGCAGTTCGTACTCCTTAGAGTCGACGACTTCCTTCAGCGTTTTACGTGCGTCGTCCCACTTTGCTTGATAGAGATACACTTTTCCCAGCAATCCCAAGGCGGCACCACGTGTGGCACGTCCCATGTCGGTAGCAGCATACTTGCTGCGTTCGGGCAAGTACTCTGCAGCAATTTTCAGGTCGTCTTCGATGAATTTATAGACATCTTCCGTAGAAGAGCGGGTAATACCCTGTATCTCTTGCGGCAGCAGGAAGCTGGTAACGAGGGGTACACCTCCAAAGTTTCTCACCAGTTCGAAGTAGTAATAGGCACGCAGGAAGTGAGCTTCGGCCATCAAACGATTCTTCATGTTATCGTCTGTGATGGGGGCTGCCGGAATGCGGTCGATGGCTACGTTGCAACGCAGGATACCTTTGTAACGATATTGCCAGAAGTTGGAAATAGCGCCGTTGCTCTGTCCCGTACCCCTGTAGTGAGCCAAAGAGATGTAATCGCCCTGATCCTGGGTGGTGTTGCCCATCCAGCCGTCGTCGCTGCACATTTCGGACATCAACCATACGGTGTTGATGTTCCACCAACCGCCGAAGGTGAGAGCCTGGTAGCATCCGGTGATGAACGCCTTGGCGTCGTCCTCACTCTGGAAGTACGTATCAAGATTTTGCTGCCCCCGCACATCCTCGGTCAGGAAGTCATCACAAGAAGTGAATGTCAGGGAGGCTATCAATGTCAATATTGCTAATATCTGTTTCATAGTCTATTATCTCTAAAATTAAAATTTCAAGTCAATACCAAACAAGAAAGTACGGGGATTCGGATAAGCGATACCGTCGATACCGTTCTCGATGACACCGCCCATGGCCGGACGTTCAGGATCCATACCCGAGTAACCGGTGATGGTGAAAGGATTCTGTGCCGATAAAGAGAGGCGCAGGTCCATGCCACGCACTAATTTCTTTGGCAGGGTATAGCCCAGTTGCAACAGCTTGCAGCGTACATACGAACCGTCTTCCACGAAGAAGCTGGATACGCGTGTGTAGTTCTGGTTCAAGTCGTTGTACGAGAGACGGGGGATGTCGTTGCTTGTCCCTTCACCGCTCCATGCCTTCGCCAGAGTGCCTTTCCATACGTTCTGACCGCTTACGCCGGAATACAGACCTTTGGTCTTGTTGAAGATATCGTTCCCGAAGGTTCCGTAGAAGTTGGCTGCGAGGTCAAAGTTCTTATAGGTGAAACTCAGATTCAAACCTGCCATCAGGTCGGGATACGGATTACCGATAAAGGTCTTGTCTTTCTCGTCCAGTGTACCGTTATGGTCGCGATCCTTGAAGCGGATGTCACCCGGTTGAGCTTTAGGCTGTATCAATTGGCCGTTCTCGTTGGTATGGGCATATATTTCTTCCCAATTCTGGAAGATGCCGTCGGCCACATAACCATAGAAACGTGAAATCAAGCCGCCGTCTTCGTTACGGATAATCTGGTCGCCGTTGAACCCTCCGGTCAGGATAGGACCGTCACCAGAGAAGCGGATGGCTCTGTTCTTCACTGAAGAGAGGTTCAAGCCTACGTTATAGCCGAAATCAGCTACTTTGTCACGCCAGTTCAGGCTCAACTCCCAACCGCTGGCTTTCATGCTACCGATGTTCATCCACACGGTGCTGTTCCAACTAGGATAACCGATGGCGAAAATATTCTGTTTCGAGTAAAGCATATCGATGGATTTCTTCTCAAAATACTCGAAGACAACGTCTAAGCGAGAGTTGAGGAAAGACATATCCAGGCCGATGTTCCAGTCTTCTACGGTCTCCCATTTCAGCTGGTTGTTTCCTACGTCCGACACCATTGTACCGGTTACACGTCCGGGGTTCGTACCCAGCACATAGTCGGCTTGTCCCAGCAACGTGAGCGTAGCTTTGTTGGGGATAGCTTGGTTACCTACACGTCCCCAACCTCCGCGCAGCTTCAGGTTGTCAAAGATATTCTGATCTTCCATAAATCTCTCGTTGCTGACGCGCCACGAAGCGGATACAGCGGGGAAGGTAGCATACTTGTTGGCTTTCGGGAAGCGCGATGAACCGTCGGTACGAATGGATGCCGAAAGGTAGTAACGGTTGTCATAGTTGTACATCACACGCCCCAGGAAAGAAACCAATGTATTGTAGCTCGTGCCACCGTTGGCTTTCTGATTTAGTGTACCGGCATCGACTTCCCGCATCGCATCCAGGTTGTTGGGCACATCGTCACGCGAAGCCTTGGTATTGAACCAGGCGCTACGATCGGCTGTGAAACCTGCCATCAGGTTAACGTTGTGCTTTCCTGCGAAAGTATCTGCGTAGGTAGCAGTGTTGGTCCAGGTCCAGTTCATCCATTCCTGCATTTCGCGTGAAACGTTGCTCAATGTGGATTGTTCCAATGCATCGATGTAGAACTCGGGTGTGAAACCGTCCGAACGACGGAAGTGGGCATCGGCGCCGAATTGTGTACGCAATGTAAGTTTCTGAATGGGGTTCACCTGCAGATAGGTATTTATGAGAGCTCCCATATCACGGGAGTGACCGCTCTGGCGTGCCAATGAGGCAGCAGGATTCCACTCCTGGTTGTTGTAAGAGCGCTGGTAGTTGTTGTACACATTGTCTACCCACGATTCCTGTGGCTTGTAGATCGGCGTGGTAGGGTCCATAGACATAGCTGCCGAGAAAAGGTTGGGAGTATTGTCCCAGGACTCTACGCGGGGAGCGATGTCAAAGCCCATTTTCACGTACTTATTGAAAGTGTATTCCGTATTGAGACGGGCATTGATTTTGTCCCAATAGCCGTAATCGAACTGCGAATTATTGCGGTAATAGCCTACGCTGAGGTTATAGACCAGTTTGTCCGTACCGCCGGAGATATTGAGTCCGTAGTTCTGCACCAGTGCAGTTTGGTTGACAACCTCTTTCCACCAGTCTGTGCCGCCGGGATTGGTCGTAGCGCCGGTATCGTTCCACATGGAAGTGGCGCCGTCGTTGGTGTAGCGGGTGTTGAATACCTGTTTGTATTCAGCAGCATCGGCTACGTTGGGTTTGGACAGCGTCTGAAAACCGGCCGAAGCGTTGAAACTGATGGTGGTCTTTCCGACGGCGCCTTTCTTGGTAGTGATCAGGATCACACCATTGGAACCACGTGTACCATAAATAGCAGCAGCCGACGCGTCCTTCAACACTTCCATAGACTGAATATCGTTGCTGTTCAGGTAGTTGATGTTTGTTCCTACCGGCATACCATCCACCACATACAACGGGTCGCTTCCATTGGTGGTCGTAATACCGCGGATCACTACCTTGGGCGAAGTGCCCGGACCACCACCGCTGGTCACCTGTACACCATTGACTTTACCTTGCAAGGCGTCCATGGCATTACCGGTTACGGTCTGTGTGATCTCTTCGCCTTTCACGGTGGCGATGGAACTGGTCAGGTCGCTCTTCTTCACGACCCCATAACCGATCACCACCAATTCGTCCAGCATTTTGCTGTCTTCTTTCATGACGACGTTCACTGTCGTTTGTCCTTTTAGCGCTATTTCCTGCGTGATGAATCCTACTGACGAGAATACCAGTGTGGCATCCTGGTTCACGTTGGATAGTATGTAGTCACCGTCTATTCCGGTGATGGTACCCATTGAGGTGCCTTTTACACGTATGGTCGCTCCAATCATCGGTTCATTGTCCGTGGCAGAGGTCACCACACCTTTTACAGTAGTCTGTGCCCATCCGCACAAGCTGAACAGCGCCAGACATAAAAATATCAATTGCTTTTTCATATTCTAAATTTACTGTTTACTTATTAATTTGCAGGAACAATCTTGCCACGGCCCAGATGCGCGTCGAATTCGAAGCGATAGTTGCCATACGTTTTGACAGTGGGTTTGAACCAGTTGTCGCTCACTGCTGTTCCGTCAGACCAGAATCTATTCGTGCCTTCCCAGTTCGGGTTGACGTCGTTCTTCTTGGAGAAGTAACCGAATTTCTCTATTTCTGTAGAGTCGTCTGCGCGCCATTCTACATGATCCCACCAGCCATCAGGATGGTAGTTGGTTACGATGAAATTGAGCTTCTGATTGGCTTCAAGCGTCCAGGTACTGCCACTGGCAGGATAGTAGAAGAGATGCGGGTTATTGGCATCCTGCACAAAGAGATGGTTGCCGGCGTCCTGAGGTGATCCGCCCCAGCCCAGTTTGAAGTCGATGAACGACTCTCCATTTTCCCAACGGTCGAAGCTAGGAGTGGTAAAGGAGTACTTGATCGGGTCGGTTGCCGTACTGACGGAATAGGTGCGCATGCTGTATGTCGCAGCTTTCACGTCGATATCTATTTCGTAATATACACCCGCTTGGCTCAGTACGATAGGCTTGCCTGTGTCGGGATCATCAGTCAGCTTATTGCTGTCGTCGGGATCGAGGCCAAAACAGATCGGTGTGAAGTCGGTCTTCTGCGGCAAGAAGAAGATCTCTGTACCTGCAGCTTTGTTATAGTAACGGGCGCGATATTGGTAAGCGCCGGTGTGGTTGATTACCATAGGTACACCAAAGACATCGCTGTTCAGTTCGGCGGTGGTCTTCACGTCTGCCAGATACATTTTGGGGAAGTCGGGCATTTCGGAAACGCTGATCACGCTGGTTAGGAGCGTTTCGTTGCCCACTTTGTCTACAGCCGTGAGGCTGACGTTGTAATTCTTTACCTCGTTAGGCAAAGAGAACTTTTCAGAGAAGCTGAAAGTGGCTTTTCCGTCAGCTTCGAGGCGACGGTTGTTGAAGGCGGCGATGCCGGGAATGTCAACAAGCACATAGTCCAGAGCGCGGTCGTCAGTAACAGTGAAACTCAGTTTAAATTTAGTCTCGTCCTTAAGCAGTACGGTTACTTCTTTATCGGGAGCCACCGTAAACATAGGAGCTTCGAAGTCGCCGTCCATCGTAACGAGTACTTCGCTCGATACGCTGCGTCCGCCTACGTCGGTCACTGTCACTGTTACAGTGAAACGTTCGCCGATCTCATTTCTGCTGAGGTCGTAGTAATAACTTAAATCGTATTCCGTTTTGGGGGCACCATAGATTTCAATCAAATCGATGGTTTTGTTCAAATAGAGATCGGCACATTGCAAACGGATGGAAGCGATACCGTCCGCATCGGTCAATTTGCCTTCAATTGTAAACCGATGCCCTGCGCCCGACGCAATATGGTCGGCAACCAGTGCCATTGTCGGTTTTTGTCCATCTACGTCAGGATAACCGTCGTCATCGCTACATCCTGTCGTACATAAAGCAAGGGATAGAAATGCCCAGAGTGTGGCATTCAAGAAAAGCTTTTTCATACATATTAATTATTAAAGTTAAACATATAAATACGTTTCTTTTACCGGATTTTATATATAATCCAATGCCGCAAATGTAGAGATTTTCTTATTGCAGCAGTGATATAAATCGTGAAGAGAAGGTATACAAATCGGTCAATGCTCGATTTATACATGTCATCTAACTTGAATGAATATAAAGTGCGTTTCACCGCTGTGAAGCAACACTTTGCTATTCGCTACTCTTTCACCTGTTTCAGATAGTCTGAGGGTAGCACCCCGAACTCTTCTTTGAAGTATTGCCGGAAATGGCTGGAACTGTTTACACCCACCTTGAACGCCACTTCCAGGATGGTGTACTTCCCTTCGAGCAAGAGTTTCTCGGCGTTTTGCATCTTCACCTTTCGGATGAACTCATTCGTGGAAAGACCGGTCAGCGCTTTCATCTTGCGGTACAGCGTGGAGCTGCTCATGCACATTTTGTCCGACAGATAGGTGATGTCGATCTTATCTGAGGATAGGCGGGCTTCGATGTGCTGCGTGACTTTCTCGATGAATTCCTTGTCGAGCTGGCTCAACGCATGGGTCAGGGCAGCGCGCTTTTCGTCGAGAGCTGTGTGCCCTTTGAATTGGGCCGCCAGTTTCTGGCGCGACTCCAACAGATTATTGATGCGGCTGTGCAGCAGCGTGGCGCTGAATGGCTTGGTGAGGTACGAGTCGGCGCCTGCTCGGTAGCCCTCTTCCTTGTCCTCCAGAGTATCTTTGGCTGTGAGGAGAATGACCGGGATGTGGCTGGTGCGTACATCTTCCTTCAGTGCCTGACACAGGTCCGTGCCGCTCATGATCGGCATCATGATATCGCTCACCACGATGTCGGGGGTCTGTGCGAAGGCTATTTGCAGTCCTTTCTCTCCATTGCCGGCAGTGAGTACCTCGAAATATTCCGATAAGGCATCGGCGACATAATCGAGGATGTCCTTGTTGTCCTCCACCACCAGCACCATTTGTTTGTTGCTTGCCGTCACTTCCTCCGGTAGTTGCTCTTTTACTGCTTCCGGTTCTCCAACGGAGGTGGAGTCATCGTGCAGGGCGTTCGGGTAAGAATTTTCCGTCAGTAGTCGTACATAGAACGTGCTTCCCTCGTTCAGGACACTTTCCGCCCAGATCTCTCCCTCGTGCAAGGTGACGAGGTTCTTCACCAACGCCAGCCCGATACCTGTTCCCGAAACCTGGCGGCTACTTCGCTCCTGGTAATAGCGGTCGAAGATGTGGGGAAGCGCTTCCGGTGTGATGCCGTAGCCCGTATCGCTTACGCGGATCTCTGTATAAGGAATGTTGTCCTGGATGATGGTATGCACACCCAGGGTGATACGACCCTTATCCGTATACTTGATGGCATTTGATATCAGATTGTCCAGAATGATGGTCAGCATCTCCTTGTCGAAGAACAATGACATTTGTTCGGCTTCGGCTTCAATGCTAAACTCCAACCCTGGTTTTTGGTTCAGTTCCTTATACCGCAGTCCGATTTCGTAGATCAGTGCGGTGATGTTCCGTTTGCTCACACATAGCTTTTTGTTCTGCGTCTCCGTCTTGCGGAACTCTAGGATCCGGTTGATCAGATTAAGCAGGCGTTGGGTGCTTTGGTGTATCACCGATACTTTTTGGAGCTGCCTGGGCGATAGCGATTGATCCTTCTGTATGTCTTCCAGCGGGCCGATGATCAGCGTGAGCGGTGTGCGCAACTCGTGCGTGATATTGGTGTAGAAGCGTAGCCGCTCGTTGTTCAACTCCTGTTCCTGTTCATGATTTTTCTTCTCCAACTTGTACATGCTTTCCAGTATCAGTTTCTTCTTGTACGAATAAATGGTGAAGTAGATGATACTGGCAACGGCAAACAGGTAAATGATTTTCGCCCACCAGGTAAGCCACAACGGTGGATGGACGTGTATGGAAAGGCGGGTGATCTGATTTGACCATTCTTGGTTTCGCACCCGGGCTTTGAGTTGAAACTCGTACTTGCCCGGAGGAATATTACGGAAGGTTACCTTGTTTTCTTTGTTCACCGTGTACCAAGAATCCTCGAGTCCTTTCAGCATGTAGGCATATTCTATCTGGTTCATCATGGCATAGTTCAGGGTGTTGAAGGTGATGCCGAAACTGTTTTGTGTATGCCGTAGTTCCACCTGCTTGCTGTCATTGAGGCAGATGTGGGTTTCGTTCTCGTCGTCTTTGCCCAGTCGATCGAATACTTTCATCTCGGTGATGGCTATCGGGGGCGTGGGGCGTTCGTGGTAGAAGTTGGCCGGATTGAAGTAGCACACGCCGTTGATGGAACCGAAGTAGATGACTCCATTCCCGTCTTCGACTACGCTGCCGCTCATGAAACTCTCTATGGGAACATTGTCGAACTGCCCGTAATTGTAAAATCCGTTTTTCTTCCCGGAGTAGCAACTGATGCCGGCGTTGGTACCTACCCAGATGTTTCCGTTATGGTCCTCGGCCACCGTGCGGATGTGTGTGTTGATCAGTCCCTCTTTTTGCTGGTAGGTGACGTAGGCGAACGATCCGGGAGTAGGGAAGCATACCAGCCCCTCGCCGGTGCCGATCCACATCCGGTCGTGCGAGTCGCGGAATATCTGGTTGATGGTATTGGAACAGAATCCTTTGTAGCCTTCGAACAGCTCCACCCGTTCCATGTCCGGCGTGTAGACTGCCACGCCGCCACCGAACGTACCTATCCAGATTCGTCCCTGCGCATCTGCCCCGATGCTGCGTATCAGGTCTTCGTGCAGTTGGCTGTTGTTGGTATCGTAATGCTTAATGGCCGATGGGTTGCTTAGCGGGAGCACATAGAGTCCGTTGCTGCTTCCTATCCAGAGGTTGTGCTGTGCATCTTCAAAGAAACAGCGGATGTCCAGCGTCTTTTCTCCGAACGGTGCAATCTGCCTGAATGTCTTCCTGCGGGTATCATAATAGTTGATACTCCCATGAAAAGTGCCGAACCACAGGTTACCTTCCGAATCGCACAGGGCGGACAGCACCGAGTTGTTACTCAACTGTCCGTTCTCCTTATTATATATAGCCGTCCGGTGCCCTTCTTCGAATACATTGATCCCGCCGCCGTCGGTTCCTATCCACAGGCGCCCGTCGCGATCGGTACAGATGCTGCTTGCCACTTTGTTGTTCAGGCTGTGCTCATTGGTGCGGATGGGGGAGTAGACCCACCGGTTGAAGAGAGGCGGTTCGTGGGCAATGAAGTTGATGCCCCCTTGCCAGGTGCCTATCCAGATGTTTTGGAACGAGTCCTGAAACAGACATCGTACGCTGGAGCCCAACAGGCTATGTGCATCGTCACCCTCACGGATGAACTGAAAACGGAATTCGTCGGGCATGGCGAAGGTGCGCTGGCTCAGGTCGAGAATGGCGACACCATTGAACTCGGTAGCTATCCATAGCTTGTTGCCGAACTGACGGATGCCCCAGATATTGCTTGTCAGAGCACCGTACGAATCGCTCTTGTTGTGGCGGAAGGAGATGAACTCACCGGCTTCGGCGTTGAACAGGGCCAGACCGTTGTTCGTTCCCACCCAGATGTTTCCGTTGCTATCCTTGAATACGCACAGCACCTCGTTGCCGGGCAGGCTGGCCGGTTGTCTCGGGGCGGACCGGAACTGGCGCACACTCTTATCGTGCAGGGAGAGAATGCTCAGTCCGTCGTACACGTGGCCGATGTATAGATTCCCGTCGCCCGTATCGGTGACGGTCCATACATGGTCGCTGGGCAAGCCCGGTACCGTCTGGCGGTTGTAATGAGTGAACTGTCCGGTTTTCTTGTCCAGGTGCTCCACACCCCGGTGGTAGGTGCTCACCCACAGGTTGCCGTCGGCGGCTGTGGCGATATCGGTTACGTCGTTGGTGCTGAGGCTTTGCGGGTTGTCGGGATCATTTTGGTATACGGTGAATGTGTCCGTCTCGTAGTTGTACGCATTCAGTCCCGCCCGTTGAGTGGCGATCCAGATAATGGGATCAGTAGGGTCGGCATACACTCGGTTCAACTCATTACCGGTGATGCTCTGTTTCTGCGAAGAGTTTTTATAATAGGTGATGAAGCGAGTGCCGTCGAACTTGTTCAGCCCCTCTTCGGTGGCAAACCACATAAACCCCTGGCGATCCTGGGTGGCACTCACTACGTAACTGTTGGAGAGCCCTTCGAGCAGTCCCAGATGTTTCAGGGTATACGGTTGTGCGGCTGCTGTCAGCGGGCACAGAAAAAATAAAAGAAAGACAATGTTCTTCATGGGGTGTCGGCTTTTGTAATGCTCTCCCAAAAATAAATATAATTTCTGGATTTCGAGAGGCATAAATAACGCTTGCATGATTTTGGTACCCCATCTGCATGATTTCTATTTGCGTGTACCTGGGTAAGCGGCTACTTTTGCTAAACGAACTTAAATAGATGCTTATGAAACGCCTCACATTATCGGCCCTGACCGGGCTCAGTTTACTACTCGCTACCGCCTGCGCACAGCAACAATCGTCCGTGCGGTTCGAGATTGAAACGAAGAACCCGCAACAAACCATCGAACACTTCGGTGCGTCGGATTGCTGGAGCATGCAGCACGTCGGACGCTGGGCGAACGACGTACAGACACAAGTAGCCGACTGGCTCTTCAGTACTGAGAACGACGCGCAGGGACAACCTCGCGGCATCGGCCTTTCCATCTGGCGATTCAACGTAGGTGGCGGTAGTGCCGAGCAAGGTCAGGAGAGCCAGATAGGATCGCCCTGGACACGGGTGGAATGTTTCCTCAACGCCGACGGCACGTACGACTGGAATAAACAGGCTGGACAGCGCAACTTCCTCCGCCTGGCCAAGGAGCGGGGAGTGGAGAATTTTCTGGCTTTCCTCAACTCACCTCCTGTACACTTCACCCAGAACGGACTGGCCACGAATACCGGACGCGACGGTACTTTCAACCTCCGGCCGGAGTGCTATGACGACTTTGTCCGCTTCCTGGGCGATGTCGTTCAAGGCATCGAGCAGAAAGAAGGTATTACGTTCCGTTATCTCTGCCCGTTCAATGAACCCGACGGTCATTGGAACTGGATCGGCCCGAAGCAGGAAGGTACGCCGGCCACCAACCGGGAGATAGCCCGCACGGTACGTCTGCTAGGTCAGGAGTTTCAGAAGCGGAACATCTCCACGCAAATACTCATCAACGAATCGTCCGACTATCGCTGTATGTACGCCACCCATCCCATGTGCAACTGGGAACGGGGCTACGAGATACAGGCTTTCTTCTCCCCCGATAGCACAGAAACCTACGTGGGCGACGTGCCAAACGTTCCCCGCATGCTGGCGGGACACAGTTACTGGACCAACACGCCCCTCACCGACCTGCGCGATATCCGTGTGCAACTACGCGACACGCTCGATAAGTACAACGTCGGTTTCTGGCACACGGAAACCTGCATCATGAGCAACGACGAAGAGATAGGCGGTGGCGGCGGTTACGACCGTACCATGAAAACGGCTCTCTACGTGGCCCGCATCATCCATCACGACCTGGTGTACGCCCAAGCCGGCAGTTGGCAGTGGTGGCGTTCCGTAGGTGGCGACTACAAGGACGGCCTGATCCGTGAACATAGCGACCGTTCGTTGGCCAACGGACGGGTAGAAGATTCCAAACTACTTTGGGCGATGGGTAACTACAGCCGTTTCGTTCGTCCCGGAGCTGTTCGTCTGCCACTGTCCGCCTATGGAAAGTCGAACCAGGCGATACCCGAAGGCGATACCGACCAACAAGGCCTCATGGGCTCGGCCTATCGTAATGCCGATGGAAGCCTGGTGCTGGTGATGATCAACTATGCCCAGACAGATAAGTCGTTCGCCTTTGCTACAGATACAAAAACCAGCGGTCAGTGGCAGCAGTACCGCACGTCGGACGTTGAAGGGGAGAACCTCAAGCCGGTAACTCCGGTGAAAGCAGGCTCGCGGGTAACCATCCCGCCCCGCGCCATCGTGACGTTCGTCCATCGGTAACACGCGCGCTCTCTACAAAAAAACGCGAATCAATCAACCATCAGCCACCAAATTGTGGCAATATGCTGGTATACTGATATATATACAGGTGGTTGATCAAGATAAATTACCGTTTATCAACCACCAATTAACCACCATCTCCCACCAAATGCTGTCATCTCCCATCCAATCAACCACTAAATGCTGGTCGACCTGCTGTCGGACATAAATTATCCTCATGCGAAAATAAATTATCCTCATAGGATAAATAATTATCGCATGAGGATACTTTTTTTTCCTATGAGGATATGACCTGCACGAGAAGCGGGTCGTCCTGCTTGTGTAGGCATGTAGAGAGACATCACATGCCTTGAGAATTCTTTTTCAAAGATTCTAAGTCCTTTCTCCAACGGGCGCTACGCGTTTTTTTTTAGGGGGCGACGCCAATTTTATAAAACCGGAGCGGCCGGCAAAAAAAAACCGAGGGGCCGGGGGGGGGAGGGAATAGAAGCGTTTGTAAAAGATTTAACAAGCCCGGGGTTGCGATC
>JAVBVI010000018.1:0-16541 GCA_031554505.1 Bacteroides sp. | reverse complement strand
TATCGCGGACAGACGTTGTCAGTACCGATAATTATTACCATATTTGCACCGTCATCCACGTAACTATATGAGTCAACAATATCCATCGGTACTTCTCGAAAAGGCAGTGGGCGAGTTTGCCAAGCTGCCCGGCATCGGACGGAAAACAGCCATGCGCCTGGTTCTACACCTGTTAAGGCAGGATGCGACGACGGTCGAAGCCTTCGGGCAAGCCGTCATCACACTGAAACGGGAAGTGAAGTATTGCAAGGTGTGTCACAACATCTCGGACACGGAGACCTGCCTGATCTGTGCCAATCCGCAACGCGACGCCGCGACGGTGTGCGTGGTGGAAAACATTCGCGACGTGATGGCCGTGGAAGCCACGCAGCAATACCGTGGACTGTATCATGTGCTGGGCGGAATCATCTCGCCGATGGATGGAGTAGGACCGGGCGACCTGCAGATAGAAAGCCTCGTGCAACGAGTGGCCGAAGGCGGCGTGAAGGAGGTGATCCTGGCCCTGAGTACCACGCTGGAGGGCGATACAACCAACTTCTACATCTATCGCAAACTCGAAAAGCTGGGTGTGAAGCTCAGCGTGCTGGCCCGCGGCGTGTCGATAGGCGACGAACTGGAATATACCGACGAGGTGACGCTGGGGCGCAGCATCGTCAACCGCACACCCTTCTCTGGAGCTATGTAAACGATTACTATACGATATATGGAAAAACAAATACAACAAACCGTACGACTTCTGAAACGACAATATACCCTGTTCTGGGCCATTCCTGTCCTGATTATCGTAGCGGGTGAGTGCGAACTCTTTCCGGTAGGTCTGCTGGCCGACGAGCAACGCGTCACCTACCTGTTCGAGACCATCGCCATTCTCATCACCGCTGCCTGTGTGCCGCTGGCCTTGAAGCTCTTCAGTTGGGTACTGACGAAGAAGATCGACCAGATGACCTTCCCGGTAGCACTGAAACAGTACATCCGCTGGAGCAGCGTGCGTCTGAGCTTATTGGAGGCATCCATCCTCTTCAATCTGGCAGCCTACTACACCACTATGCACAGCACCGGAGCCCTCTGCGCCCTGATAGGCCTCACTGCTTCGCTGTTCTGCATACCCAATGAAAGCAGACTCCGCAACGAACTGCATATCACCATTAATGAGGATTAAAGATGAAGCAAGCCAACTTCCTGATGAGCGACCGTATCCAGCTCCGCGCCGTGGAACCGGCCGATCTGGATGTGATGTACGACCTGGAGAATGACCCGACGATGTGGGATGTGAGTAGTTTCACCGTTCCCTATTCACACTATGTTCTGCGTCAGTACATCGAGCAGTCGCAATGCGATGTCTTTGCCGACAAGCAGCTCCGCCTGATGATCGCTCGCCGGACCGACGGCCGCGTGATAGGTACCATCGACCTGACCGACTTCATCCCCCTGCACGGACGGGCGGCCGTCGGCATAGCCATACATCAGGACTTCCGGCAACAAGGATATGCCGCCGAAGCACTGGAACTCTTGTGCCGCTATGCATTCGATTTTCTTTCGCTGAAACAGCTTTATGCCCACATCCCAGCCCACAATGAAGCCAGCCTGAAGCTCTTTGCCCACTGCGGATTTGTACCCAGCGGACGTTTGAAAGATTGGATTCTAACCGAAGATTCCTTCAAGGACGTGATCCTGGTACAACGCATCAATCAAAAAAAAAAGTAGGGTTGTTGTAACCCTACTCATCTTTAGTTCATGGACGGAACTTGTGGAAAACGCGACCAGGCTTCGTACTTACTGCCCAGCTTCTCCATCGACTTCCGCCACATCTCCTTTACTTCTTCGCCCAGAAGGTAGGAATTCTCTTCCTTACCGACGATCCAGGTATTCTCTTTGATCTCTTCGGTCAACTGCTCACCGCTCCATCCCGAGTAGCCCAGATAGAAACGAATGTGTCCTTCTATCGGATTACCTTGCAGGATATATTTTTTCACGGCGTCGAAGTCGCCATTGAGATACAGACCGTTGCTCACGGGCAGGGCGCCCGCTACATCGCTCAGGTTATGAAGATAGAACAAAGTGTCGGTTCCCACCGGGCCACCTTTATATAAGGGTATTTCGTCGAGGTATTTGAATTCTTTGACAATGTCATTCACATACAACGGTAGTTCTTTGTTGAGAACCAACCCCATGCTGCCTTCGCCTGAGTGATCAACCAATAGCACCACCGAACGCCCGAATGTAGCATCACATAGGAAAGGTTCCGAGATCAGAACCTTCCCACGGGATGGTAATACGTTGTTCGATTGAATCTTGAATATGTCAGCGTTGTTGTTCATGCCACTAATATAGAAAATAAATCGCAAGAACAAACGCTTTTCTCCTTTTTTTTGAAGTTTTAGCCTTCTTTGCTTAAAACAACAGGATGATTTTCGGCGAAAATCTTCATCCGCTCGGCTAACTGGGCGTATTGATGGTCCTTTATAAAGGAGGTACACGCGCGAAGGCCTTGCTGTTGGCTGCCTGTGGTAACAAGCGAGATGGCACTCACCCCGTAGTACATCAGTTCTTGGGCCAGTTCACCACTGCTCATGCCGGGATAACCGATGGTGAAGTAGAAGCCGTCGGCCAAGGGATCGTCCAGATCCTTATCGTACACCAGATGGAAGTTGTATTTCAGGAATATTTCTTTCAGCTTGCGGGCCCGCTCACCGTACACCTTCACTTCGTCGAGGAAGTTGTACTTGCCTTCGTTCGCCGCTTTGAGCATGGCAGCCATGGCAAACTGTGCCGAATGGCTCGTACCCGACGAAAGGGCATATAGCACGCGGTGGATAAATACCGTTCCGAAAGTTCCTCCGCCGTAGCGCTTCGTCAGTCCGGGGTAGGCGCGGTGGTATAGCTTGTCCGAGATACAGCTCACGCCGATGCGTTGTCCGGCATAGCTGAATGCCTTCGAACCGGAGATGAGTAGGATGTAATGATCGGTATAACGTGCCACGGTAGGCTGATAGGGTGCCTGGAAGGGTTTGCTCAGGTCGTTGCGGAAATCCATGGCGAAGTAAGCCAGGTCTTCGAGCACGATGACGTCGTAACGGGTAGCCAGTTCGCCGATGGTTTGCAGTTCTTCCTCTTTCAGGCAGATCCAACTCGGGTTGTTAGGGTTGGAGTAGATGATGGCCGAGATATTTCCTTTGCTGAGGTATGATTCCAGTTTGTCGCGAAGCTTCTCGCCGCGATAGTCATACGCATCGAAGGTTTCGAACTTCTGTCCCATGACCAGCAACTGTTGCTTCTGCACCGGGAACCCGGGATCAATGAAGAGAATCGTGTCTTTGCGCTCGTCGCACTGGCTACAAGTGAGGAACGAGGCGAAAGTGCCCTGCATAGAGCCAGTCACCGGCACGCAACCTTCCGGCTTCAAATCGACATCGATGAATGCTTGGATGAAGCGCGAAGCTTCTTCCTTCAGTTCCGGTAGTCCGTTGATGTCGGGATAGATAGCTGCGATGCCATTCTGCAACGCTTCGATTTCCGCTTTCACGCCCACTGCCGACGGTGGCAGACCGGGAACTCCCATTTCCATCTTTATAAATTCTACTCCCGAGGCAGCTTCGGCCTTGGCTGCGATGGCTTTCACCTCGCGGATAGTAGCTTTGGAGAAGTCGACAATCTGAAACTCTTGAATCGTTTCGTCGATAAGATGCCGTTTGATAGGTGTATCTTTCATTTCTATACTGTATGTGATAAATTGTTTATGTATCTTTTTGCCCTCCAAAGATAGACGTTTCTTTTGGAAAGCACAATTTTTTCTTCCTATCTGTTGCATGTGTGGAAAAATTGCGTATCTTTGCATCCGCATTCAAGAGGAATGCTGGTTAAAACTATTTTGGTGCGTTAGTTCAGTTGGTTAGAATACCTGCCTGTCACGCAGGGGGTCACGGGTTCGAGTCCCGTACGCACCGCTTAAAGCTCTGAGGTTCAAGCACTTCAGAGCTTTTTTATTAGCCTGCTATCTACTTTAAACACAATCTGGTTCTTCGTCGGTCACAGCTGTTGTAGAACAGGAATTATCCTCTGAGGAAAATTATTTATCCTATGAAGATAATAGATTATCCTATGAGGAAAAAAAATTATCCTATGAGGATATTTCCCCTTCAAGTAATGAATGTTTGTAAATAAAATGTATTGAGTTTTTAAATAAATGATTATCTTCGCCGTACACAATGGAAGCTCTTTACGAAAATATAGCCCACTTCACCCACGGGATGGCAACGATGTTTTTTATATTCATCTCCATCCTGCTCTACCAAAAGCGGAAGCAGAACAGTCTTGTCCGTTTCTTGTGCCGGGTGATGGTATTCTGGACGGTGATTTTCCTGAAGGACGTCGTGTATCTTGCCGATGGACTCTGGCTTTCCAACCGCATCATTCACATTACTTCCAGCATCGACATGCTGTGCATACCGGTTTTTGCCGTGTTTCTTTTTGAAGTCGTCAAGCCGGGCTGGGCGCGCGCAGTCAAAGTTTTGCTTATGCTGCTACCTACCATCATCCCTGTAGTCATCGTCATCTTTACAGGATCAGTGAACGTTTTCAGAGGACTAATCCTTTACTCGAATATTCTCGCGGTGGTGGTTGCAGCTCTGCTGTTGCGTTCCACCAACAATTTCAACAAATTCATCAAGGCGAACTACTCGTACACCGAGACAATAAGTATTTACTGGTTGAGGAAGGTGGTGTTTTTTCTTTTATTATTGTTGCTTGCCTGGTCAGTCGTTGCGTGGGGCAATCTGATGCTGGGAGAGTCCATGTATTATCTCTCCGCCATAGCTGTATTCAGCTATATTTACCAACATACGATGCGCCACCATGTCGTCTCTGTGCCTAATACCCTGAATCCTTTTATACATGGCAACAACGAAAATGAAGTACAGGCAACTGCTGCCGAGACAGATCGGTTTGCTGCCAAGCTGGTGAAAACAATGGAAGAACAGCACCTGTTCCTAAACCCTCTGTTGACCTTGCGGGAAGTAGCGACAGCTACATGTACCAATCGCACTTATCTTTCGGAGTACCTGAACAGGGAGCTCAATACCAATTTCTACGATTATGTCAATTCATACCGCATACAAGAGGCCGAAAAGCTGCTACTAAGCGATAAAAGTATCAAGCTTGAGGAGGTTTCGGTGCGTTGCGGTTTCAATTCTCTTTCTACTTTTCAACGTTCATTTCAAAAGGTAAATGGCAAGACTCCCGCAAAATTTCGAGCTGAAAGCATCTTCAGAGGGTAGTTTTTACCGATTGACCGTTGATTTTTACCGATTGACCGTTCCTTTTGCCAGTTGCGGAGTATTTTTAACGCTAAATAAATAGATGTTTTGATGGCCTCAATCTTTGCTATACTATTGTGAGAAATCCGTATTAAGTAACATAATTAATTAATCAAAAATCATGGCAAAAAACACTCAAAGCAAAGAGGCCGGGTATGTTCCTTTTACCCGCGAAGACATCCATCTGGAAGACGGGCGTAACACCCGTGCGGAAGAACTGTTTCTGGAATTGCTCGACATTCCCAAACGAGTTCTGAAGAAGAAGAAAAAAGGCAAAGAAGAAGATATCGTAGACGATGACTTCTATCCGACCTCTATGGATGAGGTAGTACGTATGGAAAACATGATGGTGCGCGTCGAAGCTGCTATCGACGACCGGTCCGACCGCGAATTCCTGGACAACGTAGCGTATATGAAAGATATTCTTGCCTGGTCGAAGAAACGTCATTGGAATTTCGCCTGGTGGATCATCATCTGTGTAGCCATAGTGTCCATCTATTACTTCTGGACAGCAGGCAATGAGGTGGAGAAGAGGGATAAGATACTAAACTGGTCGGAGGAAACACTCAAAAGCAATTTTGAAAGCCATCTCGATGCGACACAAAAAAGGATTTCCTATTGGGAGCAGAAGATTGCCGAGCCTACCGATGAAGCCACTAAGAAAAGCAATGCCGAATCGCTCGAAAATGCGAAGAATGATTTGAAGGAGCAAGAAGCCGAAGGAGCTGCCGGATATAAGGAAAGAATGGCACAATACAATAACAGAGATGCCTGGGCTGCCCGGATCTCGGCCCTGTGGTGCTTGCTGTGGATTGCTCTTTACATCGTTGCCGAGCGTCCTCATGGATACAAGTTATCGAAGCGTCGTGTCGAGATAAAGGTTTACAGCGGACTGCGCAAGGCACTTTTCTGGGTAGCAGGATTGTTTGTGGGAATGGCAGGTGCGTTGCAGGTAACTGAAACAGTAACGACCTGGAGCGACGGCAGCAAAACCAGAGATAACGACGCCTTGGGTATCGGCATAATGAAAATTGGCTTGTTGCTCGCAGCCGTGCTGTTGGTACTTGTTGCGGCGCGCATTGTGATTGTCATCGCAACGATTATGGGCTTCATCCGCAACTACGATTGGATTGCTATCGGGAAAGATGCTGTCGATAAAGGAAAAGTACTAACCGTCAAAAAAGAATAACCTGTGATTAGAACGTAGGTACATCTTTCGCATGTACTACACAAAGCTCTGAAGCCAACCACTTCAGAGCTTTCTTCTTTTTAGTAACTGATAATTGTCGTCGTTCCTTTCTGATAGACACTAATACTTTCCCCGCGAGAATATTCGTCGATGATTAACTCCGGCATCACCAATTCGAGTCCTTCTTCCGGAACCCAGTCGAATGCTCCGTAGTCATCGCTTTCGAAGATAGACGTTTCTACTACATCTTTAAAAATGTATCCGATGGGATGCCATACTTCTTCCGGAGAGTTATTGGTCCAGGTATATTCGGAGCAACCGTCCGCATTGGTATATATCTCGCGAAATACTTCCTGGTATTCTGCTTTTATCAGTTCGTAAGCCGAACCTGCCCGCTGGGCGATGGTGATATAGTCGCGATGATCCTTCGCATCCTTGACGCATATCATCAGCTTCCGTTCGTTTGTCCGGTCGAAGTTTTCTTTCAAGCCGATGCCCAGCGCGTTGTTTACGTCGCGCGTCAAGGTCAGCCAGCCATTGGCTGCTTCTGCAGTTTCGTTGCCCAACAAGGTCAACGGCTGACCGTCTTTGTCCAGAACTACTACACTGGAAGGCGGACACACGACAGACTCAACACTCCATTGGTCGGTTAATATAGGTATGGCGAAATAGACTCCGCAGGAAAGATTTATTTCTTTATGTGAAGGACTTACCAATTGAACATCGTCTTTTTTGTCGCAGGAAGCCAGTCCGAAGGTGCAAAGAATGAATAATATTCCGAACCAATGGTATGTTATTTTCATAAATAGTGGTTTTAAAGAGTGGTAATATCGCTCAAATATAGTTAAGAATGCCAGATGGTAGACGAATGCTTCAACTTATTTAAATGAATGCTGCTTTGCTTAACACTTCTTCTCGATTGATTCAACACATAGGGAGGCTATGAAGTGAGTGGAGATCTTTTAAGTTTATTTTGGCAACTTTTCAGTAAAAATCTTGTTTTACACCCATCATGGTAGAACCCTTTTAATTAATAAACTAATGAAGCTAACAGAAAAAATCAGGAAATGTGGCAAAATAGCTGCCGTAGGCGCTATTCTGGCCGCAGGTGCTCTTACACCACAGGAAGCGGGGGCACAACAGACGAAAACCAAACCAAACATCATCGTCATCATGACTGATGACGTGGGATATGGCGATTTGGGTAGTTATGGAGGTGGAGTCATGCGAGGAATGCCAACCCCCAATCTGGACCGCATGGCGCAAGAAGGTATACGCTTTGTTGACTATTACGGGCAAGCCAGTTGTACAGCAGGGCGAGCTTCGTTTATCACCGGACGTATTCCGATTCGTACTTCCATGTCGTCCGTGTTGGCTCCGGGCGACCCCAACGGCTTGAAGAAGGAAACACCTACCATCGCTCAAGCCATGAAGCAATTAGGCTATAAAACCGTTCAACTGGGAAAGTGGCATCTGGGCGACAAAGAAGAGAACTTCCCCACGTCCATCGGTTTCGATGAGATGTACCACATGACTCCCTACTACGCCGGAGTATACGCGTACGAAGATCCGGAGTTGCATCCCAACTTCCCCCGAAACGACCCGCAGTTCATGAAAGAGTGGAAGGCAATGGCTGTTCTCTCTGAATTCGAAGGCAAAGCCGGTGAAAAAGCCAAAGTAGTGACCGAGAACTTCAATTACCAAAACCTGAAAACAGGTGATGATAACATGCGGGCGACGGCCATCGACTGGATTAAGAAGAATGCCAAAGGTGACAAACCTTTCTTCATGTACCTCAACTTTCTGAAAGCGCACAACCCAAACAATCCGTCCGACCGCTGGAAAGGCAAGTCACCCGGTGGAATGCCTTATCAGGACGCTATCATGGAGCTAGATGACAACAGTGGGCAAGTGATTCAGGCAGTACGTGATCTGGGCATTGCTGAAAACACACTGATTGTCTGGACAACAGACAACGGTGCTTGGGTCGACGCATGGCCAGATGCCGGTTATACGCCATTCCGCGGCATGAAAGGTACACCGTTCGAAGGCGGATTCCGCTGCCCTGCTATCGCTTGGTGGCCGGGACATATCAAGGCCGGTTCGATAGCCACCGATATGATGAGCCATATGGACTGGTGGCCTACCTTTGTGGCTATTGCCGGCGGTACTCCTCCGCCTTATAAGTGGAAAGACAATAGTGGAAAGCCCATCATCTTCGACGGTATAGACAACAGTGACCTGCTATTGGGTAAAGGTCCGGGCAAGCGCGACTTCTTCGCTTACTTCAATGATCAGAAGTTTGGCGCTATTCGTTACACTAACCTAAAGATGGTGTTCACCGCCAAAGATACCTGGCTCGGCCCGGAACTCGACTTGAACCCGCCTGCTATATATGACTTGTGGCAAGACCCTGCCGAAAATTATGACCTGATATTCAATGGAGCCGCACCTACCCGCGGTGAGCTGAAATCATCGCCGGGACGCTATTCCGGACAGGACAATGCCTGGATGGCCATCAAGATGAATCCCAAATTGATTTCCTTCCTGATGGAATTCAAGAGTTATCCGAACATCCCGTATCAGCCATGGGGAATGGGGTTGACAAAAGTTATTCCAGCTGATTTCAAGTAAGATAATAATGTTTCACTCAATGAGAAAAGGAAGCCCATATGGACTTCCTTTTCTTTTGGTACACCCTCAGGGACTCGAACCCTGGACCCATTGATTAAGAGTCAATTGCTCTACCAGCTGAGCTAAGAGTGCTTATTTCTTATTTGCGGTTGCAAAAGTAGACTTTTTATTTTGTTTTGCCAAACATTAAAAGCGCTTTTTTGCAATGGTATGATTCATTTTATTCGAACACGTAGAGCTCCGAAGGCGTATTTCGCTTTAATGCAAGCAGTTGCACATCTTTTCCTACGAGCACGCCTTTGGCGCGCAATTGGTATTCCACCGTCTTATAAGCCAGTTCCGGATGATTATTGTCCTTGCTCAGGTGGCAAAGCCAGATGTAACGGAGGTCTTCGTGGATGTTTTCGGCCAGGAACTCGGCGGTGGCGCGGTTGCTCAGGTGACCGTTCGTGCCGGCGATGCGTTCCTTCAGGTAGTGCGGATAGGGGCCCATGCGGAGCATCTCCTCGTCGTAGTTGGCTTCGAGAATCAGGTAATTGGCCTTGCAGATGTAGCTGGCGGCAGTTTCGGTGATCTCACCCAAGTCGGTGAGAAAGGAGAATGTCTTGCCGTCCACCTCGATGCAGTAGCCCACGTTGTCCGTTCCGTCATGCGGAACCTCAAACGATTCGATGCGGAAGTCGCCCAGGAACATCGGTTCACCCTTCTCCAGATAACGGGCGGAGCCGTTGAGCTTCTCCGTCATGCAGTAACTTTTGTTGATGCCTTCGTGAATGCGGGCAGTCGTGTATACCGGAATGTTGTGTTTCTCGCCCAGATGGCCTACCGCCTTGATGTGGTCGGCATGGTCGTGCGTCACGAACACAGCCTGTATGGAGTCCATCGGTATTTGAGCGTCTTTCAGCGTTTTTTTAATGGTTCGTATGCCTATGCCTGCGTCGATCAATATGGCACATGTGTCGGTTCCCAAGTAGTAACAATTGCCACTACTGCCACTGGCCAGGCTCATAAATTTTATCTTCATTCTTGCTGTTTAACTTTAATGCACTGATGCCCTTTTACCGTTGGTGGCGGGCAAATGGTCGGCAAATATAACTAAAAGGTAGCAACTTACGGGCACGTTTGCTTCTTTTTGTCGATGGAACGGGTGATTTTAGCAAATATCAACAGGGCGATAGCGGCTATGAGTCCGATGCCTGCGAAGTAATACCAGATGTAATGGGCATGCGCACTGGCGGCCTGCCAGGCTTCGCGGGTGTCGAACAACGCCGGATCGGGGCAATACTTGGTGAGCAGGATACCCGCCAGCCCGAATCCGAAGATGGACGACAGGAATGAGTGCAGATGACTAAAACCCAGGTACATACCTTCTTCGCCTTTCGGAGCTTGCAGAGAGAAATACTCCAGGTAGCGGGGCGAGATGAAGCACTCGGCCAAGGCTTGTACCACGATACCGAAGATCATCATCAGGGTGATGTTACTCATGCCGGTCACCAACGGACTGCCGAACAGATTGCCACCAGCCATCAGTAAGGCCGATACGGGGATAAGGAACATGCCGATGTTCATCGACGTGAGGGCGCTCCGCCGGGCCATGAGCCGGGTGATGAAGCTCACGCAGCACACCACCACGAAGGGGTTGACGTTGGCTATCCAGCCCGGTCGAGCTGTTTCGCCTGCCATACGGATGACATACTTCGGCATGGTAGCGTAGAGCTGTTGCTGAACCATCCAGAAGCCGGTGACGATCAGGATGAGGATCAGCAGTCGCCAGTTGGTGAAGACACGGGCGAAGCCCCGGCCTATCTCGCGCAGGCTTTTGCCCTGGCCGGATACGTGTACCGAGTGATAAAGCAAAATCACGGCCACCAAAGCCAGCAGAGTCATCGCTCCGGCGAAGTAGTTGATATAGATATATGCCTTGTTGCCGATGAGATCGCGCAACGGATCGATCACCGTCTTCCCGGTGAACGCACCGATATTAACCATCATATAGAAGATGGAGTAGCCCCGGGCACGGGTGGCTTCGGTGGTTTCCTTGGCCACGGAAGCGGAGATGACGGACTTGATGAACGATCCGCCGAACATGATGAGCATCAGTATCGGGACGATGGTCCACTGCGCCGTATGCCCTTGCAGACCGGTGAAGCGGGTGGATGGTTCGTAAGCCACCAGCCCGGCGGTTTCGAGCAGCGTGGGAAAGAGTCCCAGGGCGAAGTATCCGGCCGTGAGGAACGAGAAAGCGAGAATCATCGACTGGCGGAATCCTATCTTGTCGGCATACGCGCCGGTGAAGATGGGGAGCAGGTACAATCCTCCGGAAAAAAGCCCGGAGATGATGCTGGCTTCGAAATCGTTGAATCCCAGAATATTGGACAGATAGAGGGTCAGTACGATGAATACGCCATAGTAACTCATCCGCTCGAATAGTTCGACGACATTGCTTACCCAGAAGGCTCTTGAGAATCCCGTGGAAGGGTCCGGTGCGCTATTTTTCATGTGTATTTCAGTGCTTAATTCGTAATTTGTCCACAAAGATATATTTTTATGCCAAAAGTATGTATCTTTACCACTGTTTACCATCAATTTATTATACGATATGACTATAGCAGTTGACTTTGACGGAACCATCGTGGAGCACCGTTACCCGCAAATCGGAAACGAGATACCTTTTGCCATCGATACGCTGAAGATGTTGCAGCAAGACAAACACCGGCTCATCCTGTGGACCGTGCGTGAAGGAGCTTTGCTGGACGAAGCCGTGCAGTGGTGCAAGGATCGCGGACTGGAATTTTATGCAGTGAACCGCGACTTCCCCGAGGAAACGACGGAAGAGAAGAATTTCTCACGGAAGCTGAAGGTGGATATGTTCATCGACGACCGCAACATAGGCGGAGTGCCCGACTGGGGCGTGATGTACGACATGATCAGGAAGAACAAGAAGTTCTCCGATGTCTATGCGCAGGAATCCGAACAACCGGCCAAACCGATCAAGAAGCGCCGCTGGTTTTAGTTCACCACAGAGTTTTTATTTTTATTCACCACAGAGTCACAGGAGTTCCACAGAGTTTTTATTTTTCATATCATAAACTCTGTGTAACTTCTGTGACTCTGTGGTGAACTAAAAATCAGTCTATTAGAACTGGAAGAAGTTCTTCGCGTTATAGTAACTAATATCTTCGATCATCTGGTTCACACGTTCCATTTCCGAAGCAGGGATTTCGCCGTTCTCTACATCACGGCCCACCAGGTTGCACAGCGTGCGGCGGAAGTATTCATGACGCGGGTAGGAGAGGAACGAGCGCGAGTCGGTGAGCATACCCACGAAGCGGCTCAGCAGGCCGAGTACCGACAGGGCATTCATCTGCTTCTCCATGCCGTCCTTCTGATCGAGGAACCACCAACCCGAACCGAACTGAATCTTTCCTGCCACCGAACCGTCCTGGAAGTTACCCAACATCGTGGCAATCACTTCGTTGGCACACGGGTTGAGGTTGTACAGAATCGTCTTGGTCAGCTTACCAGCCGAGTTCAAGCGGTCGAGGTACTTCGACATGGCCTTGGCAGTGGCAAACTCGCCGATAGAATCGAAACCGGTATCAGCACCCAGGAGTTGGAACATCTTACTGTTATTGTTGCGGATAGCACCGTAGTGGAACTGCTGTGTCCAGCCCTTTTCCCAATCCATCTCACCGAAGACGATCATCATGGCCGATTTGAATTTCAGGATCTCTTCCTGGCTCAGTAACATTCCGCCGTATACCTTATTAAATATAGCTTTGATTTCGGCGTCAGTATAGTCTTCGGCGTAGAACTCCTCGATACCGTGGTCGGACAGTTTACAACCCTGTGCAGCAAAGAAGTCGTGACGTTGGCGAAGGGCAGCCACCATGTCGTCGAACGAAGAGATGGCCACGCCGCTCACTTCGGACAGCTTCTCTACGTAGGCACGAAAATCGGACGGTACCTCTACAGCCATCGCTTTATCAGGACGCCAGGTGGGAAGCATCTTCACTTCGAAGCCACTTTCGCGCGTCTGGATATGATATTCCAGCGTGTCGATGGGATCGTCCGTGGTACACACCGCTTCTACCTGGTAACGACGCATCATGCCGCGTGCCGAGTATTCGGGCAAAGCCAGCTTCTCGTTGCATTCATCGTAAATCTCGCGGGCAGTCTTCGGGCTCAGTACCTTGTCGATGCCGAAAGCTGTTTTCAGCTCCAGGTGAGTCCAGTGATACAACGGGTTGCGGAAGGTATAAGGAACAGTCTCGGCCCATTTCTCGAATTTTTCCCAGTCGCTGGTATCTTTTCCGGTGATGAAGCGTTCGTTCACCCCGTTGGTACGCATGGCACGCCACTTGTAATGGTCGCCACCCAACCAGATCTCGGTCATTGATTGAAACTTGTGGTCATCGGCCACCAGCTGCGGAATCAGGTGACAGTGGTAATCGATGATCGGCATTTTCGCAGCATGTTCGTGGTACAACTTCTGTGCTGTTTCCGTTTGCAACAGGAAGTTCTGGTCCATAAAGTTTTTCATTACGGTAGTTGTTAAGTGTGTATAATTATTACTTCTCGTTATTCAAAGATATAGTATTGTGATAATAAGGATACTAAGTGCGCTTTTCCTTTTACAGTTTGTTAACCGTTATCGAACACAAAAATAGAATATTTACTTGGATTAACAAAATAATTCGTATATTTGCCGCGAATATTTATATTATTTTAGTGCTATGGGGGAACAAAATCACACCATCAAAGACATCGCCCGCCTGGCAGGAGTATCTGCCGGAACGGTGGACCGCGTGTTGCACAACCGCGGAGATGTTTCTGCCAAAAGCAAGGCAAAGGTGGACAAGGTGCTGAACGAAATCAACTACCAGCCCAATGTATTTGCTATCGGCCTGGCAGCGAAAAAGAAGTACACATTCCTGTGCATTATTCCTTATTATACGGAAAACGATTACTGGTATTCCATCGCTCTGGGAGCGGAGCGGGCCGGACGCGAGCTGTCCCCGTTCAATGTCAGCGTGAAGTATATTCAGTATACACACGGCAACCGGACGTCGTTCCTCGAAGCTTGTTCCAAAGCGGAGCTGGAACAAGGGATAGACGCCATCCTGATAGCGCCCAACTTCCGCGAAGAGACGCTGACACTGCTGAGGCAACTAGCCGAAAAACAGATTCCTTACGCATTCATCGATTTCAACATAGAAGGTGTCGACGCGCTGATGTACATCGGTCAGG
This sequence comes from Bacteroides sp., assembly GCA_031554505.1. GTDB lineage: Bacteria > Bacteroidota > Bacteroidia > Bacteroidales > Bacteroidaceae > Bacteroides. The sequence goes on along the minus strand of JAVBVI010000018.1, from coordinate 2,156 downwards.
ACTCGTTCCAGAGCGGATACATCGCCGCCAAACTACTGATGCAGAACTATCAGGAAGGACAGGAGCTGGCATTGTTCCTGAACGACCTGAAGGACAGTCCGTCTCAGATACAGATGCAGCGTCGTCTGGAGGGCTTCATGCAGTACCTCATCGAAGAGCACGACCATCTGGTGATACACGATGTCATCCTGAACAAGACGAATCCGGAAGAGAACAAGGTGGTGATGGATGCTTTCTTCCGCGAAAAGCCACAGGCCGTGCTGGGTGCTGTGTTCAACTCCCGCGTGTATCAGGTGGCAAGCTATCTGAAGGAGTCGGGCCAAGCGATGGCCGGACTCGTTGGGTACGACTTGCTGAAGGAGAGCGTAGCCTACCTCAAGTCGGGACAGGTGACATATCTCATCGGCCAGCGTCCCGTGCTGCAAAGCTATTACGCCATCCGCAAACTGTGCGACCAGGTGGTCTTCAAGCGCGCCGTGGAGCCGGTGAAGTACATGCCCATCGACATCCTGACAAAAGAAAATATCGATTTCTACTTCGAATTTGAATAACAAATCATTAACACATAAATTACATTTCCATGAAAGCATTAAACAAACAAACTGCCAACAAGGTGCAACGTCCGGAACGTATCATTCAATTTGGCGAAGGCAACTTCCTGCGCGCATTCGTCGACTGGATCATCTACAACATGAACGAGAAGGCCGACTTCAACAGCGACGTGGTGGTAGTACAACCCATCGACAAAGGCATGGTGGACATGCTCAACGCACAGGACAACCTGTACCACCTCAACCTCCAGGGCCTGGACAAAGGCGAGGTGGTGAACAGCCTGACGATGATCGATGTCATCAGCCGCTCGCTGAACCCGTACACGCAACACGCCGAGTTCATGGCGCTGGCTGAGAACCCAGACATGCGTTTTGTGATCTCCAATACCACGGAGGCAGGTATCGCTTTCGATCCTTCGTGCCGGTTGGACGACGCTCCCGCATCGTCGTATCCGGGCAAGCTGACACAGTTGCTCTACCACCGCTACAAGACATTCAACGGCGACCGGAGCAAGGGATTCATCATCTTCCCGTGCGAGCTGATCTTCCTCAACGGCCATAAGCTGAAGGAAACCATCTATCAGTACATCGACCTATGGAACCTCGGCGCTGAGTTCAAAGCCTGGTTCGAAGAGGCTTGCGGCGTGTACGCCACACTGGTGGACCGCATCGTTCCGGGATTCCCTCGCAAGGACATCGACGCCATCAAACAGACGCTGCAATACGACGACAACCTGGTGGTACAGGCCGAAATCTTCCACTTGTGGGTCATCGAGGCTCCGCAGGAAGTGGCCAAGGAATTCCCCGCCGACAAGGCTGGTCTGAACGTGCTCTTCGTTCCCAGCGAAGCCCCTTATCACGAACGGAAGGTGACGCTGCTCAATGGCCCGCACACCGTTCTGTCGCCCGTGGCCTTCCTCTCGGGCATCAACATCGTACGCGATGCTTGCCAGCACGAAGTAGTGGGACAGTATATTAACAAGGTGATGTTCGACGAACTGATGGAAACGCTGAACCTGCCGAAGGACGAGTTGAAGCAGTTTGCCCAGGACGTGCTGGAACGCTTCAACAACCCCTTCGTGGAACATGCCGTGACGAGCATCATGCTCAACTCGTTCCCGAAATACGAAACCCGCGACCTGCCCGGACTGAAAACATACCTGGCCCGCCGGGGCGAACTGCCCAAGGGATTGATATTAGGTCTGGCTGCCATCATCACCTACTACAAGGGTGGCGTCCGTGCCGACGGTGTGGAGATCGTCCCGAACGACTCGGCCGAAATCACCAGCTTGCTGAAAGAGCTTTGGGCAACAGGCGATACGCAGAAGGTAGCTGAAGGTGTATTGGCTGCCGAATTCATCTGGAACGAGAACCTGAACGCACTCCCCGGCCTGACGGCTGCCGTGAAGGCCAACCTCGATTCTATCCAGCAGAAAGGCATGCTCGAAACTGTGAAAGGCATTCTGTAACTGTGAAAGGCATTCTGTAATAGACATAGCCCAGCGGGCTATCGTGTCCGTAGCCGTGGGCGAAATCCCACGGGGTCATGTATACTAAAACATTCGCCACGTAGTGTTGCCGTGTATATTTTTATAGTACCTAACA
>JAVBVI010000028.1:0-51240 GCA_031554505.1 Bacteroides sp. | reverse complement strand
GTAGCAAATGCTTCTTCTGCAATTTTAATTAAATCCATTGGTACTATTATTAAATTGTTATATCGTTACAACGCAACATATCAAACAACTCTTTTTTGACAGCGATTGCGCGAAAGCGGTGCAAAGTAACTAATTATTTATCACATAGCCAACAGTTTCCGAAAAATCTGAAAATAAAAACCGCTTTCTTCTTTTCAGAGAGTGGAATAATCGGAATATCGACTATCTTTGTAGCTAAAACGGTGGAAAAACGAATATGAATATAATGATATTGAGGCTATTCCAGGGATTCTTGCTCTCCGGTCTTTTGTTGCTCTCTTCTTGCAATCGTGCTCACTACCAGTTGGAACGGGTGGAAGGACGATTGATCTCAGTCGACTCGAAGTGGGATGAAGAGCCCGATGCACGCTATATATCCTTGCTGCTTCCTTACCAAACCGCAGTGGATAGCGTGATGAACCGAGTGATAGGTGTCAGCACCCAAACAATGACGGGAAGCCGGCCGGAGAGTCTGCTGTCCAACCTGGTAGCCGATGTGTTGCGGGATGCGGCAACATCCGTTTTAGGGCGACCGGCCGATATGGGGATGGTCAACATGGGCGGCTTGCGCAACATACTCACGGAAGGAACCATCACCTGCGGAAATATTTACGAGATACTCCCCTTCGAAAACTCCCTTTGCGTACTTACCCTGAAAGGGTCCGACCTCCGTGCGCTCTTCGGGCAGATAGCCCGCGTCGGTGGTGAGGGAGTGAGTGGCGTGAAACTAACCATCTCGGCCGATCGTCGCTTGCTGAGTGCTACCGTTAACAACCGACCGGTAGACGATGACGCCTTGTATACACTGGCTACCATCGACTACCTGGCCGACGGCAACGACGGGATGTTGGCCTGCCTGCAAGCCCAGAAGCGGGAATGTCCCCCCGAAGCCACCTTGCGCGGACTGTTCATGACATACGTAGAACGGCAAACCCAGGCAGGCAAGAAGATAACTTCCCGGATGGAAGGCAGAATTACAGTAGAACCATAAAATAGAATTGACCATAGATGAAGATGACGTATAGATTTTATCTGACAGTTGCCCTGCTGTTCTGTGTGCTCTCTTCCGCCAGTTCGCAGGAACGGCGCACACTGACCATCTTGCAGACGAGCGACACCCATAGCCGCATCGAACCCATCGACAAGCATGCCGACGATAAATATGCCGGAATGGGTGGAGTAATTCGGCGGGCTACCTTGGTGGAGAAGTGGCGGAAGGAGATACCCGACCTGCTGCTGTTCGACTGTGGTGACTTCTCGCAAGGCACCCCGTACTATAACTTCTACCGGGGTGAGGTCGAAGTAAAGATGATGAACTTCATGCGCTACGATGCGGTGATGATCGGCAATCATGAATTCGATTTTGGCATGGAGAACCTGGCTCGCTTGTTCGAGAAGGCATGGTTTCCCGTCGTGTGTTCCAATTACGATTTCACCAACACTCCGCTGGCGAAGCTGGTGAAACCTTACATTACTCTCAATCGCCACGGACTGAAAATCGGAGTGTTCGGGCTGGGAGTGAAGCCGGACGGACTGATACAGACTGACAAGTGTGCAGGACTTGTTTACAAAGACCCGGTAACGGTAGGCAATGAAATGGCCGCCCTCCTGCGAGCGAAAGAAAAATGTGATGTCGTGATTTGCCTGTCGCATCTCGGCGTCACCGACGATAAGCAACTGGTTGCAAAAACACGGAATATAGATTTGGTACTCGGTGGACATACACATACCTTTATGGAGCATCCTGAGGAGTATCTCAATCTGGACGGAAAGGTAGTATGGCTTTTCCACAGTGGTAAAAACGGCGTGTACGTAGGACGTACCGATCTGGTGTTCAAGAAAAAATAAACGATTGATCAAAAAAATAGGATGACAATGTGGGAAGATACGTGCAGACAGGGGAAAAAACTCTTGTCTGTTGCTATGATATTAGGGATGGGCATCACTACGCTGAGCGCGCAAAAGGTGGCCAAACGCAAGGCGGCCAAGACTCAGGAACCGGCAGAAGTGTTGGTACGTCCGGAAGCAACGGTGCTGGGCAACCACTCTCGCACCATTCCTTTAGACCCGGACATCACCACAGCCATTCTGAGTGTCGGTGAAAAGAATGCCGACCAGGCATTTGTCCGGCAATTCGAAAAGTACGGAAAGGCCGATAATTACTGGCTGAACTGGCGGACTTCTCCGGAGGAGTCGCAAATCATCACTGAAAAGCTGCGCGACTACCGCCGTGTAGTGGTCAGCATCACCCTGCCCGACTGGGAAGTGTGGAACTTTCGTTCCTACTTTACCCGTCTGCAACTGGATGCACCGGTGGTGTTCGTGCTGTTTACCTCACCGCAAGGACTGGCGGCACTGGACAATTCTCTGAATCGGTCGGCCGCCGTGTTGCTGGGCTATACCGCCGAGACTACCGTACAGGAACAGATGGCCGATGCCTTGTTTGCCAAGACGGACATCCACGGGAAGTTGACGGCCGATGGGGGGCGATTGTATCGGGCCGGCGACGGTGGAGTCATTGAGCGCGGAGCAGCGACCTGTGTGCAGCCCGAAGATTGCGGACTTCATGGCCATTTGTTGCAACGCATTGATACACTCGTGCAAGAAGGACTTGCAGCCCAAGCTTTTCCCGGATGCCAGATAGTGGTGCTCAAAGACGGGAAAACCGCTTACGACCATTGTTTCGGTACTTATTCCTACAAAGACCTGCGTCCGGTGACATCTGCTTCCATCTACGATCTGGGGGGCATCTCCAAATCGGCTGGAACCGTTCTGGCTATCATGAAGTTGTACGACGGAGGCCGGTTGAATCTGACTGACAGATTGTCTCAGTACCTGCCCTGGATGAAGGCGTCGAACAAGAAAGAGATCACTATACGCGAACTCCTGTTCAATGAGTCAGGTCTGTCACCCCATATCCGTTTTTATCGCGACGCTATTGACGACGCTACCGTGTACGGCCCCTTTACGCAGAAGTTTGTCGACAAGTGGCACTATACCCGTATGGGCGAATACACCTACGCCTGTTCGGACTTTAAGTTCAAGAAAGGAATTATGTCGCCCACGCAGACCGCACAGCATAACCGTCAGGTAGCCGATGGGCTCTGGCTGGCCGACAGCTATATCACGCAGATTCAACGGCAAATCATCGCTTGCGAAACATATTCCAAAAAATTCTTGGACAGTGACGTCGATTTTATCCTGTTGCAACAAGTGGTGGAAGCCATTGCCGGGAAACCTATGGACGAGTATCTGGCTGAGGAGTTTTACATCCCAATGGGATTGATGCATACCTTGTATCGCCCGTTGCAACGATTTACGAAGATCGATGTCGTACCCACTGCCAGTAACGACTACCTGCGCCGTCAGGACCTTTGCGGTTATGTGCTCGACGAGGCGGCTGCCTTTATGGGCGGGGTGTCCGGAAATGCCGGACTATTCTCTACGGCCGAAGAAACTGGGCAGTTGTTCCAGATGCTGCTCAATGGAGGCGAATGGAACGGTCGCCGCTATCTGGGCGAATCGACTTGCCGTCTGTTTACCACCGAACAATCGGCCTTGAGTCATTATGGATTGGGCTTTGACAAACCGAACCGGCAGTTTCCGGTGGCCAGCAACTGCTCCCCGTCGACTCCGGCTGGTACTTTCGGACAGATGGGCTCTACAGGTACCTGCGTCTGGGCCGATCCGGACAACAGACTGGTGTACGTGTTCCTAAGCAACCGGGTGTGTCCCGATGTGTGGAATGCCAGACTGAATGAACTAAGGATGCGGCGATCCATCCAGGAAATTATTTATCAATCGATGAAAAAATAGCATGCGTAAACTCTTATTGACGATATTATTTCTTTGCATGGGTGCGGTTGGGTTGATTCACAGTCCGGCACACTCGTTCAGTATCCCCGAACTTATAATCGAGGAAGAAGTTCCTCTGCCTCCCAAAGACCCGATGCTATGGAGCAAGGTCCAGGACGACCCGGCTTGTCAGCACTGGGTGGATTCGGTGATGAATAAGCTATCGTTGAAAGAAAAAATCGGTCAACTGTTCATACACACTCTGGCGCCCGACCTCACGAAGCGCAATCAGCAGTTACTGAGCGATGTGGTGACTACTTATAAGGTAGGCGGATTACTCTTCTCGGGTGGGAGACTGGACAATCAGGCCCAGCTGACCAACACTGCACAACGGTTGGCCCGTGTGCCTCTGATGATCACCTTCGACGGTGAGTGGGGCCTCTCTATGCGTCTGAAAGGAACGCCCGTCTTTCCTCGCAACATGGTGCTGGGCTGTATCCAGAACGATACCTTGATTTACGAATACGGCCGTGAGATGGCCCGCCAGTGCCGGGAGTTGGGTGTACAGGTGAACTTCGCCCCGGTGGCCGACGTCAATATCAATCCGGAAAATCCGGTAATCAACTCCCGCTCTTTCGGTGAAGACCCCGTACTGGTGGCCCGTAAAGTAACGGCCTACCTCACCGGACTGGAAGACGGACAGGTGATGGCGGTATGCAAGCACTTCCCCGGACATGGGGATACGGATGTGGACTCGCATAAGTCGTTGCCCGTACTTCCTTTTAGCCGCGAACGCTTGGACAGCGTAGAACTTTACCCGTTCCGTGAAGCTATTCGCTCCGGAATTGACGGTATGATGGTAGGACATTTGCAGGTACCGGCACTCGAACCCGACGGCGTGTCGGCTTCCTCGCTCTCACGCAATGTGGTGTACGATCTGCTCACGAAGGAGATGAACTTTAAAGGATTGATATTTACCGACGCTCTGGCTATGAAAGGAGTCTCGGACAATCCCAATATTTGCTTGCAAGCCCTGAAAGCCGGTAATGATATGGTGCTGGCTCCGCGCAATCTGAAGTCGGAGCTCGAAGCGGTGTACGAAGCTGTGAAGAGTGGGGCATTGAGTGAAGAAGAGATCGATCGTAAGTGCCGCAAAGTGCTTACCTATAAGTATGCGCTGGGTTTGAAGAAGAAACCGGTAGTGCGCCTTTCAGGATTAAGTAGCCGCATCAACACTCCGCAGGCACGTCAACTCATCGAACGGTTGAACCGGGCGGCGGTGACTGTGCTGGGCAATCGCGATCAGGTACTTCCGCTGAATGATGATGGCGAGGAAATCGCACTCCTCGAAGTGGGGGCTTCGAAGGATCTGGATCAACTGGTCACCGAACTAAAGAAATACGCTAAGCCTGTCCGATTCAGCTTACGTGCCGGAATGAGCGAAAGTGAAGAAAAGCTGTTTTGTGACTCGCTGGCTGCATACAAACGGCTCATCGTGGCCGTTGGCGAACAGCGATTGGCACCATACCAGCCTTTCTTTGAGCGGTTTTCACCTGCCCATCCTACTGTATACACATTCTTCATCCCACCCAAGATGATGATGCAGATACCCAAGGCAGTAGCCCATGCAGGAGCGGTAGTAGCTGCACATTCCGCAACCGATGAGGTGCAGGAACAGGTGGCGCGCGTCCTCTTTGCCAAGGAGAAAGCCAATGGACGGCTCTCGGCTAGTGTAGGGCACTTGTTTGCTCAGGGTGATGGGCTGATACTGACCCCGGCCACTCCGGTACACTTCATTCCAGAAGAGTACGGACTCTCGTCGACTGTGCTGGCCCGTATCGATACCATCGCGCTGGAAGGAGTGACTAAAGGAGCCTATCCTGGATGTCAGGTAGTGGTGATGAAGGATGGCGAAGTGATGGTGAACAAATGCTTTGGCCAGCAGAGTGCTCCGGGTGGCACGTCCGTGCGGGCTACGGATATGTACGATGTGGCTTCGCTAACTAAGACTACTGCGACGCTATTGGCTGTAATGAAACTTTATGATAGGGGAATGCTCAATCTTACCGATAAGTTGTCCGACCATCTCTCGTTTCTGAAACAAACCAATAAAAAGGATATAACGGTTCGCGAAGTGCTGTTCCACCAGTCGGGCTTGCCGGCGAGCGTTGGACTATATACTGAAGCCATCGATAAAGACAGTTATAAAGGAAAGCTGTTTAGCAATCGCCGGGATGCAACTCATACCCTGCAACTGGCCGCACAGCTTTGGGCTAATCCCAATTTCTGCTACCGGAAAGAATGGGTTTCTTCCGTACGTACCGGAAACTATACCTTCCAGATATGCGACAGCCTCTGGCTCAACGAGTCGTTTGAAAAAGTAGTACAACAGGTCATTGTCGATGCGCCGATGAAAGAGAAAACTTATGTTTACAGCGACGTGGGCTTCATCCTGCTGCGTATGTTGGTAGAGAAACTGGCAGATAAGCCGATGGACGAGTACCTACAGCAGGAATTCTACCGTCCGATGGGACTGAAGTATACTGGTTTCCTGCCGTTACGCAACCATACGAAGAGTGAAATCGTTCCTTCTGCCATCGACAAGTTCTTGCGGAAAGGAACCATTCGGGGCTTCGTGCACGATGAATCAGCCGCTTTCCAGGGAGGTGTTTCGGGCAATGCCGGGCTGTTCTCGACAGCCACCGAGGTGGCACGTATCTACCAGATGCTGCTGAATGGTGGTGAGTTGGACGGACATCGTTATCTGAGTGAGGAGACTTGCCGGTTGTTTACCACCGAGAAGTCGCGTGTGAGCCGTCGCGGGCTGGGCTTCGATAAGCCCGATGCTACTCCGCAGAAAGGCCTTTGTGCCGATGAGGCTCCGTCGACTGTGTACGGGCATACCGGCTTTACAGGTACTTGCGCCTGGGTAGATCCTACCAATCAGTTGGTCTATGTGTTTCTTTGTAACCGTACCTATCCCTCGGTCGAGAATAATAAGCTGAGTCAGCTCGACATCCGCAAACGAATACAAGGCACTCTGTATGATGCCCTACTAAAATAGAGAAAGCGCCCCCTGATACCTGGGAGGCGCTTTGGCTCTATGTTAGATTGACTCTCTTTAGAAAGAAAGACCTACACGGAAGCCGAAGTTGTTCAGCCCGTCGACCTTGTACTCGATCAAGCTGGCGCTGTTGGAATTATAGCTGTAATACAGAGCCAAGTGGAATCCCGGACCATAAGCCCATGGATAGAAGTTCACACCTACTTCCGGAGATACATGTACACCCCAGCTATCCTCGTACGATTCGAATACATTGTAATCCGAGCTTACTTTGGCGTAGTTGGCACCCAGTTTCAAACCGAAATAGGGTTGCAGCGAACTGCCACGGTTGAGCTGGTAGCGGGCTACTGCGCCGAAAGGTAACTGGAATATAGTGTGCTGCTGGTCGGTTGTTACCGCACCGTCGTCGCCTACCGGCATAGTCTGGCGGGGAACATATTCATGATTGCTATGATAGCTCAGGAATCCTCCCAATGCTACGTTCGGGGTGATGAAGTAACCTCCTTCGAAGTTCATACCCCAACCGCTGGCTTTGTCAGCAAACCCATTACTCAAAGGTACGTTGAATTGCCAATCCACATTCGCATATCCATTATTCGATAGCTGTGCTTTGACCGGAAGGGAGCACGCAAGAGCTACAGCCAATACGGCCATCACTCTGAGAGAAATATTTTTTATTGTTTTCATAATGGTTCTGGTTCTTAATTATTTGTTAGTAAGATAAGGGGATTGAGCAAACGCCTGGTTGACTGCATTGATCGTAAGGGTCTGATCAGCCGTAGGCGAGTAAGATACTCCGCTTGAGAAAGCCGTCCACAATACCGGGAGATTCTTGTCGCTGCCTGTCGGAGCGGTAAGATTCAATATCTCAGCAATGTATGAATTGGTGCTGTAGCTGTAATCGATGACATACGGATAGTACCATCCACTCCAATCGCCCCAGTAAGGAATATCCCAATAGTACGGATACCACCACCACCAATCCGGGTAGTTGTAATCTATGAAGTAGTAGGTGTTCTCTACGTAGCTGACCTGCAAGCCAAGTTGTGCATCGGCTTTATCGTCTACACGTGTGAATCCTCTGGCATTCATGTCTTGCTCATAGGTAGCGAGAATCTGCTGTGCGTTGGCATCGGTCAGATACTTAGCTTTATCGTCATTGCTGATGACCAGAATGCTATCGGGCAGATAGTATGTGCTGAACTGTTTGAAGTCGGCTTTAGTGTCATAATTGGTATATACCAAATAATCGCTATCCAACTGGCTCATGTCGGGTTCTTTCTCACAAGCGGTGAACGCGAGAGCCGTTAATAAGAGGGGTAATAATTTCTTCATATCTCTAAAATGTTTAGGTTTTATAATTCCACCCCTGGTACCTTGGGGCTTTTGTATCATTGAACAACTTATGTTATAAAAGGTTCGGATTAGTAAATGTTAATTTAGCTAATCAGGTGTTGTGTACCAGTGGGTGGAACAGTTCCGGAACGGCAACTTTGTCCAGGCTAAGCTCCTGTAGACGATGGACTCCGGGGGATGTTAATGTGAAAAACATTTGGCGTTTGTCGGTTTCTCCAATGTTTCTTTGTATGAATCCTTTGTTTTCTACGCTCCGGATGATCTTTGACATGTTCGAAGGAGTCATTCCGGTGCGTTCGGCCATGGCTGTGGCTGTCATCCCGCCTCCTGCTTCCTGCAAGGCGCACAGCGCCATCGCTTCGTTGAGCGACAGGCTGTACTCCTTCTCGAAGGCTGATTCAAACTCGGCCAAAGCTCTGTATACATCGCGCATCGTGCAAATAGTTTTCATCTTTCTGGATTATATAAATAAGTTTACATTAGCCTGGTCTGCCCGTTCCATATAAGTGGCTACTCCGCCGATGGTGACTCCGTCGATAAATTCTTCTTCCTTGACCCCCATCACATCCATTGACATCTGGCAAGCAATGAACTCTACACCAGCCTCCAAAGCTTGTGCACGGAGTGACTCGAGCGAGTCGATGTTTTTGCTCTTCATGATGTAGCGCATCATCACGCCGCCTATACCACCCATACTCATCTTGGAAAGTTTGAGCTTCATGGAGCTGGAAGGGAGCATCATGCCGAACATCTTACCGAAGATGTCTTTCTCTACTTTGGGCTTGTGCAGACGTTTGATGACATTCAATCCCCAGAATGTGAAGAAAATAGTTACCTTCTGACCGGTGGCCGCCGCTCCGTTGGCCAGCACAAAGGTGGCCAGAGCTTTGTCCAGGTCATCGCTGAACATGATGAATGTTTTGCCTTTGCCTTCGCAACTGGTCACTACCTGGCAGGATTTAGGCTCTCCCTTTTCGATGACAACAGTGGTCTTGCCACCTGCTGTCTCTTTGGAAACCAGGTTATTGCCGGTGGAGTTGCACCAAGCCCCGGCGTCGCGTCCGAATCCCGGGTCGGTAGCGATGATCTCGACCCGTTCGCCCGGAGCCAGGGTGTCCATGGTCTTCTTCATCTTCAGGATGGGGCCGGGGCATTGTAGCCCGCAAGCGTCTACTTTGATGACAGGCGTCGTCGATCCGTTGGAGGTAGAAGCCGCGATCGGCTGCGGATGATAGGCAGAGGGTGCTGCCGCAGGTGCAGACGGTTGAATCGCATCGTCTGACTGATCGATAATAATGGGTGCTGTAGCCGCCCGCCAGGTTTTAAGTCCGCCAGACAGGTTGAAGACGTTATCGAATCCTCGCTGGGACAGGATGCGGTAGGCCAGGTATCCCCGTTGGCCGACGGCACAGAAAAGGTACACAGGCCGGTCGTTCGGCACCTCGTCGATGCGGTCGCGCAGCTCGTCTAGTGGTATATTGACCGCTCCCGGAAGTGATCCCGTTTCGAACTCTTCGGGGGTGCGTACATCCAGCAAGAAATTGTGTTCGAGGCTGATGTCACGCAGTTGTCTCCAATATACTGATTTCGTCTTTCCATTCATCATGTTTTCCGCTACGTAACCGGCAATGGCTACCGGGTCTTTAGCTGAAGAATAAGGTGGGGCGTAAGCGTGTTCCACCTGCATCAGGTCATAGATGGTGCCGTGACGTTTAATGATCAAAGCCATTTCGTCGATGCGTTTGTCTACCCCGTCGTACCCCACAATCTGGGCGCCATACAGCTTGCCGTTGGCCGGATCGAAGGTAATCTTGATACTCATTTGCACCGCTCCCGGATAGTATCCGGCGTGCGAGTTGGAGTGAGTGGTCGAGGAAGTATACGGAACATCGAGTTGCTTCAAGCGTTTGGAGGGAAGTCCGGTGGAAGCTACAGTCATGTCGAACACTTTCGCAATAGCAGTTCCGATGGAACCCTCATACGGAATGTGTGCTCCCAATACATTGTCGGCTACAATACGCCCCTGACGATTGGCCGGCCCTGCCAGGTAGTTGAGCCACGGTTTTCCGGTGAGCGGATGAGGAAATTCAATCGCATCGCCGATGGCATAGATCGACTTGTCAGATGTTTGCAGATAGTCGTTGACCGCAATGCCACCCGCCTCGCCGATGGTCAGTCCGGCAGCTTTGGCCAGTGTCGTTTCCGGGCGTACGCCGATGGAAAGGATTACGATATCGGCCTGTATGGATTGTCCGTTCTGGAAGACGACTTTTATTTCATGTCCGTTCTTCTCGAACGAGGCGACTGCCTGTTCCAAATATAGATTCACCCCTTTCTCCATCAGGTGCTGGTGTACCAGCGAAGCCATGGAGAAATCGATGGGCGTCATCACCTGGTTAGCCATCTCCACAATAGAGACTTTGGCTCCGAGGGCATGCAGGTTCTCCGCCATTTCCAGTCCGATGAATCCGCCACCGATCACTACCGCCCGGCGAATGGCATGCTGGGTGACGTATGCCTTGACCCGGTCCGTGTCAGTAACATTGCGTAAGGTGAAGATCCCTTCTGAGTCGATTCCTGGCAGCGGCGGACGCACCGGCACTGCTCCTGTCGATACAATCAGTGTGTCGTAGTGTTCGATGTATGTGTCTTCGGTCTTTTGCCGTACGGTGACTGTTCTTTCTTTCCGGTTGATGAATATGACTTCGTTTTCCGTACGTACATCCACCCGGAAGCGAATGGAAAAATCTTCGGGAGTTTGTACGAACAACTTCTCCCGTTCCTCGATACTTCCGCCGATGTAGTACGGCAGTCCGCAGTTGGCGTACGAAATGTACTTTCCCTTCTCGAGCAGGATGATCTCTGCCGATTCGTCCATTCTTCTGATTCGGGCAGCCGTCGTTGCACCTCCAGCCACTCCTCCGATAATGATAATCTTCATATTGTTTGTTGTGTAAATAGTTTCCATTGGAAATAACGTGCGAAAGTAATTAAATGTTCGTGGCGGAGGCTAGTTTAGAAGAAGATTTAACTATTTCAAGGAAAATAGCTTGACTTCTCGGGATGCAATGTACGAGATGTGCATCTTGTACTGTATAAGATGTACATCTTATACATCGTTGCCCGTAGACCCCGGCAGGCTTGGTCGTAGAGCAAGATAGCTTCGCCCTGCAAGGTGGAAGGGGAGATTGGTAAGTGTTCGAATTTTATTTGCATAAATAATCTGTTTTCTTTGAGTAGTAAACCCGGTTGAGTTGTTTTCTTTATATAATATAATGTATATGGTTCAGAAATATGTCAAAAAGACCATGGAGGAATGTACCCGGACTTCTATCGACGAACGGACGCTAACTAAGTTTCATCGCTGGCTGACGGACGATGAGTTTGCTGCCGAGAAAGAGCAAGCGCTTCTGGCTTTTTGGGAACAGACGGGGAATACCCCGACCGATAGCACGCTGCAATCTTTGGAACATCTGTTGGACAGAAAGCAGGAAGCTGAGAAGAGAAAGATACGGCGGTTTACCCTTGGACGTTATGCGGCGGCAGTTGCTGTGATTCTTTCGATAGGGATGTGGCTATGGTTCGAGCGTACAGCCTCGGCCGAAACGAAGTGGGTGGAGTATTTTGCGCAGGCAGGCGATTCGGGTAGTATTCTGTTGCCCGACGGCAGCCGGGTGTATGCCAACACCGGAACGGTGATTCTGTATCCCGAAACGTTCGGAAAGAACAATCGTACCTTGTACATCACTGGTGAGGCTAATTTTAAAGTGGTCAAGAATACTCATTGGCCGTTTGTCGTTCATTCAAAAGGTTTTTCTATCACTGCTCTGGGTACCGAGTTCGATGTCACGTCCTATCCCAGTGACGCTTATTTCAAGACTACTCTGATAGATGGGCGGGTGAAAGTGGAGTGGGAAGAGGCCCCCGGGGAAGTACTTCTCATGCCGAGTGATCAGTTTGTGTTCTATCGGCCAACCCGCCAATTCACCGTCGACAAAGTCGATCTGTATGATGCTACCGCCTGGCAGCGTGGCGAGCTGGTATTTCGTGGATCTACCATTCGGGAAGTGCTCGACGTTTTGGAGGAGAAATTTGCTGTCTCTTTTCAGTACCCGTCGCTTCTCTTTAATGATGACAAGTACAATTTCCGTTTCAAGAAAGATACTTCCTTACCTCTTATATTAGATATCATCAAGATTGTTTCCGGCGACTTCGACTATCAGGAAGCAGATAAGATGTATTACCTGGCGCCTTGCAAAAAGTAATAGAACTTATCTCCTGAAACAAAACTGTTAATATTCTACTACTATGAACATACGAGATAACCTGAAACTAAGGGAAGAATTCGGCCGGTTCTTTATGGCCAATTATCCGAAAGTGAAACTCTTTGCGCAGCAGATTCTGAAAAGCGAAGAGGATGCAGAAGATATCGCACAGGATATCTTCCTGAAACTGATTGATATACCCGAAGTCTGGCGCAATAAGGAAATGGGCAATTATTACTTGTTCAAAGTGGCTAAGAACCACATATTTAATTTCATTAAGCACCAGAAAATTGAACGGAAATACCAGGAGGCGCTTTTTGAGAAGAATCAGATTGCTGATGAATTCGATGTGGACGATAAATTGCATGTCCGCGAAATCGAGTTGCTGTTGCATTGTACTGTGGAGGGTATGCCCGATCGCCGGAAAGAAGTTTTCAAGAAAAGCCGTTTCGAAGGAAAAAGTAATCTGGAAATAGCAGCAGAACTGGATATGTCGGTCCGTACCGTAGAGCGGCATATCTACTTAGCCTTGTGCGACCTGAAAAAGAAACTCTGTTTCCATTTAGATGTTGAGTAGTACTGCCTGGCTGGTTGTTTTTGTACTATACAGGTATCAACACCAGGGGGAATACTCCAGGTAATATACCGAAAAACAAGAGATAATTAAACTTTTAAATAAATAGATGTGATGAAAAAAAGTATCTGGTATTCAGGCCTGGACCGGATATTAAATACCTGTTATTCAACCAACTTAGAGACAAGTGTCTCAAAACCCAATGTATAACTTAATTCTAACACCAAAAATCGTATAGATTTATGAATAATTACAATGCCCGAAGGCACCTTAGATTTTGGCTGTTCCTGTGTGTACTGCTCCTCGGTGCCGCAGCTTATGGACAGAGCGATGTGAAGATTACGCTGAAATGCGAAAAGATAACTATCAAAGAGGCTCTGAGGGAAATAGAAAGGCAATCGAAAATGCCGGTCGCCTACAATGAATCCAAATTGAATGGAAATAAACAAATCGTGGTCAACCTGGCCGACCAATCACTGGAAGAAGCCTTGAGTAAGATTCTCGCCGGCACAGGATTTACTTTCCAGGTGAAAAACGAGCATATCCTGATTGTTCCTGAAAAGGGTGGACAAATCAAGGAGAAGAAAATCACCGGGAGTGTTGTGGATGAGAACGGAGAGCCCATGATTGGGGTTTCGCTGAGCGTAAAGGGAACTAACCTGGGGGGCATCACCGATCTGGATGGTTGTTTCTCGTTGGCAGTACCGCAAGGAAGTGTGGTGACCGTATCCTATTTGGGATATACTGCCCAGAACCTGACTGTTACCCATCAGGATATTTATCAGATACGGATGGCGCCTGCCGCGCAGGAGCTCGATGTCGTAGTAGTTACTGCCTTGGGTATTAAGCGCTCGCAGAAAGCGTTGAGTTACAATGTACAAGAGCTGGGACAGGACGATATCACCCGGGTGAAGGATGTCAACTTTGTCAATGCCCTCTCGGGTAAAGTGGCCGGTGTGAATATCAATGCCAGCTCTTCCGGTGTGGGTGGCGCCAGTAAGGTGGTCATGCGCGGAACGAAAGGCATCGAACAGTCGAGCAACGCCCTGTATGTCATCGACGGTGTGCCCATGTTCAATCTGGGTGGAGAAGGCGGAACAGAGTTCGATTCGTCGGGAACTACCGAAGCTATTGCCGACATCAATCCAGAAGACATCGAGAGTGTATCCGTGCTGACAGGTGCTGCCGCTGCTGCCCTTTACGGTAGCGATGCTGCCAATGGTGCTGTGGTCATCACCACGAAGAAAGGAAAAGTGGGAAGTACCAGCCTCACCGTCTCACAAAGCACTGAGTTTGTGGATATCTTTGCGATGCCCCGTTTCCAAAATCGTTACGGCACAGGCGGCGGACTTTCCGATGTGCCTGCGCTGGACAAGAGTTGGGGCCGGCGTCTCAATGACGCCAACTATATGGGTTACTCTCCCCGGACCGATTACTTCCGGACCGGTATAGTAACCACGGAAAGCATCACGCTCTCCACCGGATCGGAAAAGAATCAGACGTACCTGTCGGCTGCTGCGGTAAACTCGCAAGGAGTGGTCCCGAATAATAAGTACGACCGCTATAACTTCACGTTCCGTAATACCACTTCGTTCCTCAAAGACAAGCTCCTACTCGATGTGGGGGCCAGCTACATTCGCCAGAAGGATAGGAATATGACCAACCAGGGCATCTACTCCAATCCGTTGGTGACAGCATACCTCTTTCCGCGCGGGGACGACTGGGAAGATATCAAGATGTACGAGCGGTGGGATACGCAACGCAAAATCAGCACCCAGTACTGGCCGCAGGGGATCAATGAATTCACCGGACAGAACCCGTACTGGATCAATTATCGCAACTTGCGTGAGAATAATAAAGATCGCTACATGATGAATGCCAATCTTACATATAAGATTTTCGACTGGCTCAGTGTAGCAGGACGTATCCGCATGGACCATTCGGTGACGGACTTCTCGGAGAAACTATACGCTACCACCAATACTACCCTCACGGAAGGTTCTAACAATGGCTTTTACGGAATACAAAGCAACAAGGATAAGCAGATCTATGGTGACTTCATGGTCAATGTAGACAAACGCTTCCATGAAGTATTCACTCTGCAAGCCAATGTCGGAGGCTCTCTTTCGGATAAGAACCAGGAGTTTATCCGGAACCGTGGCCCGATCAACCCGGAAGGAGTTCCCAATAAGTTCAGTCTGGTGCAATTGGATAATAAGTATACCAAACGCCTGGAAGGAGGATTGCACGTACAGAGCAAGTCCCTGTTTGTCAGTGTGGAATTGGGCTATAAGAGTGCCTACTACCTGACGCTGACCGGGCGCAACGACTGGCCTTCCCAGTTGGCAGGTCCTCACTCGGCTGCCAAATGTTTCTTCTATCCGTCGGTGGGTACTTCTTTCATCCTATCGGAGATATTCGACATGCCCGAACAGGTCTCATTTCTGAAGCTGAGAGCGTCGTTTGCCTCAGTAGGTCTTCCATTCCCTCCCTTGTTGGCCAATCCGAGGTATGAATGGGACGAGAATACGCAACAGTACAAAGACAAGACACACTATCCCATGAGCAATCTGAAACCAGAACGAACCGATTCGTGGGAAGTGGGACTGACAGCCCGTATTTTTCAGAATTTCAATGTGGATGTCAGCCTTTATAACACGAAGAGTTACAACCAGACATTCGATGCGAAGCTATCCGTATCGTCCATGTATGACAAGATGTATGTGCAGACGGGTAGTGTGCGCAATAGAGGTATAGAGTTTTCATTAGGTTATCAAAATAAGTGGAACGACTTCGGATGGTCGTCCAACTACACACTCAGTGCCAACCAGAACAAGATCCTGGAACTGGTACGCAATTTTAAGCATCCGGAAACAGGAGCTATCGTCAACAAAGATCGGCTCGATGTAGGTGGGTTGTCGCAAGCCCGGTTCTATTTGGTTGAAGGCGGTACCTTAGGCGACCTCTACTCGCTGTCCGACTTGCAACGTGACAGCAACGGTGATATCTATGTCGATCCAAACGGAAACCTGTCCGTTAATAATAAGGTGGGGCAGATCAAGCTGGGTAGCGTATTCCCCAAATGCAACATGGCCTGGAGGAACAACTTCACCTGGAAGGGGCTGGATGTAGGGTTTATGATATCGGCACGTATCGGAGGCATCGTTTACTCGGCTACCCAGGCGACGATGGACCTTTATGGAGTATCTGAGGCATCGGCGGTCGCTCGTGACAGGGGAGGGGTGTACGTCAACGGTACCGATCTGGTCAATGCGGAGAAATGGTACACCACCATCGGCGCTCATAGCGGTATTCCGCAGTACTATACATACAGCGCTACCAATGTGCGTTTGCAGGAAGCCAGCATCGGCTATACCATACCCAAGCGTAAGCTGTGGGGCGTGTCGGAAGTTTCCCTCTCGCTAATCGGGCGCAATCTGTGGATGATTTATAACAAAGCTCCGTTCGATCCCGAGTCGGTAGCTACTACAGGCAACTACTATCAGGGTATCGATTACTTCATGATGCCGAGTATGCGCAATGTAGGCTTCAATATCAGATTCAAATTTTAAAATCGAATACGTATGAAAAGAAATAAATCAATAATACGTCTGCTTCTCCTGGGAGTGGCGGCAACAGGAACAGTTGCCTGTACGGCCGGTTATGAAGAAATTAACCAGGACAAGAGTGGAGCCAGCCAGGAGGAGATGGAACGCGACGGGTATATCCTGAGTGCTGCTCTGACAGGCTTACAGGACTATGTGATACCCGTTAACGTGAATACCTGCCAGTTTACCGATTGCCTCCTGGGAGGCTCGTTCGGAGGTTATATGGCCGACTCTAACGACGGCTTCAACGGGAAGAACTATGCTACCTACAACCCGGAAGAACACTGGATACAGGTGGCGTTCAACGATATCATTCCCGAAGTGTTTATTCGCCGTACCAAAGTATGGAATGTCACCGAAGACGTCGTGCCCCGTGCTGTGGCTGATGTTCTGCGGGTACTGGCTATTTCGCGTGTGACGGATATCTATGGTCCTATTCCTTACTCCAAGATTGGGGAAGATGGCAACCTGAACGCTCCTTACGATTCGCAGGAAGAAGTATACAAGAAGATGTTCGAGGAACTGGATGCCGCCATCAGTACACTCACCGAGCATCGGATGGAGAACTTCACACCCAAGGCCGATAAGGTTTATAACGGTAATGTGGAGAAATGGATCAAACTGGCTAATTCTATCAAGCTGCGCTTGGCGATGCGGGTGGTGAATGTCGATCCGGTGCTGGCACAGGCTAAAGCCACCGAAGCTGCCAATCACGAAGTGGGAACAATTGTTGCCAATGAAGACAATGCATACCGGGAGTTGACTACCAAGAATCCGTTCCGGGTGGTGATGTTCGAATATAATAAAGGAGACTCGCGCGTTTCGGCCGACATAACATCGTATATGAATGGTTACAAAGATCCGCGTAGGGAGAAGTATTTTGTTGCATCTACTTTCGAGAAACCGACTGTGAACGGATATCTGGGCTTACGTTCCGGAATACAGATCATGAGTGGTGATGTTGTGAAGAACTATGCTAATATGAATGTGGAAGAAGCTTCCAAACTGTTGTGGATGAACGCTGCTGAATGTGCTTTTCTGAAGGCTGAAGGCGCCTTGCGCGGATGGAGTATGGGAACTCCGGCAGTATCTGCCGCTTCCCAGGCGGAAGGCTTTTATAAGATGGGTATCCAACTGTCGTTTGCCCAGTGGGGAGCATCGGGAGCAGAACAATACCTGAGCGATGCCACCAGTCAGCCTGAAGGCTATAAAGATCCGGCCGGAATCTATTCATACAACGGTGTGACCAGTACCATTACCATAAAGTGGGATGAGGGGGCTGCTATGGAGCAGAAGCTGGAACGAATCATTACCCAAAAGTGGATTGCCAACTTCCCATTGGGTATCGAAGCCTGGTCGGAATTCCGTCGTACGGGTTATCCGAAGCTGATGCCGGTAGTACGCAATAACAGTGCCGGGAAGGTCGATGCCGAAAGGATGGCCCGTCGTCTGCCTTATCCTCAGGACGAGTACAATGAGAATGCTGCCAATGTATCCATGGCCGTAAGCCAGTACCTGAAAGGTCCCGATACGATGGGTACTGATGTGTGGTGGGCCAAGAAATAACTAAAAGAATCAGTATATGAAAAATAGAATCAGAATTCAATCAGTCCTGTCTGCCTGGTGCATGATCGGCTGCCTGATATTGACTTCGTGCGACGACTGGACAGAAACAGAATCATTGCCCGTTGACAATCCCAACATCGAAGAACAGAATCCGGAGCTCTATGCGCGCTATCTGGATAATCTGAAAGCTTATAAGAATACCCGTCATAAAGTAGTATATGCCTGGTTTGATAATCAGGAAGAGACTCCTTTCAATCGGGCGCAACATATCGACAATTTGCCCGACAGTGTGGACTATATCGTGCTGATGCACCCGGACCAATTGGTGGAACGCGAACGCCAGGAGATGAAAAACATACGTACCCGAAAAGGAACGAAGGTGCTCTTCAGTATCGGCTACGACGAATTGAAACAAGCGTACGATGAAATGGTGAAAGCGCACCAGGAGGGTGAGGAGAAGGAAACAGAGCCCGAAAGCTTCCTGAGCTACCTGACGAAAGCTCTCCAGAAAAACCTGCAACTGGGCGATACATATGGATATGACGGTATCGTTATGAGCTTCGATGGTAAAAGCATGTTGCACATGTCCGCCACTGAGAAGAAACAATACCAAGTAGACTGTCGTGTTTTTACCGAAGTTATGAACGCCTGGGTAGAGCGGCAAACGGACAAATGGTTTGTCTTCGAGGGAAAGCCTCAGAACTTGCCCGATAAAGCCATCCTGAAAGCGTGCCGGCATATCATTCTCTCGGGAACGGCCAACGCTACCAACAGTGGAAAGTTGACTTATGAAGTGCTGTCGGCTGTTGCCGAGGAAGTGCCTACCGACCGTTTCGTCGTGATGGCGCAAACCGTTTCGCTGGACCAGGCAGATGTGAAGACCGGTTATTGGGCGGATGATTCCCGTGCCATCGTCTCTACGGCACAGTGGGTGGCAGCCATGTATGCCGATTTTACAGCGGCAGGGCTGGGCGTCTATAACATCAGCAACGATTATTACAATACCAAGCGGGTGTATCAATATACCCGGGAGGCCATCCATATTATGAATCCTTCTTTAAAATGATGCCAGATATGAAACATACCAAAATCTATTTATCGCTTTTTGTCTCGGCGGTTCTTGCGCTGGGTTGTCAGGAAGATTGGACGTACGATAACAAAGCTTATATCCAAACTGCTTCCAAAGTAAGTAGCATATTAATAAAAGGAGGCATTGTAAACGAGGAACGTATCATCCAGGTAGCACTTGCACAACCGGAGAAAGTGGATGTTACGTTAACCTGCAAGGCCGATCTGTCATCGTTGGCTGCTTACAATGCAGCTTATTATGACAAAGCCATTCTGTTGCCTGCAGAACACTATGAGTTGCCCGAAACGAACATTACCATTAAGGCCGGTAGTGTACGTTCTACTGATGTCAAGATCTACTTCAAGGATATCAACAAACTCGATCGGGAGAAGGTGTACGTGCTGCCGGTAACCATCAGCAATGCGAATATCGGCATTCTGGAAAGCGCACGCACCAATTATTTTGTGTTCAAGGGAGCAGCCTTAATCAATGTAGTGGCCGATATAGAAGAGAACTATCTGCATGTCGATCGGTGGGCGAAGCCCGAGGTGGTGAACAACTTGTCGCAGGTGACTATGGAAGCTTTGATTCGTTGCCGGAATTATGATCGTCTGATCAGTACCATCATGGGAATCGAAGGCCGATTCCTGATTCGTCTCGGTGATGCTGGTTTCCCTTCCAACCAGATACAGATTGCTACCGGACGGGGTAACTTCCCTTCGGCCGATTCCAACAAGGGACTTCCTGTCAATGAGTGGACTCATGTGGCATTGACCTATAACTCTGCCAGTGCAGAAATGAAACTCTATGTTAATGGCAAAGAACAGTCCGAAGCATCCATATCGCTTGGTACCGTTAGTTTGGGAGTGAACGGAGTTGATGGATTCTACATCGGTCGGTCGTATGAGGACAGCCGCTACCTGGCCGGTGAAATATCCGAGTGCCGCATCTGGAATGTAGTACGGACGCCGGATGAAATAGCCAATAATCCGTATGAGGTAGATCCGGCATCGACAGGTCTGGTGGCTTATTGGAAATGCGATGAAGGAAATGGTGCTACCGTACGCGACCATACGGCGAATGGCAACCATTTGACAGCAAAAAAGGTAATCAAGTGGACACCGGTAGTATTACCGCCTCCGGGTAAGTAACATACAATGTTTTATCTTAACAAAAAGAAGAAACGATGAAAAACAAATAGATGAAAGTAACATTGTTTGCTGCCGTTTGGGCATTAGCAGGCGGACTGCTGACCGCTTGCGATGAGGAGATTCAGGTAGGCAGTATCGATGAAGGTACTTACGAAACAAGTACAGAACTCCTTGGCTATATCATCAATAGTGAAGGTAGGCAGTCCATGGCTACGGTAGAATTCCGAAATACAGGTACTACTCAACTCTATCTGGGGTTATCGAAGGCTGCCAAGCAGGATGTCGCCGGAAAGTTCAAGTATGATAAGTCGGTACTTGAGGCTTACAACAAGGCTAATGAGACAACATTTGAGGCATTCCCCGAAGAACTGGTCAAGTTTGCCGGTGACGGGGCGGTTGCTGTGACGAAAGGTGAAAGCAAGTCGGCTGGGGTGGATGTAACATTCAATACAAAAGAATCGCTGAAGCAGGATGCTACCTATGTGATTCCGGTACGTGCCGAGATATCAGCAGGAGGCGTGCAGCTGCCGGATGATGTGTCAGGTTATCTGATTTTTGTGAAGGATCTCACCAAGCTTCCCAGTTGCGATAAGTCTACAGGTATCAAGATCATCAGCTGCATGGAAGTGAACGATACCAATCCGTTGAACAACCTCTGCTTTACATTGAAAGAGAGTGGTAAGCCGTTGATCGATATCGTGATCCTCTTCTCCGCGAATATCAACTACAATGTAGAGACCGGACGGGTGTATGTGTACAACAATCCCAATGTGCAACACTTGTTGGACAACCGGGAGAAATACCTGAAACCGCTGCAGGACAGAGGTATGAAGGTGGTACTGGGTATTCTGGGCAATCATGACCGTTCAGGAATTGCCAGACTGGCCGATAACACGGCACGGGAGTTTGCCCGGGAACTGAAAAACGTATGCGATGCGTATCATTTGGACGGCATATTTTTTGATGATGAATATTCCGAGGACCACCCGCCTATTACCCCTGGCTTTGTAAAAGATTCATACGAAGCAGCTGCCCGTCTGGTGTATGAAACCAAGCGTGCCATGCCCGATAAGTTGACTTGTGCTTATGTATACGGTATGACCTCTAACTTTCGGAGCCCGGTAGATGGCGTCCAAGCGGGTGATTTCGTCGATTATGGTATTCATGATTACGGAAGCGGTTTTGATTTGGCTGGTAATTATCCGGGAATGCCCAAGAGCCGTATGGCACTCTATTCGCAGGAGTTCAACCGCGGTTACATCGCTCCGGCTAGTGAACTGAAAAACATGCGTGATAATGGATACGGAGCGCACATGATATTCGCCATGGACCCCAATCGTTCCAATTTCAGATGGACTCAGAAACCGGCTCTGGAGAATATCGCGAAGATGCTCTTCGACGATGAACTGGTGTACAACTGGAAGCCGCAGCCTAAGGACTGGTAAGTTTCCGTGTATTATTAATCTTTTAAACAATACTGATATGAAGATAAAATATTTTATAGGGGCGGCGTGTCTCGCCTGCGCTTTTGGCTGGACAGGCTGTAGCAGCGATGACGATACGACGGATACTATTCCGGTGGCTCCTCCTGCACTGAGCTTCGCTAAAGATACAGTGGTGGTGACCATCGACAAAGAGAACGATGTCAAGATGGAGATTACCGATGGGGCTGGCGATTACAAGGCCTTCTCGCTAAATACGGAGATTGCTACAGTAAGTGTATCAGGAAACGCACTCACAGTCAAAGGGGTGACGAACGGGGAAACCAATGTCATGGTGTCCGATAAAGAAAACCAACTGAAAACATTCGTCGTTAAGACCCGGTACGATAATATCACCTTCGACCGGGCGCAAATCGATGTCGTTTACCGTTTGGGTAGAAAGAACAATGTCGATGTTCAGATCCTAACCGGTAATGATGGCTATACGGTTACTTCGGACGATGAAGAGGTGGTTACGGCTTCGGTGACGGATAAGGTGTTGAAAGTCACGGCTCAGGGTAAGAAAGAAGGAACGGCTACCCTCACAATTAGAGACCAACTGGATCGTGAGGCTACCATCAAGGTTACTACAACTCTCACAACTGAGCCCTTCACCTCGGAAGAGTTGGAGGCTATCAAAGCTAGAACCACCAATGTTCATAGATTCGACGACTACGTCCCTTCTCCAACTGCTGCCATACTTTCCATGGAAAAGGATGGAATGTACCTGTATGGTTGGAAAACTCTAATGAATTACCTGCGAGTTTATCTGGCTGGTGATAAGAGTGTAGGCGATAAGCCCGGTAGCAAGTTTGAGTGTTTTCAGCTCAGGACTATACTTCCGCTGAAAGAACTGGATAAATGCCGTATCATCAAGAATGACGGAACGAAAATATGGTGCGTTTATTCGTATGTATATAAAGAAGTGCAGTATTCCGGTTATTTTATTCAAGACATAAAACCTTAATAGAATTCTGACTTATCCCCTCCCCGGATAGTGAGGTTGTGGAACGCTTTTCGTAGATGTTCTGCAAGTACCCTTTACTATCCGGGGATTTTTTGTTCCTTACTCTATACACATATGGGATTTATGCTTTATATTTGCTTTCTCAATTGATACCTATCCATGAGCAAGATTCTAATCATCGACGATGAAATGCAAATCCGGCAATTGCTGGCGCGCATGATGGAGTTGGAAGGCTACGAAGTATGCCAGGCCGGCGACTGTAAGTCTGGTTTGCGGCAACTGGAACTCCACTCGCCCCATGTGGTGCTGTGCGATGTTTTTCTGCCCGACGGCAATGGGGTGGATCTGGTAGCTGCCCTCAAGAAACAAGCTCCAGTGGCGGAAGTCGTCCTCCTGACGGCGCACGGTAATATTCCCGACGGGGTACAAGCCATCAAGAATGGTGCGTTCGACTACATCACCAAGGGCGACGACAATCATCGTATCATCCCACTTATCAGTAAAGCGATGGAGAAGGCACAAGCCAATGTCCGGGAATTAAGGGTGGAGAAACCTGTGGGGGCATTCACGTTCGATTCTATTCAGGGCGAATCCCGACTGATCAAAGAAGCCGTAGCCTTGGCACGAAAAGTAGCAGTTACCGACGTGCCGGTATTGCTCACCGGTGAAACGGGTACGGGGAAAGAAGTCTTTGCACAAGCTATACATAGTGGAAGCAAACGGGCTCGCCAGCATTTCGTGGCGGTAAACTGTTCGTCGTTCAGCAAGGAGTTGCTGGAAAGTGAGATGTTTGGCTACCGAGCGGGAGCGTTCACTGGTGCTATGAAGGACAAGAAAGGCTTGTTCGAAGAGGCGCACAACGGAACCATCTTTCTGGACGAAATAGGCGAGATGGCTGCCGAACTGCAAGCCAAGCTGCTCCGTATCCTCGAAACCGGCGAATACATCAAGATAGGCGATACCCGGCCGACAAAGGTCGATGTACGTATCATTGCGGCTACCAACCGTCACCTGCAGGAGGAAATAGTCGCCGGACGTTTCCGGGAAGACTTGTTCTACCGCCTGTCGGTTTTCCAGGTACATCTTCCGGCGCTTCGCGAACGGAAAGAAGATATCCGGCTGATGGCCGAGACTTTTGTGCGCGACTTTGGTGCTCATCTGGGGCGCCAGGTAGAAACCATCGCTCCGGAGTTTTTCCGTGCGCTCGAGCTACATCCGTGGAAAGGAAATATCCGCGAGCTCCGGAATGTGATGGAGCGCAGCCTGATTGTCAGCGAAGGTTCGCGTCTGGAAGTAGCCGACCTTCCGCTGGAAATGCAAAACGTAGTTCACGAGGCGATGGAAGGCAATAGCACCGATGCTTTAGATCTGGCATCGATGGAACGCCGGCATATTATTCGCGTACTGGAATACACCAAGGGCAACAAAACCGAAACGGCCCGTCTACTGAAAATCGGGCTAACTACTCTGTACCGGAAAATAGAAGAATACAAAATTCCGGAATGCAAGAGTTTGTAAAATCAAAATGTCATCCTTTGACAATATGGTAAATGAACCTGCCTCTGGTTCGGTTCTTTGTGGTAAATGGCGTGGTCGGGTAGAATCAGTGCATTCTGATCGGTTTGGGAAATGACAATATGTTGTTTGGTTCGACCTGAGTTGTGTTTTAATGATCTTTGAATTGGTCGTTTTGCTTTCATCTGGTTTTGTATATTTCTCTTTCTCTTTTCTTTTGTGTGGGGCATTTTGTCGATCTGTAACGCTCGGTTAGCTCAAAAACGGTACATTCCTGAGAATATATCCGAAGGTTTAGGGCCCTCTCCCCGAAGGTTTAAAACCTTCTGCCGGTAGGTTTAAAACCTTCGGCCCATAGGTTTAAAACCTTCGGGTGGAATTTCTTTGGTTTCTTTACCTGTAAAGACGTATATCTATGCAAAAAGCAGCTTCGAGAATCGGTTTATTTGCATAAAACGCGGTATATTTATGCGAGAATCTCGATAGAAGGAGCAAAATGTATAAAAACCGAGTTGGCAAAAACCCTTGTTTTTTGTCATTAAGAAACCAAAAGGTCGTTTTTGCAAGACAAATGGAACAGCCGTTCCCTTCTTTATTTCTCTCCCATTTTGATAGCCCACCTTTCCATTTTGAAAAGGTTATTTCTATAAACTCCCCTTGATGAATCATGTTATCTACTTGTCAAACAGTGACTTGCGTTTCCTTCCTTCATTCTGGCATACCGTTTGAATGATAGAACCTGGAAATATAAATAATATGATTATCCGCTTTCTTCCCCCTGCCCCAGAGGGGCTGTGTGTCCGTAGCCGGGGGTGTAAGCCCCCGGGGCAGGTGTATCCCATACATGCGCCACGTAGTGGTGCCGTGTTTAATTCCAAGAGCGAGCATAACAGCGCCACTCCGTGGCGCGTAGGTGGGGGATATGTCCATTCCGGGGGCTTACACCCCCGGCTACGGACACACAGCCCCTCTGGGGCAGGGGGGAGAAAGCAGATAATCATATAAATAGAAGGAGATAAAAAGATGTATTCAGTGTTATTTGTAATAGGATTGGCTGTGTTCGGGTATCTGATGTATGTATTGGTGAAACCCGAGAAATTCTAAATTTAGATAGGTATGGAAATGGACACAGAAATAGTAGGTGTCATTGCACAAATCGTGCTGATGATTGTGTTGAGCTATCCGTTGGGACGCTACATTGCGAAAGTGTATAAGGGGGAGAAGACCTTTCTGGATTTTCTGGCACCCGTAGAACGGTTTGTTTATAAGGCATGCGGTATCGATCCTCAGGAGGAGATGGACTGGAAAGTCTTTCTGAAAACATTATTGGTACTAAACGCTTTTTGGTTGATATGGGCCATCGTGCTGCTGATGTTGCAGGGTTGGCTTCCACTGAATCCCGATGGCAATCCTTCGCAGTCGTTCGACCTGGCCTTCAATACGGCCATTAGTTTTCTGGTAAATGCTAACCTGCAGCATTACAGCGGCGAGTGGGGGATGACGTACTTCACCCAACTGTTCGTGGTGATGCTGTTTCAGTTTGTCACAGCAGCTACCGGTATGGCAGCCTTGGCTGGGGTGATGAAGGCGATGGCTGCCAAGACCACCCGGACCATCGGCAACTTCTGGCGTCTGCTCCTGTTGAGTTGTACTCGGATCCTGCTGCCGCTCTCGCTTGTGGTAGGGTTCATCCTGATTCTGCAAGGTGTACCGATGACGTTCGATGGCCGGGCAACGGTCGGTACGCTCGAAGGCGGTCGGCAAGTCATCTCGCAAGGGCCGGTAGCAGCTGTCGTAGCCGTCAAGCAACTGGGCACCAACGGCGGCGGCTTCTTCGGTGCCAACTCCGCCCATCCACTCGAGAATCCTTCGTTCCTGACCAATATGGTGGAGTGTATCTCCATCCTGCTCATCCCGATGGCGATGATCTTCGCACTGGGATTCTACCTGAAACGGAAGAAACTATCGTATATCATCTTTGGAGTGATGTTGATAGCCTTTCTGGCAGGAGTGGCTGCTAATACTTATAGCGAGGTGAACGGCAATCCGCACATCACCGCGATGGGCATCGATCAGGCGGGTGGGGCTATGGAAGGCAAGGAAGTCCGTATCGGAGCACCCGCTTCGGCTTTGTGGAGCGTAGCCACCACAGCCACTTCCAACGGTTCGGTGAACAGTATGCACGACTCGCACATGCCACTCTCCGGACTGGTAGAAATGCTCAATATGCAGATCAATGCCTGGTTTGGCGGTGTGGGAGTGGGTTTCCTCAATTACTACATCTTTATCATTATAGCTGTATTTATCAGCGGGCTGATGGTGGGACGTACTCCGGAGTTTCTCGGAAAGAAAGTGGAACCGAAAGAGATGAAAATTGCCATCCTGGTAGCCTTGCTTCATCCGTTTCTTATTCTGGTAGGCACGGCCGTGGCGGCTTATCTCTTTGTCCGCATGCCTGGATTTGTAGCGGCGGAAGGTGGCTGGCTGCACAATTCCGGCTTCCATGGACTAAGCACTTTGCTGTACGAATTTACCTCCAGTGCCGCCAATAACGGTTCCGGTTTCGAAGGACTGGGCGATAACACTCACTTCTGGAACTATGCCACAGGTATCGTGTTGTTGCTTGGACGTTATCTGCCTATTATCGGGGCGGTAGCCATTGCCGGGATACTGGCGAAGAAATCGTTCGTGCCGGATAGTGCCGGAACTCTCAAGACCGATACCGTAACCTTCGGGTTGATGACCTTTGCCGTGATCCTGATCATCGCGGCGTTGGCTTTCTTTCCCGTACATACCTTGAGCACGTTGGCCGAACAACTCAGTTTAGTTTAACTCTTGATTATAAAAACGTATGAAACCCAATAAACCAGCCACTCTGTTCCCCAAAGAACAAGTGGCAGCAAGCATCAAACAATCGTTCATCAAGCTGGACCCGCGCCAGATGGTGAAAAATCCTATCATGTTTACCGTGGAGATAGCTACGGCGGTGATGCTGTTCACCACCTTCTTTTCCATAGGGAATAGCGCGCAAGGCGCGTTCGGGTACAACCTGACCGTGTTCGCGCTTCTGTTCATTACCTTATTGTTTGCCAACTTTGCCGAGGCCATCGCCGAAGCACGTGGCAAAGCGCAAGCTGACAGCCTGCGCAAAACCCGGGAAGAGACGCCCGCCAAGCTGTTGGAAGGCCATAAGATTCAACCCATCAGCAGTTCGCAACTTCGCAAAGGCGATATCTTCGTTTGCGAAGCCGGCGATGTGATTCCTGCCGACGGCGAAATCATCGAAGGGCTGGCTTCCATCGACGAAAGTGCCATCACCGGCGAGAGTGCTCCGGTAATCCGGGAAGCGGGTGGCGATAAAAGTTCGGTGACGGGAGGTACGCGCGTACTTTCCGATGAGATCCGGGTGATGGTGACTACCCAGCCGGGCGAGAGCTTTCTCGATAAGATGATCTCCCTCGTGGAAGGTGCCTCGCGCAAGAAGACCCCGAACGAAATAGCATTGACTATTCTGTTGGCGGGTTTTACGCTGGTATTCGTCATCGTGTGCATGACACTGAAATCGTTTGCCGACTATACACAAACCAGCTTGACCGTAGCTGCCCTACTCTCGCTGTTCGTCTGCCTGATTCCCACTACCATCGGCGGACTGCTGTCGGCCATTGGTATTGCCGGAATGGACCGTGCGCTCCGGGCCAACGTACTGACCAAGTCGGGCAAGGCGGTGGAGACGGCGGGCGATGTCGATACGCTTCTGTTGGACAAGACGGGCACCATCACCATCGGCAACCGGAAGGCTACCCGGTTCTATCCCGCTACTGGCGTGCCGGAACACGAATTCATTGAAACCTGCCTGTTGGCCTCACTGACCGACGAAACGCCCGAAGGACGTTCCATCGTGGAGCTGGGACGTGAGTCGGGCTTCCGCATGCGCAATCTGGATACGACAGGTGCCCGGTTGATTCAGTTTACCGCCGAAACCCGCTGCTCGGGTGTGGACCTGAAGGACGGTTGCCAGATACGCAAAGGAGCTTTTGATGCCATCCGGCGTATCACGGAGAAAGCCGGAAACTCCTTCCCGTTGGAGACCGAACAACTGATCCAGGCCATCTCCGGCAACGGAGGCACACCGCTCGTGGTGTCGCTCAACCAACAGGTAGCCGGGGTCATCGAATTACAGGACATCATCAAGCCGGGCATTAGCGAACGCTTCGAACGTTTGCGGAAGATGGGCGTGAAAACGGTGATGGTGACGGGCGACAATCCGCTGACGGCGAAATACATTGCCGAGAAAGCCGGTGTGGACGACTTCATCGCCGAAGCCAAACCGGAGGACAAGATGAACTATATAAAGCAGGAACAGGAAGCCGGCAAACTTGTGGCCATGATGGGCGACGGTACCAACGATGCACCCGCCCTGGCACAAGCCAATGTGGGTGTAGCGATGAACAGCGGTACGCAAGCCGCCAAGGAAGCCGGTAACATGGTGGACCTGGACAACGACCCCACCAAACTGATCGAGATCGTAGAAATAGGTAAGCAACTGCTGATGACGCGTGGCACGCTCACCACCTTCTCCATAGCCAATGACGTGGCGAAGTATTTTGCCATCGTTCCGGCACTGTTCATGGCATCGGTTCCGCAACTGGCAGCACTCAACATCATGGGGCTACACTCGCCCGAGAGCGCCATCTTGTCGGCAGTGATCTTCAATGCTCTGATTATACCGATGCTCATTCCGCTGGCCTTGCGGGGCGTGCGGTACAAACCTATCGGTGCCTCGGCCTTGTTGCGTCGCAACCTGTTGATATACGGCATGGGCGGAATGGTAGTTCCCTTTGTCGGCATCAAACTTATTGACCTGTTCGTTGGTTTAT
Source organism: Bacteroides sp. (assembly GCA_031554505.1). Taxonomy (GTDB): domain Bacteria; phylum Bacteroidota; class Bacteroidia; order Bacteroidales; family Bacteroidaceae; genus Bacteroides. The sequence continues at coordinate 21,913 of JAVBVI010000028.1, read as the reverse complement.
TCTTTTAAAAGTATACGTGTATGAAAAATATGTGGAAGTCAATGAAGTTTACTATCGCATTTTGTGTGATATTTGCTATAGGATACGTCGGGGTACTGTGGGTACTGGCTCAAGTGGCTACTCCGGGAAAAGGAAAAGTAGATGTGTTGAGGCTCGACGGAAAGGCGGTGGGTGCCGACCTGGTGGGGCAACCGTTCGTGTCGGATGTTTATTTCTGGGGACGCCCGTCGGCTACGGGGTACGACGCCACCCGTTCGGGAGGCAGCAACCAAGCTCCTACCAACGAAGCATATCTGAAAGAAGTGGAAGCACGGGTGGACAGTTTCCTCGTGCATCATCCCTACCTCAAGCGGGAGGAAGTGCCGGCGGAGATGGTGACGGCCAGCGGTTCGGGACTCGACCCGGACATCACCCCGGCCAGCGCCTATATTCAGGTGGGACGGGTAGCGAAAGCCCGCGGGCAGAAAGAGTCGGCGGTACGCGCCGTAGTCGACAAGTTCGTCGAACGTCCGGTATTCGACCTCTTTGGTCCGGAAAAGGTAGATGTACTCCGACTGAACATCGCGATGGACGAAACATTCAGCAAAAAGTAAAAACTCTGTGGAACTCTGTGTGACTCTGTGGTGAAACAAATATAAGAATATGGAAAGCGAATTCGACCGGGAACAAAACGTACAGCACTTCCTCAACCTGATTAAGAAATCACGGCGGGGAGTCTTCAAAATCTACGTCGGTATGATAGCCGGCGTGGGGAAGACCTACCGTATGCTGCAAGAAGCGCACGAACTCCTCGAGAGCGGGGTAGATGTGCGGATTGGCTACGTCGAAACACATGGCCGGGCCGGTACGGAAACTTTACTCGAAGGGCTACCCATCATCCCCCGCCGCAAGATATTCTACAAAGGGAAGGAGCTGGAAGAGATGGACCTCGAAGCCATCATAAGCATCCGCCCCGAGATTGTGATCGTCGACGAACTGGCGCATACCAACGTGGAGGGCAGCGGCAACGAGAAGCGTTGGCAGGATGTGATGGCGTTGCTCGATGCGGGTATCAACGTAGTGTCTGCCGTCAATATTCAGCACATCGAGAGCCTGAACGAAGAAATCAAAGGCATCTCGGGCATCGAGGTACGCGAACGCATTCCCGACAGTGTACTCCGCGAAGCCGACGAGGTAGTAAATATCGACCTCACGGCCGAGGAACTCATCACCCGCCTGAAGGCTGGTAAGATATACCGGCCGGAGAAGATACAGACGGCGCTGGACAATTTCTTCCGGACGGAGAACATCTTACAACTCCGCGAGCTGGCACTGAAAGAAGTAGCTATGCGGATAGAAAACAAAGTGGAAACGGAAGTTACCCCGGCCGTGGGACAAACATTGCGGCACGAACGCTTCCTGTGCTGCATCAGCGCCAACGAGAAGACACCCCGGCGCATCATCCACAAAACGGCCCGGTTGGCTGGCCGCTACAATACCTCGTTCATCGCCCTTTATGTACAGACGCCCCGCGAGAGCACCGAACGCATTTCGTTGGCCAGTCAGCGGTACCTGCTGAACCACTTCAAATTGGTGGCCGAGTTGGGCGGGGAAGTCATTCAGGTGCAGTCGAGGGATATCTTGGACAGTATCACATCCGTATGCAAGGAACGACAGATCTCGACACTTTGCATGGGAAGCCCCTCGTTCCACTTGCCCCATTCCATCCTGATGCTACTGAAATACCGACGGTTTGTGAACGAGCTTTCGCAAGCCAATATAGATTTGATCATACTTGCTTAACATCGAAAGAGATTATGAATATTAAGACGAAACTTATGCTGGGCATCGGCCTGTTGGCGGGAATCATCATCCTGCTGGTAGCTCTGTCGGTCATCAACCTGCAAGTGCTCACTGCTACGCATCCCGAAAGCCCGTTGGCCATCCCTACGCTGGAACGGGCGTTGGCCTGGATCTCCATCACGGGTGGTATCTGTATCCTCATCGGCCTGGCGTTGTTGCTCTGGTTGCCCCGTTCCATCGACAAACCCATCAAGGAGTTGATGCACGGTATTCTGGAGATAGCCAATCACAACTACGAGAAACGTCTGCACCTGACGGGCAACGAGGAGTTCCGCGCCGTGGCCGAGAACTTCAACCAGATGGCCGAACGGCTGGCCGAGTACCGGGACAGTGCCCTGTCGGATATCCTGGCGGCGAAGAAGTTCATCGAAGCCATCGTGAACAGCATCAATGACCCCATCATCGGACTGAATATGGAACGGGAGATTCTGTTCATCAACAACGAAGCGCTGAACGTGCTCAACCTGAAACGGGAACAGGTGATCAACCGTTCGGCCGAGGAACTATCGCTCAAAAACGATCTTTTGCGACGCTTGGTCCGCGAACTGGTGACGTCGGGTGAGAAGAAGGAACCGCTGAAGATTTATGCCGACAACAAGGAATGCTATTTCCGGGCATCGTATATACCTATTAATAATGTGAATGCCGGCAAGGGCGAACCGCAATGGCTGGGCGACCTGATCATGCTGAAGAATATCACCGAGTTTCAGGAACTCGATTCGGCCAAGACACGGTTCATCTCCACCGTTTCGCACGAGTTGAAGACACCGATATCGGCCATCCTGATGAGTCTGCAATTGCTGGAGGACAAGCGGGTAGGGGAGTTGAACAAGGAACAGGGGCAACTGTCAGAAAGCATCCGCGAGAACTGTCAACGACTGCTCGATATCACCGGCGAACTGTTGAACATGACGCAGGTGGAAGCCGGCAAGCTCCAACTGATGCCGAAGATCACCAAGCCTATCGAACTGATAGAATACGCCATCAAAGCCAATCGCGTACAGGCGGACAAGTTCAACATTCAGATTGAAGTGGAATATCCGGAAGAGAAGATCAAGAAGTTGTTTGTAGACAGCGAAAAGATAGCTTGGGTGCTGACCAACCTGCTAAGCAATGCCATTCGCTACTCGCAGGAGAACGGCCGGGTGGTGGTAGGCGCTCGTCAGGATGGCGACCTTATCGAACTCTACGTGCAGGACTTCGGCAAGGGCATCGACCCGCGCTACCATGAGAGCATATTCGATCGCTATTTTCGTGTGCCGGGCACGAAGGTACAAGGCAGCGGACTGGGCCTATCCATCTCCCGCGACTTTGTGGAAGCACACAACGGCACGCTGACTGTGGAAAGCCAACTCGGTACAGGCAGCCGGTTTACCATCCGCCTGCATAGCTGATCGCTATCGTTTGCTTTTCCCCGATACTTGTTCCATGTCCAGCCGGATAATCTCCGTGCGGGCAAAAGAACCTGCGGCGTACTTCATGCCCACCTCTTTGTCGGCGGGCGAGTATTTGTCTAAGATAAGTTCCAGCGCGTGCATCCGTTCTTCGGCAGTCAGTCCGGTGCAGACAGTTCCGCTTACCACCACACTCTCGTACAAGGTAGTAAACTTGGCGGACTGCACACAGGTGCGTCCCACGATGCAGAACGAAGCTTTCGGCGAATGATCGATGGCCTGCAGTTTCCGTCCCTCGGGTGCGCAATGGAAATAGATCCGGTTGCCGCCATCCCAGACAAAGCTGATGGGAATGCCATACGCCCCTTCCGGTGTGGTGAGCGACAGTACCCCATATTCTCCTTCTTTCAGAAGCCGGAGAGCCTCTTCTTCCGGTAAGAGCCGCTCTTGGCGGCGTACGGATTCGTTATTGTACTTCATGTCGTTTTCAGTTAGATGTTGGATGCGAAGATACTGATTCTCCTTCAAACTACAATCACCTAGCAAGGGGCTTCTATCTTATAAAATGGTTATCATGTGTTTATGAAATGGATAACTGTAGAGATGTGTTCTTGAATGTGTAAACTGTTTTTCGATCAAAATAGGGGGGAATCACAAAAGTTAAACCAGGAGTTAAACCGGAAGCAAAACAGACCACCGGTTTGCCCTAAAACGAAAAAAGCGCCCGAGAGTGGAAGCCTCCCAAACGCTTATTTCTTCTTGGTAGCGGGACCCGGGATTGAACCGGGGACCTCATGATTATGAATCATGCGCTCTAACCGGCTGAGCTATCCCGCCATCATTTCTGATTGCGGGTGCAAAGATAGATCAATTTCTATAATCTCCAAAAGAAATGTGTGGAATTTTACATTTATTCTTCAAGAATCGGGCAGGAAACCTCATGGATAGGGGGTTTTGTACGGTTATGCAAAAAAAAGAAGCGAATATGTCAGCTAATTAGAAAAAAGTATCTATCTTGCGCCAAACAAAGTTTAAGACTATGAAAAGGGAGAAAATACATTTAGAATATCTTCTGAATGCGACCTCGAAAAACATTCTTTGGTCGGCTATCAGTACACCGAGTGGACTGGAAGATTGGTTTGCCGACAGGGTGATATCAAATGATAAAACGGTGGAGTTTCATTGGGGGAAAGTGGAGACGCGCGAAGCGGATATCATAGCGATCCGGTCGTACTCATTCATCCGCTTCCGGTGGCTCGACGACGAAAACGAACGGGACTACTTCGAATTGAAGATGAACTACAACGAACTGACAGGCGACTATATCCTCGAAGTAACCGATTTTGCCGAGGCTGATGAGGCAAGCGACATGCGCGAATTGTGGGAGTCGCAGATCGCCCGGTTGAGAAGAACATGTGGTTTTTAGTTAACTTTCAACTAAAAATTTTCTACGCTGCTTTTTTTGTGCTAATTTTGCGTTCTAATTGCATGAACGTGTGAAAATGCTACGCATAAAAAAGTTAGATATATTTATCGTTAAGAGCTTCCTGTTGCTCTTTGTCGGCACATTCTTTATTTGTCTCTTCATCTTTATGATGCAGTTTCTATGGAGGGTTGTCGACGAGTTGGTAGGAAAAGGATTGGCCGTGAACGTGATGGCCGAGTTCTTCTACTACTGTGCCTTGACGATGGTGCCGGTGGCTATGCCGCTGGCCATCCTGCTCTCCTCTCTGATTACTTTCGGAAACTTCGGCGAACGCTACGAGTTGCTGGCCATGAAGGCGGCCGGTATCTCCCTGCTGAAGATCATGCGACCGCTGATCGTTATTGTCTGCTTATTGGTCTGCGTTTCCTTTTATTTCCAGAACATCATTGCCCCTCTGATGCAAGCCAAGCTGAATACGCTCATACTGTCTATCAAACAGAAATCGCCCGAGGTGGACATTCCCGAAGGGGTGTTCTATTCCGATATTCCCGGATTCAACCTGAAAGTGGCCAAGAAGGACCGCGAAACAGGTTTGTTGCACGATGTGTTGATATACCGGATGACGGAGGGATTCGAGAACGCGCAGATCATTTATGCCGACTCCGGACGGATGGAAATGACGGCCGACAAGCAACACTTGTACTTGCACTTGTACAGCGGTGAGCTGTTCGAGAACCTGAAGGCGCAGAACATGCGCTCGTCCAATGTACCCTATCGTCGCGAAACATTCCGCGAGAAACACACCCTCATCGAATTCGACTCCGACTTCAATATGGCCGATGCCAGCATCATGAGCAGCCAGTCGACCGCCAAGAACATCGTAAAGCTGGAAACCTCCATCGACTCCATGGCGGTGATGGGCGACAGTATCGGGCGGAGCTATTACAATGATCTGATCAGGGGACCGCTTCAGATTACAGCCCTCCGGGACAAAGAAGACTCTCTGAATGTGGAGAAAGCGAATCTGCGCGAGTACAATGTGGACAGTGTGTACCAAGCGGCGGCATTGTTGCAGAAGCAGCGTATCCTGAATTCGGCTGTTGGCAAGGCGGAGAACGTGGCAAGCGATTTGAATTTTAAGTCCTTCTCCTTGAATAATAACGACCGCAGCCTGCGGAAGCACAAGACGGAGTGGCACAAGAAGTTCACGGTATCGCTCTCCTGTCTGTTCTTCTTCTTCATCGGTGCGCCCCTAGGGGGTATCATCCGGAAGGGAGGACTGGGAATGCCGGTCATCATGTCGGTACTCATCTTTATCATTTATTTCATCATTGATAACAGTGGGTACAAGATGGCGCGCGACGGCAAGTGGATTGTCTGGATGGGCATGTGGCTCAGCTCTCTCGTGCTGGCCGGCATGGGTGCTTTCTTTACCTACAAGGCGAACAACGACTCGGTGGTGCTCAATGCCGATGCGTATGTGGCTTGGTTCAAGCGCGTAGCGGGTATCCGCAGCGTGCGGCACATCGTCCGGAAAGATGTCATCATCACCGATCCCGACTACAAGCGCTTGCCGGCCGATCTGAACGAACTTTCGACCGATTGCCACGCTTACATAGCCGAGCATCGGCTGACCCAGGCGCCCAATTACCTCCGCCTCTGGCTCACCGTGGACGCCGACCATGAAATAACCTCGCTGAACGAACGGCTGGAAGCGCTGGTCGACGAAATGTCGAACACCCGTTCGGTGACACTGCTCAATGTGCTGAACCAATATCCCATCATCGCGGTAACGGCACACGTACGGCCTTTCCCCTGGTACTGGATCAATATTCTGGCCGGACTGGTGGTACCCGTGGGACTCTTTTTCTACGTCCGCATCTGGATATTCCGCATCCGTCTGAATACAGACTTGGAACGGGTGATCCGGACCAACGAAGAAGTACAACATGTATTAGCTACTAAAATGAAATAAATATGGAAGATTTTAAGTTAAGTAAGATAGACGAAGCAATCGAGGATTTCCGCGAAGGAAAGTTTGTGATTGTAGTCGACGACGAGGACCGCGAAAACGAAGGCGACTTCATCATCGCTGCCGAGAAGGTAACTCCGGAGAAGATCAACTTTATGATGACCTACGGTCGCGGGGTGCTTTGTGTGCCCATCACCGAGGAGCGTTGCGAGGAACTGGAACTGGAGATGCAAGTATCATCCAACACCTCGATCTACGAAACTCCGTTCACGGTGACTGTCGATCTGCTTCCGGGCTGTACCACCGGGGTGTCTATGCAAGACCGCGCCGCCACCATCCGTGCGCTGGCCGATCCGAATACGAAGTCGTCCGATCTGGGACGTCCGGGACATGTCAACCCGCTTCGGGCCCGCTCCCGGGGTGTGCTTCGCCGGGCCGGACATACGGAAGCTACGGTCGACCTGGCTCGTCTGGCCGGTTTGTATCCCGCCGGTGCATTGATCGAAATCATCAACGAAGACGGTACCATGGCCCGTTTGCCCCAGTTGGTAGAGGTAGCCCGGGAACACGATATGAAAATCATCTCCATCAAAGACCTCATCGCTTACCGTCTGAAGATGGAATCGATTGTAGAAAAGGGAGTAGAGGTCGATATGCCCACGCAGTACGGACACTTTCGTCTGATACCTTTCCGCCAGAAATCGAACGGGTTGGAGCATGTGGCTCTTATTAAAGGTACGTGGGAAGCCGACGAACCGGTGCTGGTGCGGGTACACTCCTCGTGCGCTACGGGCGATATCTTCGGTTCCTGCCGTTGCGAGTGCGGTGAACAGTTGCACAAATCCATGCAGATGATTGAGGAAGCCGGTAAAGGTGTCGTGGTATACATGATTCAGGAAGGCCGTGGCATCGGACTGATGAACAAGATGGCCGCCTACAAACTGCAGGAAGAAGGATACGACACGGTAGACGCCAATTTGCACCTCGGTTTCCAGGCCGACGAGCGCGATTACGGCGTGGGCGCACAGATTCTCCGCGAGATAGGTATTACGAAGATGAGGCTGATGACCAACAACCCGGTGAAACGTATCGGACTGGAAGCTTATGGCCTGCAAATCACTGAGAATGTGCCCATCGAGATCACGCCAAACCAATACAACGAGCGTTATCTGCGCACAAAGAAAGACAGAATGGGTCATGCGCTGCATTTTAACAAGTAAATCGCCGGTTTGCTTTCATATATTAAATATTATTGTTTATTTTGCAGCCAATTTTGCATGAAACCAATAAAATAAGATACAAAATGAATCAATTATCAGATCGTTTGAACAGCCTGTCTCCTTCCGAGACGCTGGCTATGTCGCAAAAGAGCAGCGAGCTTGCCGCTCAAGGAATTGATGTAATTAATCTGAGTGTGGGCGAGCCCGACTTCAATACTCCCGACCACATCAAGGAAGCTGCGAAGAAAGCGGTAGACGACAATTTCTCCCGCTACTCACCCGTGATGGGCTATCCGGCTTTGCGCAATGCCATCGTTGCTAAACTGAAGAACGAGAACGGACTGGACTACACCGCCGCACAGATCTCTTGTGCCAACGGTGCCAAACAATCTGTATGCAATGTAGTGCTGGCTCTGGTGAATCCGGGCGACGAGGTAATCATCCCCGCTCCGTACTGGGTGAGCTATCCCGAGATGGTGAAGCTGGCCGAAGGTACGTCGGTGATTGTTTCTGCCGGTATCGAACAGGATTTCAAGATCACAGCCGCCCAGCTCGACGCTGCCATCACTCCGAAGACCAAAGCATTGATTCTTTGTTCTCCGTCTAACCCCACTGGTTCGGTATATACGAAGGAAGAACTGGCCGGATTGGCCGAAGTGCTGGCTAAGCATCCGCAGGTGATCGTCATTGCCGATGAGATCTACGAACATATCAACTACATCGGTAAGCACCAGAGCATCGCTCAGTTCCCCGGTATGCAGGAACGTACGGTGATCGTGAACGGTGTATCGAAAGCCTACGCCATGACAGGTTGGAGAATTGGTTTCATCGCTGGTCCGCAGTGGATTGTTGGTGCTTGCAACAAACTGCAAGGACAATATACCTCAGGGCCGTGCTCGGTATCACAGAAAGCGGCCGAAGTGGCTTATACCGGTACACAAGAGCCTGTTGGCCAGATGCGCGAAGCGTTCCAGCGTCGTCGCGACCTGATCGTAAAGTTGGCTAAAGAAATCCCGGGCTTGGAAGTGAATGTTCCGCAGGGTGCGTTCTACCTCTTCCCCAAATGCAGCTACTACTTTGGTAAGTCGTTCGGTGATCGTCAGATCAAGGATGCGGGTGATTTAGCGATGTATCTGTTGGAAGAAGGTCATGTAGCTTGCGTAGGTGGTGCCGCTTTCGGTGCTCCCGAATGTTTCCGTATGAGCTATGCTACCAGCGATGAGAATATCGTGAAGGCTATTGCCCGTATCAAGGATGCTTTGGCGAAGTTGAAGTAAGAGTATTCTTAGATAGTACAAGGTCGCAGACTTTTCAGTTTTTTATTGATGGTCTGCGACTTTTCTTGTTTTCTTGTTTTTCTTCTCAATAGAGTTATGTAGTAGAAAGCTATAGCTCCCAGTACTTGACTAAGAATGTACAAGATTAGACAGTGCATATAACGGAACTACTTCCACCTGCATCTCTTCATTCATATACTGCCCGAAGTTTTCTAAGGAAGAACGTACGCCAACCGCCAGCTTCTTATCTTGCATGAAGCCGTATAGGCTTTTCATTCCTCCTCGCGTTCCGGCTTTTACTTCCAAAGGAAGAACTTTCAGGTTTCTTGTCAGCAGATAATCCACTTCTGCTAAGCTGTTTTTCTCCGTGCGCATCCAGAAATACATATCGCGTCGTTGGTTGGGCGATTGATAACGCATTAGTTCAAGACCTGCCACCATCTCCGTCAGGTGTCCTTTGTTTACTAATTCTGTTGCTTCTCCAATAAGAATGTCTTCGGTTATCTTGCGGATATCGCCCAAGTCCATGCTTAAGATGCGCAGTAGCAAACCACTATCCAGATACAAGTATTTTACATAACTCTCGTTTGTTTCGACTCCTAAGGGCAGACCGTTGGCTGCGGTATGCACCACCGGAGTAATGAGTCCGGAGAGTTTCAAGAGTTCGAGGGCTTCTTTAATTTGTGCGCTTCTGTAATCTCGGGAAACCTGGCTGTATACCAGCTTCTCGCCAATCTGATGAGCCACTCCCCGGAGGGTAAGTCGCAGCAAGGTGGGATCGACTTTCTTTTTGTACTTGGCAAAGTCGTCCTCGTAGGAGATAATGATTCCATCCTGGACCTGCTGGCATTGAAGATAATCATTGGTGGTCACCCAGGTAGCCACTGATTCCGGCATGCCGCCTACCATAAGATAGATACGGAACAGTTCTACTAATTTTTGATGGAAGATGTCCATTAAAGGCTGGGAGGGCGAAGCGGCTTTCTTCTCGGCAAGCAATCCTTGATTGCCGGTAGCCATCAGGAATTCATCGAATGTCATGGGATACATGAACAGGGAACGTATCCTGCCTACGCCGAATGTCGGAATGTCGCTTAAGGCAAATTCCAGCAAAGAACCCGCAGCAACCACATGTAGCTCCGGATAATCTTCGTAAAAGAACCGAAGGCTGGAGATGGCTTCCGGGCACATTTGGATTTCGTCTAAGAACAGCAGTGTCTTGCCCGGTTGTACAGGTACTCCCGAATAAGCGGAAAGTTTGGCGGATATCTGCTTGACATCTAGCTCTCCGGCGAACAGCTCTTTCAACTGCGGCTGTCTTTCGAAGTTCACTTCGATGAAGTGTTCGAACTGCAACGACAGTTGTTTGATGGCAGAAGATTTACCTACCTGGCGGGCCCCACGCAGTAATAATGGCTTGTGGTTGGCTTCGTTTTTCCATGTGAGAAGCACTGCATCTATCAGTCGGGGAAGATACTTTTTCATGGTTTTCGTCTTAATGGATTGATTCTCTGTGGCAAATATAGTGTTTTTGCTAAAATCAAGGGGTTAAATCATGAGAAAATTGCTAAAATCAAGGGATATAAATCGCCGAAATCTGCTAAAACCTAGGGACTAATCGTGTCCACCTGTACCAGCCTAAGAAAGTAGTAGTCATCGAAAGAAACTGTCAGATTCTTGTTCCTGGATAGATCCCATCGCAAAGATTATAGTTATATTCGCAACATAGAATAGAAACTTATTAAAAGAAGCGGGTATGATACGATGTGATTCGAAGAATTTTAAGTCGTCCAGACGGTTGGTAGATGGTCTGCGTATGGATACCAAAGAGAATCTGAAGATGTGGGCAAAGTTGCTTGGATTCTCTATCCCTGTCAACTTGCGAAAGGAGGAGTATACAAGAAAACTGGCATCTGCTATACTTCAATGTCCGCAAGAATGGCTACCGCTCCTGACACGTTTTGAACTGACATTACTGAAGAAGTTGGTGGAGGTTGGAGCTAACAGTTTTGTAGAAGAGCGGGAGGTCATTGTGGTGAACACATTGGAATTTCTTGGGTTGGTGATGATCGATTACTGCGATGATATAGAAGGAGTGGTGCACTTCATGATTTGCGATGAACTGCGCGAAGCTGTTGCTCCCTATCTCGATGCCATTTTGACCTCCGAAGAGCAGCAAACACGGAATACGATTGAACAGTACGTCTATGGTATCTTGAACCTTTACGGGATGATTTCTATTCTCGATTTGAATGATAAACTAAATGAATGTTTGGAAACTTCGTATACAAAGGATGAGGTTTATTGGGCGGTTTTAAAATCGATTCTGTTAAGACGCCATTCTTTTGAGATGGTAGATATTGATGCATCGGAGATCTGGGTGCAGTCTCCTTTTTTGAGTGATCCGGATGAACTGGAAGCCAAATGGGCTCAGCGTCCTGAGATGAAGAAGGCTAAACATTTCTCTTTGCAGGAGGTGTTCGAAGCCGGGAATATGCCGACTCCGCACCTTCCTGTATCTGGTTCGGACAAACTCCGGAGATACATGATGACTCGTCTGAACTATACGGAAGCGGCAACAGACTTCCACCTGAATATGTTGTGGTATGCCATGCAGATAGAGGCAAATCCCATGTCCGCCATCAATCCGATTATCAGCAGGCGGTTGTCGTCCATGCAGGAATTGCAGGAAGCGATTGAACTCTTTTCGGAATATTGCAATCAGTGCCCTCGTTGGTTCTTCAGAGGTTATTCATCGGATGAGGTGTTCAGGTTGTTCGATAAGGATAGATTTAAGAAATCACAAAAGTTTAATCAGATGTTCGACGAGGTTCTTTCCGGCAAGAAGGTGGGGCGTAATGATCCGTGTCCCTGTGGAAGCGGCAAGAAGTATAAACATTGTTGCGGGGGAAATTAGGCTCACCGGTAAAACTATGCGTTAAGTTGGATCAAGGCTTCGTTTTTCCCATTCTCATGTGCAGTTTTAGCTTATATTAGAATAGTGCAAAAGTGGTAAGAATATAGAGCTTTTTAGCAGGGCGGTTGTTTTCTCACATTTGCTTTAGTAATATGTTAATGGATAGGTTTAATAAAACGGTTCCAACGCATTTTTCCTGTGTCCGGGCTGATTGATTTCCAGATAATCCAAGCTTTTCCAACAATATACTCTTCTGGAACCACTCCCCAAAATCGGGAGTCCACCGAGTTCATGCTATTGTCTCCACCCATAAAATAGTAATTGTTTTTAAATCGATACCCTTTAAGTGGACGATTTTGTAGTAAAACTTCGTTATCCCTGTATAGTAAAGTATCTTTCTGCTCCCATTCTATCAATCTTTTGTATAGAAGATAGTTTGTTCTATCCATGGATATGGAATCTCCTTGCCGGGGAATATATATCGGGCCAAAATCTTTAATATTCCATTGCAGGGTGCTATCATATGGGAGTGTATAAAATTGTTCTTTGCGCAGATTGTCAAGATTAAAAGTGACAATCCTTTTTTGCGATTCAATATTCCCCACCAGAACATCGTTATTTTCAATTTCATATAATCCATCCCGAATAGAGAGTGTGTCACCTGGTAAGGCAATACACCGTTTAATATAATATTTCAGAATATGCATTTCTATTTTATCCCATTTGTCCCATTGTGAATAGGTATAATTGAATACCAATACATCATTTCTTTGTATGTCTTTGACACCGGGAATTCGATATATTTCAACCTGCTTCCCTTTCATAGACGCAAATATATTGAACAATCGGGGGCCAATGGTGGGTTTCCACACCCACACCAAATCACCTTTAATCAATTCAGGCGCCATCGACTCACTAGGTATCTTAAAGGATGCGACCAGAAATACCTGAATCAAAATATACAATATTCCAATTGCAGTCAATGCAAATATGATATTTATTATTTTATTCACCCAATGGAATATCCGCTTATATCTTACCATATCTTATCAATCTGTTACGTACCCTTGAAAAGTTACAATGATTAACTTGTCTATGTTTGCACTAATCTTTGCAGTCTTTTTCAAAAATCCTGTTTCAGTTGGCGTAATTTTCAGTTTAACTTCAGTTTCATCCCCCGCCCTGATAGGTTGCTTGTCAAATGAGGCTACCATACATCTGCAACTGGTATTAACATCAAATATCACCAATGGGGAATTTCCTACATTTCTAATTTTTACCGGTATCTCTTTTATAACCGTTTTTTTAAATGTACCCAAATCAAAATTGGATTGGTCTATTTCTGTAGTTGTCTTTATTGAATTGAATTTATTTTTATTCCCTGTAATCTTTTCTAAATACAAATTCTTTATATCTAGATTATGAACAGGATTTCCCTCTGCAACGACATGGTTATTTTCATCCAACAGAAGAGAAATATCAGAAAAAAAATGATTGAGTTTATTTAGACAATCGTTCGAATCAATGCAAATCGGATAATCAAAGTTCTCACTCTGGATCAAATATCCCATTTCTTCCATATCCTTTGGATATAAAAAGAAAAGAAATGGAATTGTGTCATTAGTAGCAGAGTTGACTTCTGCCATAAAGTCTTTCCATTCATTCAGTTGCAACTTACAACCCATACAATCTGCTGTATCTGCATATATCAGAATTTTCATTTTGGCATGTGAAAAGTCCAAAAGGGTTGTATCTGTAAGCAAACGAGTAAAAGTCATTTCCCCCGGAAAGAAAATTTCCTTTCCTTGCCAGTTGACATTCATTGAATCGATCTCTTTTTTATTCTCATGCTTACAGGTCGTAAGAAAAGGAATCAGAATTAAAATTGTTAATTTGTTTAATTTCATGGTGCTATTTTTACATTATATATAGAATTCAAGCTATTTTGTGTTCTTACGAGAGGTGTCGCAACTTTCAAGTCTTTTAGGCTTCTCCCATATCCCATACTGCAAGTGTTATCGCCAGATCTGAACCCCGTTTTCGTAAGTGAATATCCGTTCTTCCCTTCCTCTGGTTAAGTTCTTCAGCAGTAGAAGTGCATTTCCTGGTACAGAATCAAAAATCAGGTTCTTCTTCGTGGCTGTTTGTGTACCGAGGGCTTTCCATCCATTTTCATTCCAGTAAGCCAGTTCGTAGGTATCCCCATATCGGATTCCATTATCGTCACTTCTGGGAATACATCTTACCTGTTTCACCTTCTGCGGGGTATGCATGTCTAATCCCACCCACAACTCCTCCGAAGCACTGGGCGAATGAAAATAAGTAAAGCAATCTTCATCAAACGCTTTTGAATGACTGTAGGTGGTGTCGTTATCCAGAAAGCCTTCCGAGCCAATGACTTTGCCTGTAAGAGGTTTCTCAACCACGTTATTGTAGAGCTGGAACTCCGCTATGTTCAAGTAGGCCCATTTTCTCCCTAAGAAACGCCAATAGCGGTATTTCTGATCCGTTTCAATAGGAATCAAATCCGGGAAGTGCCAATCTTCAATTTCATAAAAGGTAACCCATTCTTTACGGTGCGGGTCATTGGTGGCTTGTACTTTTCCTCCCCGAACCCGGTCTTCCATGTGCGCCACATGTTCTGTTATAGGATACTTTCTCCATAAGTTCAACTCACTTAAGCAACTGTGGTCCGGCTTGAAATACTGTATCTGGCCATCTTTATCAAGCAAGAATGGAGTTGCGATAGGTTGAAGGGATTTTCCATTGTATCCCATAATGAGGTAGACTACGTTTCTTCCCATCTGTTCGAAGCGTGCCTGCCCGTTTTTTATCACCCCGAAATCTACCACATTCCAGTCGCGATAGGAAGAGCAGGCGATGTAAGCATATTTGTCTTTTATGCCCTTGTCGTCGACGGGTATTGATAAGTCCGATGTGGTGGTATATTCTGACGTCACATCCTTGTGGAACTGGGCTAAAGAATTGAATACGTACGACGATTTCCGGAGATACTCTTTTCTCTGGGCTACGGGGACATACGTTTGCCGGTATATTTTGGGGAGGATATGCATGGGGAAAAACACATCCCCGGGGTTTTGATGCAGGTGGGGTATGGGAAGATGTTTGCCATTGTTGTTCAGTACAGTGATCCAATGGTGGTTGCCGGTCGGCCTATGCCCCCATTGCGGGATAAAGTCTATGGTAGCCGGAACCCCATGCGACCTCATGACCGCTAACATGAGTGCTGTGTAATCCACACAGTCGCCAAAAGGGATTTTATCGATTAGCCCTGCTTTATAGAACAAGATCCCTTTCTTGGCCTTGTTGTCCAGGTTAATAATAGTCTTTTCATTGATCTCCTGGTTGATGAGTTTGCCAATATGATAAACACTGTGATACGTTTCGTCGTTCACGAAGAGTTTGGATAAACTATTATTGAACATCAAGCAGAGTGAGTCTCGCCAATCGTCCAGCGCCTGATACTCTCCATATTTGTATGGCAATATGTATTCACAGAATTCTTCAAAATTCAGATGCCGGCACCAGGGCTTGTTCCATGCCTCAAAAGCCTGGTCGATGTTTCTTATCAGCACTTCTGAGCGCATGACGTCTTTGTCATATTTGATGGCGCGGTTGTCTACCGGGAATTCGTTCAGCATTTTCGTTATGCTATCCTTCGGGTAGCCGGATAGGATGGCTGCCTTCAGCTTATCCTGAAACCCGGTAAGAGACTCACTCGTCAAAGTGAAATGGGAGTCCATGTTCTCAATTAAGAATACAGCAGCTTGGTACTTCAAACTGTCTTCAGGAGTTTGGGAATAATGGTCCAATACTTTCTGGAGTTCATTGTAATTCCCAATGGATCGGTCGAGTTTCAATTCCCCCTGATTAGATTTCCCCTGGCATGCCGAAAGCAATAGACATAATGCTGTGTAAATAAGTTTTTTTGTTGACATAAATAGATGAATTTAACTGTAAAAACATCGATGCTGTTGGGAAACAAAGATATTTGCATAAATTGAGACTGTCAAATCATTGCGTTTCAAATACTTGCGCTTATGTTACATTGCGTCGTTTTTCCCATTCTCATATGAAGCTTTAGTTTATGTTAAAACTATGTAAAATTGGTGAGAATATAGAGTTTCCCAGTAGGTTGATTGTCAGGATAACAGAATATGTAAAAATGTTAAATAATTAGGGGTGAAACGTACTGAATAGAATATGAAACATGGATTTGGAACGATTGACATGAAATTCATTAATTTTGTCGCAATAGTAAATTGAGAACAACTTTGAAAAACTTACCAACATACGGAAGAATAAATATCACGCAATGGTATGATATAGTACAGATAGCACTATTGGTCATATTGTTTATTCTGTTACCTTCAATTTGTTCTACTGAACTAACGCAGGGAACAATGATCGGAAAAATTTATTTTAGATGACTATGCGGCTCCCAGACCTCCTTACATACAAATTTACCAGGACACCTCTGGGGTAAATATGCTAACTCTGCTTAATCCATTCAGTAACTCTATTTACTTCTACGACTATACAAGTGGGAAATTTGCAAGAAAAATTCATTATGAAAAAGAAGGACCAAATGCTATTCTTGGTGCTGCTGGATATTATATAAAAAATATGGATTCAATTTATATATACAATCGTCCGTTAGTCGAAGTCGTATTAACTGATTGCAATGGACGCGTTAAATTGCGAATCCCTTTAAAAAGCAATGAATCAGACTGGGTATTATCATATCCGCAATATGCTTTTAGCACAGTATGTCCAGTCTTTGAAATGGACAAACATCTTATACTAACTGGGCTAAGCCCATTCTCCATTAAAGAATCTTCTATTGACAACTTCTTATTTACAGCCTGCATTAAGTTAGACAACAATCAAATAAAGTATTATCATTCTTATCCTTCAAATATCTATGGAAAGAATGCAAATTGGGAAGATCCTTTGTTTATGCAAGTTTATCCTACTGTATCCCCAACCGGAAATATAATCCACAGTTTTACTGCCTCTCATGATATCTACATTTCCAAATGGAATTCTAATGTTAGCCAACCTCTATATGGTGGAAGTAATTTAGCCCGAACGATACATTCCATTGATTGGGATTATTTATTGCAACGAACTCCTAGAGAGTTAATTTATACCCATTATTTGCAACAAGATTTATATGGCGCCATATTATATGACCCATGGCGTAAAGTATACTATCGCTTTATGCAACAAGGCATTAGGGGTGCAACAACTCGTAACCAATTAACTGAAAAGCCATTAATTATAATCCTCATGGATGAACAATTTGGTTATTTAGGTGAAACACTTATAGGAACATCGAAGGAATGGAATTGGACAAATTCATTTGTCACTGAGGAAGGGCTAAATATTGAATATGTTGATTCAAACGATATAGAAGAAACATATCTGAATTTTAAGATATTTACAGTCAAATGAATGTGAAATCCTATAAAAACAAACTTTTTCAAATTATTTAACGTATGAAAAATGTATTATTATATATTATTACAGTTGCTTTTCTCTTTTTTCTGATATCATGTAGCAAAAAAACAGAAAATACGGAAAAATTCTTTTTAAGCAATAGCATTGAACAATTGAATATTCCAGAGAATTATCAATGGGTAGTCATTTTACCTGGCGCTGGATGTCATGGATGTATACAAGACGGGGAATTCTTTATGAAAAAAAATATTGAAAATGAAAAGATTCTATTTGTATTAACTAGGATTTCCTCTCTAAAAATTCTTCAGCAAAAGCTTGGCTTTCGGATTAATAAGTATTCTAACATATATATTGATAAAGATAATATATTCGACATTCCTTCAAAAAACAGTATATACCCATGTGTTATCAAGTTAGAAAAAGGAATTTTGTCAACGTATACATTCCAGAGTCCAGAAAATAATGCTTTCCAATTATTAAAATAAAGAACAGGAGTATGTTGATAAAAGCAAAAAGACAATATATCCTATTGATACTTTCACTGTCTGGATGTATAGGTGTTACTACTCCACTTTATAGCCAGACAGACCAATTGCTATTAAAACATACCACAGAACTATTGAGTTCTCGTCCTTCTGAACTAGTGTATTTTCAAATCAGCAAAGGCATCTATGAAACCGGTGAAGACCTTTGGTTTAAAACCTACCAGCTTGACGCGCAGACTTTTGGATTATCGGACAAAAGCAAGACTCTCTATCTACAAATGATGAGTTCGAAAGACAGTGTGGTATGGCAGGAAAAGTATCCGGTAGAGAATGGCATCGTATCCGGTCATATCTATATAGACGAAAAACTTATCGAAGGCGACTATTTTCTGGAAGGCTACACCAAACACTCTTTTTACAAAAATGATACTATCGGAATAACGCCTACCCGCCAAATAAAAATAGTAAAGAATATAGCCCGCTCGGAAGTGACAGAGAATCCTAAAGATACAGCCTTTCGTTTGGAGCTATTCCCCGAAGGAGGACATCTGGTTTCCGGTCTTTCCTCCAAGTTGGCTTTCAAAGCAACCGATGGCAAGGGGAATCCGGTGCCGGTAGAAGGAGCGATCTATCAAGATGATAAGTTTCTATGCGAAATAAAGAGCGTACATGAGGGAATGGGGGCTGTTTCCTTCACTCCGTTACTGGATAAGAAATACAGGATTAAATTGACGAATGGGAAAAGCTATCCGCTACCCGGGATTCATCCATCAGGAATGGTTTTGCAACTGACTAAGCAAGATAAAAAGCAGTTGCATTTTGTCATTTCCCAAAGTGGCGGTTTGCCATCCCGTCCCATTTACCTTCTGGGACAAATGCGCGGAATGGTTTGCTGCATGGCGAAAGGTACATTGAGGGACAGTCTTAAAATCTCCATTCCGCTCGAAAATTTTCTCTATCAAGGGATAGCAGAGTTTACATTGTTCGACAGTTCGATGAAACCCGTCGCGGAAAGGTTAGTTTATATCCAGCCAGAAAAGAAACTGTATATAACTGCCGATCCTGAGAAGAAAATCTTCGCGACTCGCGAGAAAGCAACAATCAACATTAAAGTAACCGATGAAACCGGCAAACCGGTTAAAGCGCACCTTGGCATCAGTGTATATGATCAGGTATACAACAATACTATCGACCCCATTAATATCTTGGTTTACTGCTATTTATCATCCCAGATACGTGGCAGAGTACATAATCCCGCCTATTATTTTGATGAGAGGAACAACGACAGGAAAGAAGGAATGGAGCTATTGTTGCTTACCCAAGGCTGGCGCCGATATGTATGGAATGTGCAACAACCGGATTACCAAGGTCAACCCTTTCTTACCGATGAAATCAATGGCATTCAAACTTTCAAGCATAATAAAAAGGACAAAAAGAATCAAGAGATAGAGCAACTTATACAGGTTTCTGGCGCAAACGGAAACTCTCAGTTCATTTGGTCTAATTCCACAGGACACTTTTACGTAGATACAGACAACATGAAAGCACTTCAGGGAGGGTACGTCTACTTTAAACCCATGTTATCCAAAGAGTTTAAACCTACATTGGATTTTACGAATTACTTCTCTTTGATAGATAGCATAAAAAAGTATAGGCCAGAGTATTATTCGATAGCACCCCAGGTACAACACCATAAAAAACAACAGTTGTTCGATTCGCCTGTGATAAGCAGTGACGGTACGATATTATTAAATGAAGTGACAATAACTCGAAAAGGGCATAAACTATTTAGGGATAAAATGATGGGGCGTCTGGATAGTCTGGCCCAAATAAGTTTAAACAACATCTGGGTTTGTGGAAGTTGTGGTCTTTTATTAAATTACAAATCGGGGTATGACGGACATCATGCTGTTAATATTTGTCCTGCAAAAAGCATGAGTCTTCCCATTGACGGACACACTTATGGGATTGCAAAATATGAACATTTCGCACCTACAGGAAATGGAACTCCTTTTCGTGTGGTAGATGCCCAAAAGGTCGTTTATCATGCACCGCTATATAGCGAAGAGGAACTTTTAAGGATGAATAATCTTTGGCGTACCAAAGGATACTATGCTTCTCGCGAATTCTATCAGCCAGATGAAATTGAGATGAAATCACCTATTCCTGATGCACGCAATACCTTATTGTGGGCTCCATCCGTCATTACGGATGAAAAAGGTGAAGCAAAAGTCTCTTTTTATTGTTCCGATATCAATACCGGATTTATAGGAGTGGTGGAAGGTGTCGATGGTGCCGGCTTATTGGGAAATGCGAACTGTAAATTTATTGTAAACAAAAAATAAGATCTGATATGAAAAAGCATTATTATTATCTATATACTCTTTTGTTGCTGGCAGCCTGTTCCGGCAATCAGAAAGAAGTGAAGAACAAATTCTATAGTAAGCTGACTGCAACCAAACAATTGATGAAGTCGGGTGAGAAGCGTTTCCGTCTAGACACTGAGACAAAAACCAAACCCTCCTATATCCAACTCTTTACGGACAATGAGGGGAAGCCTTTGCTCACCTTCCTGAGCCCCCGGAGAAATGCCATCTATTTTTATGACTATTCGGATACAATAAATGTCAAACAGATTGTTTTTGAACGTGAGGGAGCGAATGCCATTACGAGTGCCGGCGCATATTATATCAAAAGTCCGGACTCTATTTTTGTATACAATCGTCCGGAGATTCAGTTTGTTCTGGCAGACAGTATGGGGCAGGTACATAATCGGGTAACCTTACTGGACAAAAGTGACAAAGATTGGTCGATGCATCATCCGCAGTATATGTTCTCTCCCGTCGTTCCATTAATGTTAATGGACAATTTGCTTCTTTTGCCCGGCCTTGCCCCTTTTCCGGAAATATTGGCCGATAGGGAGAACTTCCATTTTACTGCTTCTCTGAATGTAGAGACAAACCAGGTGGAATACCAGCATACGTACCCGGAAGAACTGTTCGGCAACGGTTACAATTGGGGAGGCGACCTGATCCAACTGCCCTACCCGGCTATTACTCCCGATGGACAAATGGTGCATAGTTTTCCGAATTCACACGATCTTTATATTTCAGATTGGAACGGCGATGCAGTAAGAAAAGTGTATGGAGGCAGTAATAAAGCAGGAACAATCCGCTCCATCGATCACGAGCTCCAAGGCACACCCGACGAGTTGGTTTATGCCTGCTATATGGAACAGAACCTCTATGGCCCTATACTTTACGACCCGTATCGAGAAGTGTACTACCGTTATTTGTTGCATGGTCTTCCAGATGCAAATCTCAAAACGCCGACGGAGAGTAAACCCTTAACCATTATTGTGATGGACGAAACGTTTCATTATCTGGGCGAGAAAGAGATCGGTACGGGCATGGAGTGGAACTGGACTAACTCTTTTGTTACCAAGGAAGGTTTAAATATAGAACGCATCGGGACAGAACCTGAAGATGACGAGTACCTGACTTTCGGATTGTTTACATTACAAGATTTGTAAAACCCCTGTGAGGTAGGGTGTTCGGTTAATGGTACTCATCTCTTTAACCGGCGGCAAGGGAGTTCGTGTCCTATGATTGCTTACCATCAGCAGGTGTACCAAGTTATATTTTTGCAATTACGTACTCGAATAAACCATAAAAAAGGCTGCACTTCCATAGAAATGCAGCCTTTTCAAAATCGTTTAAGATTGTATTTATTCAGCCGGGTGAATTGCTTCTGATGGACAAACGTCAGCACAAGTTCCACAGTCAGTACATACATCCGGGTTGATTACATAGATATCGCCCTCAGAGATAGCTTCAACCGGACACTCATCGATACAAGTTCCGCAAGCAATACAATCGTCAGTAATTACGTAAGCC
>JAVBVI010000075.1:0-14639 GCA_031554505.1 Bacteroides sp. | reverse complement strand
CTCTTCCCATTCCGAACAGAGAAGTTAAGCCTTGTCACGCCGATGGTACTGCGTAATAGTGGGAGAGTAGGTAGCCGCCACTTATAACAGAAGCCCTTCCGTACAAACAAGTACGGAAGGGCTTACTTGTTTATGGAAGTTATATCCTGTATTATTCTATAAAAATATTTCCTTTTTTTCTGTATTTCTTTTTGAATCAAACTGTTTTTTGTATTTTTGGCAGAACCTAACCTCGTGATACACACCGATATCGGGAATGAACAACTAAAAAAACAGATCATAGTATGGAAACCAAGATTCAAACGCTGACCGAGAAAATCTATCGGGAAGGCGTAGAAAGGGGGAATGGGGAAGCCCGCCGACTAATAACTTCTGCCCAGGAGGAAGCCAAGAAGATTGTGGAAGATGCTCGAAAAGAGGCGGAAGCGATTATTGCTTCATCCCTCAGGGTAGCCGATGAACTGGCTGAAAACACCCAATCCGAGCTGAAACTGTTTGCAGCGCAGGCTGTGAACGCTTTGAAGTCGGAGATTGCCACCTTGGTGACAGATCAAATTGTGGCTGCTCCCATCCACGAGTTTACCTCAAACAAAGATTACCTACAGGCGTTTATCGTAACGTTGGCCTCCCGGTGGAGTGTGGACGAACCCATCGTTATCTCTACTGCTGATGCCGATTCTTTAAAAAAGTATTTTGCCGTTCACGCTAAAGCCTTGCTGGACAAGGGAGTGAAAATAGAACAAGTGAACGGTATCAAGACGCTCTTCTCTATCTCTCCGGCCGACGGTTCATACAAGGTGAACTTTGGTGAGGAAGAATTCATGAATTATTTTAAGGAGTTTCTGCGTCCGCAATTGGTGGAAATGCTTTTCTAAAGCGAGAATCTATGAGTACATATTATTGCTTGATAGCAGGACTGCCCGATGTCACTTTGGACGATAGCAAGCTCAGCTATACGGTGGCCGATTTCAAGACAGCGATCTATCCTGATCTGTCTGCATCGGACAAGAAGCTGATAGACTTGTTCTACCTGAAGTTCGACTCTGCAAGTCTGATCCATTTGTTGAACGATGAGGAGGCGGAGACAGACTCTGGAGAGGAGGTTCTTTTAGAAGATCGCCTGACTGCGTTGTATTATGCTTATGCCTTGAAGAATAGCAATAAGTTCGTGGCTTCCTGGTTTACGTTCAATCTTCATCTGAATAATATCTTGGTTGCGCTGACTGCTCGTACATACAAGTGGGACGTACGCCGGCACATCATAGGCGATACGGAGGTATGTGAAGCTTTACGTACATCGGCTGCCCGAGACTTCGGGCTGTCGGGTGAAGTGGAATATTTCGATACCTTGCTGAAAATACAAGAAACCCAAGGATTGTTGGAGCGAGAAAAGAAACTCGACCAGTTGCGTTGGGACTGGCTGGAAGAGGCGACCTTCTTTCATTATTTCACCATCGAACGCGTCTTCGCCTTCTTATTGAAATTGGAGATGATCGAGCGTTGGCTGGCATTAGACAAAGAAAGAGGTGCCCAACTCTTTCGCCGGATGATCGACAATCTGAAAAACGAAGTACGGATTCCGGCTGAATTCAAGTAAATAAACTAAGAAAATATATATGGCAACAAAAGGAACTGTTTGTGGCGTTATTGCTAATATGGTGACCCTTGTCGTCGACGGCCCGGTGGCTCAGAATGAGATCTGTTACATCTCTACCGGTGGCGACAGGCTGATGGCAGAGGTAATCAAGGTGGTGGGTATGAACGTGTATGTCCAAGTGTTCGAGAGCACCCGGGGGTTGAAGATTGGTGCCGAGGCCGACTTCACGGGACATATGCTTGAAGTGACATTGGGTCCGGGCATGCTGTCGCGCAACTACGATGGTCTGCAAAACGACTTGGACAAGATGGAAGGGGTATTCCTCCAGAGAGGGCAGTACACCTTTCCGCTGGATGAAGAAAAGAAATGGCATTTCGTGCCGATGGTGGATTCTGGCGACAAGGTGAGTTCTTCGGCCTGGCTCGGACAGGTGGAGGAAAACTTCCAACCGTTGAAGATCATGACTCCTTTCACCCTGAAAGGAGCGGCTACGGTAAAAACCATCGTGCCCGAGGGTGACTACAAGATATACGAGCCGATAGCCGTCCTGACTGATGGGGAGGGAAACGATATTGAGGTAAACATGGTACAAAAGTGGCCAGTGAAGCGGGCCATGATCAACTATAAAGAGAAAACACGCCCCTTCCGACTGCTCGAAACCGGAGTGCGGGTCATTGATACGGTGAATCCCATTGTGGAAGGGGGCACAGGATTTATCCCCGGTCCGTTCGGTACGGGAAAGACGGTGCTTCAGCATGCCATCTCCAAGCAGGCGGAAGCCGACATCGTGATCATCGCTGCCTGCGGCGAGCGTGCCAACGAGGTGGTGGAGATTTTCACGGAATTCCCCGAACTGGTCGATCCCCACACGGGACGCAAACTAATGGAGCGTACCATCATCATTGCCAACACATCGAACATGCCGGTAGCGGCTCGCGAAGCATCGGTGTATACGGCGATGACCATTGCCGAGTTCTACCGGGCCATGGGGTTGAAGGTGTTGTTGATGGCCGATTCTACTTCGCGTTGGGCGCAGGCGCTCCGCGAGATGTCTAACCGTATGGAAGAGTTGCCCGGCCCGGATGCTTTCCCGATGGATTTGTCGTCCATCATCTCCAATTTCTACGGACGCGCCGGCTATGTGCGGCTCTTCAACGGCAAGACGGGTTCCATCACCTTTATCGGAACGGTGTCGCCTGCCGGTGGCAACCTGAAAGAACCGGTGACGGAGAACACCAAGAAGGTGGCCCGCTGCTTCTACGCCTTGGAGCAGGAACGGGCCGACAAGAAGCGTTATCCGGCGGTGAACCCCATCGACTCTTACTCCAAGTACATGGAATATCCTGAATTCGAACGATACATCTCAGAATACATCGGTCCCGACTGGTTGGCGAAGGTGAACGAGATCAAAACACGTCTGCAACGGGGTAAGGAGATTGCCGAGCAGATCAATATCCTCGGTGACGATGGTGTGCCGGTGGACTACCATGTGACATTCTGGAAATCAGAACTGATCGACTTCGTGGTGCTGCAACAGGATGCTTTCGACGAAGTAGATGCGGTGACTCCCATCGAACGGCAGGAGGCCATCCTGAACATGATCATCGATGTGTGCCACACGGAATTCGAGTTCGACCACTTCAATGAGGTGATGGACTATTTCAAAACGATGATCAACCTCTGCAAGCAGATGAACTATTCGGCATTTCGGTCGGAAGCTTACCATAAGTTTCAGACACAGTTGGCCGAACTGGTAAACGAAAAGAAAGTCTAACCTTTATAAACAGAAGAAAATGGCAACCAAAGCTTTTCAGAAGATATATACCCGAATCACTCAGATAACTAAAGCTACCTGTTCGTTGAAGGCAACCGGGGTAGGGTATGACGAGCTGGCTACCGTGAATGGCAAACTGGCGCAGGTGGTGAAGATGGTGGGCGATGAAGTGACGCTTCAGGTCTTCGAGGGAACCGAAGGTATTCCCACCAACGCCGAAGTGGTATTCCTAGCCAAGTCGCCGACGCTCAAGGTCAGCGGGCAACTGGCCGGGCGTTTCTTCAATGCCTTTGGTGACCCGATAGATGGTGGCCCAGCCATTGAAGGAGACGAAGTGGAGATCGGCGGCCCGTCGGTGAATCCGGTGCGTCGCAAGCAACCGTCGGAACTCATCGCTACCGGTATTGCCGGTATCGACCTGAACAATACATTGGTGTCGGGACAGAAGATTCCGTTCTTTGCCGACCCTGACCAGCCTTTCAATCAGGTGATGGCCAACGTGGCGCTTCGGGCCGAGACGGACAAGATCATTCTCGGTGGCATGGGTATGACGAACGATGACTACCTGTACTTCAAGCATGTGTTCTCCAATGCCGGTGCGCTGGACCGCATCGTGAGTTTCGTGAATACGACCGAGAACCCGCCGGTGGAACGTCTGTTGGTACCCGATATGGCCCTGACGGCAGCTGAGTATTTTGCTGTGAAAAACAACGAGAAGGTACTGGTACTGCTCACTGATATGACCTCGTACTCCGATGCCCTGGCCATCGTGTCCAACCGTATGGACCAGATCCCGTCAAAAGATTCCATGCCCGGATCACTTTATTCGGACTTGGCGAAGATATACGAAAAGGCGGTACAATTTCCCGACGGAGGTTCCATCACCATCATCGCAGTGACCACGCTTTCGGGTGGTGACATAACCCATGCCGTGCCCGATAACACCGGTTACATCACGGAAGGGCAGCTGTTTCTGCGCCGGGACAGCGATATCGGCAAAGTTATCGTCGACCCATTCCGCTCACTTTCCCGTCTGAAGCAGTTGGTGACGGGCAAGAAGACTCGCCGCGACCATCCGCAGGTGATGAATGCCTGTGTACGGCTGTATGCTGACGCTGCCAATGCCAAGACGAAGCTGGAA
Source organism: Bacteroides sp. (assembly GCA_031554505.1). GTDB lineage: Bacteria > Bacteroidota > Bacteroidia > Bacteroidales > Bacteroidaceae > Bacteroides. Next base: position 10,127 of record JAVBVI010000075.1, on the reverse strand, counting down.
AACGGTTTCGACCTGACCCCCTACGACGAGCGTGCCCTGGCCTTTGCCAAGGAATATTCGGACAAGTTGCTCGCCATTGACGTGAACCTCGATACTACCGAGATGCTCGATGTGGCTTGGGCTTTGCTCGGCAAGTACTTTCGTCCGGAAGAGGTGAATATAAAGCAGGAGTTGGTGGATGAATTCTGGAAAAACTAAATCGAATATAGAAAGTGGCTATCAAGTTTCAATACAATAAGACCTCCCTTCAGCAGCTCGAAAAGCAACTGAAAGTGCGGGTGCGTACCCTTCCTATCATCAAGAACAAGGAGAGTGCACTGCGCATGGAGGTGAAGCGGTGCAAAGCCGAAGCTGCTGAACTGGAGAGCAGTCTGGAACGACAAATCCAGACTTATGAAGCGATGTTCGCCCTTTGGAATGAGTTCGATGCTTCCTTGATAAAGGTAGACGATGTGCAACTTGGCGTGAAGAAGATAGCCGGCGTGCGGGTTCCATTGCTGGAGAACGTAGATTTTGCAATACGCCCGTACAGCCTGTTCAATGCTCCCAAATGGTATGCCGACGGTATACATCTGCTGAAAACGTTGGCCCGAACGGCCATCGAACGGGAGTTTATCGGAGCTAAACTGAGTTTGCTGGAACATGCCCGCAAGAAAACCACTCAGAAAGTGAATCTGTTCGAAAAGGTACAGATACCGGGCTATCAGGATGCTTTGCGCAAGATCAAGCGTTTCATGGAGGACGAAGAGAACCTCTCAAAGTCGTCGCAGAAGATTCTGAAGTCCCAACAAGAGAGAAGGAAGGAGTTTGGCGTATGATCACCAAGATGAAGAAACTCACCTTTCTGGTTTACCATAAGGAGTATACGGAATTCCTGAATGAACTCCGGAACCTGGGGGTGGTGCATGTGGTAGAGAAGCAACAAGGTGTGGCCGAAAACACGGAGCTGCAGGAAAAGTTGCACTTTTCGGCCCGCATAGCTACTACACTGAAATTCCTGCAAAACTTCCCGCGGCCGAAAGGGGCCATTCTGGCTGCCGAAGCGGGTGCTCCCGAACACGGCATCCGGGTACTGGACGAAGCGGATGCTTTGCAGGACGAGATGATCCGTTTGCAAGTGCAACAGCAAACGTACGTCAAGGAACGGGAAGCCCTGCGAGTGTGGGGAGATTTCACCCCGGCCGATATCGGGCGTCTGACAGATGCCGGATTGCACATCGGATTCTATAGTTGCCCGGAAGGACAGTACCGGACGGAGTGGGAGGGTGCTTATGACGCCATAGTCATCAACCGGGTTTCGTCCAAAGTGTACTTTGTGACGGTGACAAGGAGCGGAACCGAGGTGGATTTGGACGCGGAGCCGGCGAAACTGCCTGCCCATTCGTTGTCGCAACTGGACGCTCTGCTTGCAGAAACAACTGCCTCTCTGGAAGCTGCCGATAAGCAGTTGGCCGAACTGGCTGACCGTGGCATTCCGTCGTTGAAAGCCTTGCAGAAAGAAGTGCAAAGCCACATCGAGTTCGCCCGGGTGGTGCTCAGCGCCGAGCAGACAGTTGGCGAAAAGCTGATGCTGCTTCAAGGGTGGGCGCCCGCTTCGTGCGAAAACTTGATCCGGGAATACCTCGACGACTCGAATGTATATTATGAGATGGTAAGCCCTACACCGGACGACAACGTACCTGTCCAATTGAACAACAAAGGTCTGCTGGCCTGGTTCGAACCGATCTGCAAACTCTATATGCTGCCGAAGTACAACGAACTGGACCTGACTCCGTTCTTCGCTCCGTTCTTTATGCTCTTCTTCGGACTCTGTCTGGGCGATTCCGGCTACGGGCTATTCCTCTTCGTGGGAGTTACGGGCTACCGGCTGATAGCCAAATCGGTCAGTGTAACACTGAAGCCGGTACTTTCGCTGGTGCAGTTGCTGGGTGTATCGACCTTCTTTTGCGGTCTGCTGACGGGAACCTTCTTCGGAGCCGATTTGTACAATCTGCCCTGGCCGTTCCTGCAAAAGCTTAAAAGCGCTATCTTTCTGGACAATAATGATATGTTCCAGCTTTCGCTGGTACTGGGAGCTGTGCAGATTCTGTTCGGCATGGTGCTGAAAGCCGTGAACCAGACTATTCAGTTCGGCTTCCGGTATGCCGTAGCCACCATTGGTTGGATCGTCCTGCTGGTATCGACGGCCGTGGCGGCCCTGCTACCTGGAGTGTTGCCGATGGGAGGGACGGTTCATCTGGTGATACTGGGTGTCTCAGCTGGCATGATTTTCCTGTATAACAGTCCCGGTAAAAATATCTTCATCAATATAGGTTTGGGGTTGTGGGACTCGTACAATATGGTCACTGGGTTGCTGGGAGATATATTGTCGTACGTACGTCTGTTTGCCCTAGGGCTCTCTGGTGGCATTCTGGCCAGTGTGTTCAATAGTCTGGCTGTGGGCATGAGTCCCGACCATGTAGTGGCAGGCCCCATTTTTATGGTGCTGATCTTCGTGATCGGACACGCCATCAATATGTTTATGAATGTACTCGGCGCGATGGTTCATCCCATGCGACTTACTTTTGTGGAGTTCTTCAAGAACTCTGGTTACGAGGGCGGGGGCAAAGAATACAAGCCGTTTAAGAACTAAGTCATGCTTAAAAAATAACTTGGTACAGATACAGATTAGCACTGCTAAATAAATTTTTCTCTGTAGGTACAGAGAATTTCGCGTTTAGGTAAACAGAAAAATCTCTGTACCTAAAGGCTTGTAGCTCTCATGAAAACTATTACGAAGGATAAGTAATATATAAAACATCAGATTATGGAAATGAACTTGTTAATCGCCTATTTAGGCATCGCAGCGATGGTTGGTTTGTCGGGTATCGGTAGTGCGTATGGAGTGACCATCGCAGGCAACGCTGCTATCGGCGCCTTGAAAAAGAACGACAGCGCTTTTGGAAACTTCCTTGTATTGACTGCTCTTCCGGGTACACAAGGACTGTATGGTTTTGCCGGATACTTCATGTTTCAGACCATCTTCGGTATCCTGACGCCACAAATCACAGCCATTCAAGCTTGTGGGGTATTGGGAGCCGGTCTTGCTTTGGGCTTGGTAGCCTTGTTCTCGGCTATTCGTCAAGGAGAGGTTTGTGCTAACGGCATTGCCGCCATCGGGCAGGGACATAATGTGTTCGGTAACACACTGATCCTGGCCGTATTCCCTGAACTTTATGCCATCGTAGCGCTGGCAGCCACTTTCCTCATCGGTAGCGCGTTGTAAGGTCGATGCCTGCTGGTTCAATTGACTGGATTTTTTATTATGTAACAGAACCTCCTGGATGGGCTCAGGCCCCCAGGGAGTTCTGTTAAAATACTGTGACATTACAGATTAGAAAACATGGCTACACAGGCTTTCAAAACGTTTGTTTATTTTTCTTTTGTTATATTTTCCGTATAAACCAACGTTATCTGATATTTATTGCGTACTTTTGCATCCGTTATACGAAAAATAAGAGTATTAGTTGATATATGGTAAATGATTTATTGTCCCCCGATTACATTTTCGAATCCAGCTGGGAGGTATGTAATAAGGTAGGGGGTATCTATACAGTTCTTTCTACGCGAGCAAACACACTGCAGGTAAAATTCCATGATAAGTTATTCTTTATTGGTCCCGACTTCTGGAAGGGCAAAGATAATCCATTGTTCATGGAACTTGACAACTTTTGTGAAGCGTGGAAGCAATATGCTAAAGAGAATGACAACCTGTCCGTACGTATCGGCCGTTGGAACATTCCTGGCGAACCCATCGTAATCCTGGTGGATTTCCAACCCTTCTTTGCTAATAAATATGAAATTTATACCGACAAGTGGAACCATTATCATGTGGACTCCCTTCATGATTATGGCGACTACGACGAAGCTTCCATGTTTTCGTATGCTGCTGCCAAGGTGGTAGAAAGCTTCTATCGGTACAACCTGACTGAGACAGACAAAGTCATCTACCAGGCCAATGAATGGATGACAGGGCTGGGAGCCTTATATCTGCAAATGGCTGTTCCCGAAATCGCCACCATCTTTACTACCCATGCTACTTCCATCGGCCGTTCCATTGCCGGTAACAATAAACCCCTTTATGATTATCTGTTTGCCTACAACGGCGACCAGATGGCTCAGGAACTCAATATGCAGTCCAAGCATTCCATCGAAAAGCAGACGGCTCATTTTGTCGATTGCTTCACGACGGTAAGCGAGATTACCAACAACGAGTGCCGGGAATTGCTCGAGCGACCGGCCGATGTGGTACTGGTCAACGGGTTTGAGGACGACTTTGTCCCCAAAGGAGCTACTTTCACCGGTAAGCGCAAGCGTGCCCGTTCCACCATGTTGCATGTAGCCAACTGTTTGTTGGGAACAAATATGGGGGATGACACGTTGATTATCGGAACCAGCGGACGCTATGAGTTCAAGAACAAGGGAATCGATGTGTTCCTCGAATCATTGAACCGGCTGAACCGTGACAAGAACCTGAAAAAGAATGTATTGGCATTTGTAAATGTACCGGGTTGGGTGGGCGAACCGCGTGAGGACCTGAAAGCTCGTCTGAAGAGTAAAGACAAGTTCACTACTCCGCTGACGGTGCCGTTCATCACGCATTGGCTGCACAACATGACACACGATCAGGTGCTCGACATGTTGAAGTACATGGGCATGAACAACCGGGCGGAAGACAAGGTGAAAGTGGTATTCGTACCTTGCTATCTCGATGGCCGGGACGGTATCATGAACAAGGAATATTACGATTTGTTGTTGGGCGAGGACCTGAGCGTCTATCCGTCTTACTACGAACCGTGGGGATATACTCCGCTGGAAAGTGTGGCTTTCCGTGTGCCTACCATCACTACCGATCTGGCCGGTTTCGGTCTTTGGGTAAACAGCCTGAAGAACCAGCATGGCATTCTTGACGGGGTGGAAGTATTGCACCGTTCGGACTACAACTATTCCGAAGTGGCCGATGGCATCAAGGATACCATTTCGCTTTTCTCCGGAAAGAGTGAAAGTGAAGTAAAAGAAATACGCAAGCGCGCTGTCGAAGTGGCAGAACAAGCTTTGTGGAAGCATTTCATTACAAACTACTATAAGGCTTACGACATTGCTCTGCGCAATGCAATAAAGCGTCAATTGAACTAATTTTTTATTAAGTAAATATCAAACATTATGAAGATCAAAGTTAGTAATGTGAACACGCCTAATTGGAAGGACGTGACTGTAAGATCGCATGTTCCGGCTGAACTGCAACAATTGGTAGAAGTATCCCGGAATATCTGGTGGTCATGGAACTACGAAGCTACTGAACTTTTCAGCGACCTTGATCCGGCTTTGTGGAAAGAATCCGGACATAATCCTGTTCTTCTTCTCGAACGCATGAGTTATGAGAAGCTGGAAGCGCTGGCCAAAGATAAGGTGATTCTGAAACGCATGAACGATGTGTATGCAAAGTTCAGAGACTATACAGATGCTGCACCGGACGCTAACCGTCCTTCTGTAGCTTATTTCAGCATGGAATATGGTATGACACACGTCCTGAAGGTGTATTCGGGTGGTTTGGGCGTATTGGCCGGCGACTACTTGAAAGAGGCTTCGGACAGCAACGTGGATCTGTGTGCCGTAGGTTTCCTGTATCGTTACGGTTACTTCACTCAGAGCCTGTCTATGGACGGACAGCAGATTGCCAATTACGAAGCACAGAACTTCGGACAACTTCCGTTGGACCGTGTGATGGATGCTGAAGGCAAACCGTTGGTAGTGGCTGTTCCTTACATGAACTACTTCGTGTATGCCAATGTCTGGCGTGTGAATGTAGGTCGCGTGGCACTGTACCTGCTCGATACTGACAATGAAATGAACAGTGAGTACGACCGTCCTATCACGCACCAGCTGTATGGTGGCGACTGGGAAAACCGTTTGAAGCAGGAAATCCTGTTGGGTATCGGTGGTATTCTCACACTGAAAGCTTTGGGTATCAAGAAAGAGGTGTACCACTGTAACGAAGGTCACGCTGCTTTGATCAACGTACAACGCATTTGCGACTATGTTGCCGGAGGACTCGACTTCGACCAGGCGTTGGAACTGGTTCGTGCCTCTTCACTCTATACTGTACATACGCCGGTTCCGGCAGGACACGACTACTTTGACGAAAGCCTTTTCGGAAAGTACATGGGTGGATATCCTGCTATGATGGGCATCACTTGGGACGACCTGATGGATTTGGGCCGTAGCAATCCGGGCGATAAGGGCGAACGCTTCTGTATGTCGACTTTCGCTTGCAACACTTCACAGGAAGTGAACGGTGTGAGCTGGTTGCACGGTAAGGTGTCGCAGGAAATGTTCTCTTCCATCTGGAAAGGATACTTCCCTGAAGAAAGCCACGTGGGTTATGTGACCAATGGTGTTCACTTCCCGACCTGGAGCGCTACGGAATGGAAACAACTGTATGCTAAATATTTCGATCAGAACTTCCTGTATGATCAGTCAAACCCGAAGATCTGGGAAGCTATCTATAGTGTGCCCGATGAAGAGATCTGGAAGACCCGTATGGCGATGAAGAACAAACTGGTGGATTACATCCGCAAGCAGTTCCGTGATACTTGGTTGAAGAACCAGGGCGATCCTTCACGCATCGTTTCGTTGATGGACAAGATCAACCCGAATGCGTTGCTGATCGGTTTCGGCCGTCGTTTCGCTACGTACAAACGTGCTCACCTGTTGTTTACCGACCTGGACCGCTTGGCCAAGATCGTGAACAACCCTGACTACCCGGTACAGTTCCTTTTCACCGGTAAGGCTCACCCGCACGATGGAGCAGGACAGGGACTGATCAAGCGGATCATCGAGATCTCTCGCCGTCCGGAATTCTTGGGCAAGATCATCTTCCTCGAAAACTACGATATGCAGTTGGCACGTCGCATGGTATCGGGTGTGGATATTTGGTTGAATACACCGACCCGTCCGCTCGAAGCATCGGGTACATCGGGCGAAAAAGCATTGATGAACGGTGTTGTTAACTTCTCTGTACTCGATGGTTGGTGGCTCGAAGGCTACCGCGAAGGTGCCGGATGGGCATTGACTGAGAAACGTACGTACCAGAACCAGGAACATCAGGACCAGCTGGATGCCGCTACTATCTACAGCATTCTGGAAACAGAGATCCTGCCGTTGTACTACGCCCGTAACAAGAAAGGCTACTCGGAAGGCTGGGTGAAGACTGTTAAGAACTCTATCGCTCAGATCGCTCCTCATTATACCATGAAGCGTCAGCTCGACGATTACTACAGCAAGTTTTACACCAAGTTGGCTAAGCGCTTCAAAGTGCTGGCTGCCAATGACAATGCCAAGGCGAAAGAAATTGCCGCCTGGAAGGAAGAAGTGGCTGCGAAGTGGGATTCGATCGAGGTGGTATCTTTCCAGAAGACCGAAGAACTGCTCAGTGGCGAAATCGAGAGTGGAAAAGAATATACCATCACTTATGTGATCGACTAGAAAGGCTTGAATGATGCGATCGGACTGGAATTGGTTACTACCTACACAGCGGCCGACGGCAAGCAACATGTGTATTCGGTTGAACCGTTCGAAGTAGTGAAACGTGAAGGCAACCTCTATACGTTCCAGACTACTCACAGTCTGTCCAACGCCGGAAGCTTCAAGGTCTCGTACCGTATGTTCCCGAAGAGTGCAGACCTGCCTCACCGTCAGGACTTCTGCTATGTTCGTTGGTTTATCTAAGCCATTCGGCTGATACAATAGAAAAGCCCGGTTCTCGAAAGGACCGGGCTTTTTGTCGATAGGTAGCGGACGATTATTTCAGGATCTCAGCCAGTTTGCTGCTCAGCCCTTCACCATGCAATCCGCGTTCGATGATGATGCCATTGCCATCGATAAGTACGGTATGAGGAATGCTGTTCACACCATATATCTTGGCGCCTTCACTGTTCCAGTATTTCAGGTCAGACATTTGCGGCCAATTCATCTTCAACCTTTTGATAGCAGCTTTCCAGGCTTCTCCGTCCTGATCAAGGGATACGCCTACGATCTCGAATTTCTTTCCTTTGTATTGTTTGTAAGCATCTACCAGATTCGGCATTTCACGGATACAGGGTCCGCACCAGCTTGCCCAGAAATCAATTAATACCACTTTACCTTTGCCTACATAATCGGATAATTTCACCGGTTTTCCGTCGGGAGTCAGCATTTCAAAGTCTGTGAACTTCTGTCCTACAGCTGTCTGCATTTGCTTTTCGATGACCTCCTTAAACTTCACAATCACTTCATCATTTTGGTAGGCTTCCGGGAACTTGTTGATGAGTTCGTTGGCCTCTTCAGTTTTCAGTCCGTAGAAGTTCTGCTTGAACAACATGAGTCCTATTGGATTGGCAATGTTCTTCTCAATGCCAGCTTTGGTGGCCTGGTCCATCTCCTGCTGAATCTGATCCAGCTCTTGCTTCTTGGCTTCTTTCTGTTCATCAGTTGTCGACGCGTCGCCCAGTTGTGTGTAGATAGCCTGAGCTTTCTGGTTGAGGACATTGAGTTGAGATCTGATTTCCTGATAAGCATCGTTGGTCGGAGTTCCGGTAGCCGAATCATTGTTTCTGGTCAGCGCCAGACTGATCTTTCCATTCTCGAGGAAGAAGTCCATCAAGAGTTCACCCTTGGGATAGAACACATAGCCATTGGCAATGGAGTCCTGCGAGCCCTTGAATGTATAAATCCCATTAGCGATAACAGCCGTATCGATGTTGATTCTTTGTCTGCCCGATACTTCTTGCAGTATGATGGTATCACCGTCCGAAGCTCCTTCTGCAGTTCCGGTGATGACGTAACCCGGCTTGTCCGAAGTACAAGCTACCATGCCCAGCATAGTGAAGGCAGTGGCTAAATAAAAAAGTTTCTTCATATAATCGAAAATTTAGTGAATAAATATAGTTGCAAAGATAGATTATTTTCCAGTTGAATGTGAAACTTCATCGTTATATTATAATAACAAAATGAGGGCAATAAAAGAAAAAAGATTATTTTGCTTTTTAAGTCACAATAATTGTCTATATTTACCGCGTATTAAAGATTTCTGTTAAAAGGAGCTATTTATTTATCTTCTCAAAGTATTATTTATTTCCTTTTTAATGACTTCTCTTTACAACTTTTTTTTATTAACTAATTATTTTTTCAATGAACATTTTTATTGCCGGATTAAGCTATAAAATTAGTGATTCCGATTTGACTGAGTTGTTTGCAGAGTATGGAGAAGTTACTTCAGCAAGAGTTATTATGGACAAAGAAACCGGTCGCTCAAAAGGCTATGGTTTCGTAGAGATGAGCGATGACGAGGCTGGAAGCCAAGCTATTGCTGCTTTGAACGAAAAGGAAATAGATGGTAGAACAGTGGCAGTTTCTGAAGCTCGCCCACGTTCTGAATCAGATGCTCCTCGTCGTAACAGCTATGGCGGTGGTAACCGTGGTGGTGGTTATGGTGGCGGCAACCGTGGCGGTGGTTACGGTGGTGGCAACCGTGGCGGTGGTTACGGTGGCGGTCGTGACAGATATTAATCTCTTTGCTGTACCGATATAACGAACAATAGTAAGAACCGGCAGGTGCCTCAAAAAACCTGCCGGTTCTTTGTTTTCAATCCTGTGTTATGACAGAATAATTTTCAATCGTATGAATCACTCTCTCAAGAAATACCCTTATCTTTTCTTCGATCTCGACGGAACATTGACCGATCCGCTTGAAGGTATTGCCGGCTCAGCGGCTTATGCTTTGAGCCATCTGGGCATACAGATCAATGACCTGCGCGAACTGAGCCCTTTCATCGGCCCGCCCCTGAAAGAATCGTTTATGAAGTTCTATCATCTGACGGAGGAACAGACGGCGGTGGCTATGTTGAAGTACCGGGAACGTTTCGCCGATATAGGCTGGAGCGAGAACAAAGTATATCCAGGTATCGAGTCGTTGCGTAGGGAGGCCCGGCAAAAAGGATACGAAATGATGATAGACACCTCCAAACCGGAAAACTTTGCGCGTAGTATCGTACGGCACTTCGGGCGTGATTCTTATTTATAGTACGTAGGTGGAGATGGACTGGATGGTG
>JAVBVI010000030.1:0-10561 GCA_031554505.1 Bacteroides sp. | reverse complement strand
GTTCCTCGTTCAGCATCTTTCCGTCGAACTTGCCCCCGTTGCGCCAGCGGCGAATGGTGTCTACGCTCCAGTAGTCGAAAATAGTGGTCCGACCGTCGCGTCCGCTGAAACCTTCGTTGTCCATGCCTCGTTCGCCCAGCTCTTGTCCGAAGTAGATCATCATCGGGTTGGTATTCAAACAAACCGAAACGATCAGTGCCGGGATACCTTTCCGCGCATCGCCAGCGAAGAAGTCGGAAGCAATACGCTGCTCGTCATGGTTCTCCAGGAAGTTGAGCATGCGCTTCTCGATACCGTTCAGACTTTGCCAACTGCGGGTGATGGCATTGGCCGAATCATAGCCGCAAGCCACATTGCGCAGTGTGTCGTATAGTCCCACCTTATCATATAGGTAGTCGAACTTTCCACGGAACAGGTAGTTGTGATACTCCGCCGGATTATACACTTCGGCAATGAACAGAATATCCGGATATTGCTCCTTCACCTGAGGAATCACCCATTCCCAGAACTCTACCGGTACCATTTCCGCCATGTCGCAGCGGAAGCCGTCGATCTTCTTCGACGCCCAGAAGAGAAGGATGTCGAACATCTTCAACCAGGTATCGGGGGTGGGAGAGAAACAACAGGTTCCACCGTTCAGATAATCTACGCCGTAGTTCAGTTTCACCGTTTCGTACCAGTCGTTGATATGAGGATAGGCATCGAAGCGGTTGTTTCCGGTAGCTTTGGCAGGAAATTCCCGATAGGGTTCCAGCGAACTACCCCGCATATCAAACTGCCCATGAAGTCCCGACTGAGGAATGTAGTAGAAATTGTTGTACGGGCTGAATGGATAATTAAAATCGTCGTTGGCACCCAGTTGCACGGTACCGTCGGGCTGTGCGTCCGAGTGATACTGGCGCGCTACGTGGTTGGGTACGAAGTCGATAATCACTTTCAGCCCCGCCTTGTGCGTACGTGTCACCAGATTTTCGAATTCCTTCATCCGTTCGGGGATATCGGTAGCAATATCGGGGTCAACATCGTAGTAGTCCTTGATGGCATAGGGCGATCCTGCTTTACCTTTCACAATGGCCGGATGATCGGGCCGGATGTTGTACCGACGGTAATCGGTCTGCGTAGCATGCTCAATGATGCCCGTGTACCAGATGTGCGTACTACCCAGTTTCTTGATTTCGCCCAGCGCTTTGGCTGTGAAATCGGCCATTTTTCCACAACCGTTGGTGGTTATATCCCCGTTGTGAATGCAGTGATTATTATCATCACCAAACAACCGCGTAAACACTTGATAGATAACTATCTTATCTTTATTTTCCATATTATTACTTTAAGTAGACAACCCGCTCTTCGCGACTGCTTTGCAAGGCTGCTTCGATGATTTTAATACCATTCAGCACTTCCCGAGCACCCGTCTCCAACGGTTTTTGCAAGCGAAGGTGCTCGTATATATTCTGATAGAATCCGCCATAGTTTCCGGGGATACCGGGATACTGGCGATGCACTTCACGGTCTTCGACTTCGGTGTGCAAGATGCCCCATTCTTCCTCGGCTTCTTTTCCCCAATCGGGCGAAACAGGCATTTCGCCTGCCAGCAATGCTGCTTCCTGATTATCCCACCCGTGTTTCACGAACGATCCGAGCGTGCCATGCAGCACAAAGCGGGGTTCGGGTTCACACATCAGGTAGCTCGACTTGATGGTCACCTTCACTTGCGGCGCTTTCTCCGGACGTATCAGGTGAATGAGGAAATAATCGTCTACCACGCCATCCGTGCGCAAAATATCAATATCGGCAAATACCGCTTCGGGCATGCCAAACAACTGCAAAGCCTGGTCAATAAGGTGAGAGCCAAGGTTGTACGTCAGTCCGCCGCCATATTCGCCGGATTCTTTCCAGGTATTCGGTTTGATGAAGTTCCGGTAGCGGGCAAAAGTCGATTCAAACTCTACCAACCTCCCCAGCAGTCCCTTAGATAGCACATTCTGTACAGTAAGGAAGTCGGCATCCCAGCGCCGGTTCTGGTACACACTCAGCATCAGCCCCTTGCTTTCGGCCAGGGCAATCAACTCTTCTCCTTGGGTGGTGGTCGATGTGAAAGGCTTCTCCACAATCACGTGTTTGCCGGCTTCCAGAGCCATGCGGGTATAGTCGTAGTGCGTACTGTCGGGCGTATTGACAATGACGAGTTCTATCTCGGGATCGTCCAGCAACGCTTCGAAACTGCGCACGATGGTGGCATCGGGGTAGGTAGCTTTCGATAGCTCCTTGCTCCGTTCCACGATCTTCGTTAGTTCGAAATGCGGGTTAGTGTACAGGAAAGGTCCGTGAAACACCTGTCCTGACATGCCAAAGGCAGCCAACCCGGTTTTTATTATTTCCATATTTTCCCTTTTTCTTCCGTTAGCTGAGTCATGATCTCATGCGCCGTTTTATATCCTTGTTCGAAAATCTCTTCCGCCTTCTCCAGCTCCCTGTTATTGTATCCATTGAGGTTGTACGGTTCAATAAGCAGGTCGCAATGTTCACGGTCGTGTATCGTGTTGGCACGAAACATGAAATGGTAGGAACGCATGGCAATGGTGACGATATTCATCTTGTATTCCTCAGCCATGAGCGGACTGACGTTAACAGCCACTACCTTCTCACACATCTCCCGTATGATAGATACAGGCAGGTTTTTCAGCAAACCACCATCTACGTAGTGCGTACCGTTGATTTTCACCGGAGCGAAAAGTACCGGCATACAGCAGGAGGCTGACACCCGTTCGGCTATATCTCCTTTGCGAAACAGCACACACCGTCCATGATCGAGGTCGGTAGCCAACACAATAAGAGGCAATTTCAGTTCTTCCAGTTTCTTTGCTTTCAGATTGGACCGCAGAAAATCGGTGAACTCACCGAGTTCGAACAGCCCGACCTTAGGGATGACCAGTTTGGTAAGGTCCTGAAATTTATGCCCGGCAAAGTAATCGAGCACCTTATAAGGCTCATTACCATCAGCATAAAACACACCCGCCAATGCGCCGGCACTGACACCGGCAATTATATCGGGCTTGATATCATGTTCCAGTAATGCCTGGATAGCCCCCAAATGGGCAAATCCTTTGATAAAGCCACCACTTAAGGCATAGCCGATGTTGTAAGGTTTGAGAGTTTTTTCCATTTCAACATTTCATTATCGTTTTGCACGGCACGAATTTAGTGAAATAATTGAAATTACGGGCACGAACCTGTATTTATTGCTTTGAAAAAATAAGTTCACCACAGAGTCACACAGAGTTCCACAGAGGTTTTATTTTGATTCACCACAGAGGATACAGAGGACACAGAGGTTTAAATCAGGAGTTAATCTCCAATTTTTCCTCTGTGCCCTCTGTGTCCTCTGTGGTTTAATCATCCACAAGCAATCAACTAAAAAAACTCTGTGGAACTCTGTGTGACTCTGTGGTGAACTAAAAAACCTCTTAGAATCCGAAACTATCGATCTCGATGTCTTCTTTCTTTTCTTCGACAAAGGGCTTAGCATCTACCTGTACGGGATTCCCTTCCACATAAATGGCGCGGTACGGGCGTACGGGACAGATAAACTCGCAACCTCCACAACCCACACAAATCGTTGGGTCTACCTGGGGAATGGTCAGCCCATTCCGGTACGGTACCATCTTAACCGCCTGAGTAGGGCAATGTTCCGAGCAAGCACCACAGTTAGTACCGTCGGTATGCGGTATACAGTTTTCCTCGATAAACACCACATGTCCCATTTGGGTAAGGCGTTTTTTTTCTTCTGTAAGCGGCTGAATGGCTCCGTTGGGGCATACTTCTCCGCAAACGGTACAGTTGAAATTACAGAATCCTTTTTCGTAGAAGACTGTTGGTTGCATGACACCCGCCAGTCCATATTCTGTAAGGGCAGGTTTCAGCACATGCGAAGGACATTTGCTGACACACAAATGGCAGGAGGTACACCGTTGCTGGAAATGTTCCCGGCTTACCGATCCCGGAGGGGTAATGGGATGCTCGCACTTATAGGCTTTCTGCTTGCTCAGCAAAGCCAGTGGCTCTTCTTCTATCACCTGCGCCAGCACCTTCGAGGCGGTAGCGGTAGCTACCACACCGGTAAGGAAACGGCGACGAGAAGCATCCGATATACTTTCGTCTGCTACATGCGAAGAGGGTGCCGTATTTGGGCATTTGCGGTAAGGAGCATAGACAAGAGCCTCTTTCTTGCACACTGACAAACAGTTGAAGCAATCCACACAACGGCTATAATCGATAGCCGATTCTTTGCTGTCGATGCAGGCCGCCTTACATTTAGTGGTACACAGACCGCAGTGGTTGCACTTCGCCGCGTCGATACGCACTTTGAAAAGGGAAAAGCGGCTCAGGAATCCGAGTACAGTACCCACCGGACAGATGGTATTGCACCAAGTACGTCCATGACGGTAAGCTAAGTAGCCCACCACCAGCAATGTAACCACAGCAATGCTAAACGAAGCCCAGTCGAGCACCGAAGCATCGACCTGATAGAAGGTATAATTATCGAACCGGGCAAAGATGCTTTCCAGCACATTGTTGCCCATCATATAGAGGGGTTTCAGCACGTTCGTCACCATACGGCCGAAAGCGCTGTATGGGTCGAGCAGACCTACTATGATTGTCCCCCCACAAAAGAAAGCGATAAGGGTAATGCCCAGCACCACCCAACGAAGGATGTTCTTCGCCGGGCTGTAGCTGTATTTCTTCTTTTTCTTTCCGAATCGTTTCGTCAGTCGGGCCACCACATCCTGATAAATACCCATCGGGCAGATCACGGAACAGTACACACGTCCGAAAAGCAGCGTCAGAACCAGCAAAGCTATCAGTATGCCGATGCTCAAAGAGAGCAGAGCCGGGACAAACTGTATGTGCGCCAACACATGAAAGTCGTTGGAAAGCACATCTGCAAAATCCAGGAAGTAGAAAGTAATCAGTGCCAAGAGCACTGCAGCGAGCGTAAGACGTATTTTCTTCAACATGCAAACTACATCTTAATACGCTTCACATTCAGTTTGTCTATGTCCATCGTACCTACTTTCAAGGCTTCTCCTTTGGCCAGATGCCCCACGGTATCGAGCGGCATTTCCCGAACCTGGTTGAAGAACTTGGCAGCAGCCGTATCGACGGCAACGATATCGGACGAGATGAAGAGTCCCTTCGCCAGTACCACATCGGCCTCCGAACGTCCTTGCGGACCGTTGGTTTTCATAATGCGATAGGCATCCACCACATTGAGCGTTGCTTTCTTGGGCAAGGTACAGATATCAGCGATGCTTTGTTGCAAGTCGTTCCGGTGGAAGAATCCGCGATCCCAGACGATACCCATGTGGTTCTTCATCGAGATGGAAAGATTGGCTCCACCATGGTTTTTCAGTACCGGCACGTTGATCCACACATCGCAATCGAGGATGGCTTCGTGTACCTTGGTCGATTTCAGGCTTTTCCCGCTCGGGAGAGAGACAGGACGGTAGTATGATTCCAGATGAGCGGGCATCACCTTGGCACCGGCCGCTTTGGCGGCAGCTTCGATGCCACTGTTCTTGTAGCACTTCTGCCAGTCGTCGCACGTATGGTCGAAGACAATGACGTCCTTCGCTCCGGCGGCGAAGCATTGCTTTACAATCTCGGCCACCAGTTTCGGGTTGGTATTGCCAGCCAACTCAGGCACCTTATCCCAGCCGATATTAGGCTTCACAACCACTTTGGCGCCTTTCTTCACATATTGTTTCATGCCACCCAGCTCAGCAATGGCTTTGCGGAACATGGCTTCGGGCTCGCCGCCCATAACCGCTACCAGATCAGGCTTACCGCCCGGCTGCGTGACTTGTGTCAGTATATCCATGGCTTCCGATCGCTGTACAGTCATCACTGCGCCAGCCACCGCAATAGTCTTTAGGAAATCTCTTCTATCCATGATACGAGGTTTTAGTTGATTAAACTTTAGCGATGGCTTTCAGTAGGGCATATCCGCCGAACCACTGGATAAGCATACCGGGGAGACCGATGCGGAAGTCTTGCATGGCCGTAAAGAAGCTTCCGGTATACACCCATTCGAATGCTGTTCCGCCGATCTGATAGGCAAGTACCACAGCCAGGAGTATCGGCAACGTCACTTTACCTGTACGGTGTGCAGCCCAGGCAGCAGCTCCGGCCAATAAGGTCGACTTCACCAGGATCAACGGAAGCACGGCTGCGGGAGGCATGCCGAACAACAGATGGTTGACGATGGGAGAGAGGAGTGCCGTGAGCAACCCTACGCGGAAGCCGTATTTGTAACTGGCTATCAGCGTGAAGAAGTAAATGGGCAGTAACATAAGTCCTCCATTGGGGACCAGATGGCAAAGTTGCGGCAGTGCGATGTTTCCTGCCACGAAGAGCGAGGCGAACAGATACGTTTTAACGTTGCTGTAAGAGAGTGAATAAAGTTTGAGTGTCGTTTCCATATAGGGTATTTTGATTAATGTTCATACTAATTTGGACTATTTTGCGGACCGATGGTTTAATTTAGACCTTAATTAATTCGTAGCGGGTAGTTCCCAACCCTATTTTCTCTGCATGACGCAACCCGCTGATCCAGTCGGTATCGGGATGTGTAAGCTTGAACTTGTCGCATCCGCACAAGTCGTCATGCTGATGAGATTCGTCCAGCCGGTTGCCATTGTGCAGGAGAGGGGCTTGTATCACCAGGTCGGCACAGGCCTGGTCCAGCGCCACGGGATCGTACGAAGCCAGGATACCGATGTCCGGTACCAGTGGTGCGTCGTTGTGGTTCCAGCAGTCGCAGTCGGGCGAAACGTTCATCACAAAGCTGATGTGGAAATGTGGTTTGTCCTTCACCACCGCCAGGGAGTACTCGGCTATCTTGCAGCAGAGCCGTTCGGAGGTATCCCAATCGGCCAACACAGCAGCATCGTACTGGCAGAGGGCCACGCACTGTCCGCATCCCACGCAACGGTCGTAGTCGATGACCGCTTTCCGTGTCTCGTCTAGGTGTATAGCGTCATGCGCGCAATGCTTCACACAAATGTTACACCCCACACAGTGATCCCGATCCACCTTCGGTTGGGAAGTGCCGTGCAGCTCCATCTTGCCGGCAACGCTGGCACAGCCCATACCGAGATTCTTCAAGGCACCACCGAAACCCGTTTGTTCGTGCCCTTTGAAGTGATTCATGCTGATGATCACATCGGCATCGACAATGGCCGCACCGATCTTGGGCGCCTTGCAGTATTCGCCATCGAGGAAAATTTCCCGGCAGTCGGTGCCTTTCAGTCCGTCTCCGATGATGACCTGGCATTGAGCCGATAGGGGGTTGAACCCGTTTTCCATGGCACTTTCCAGATGATCCACCGCATTGGCTCGACGTCCGGAATAGAGCGTATTGCAGTCAGTGAGAAACGGTTTGGCTCCCTGTTTGCGGAGAATGTTAGCCAAACGGGCGGCGTAGTTGGGACGGATATAAGCCAGATTGCCCGGCTCTCCGAAATGGATTTTGATGGCTACGAAGCGTTCCTTAACGGGTAGTTGTTCGATACCTGCTTTCTTAATCAACCGTTCCATCTTGTCGAGTAAGTTGGACGAAGGCGTAGTCCGTAGGTTTGTGAAAAAGACTTTGGATGTATTCATGGGCTCATTTTTTATTACGTAATCGCAAATATAGCACAAAATCTCCCGAATATAATGCTTTCATGCGGCTTTTCGTACCTTTGTGGAGTCATTACAAAAGTTGGTATTATGGGACAATCAAAGTTAGGATCGCTCATGTTGAATTATTCCGATGTGTTTTTCGGTTTTCACTTTAATGAAATGGAAACCTGTGTACACATGGCCAAAGACCACATGCTCGTGTACATATATTCGGGCGAGTTATTGCTCGAAGAGGGCAAGGACAACGTTACCGTGCAGTCGGGCGAATGCATGTTCCTCCGGAAAAACCACCGGATAAATATGACCAACCGCCCAAAAGGCAATGAGCAGTTCCGGGCGATCTTTCTTGTTTTCAGTCGTAAGTTCCTGCGGGAATATTACCGGAAAATGGACAAGGCCAAACTCCCCACAGACTTGAAAGACTGTGACGCCAGCGTGATAAAAGTACCCCCAACGCCCGATATTACCAGCCTGTTCAGTTCCATGATTCCTTACTTCGATTCGTCCATCAAACCGACAGATGAATTGATAAGAATGAAATTGCAGGAAGGTATACAAGCCCTGCTTCGTGTCGACATCAGTTCTTCCGTAACGCTTTTCGATTTCGTAGAACCGTGGAAAATCGACCTGCTCGACTTCCTGAATGAAAACTATATGTGTGACCTTTCGCTGGAAGAAATAGCTTCGTTCACCGGCAGAAGCCTCGCCACCTTCAAGCGCGATTTCAAAAAGATAAGCGATCTGTCACCCGAACGATGGCTGATGAAAAAGCGGCTCGAATCGGCTTACCGGAAAATCAGTGAAGAAGGCAAAAAGGTGTCCGACATCTATCTGGAAACCGGTTTCAAAAGTCTTTCCCACTTTTCGACCGCTTTCAAAAAGGAATACGGGATTGCCCCAACAAGTATCAATCAATAAAACTGACCTTTTCAATAAACTTAAATGAGCCGCAGACGAAACCACCGTCTGCAGCTCTTGCTTTACCTTTGCAGAAAATAAATTCTAAAAACAAACAAGCATGAAGGTATTATTGGTAAACGGCAGCCCGAATCCTAAAGGCTGCACGTATACGGCACTTTCGGTAGTTGCCGAAACGCTTAGTAAAGAAGGATTTGAAACGGAAATCTTTTGGATTGGGAATAAAGCTATTTCAGGCTGCATTGCCTGCTACAAGTGTCTGGAAACCGGGAAGTGCGTAATTGTAAAAGATAAAGTAAACCAGTTCCTTGAAACCGCGAAACATGCGAACGGATTTATTTTCGGAAGCCCGGTATATTATGCGTCGGCAAACGGCGCTTTAACCTCGTTCATGGACAGGGCGTTTATTTCCGACCTTGCGGGGAACGACAATCAAACTTTCCGCCTGAAACCTGCGGCTGCTGTGGTCTCGGCACGACGCGCCGGAACAACCGCCACATTCGACCAACTCAATAAGTATTTTACCATTCAGGAAATGCCTGTCATTTCTTCCAGTTATTGGAACATGGTGCATGGCGAAAAGCCGGAAGAGGTAATGCAGGACGAAGAGGGGCTTCGGACGATGCGTACCTTGGGAAGGAACATGGCTTGGTTTCTCACATGCAAGGATGCTGCTGAAAAAGCAGGAATTCAACTGCCCGAACGAGAAGAACCGATATTTACCAATTTTATACGATAAGAATTCAACAATTATGAACAAAAAAGTAATCATCCTCTCGGCAAGTCCGCGCAATGGCGGCAATTCTGACTTATTGTGCGATCAATTCCTGCGCGGAGCTCAGGATGCGGGACACAATGTCGAAAAGATATTCCTCCGCAATGAAAAGATTAATTACTGTACAGGTTGCGGAAACTGCACCGACACTGGAAAATGCGTCCAAAAAGACAGCATGAACGAAATACTTGCCAAAATGGTAGATGCCGACGTATTAGTTTTCTCTACACCCGTTTATTTCTACACCATGTGCGGGCAACTGAAAACACTTATCGACCGCACTGTCCCGCGTTATAGCGAATTAAAAGGCAAAGCTTATCTCATTGCCACTTGTGCCGATCCCCAACAGGATGCAGTGGAAGGTACGTTGGCCGATTATAAGAACTTCCTGCGTATGACACCCGATCTGACGGATGCAGGTCATATCTTCGGCTTCAATGCATGGGCCAAAGGCGATATCCTCGGAAACCCTGCCGTCATGCAGGCTTATGAGGCAGGAAAAGAAGCCTAAATTTGGATACTTCTATCAATCAAAATGTTAGGGCTAAGCAAAGGATAGTTATCAGGCAAATGAATAGAAAGTTGAAGGATCATCCGTAAACCGTATATATGTGCCATCCCGGAAGCAAGAAGCAAAGTGCCCGGAAGCAAGAAGCATTTACCCCTGAAGCAAGAAGCAAAGTGCCCGGAAGAAAGAAGCAACTGACCCGGAAGAAAGAAGCAACCGACCCGGAAGAAAGAAGCAAAGTGCCCAGAAGAAAGAAGCATTTGCCTCGAAACCAAGAAGCAACTGACCAAATTGCAAGAAGCTTCCAGGGCAATAGAAAGAAGCTTCCAGGGCAATAGAAAGAAGCTTCCAACGGGCGCTACGCGTTTTATTTTTTCCCGCTACGCCTTTTTGAAAAACGCGTAGCGGGCGTCAAAAAAACGCGTAGCGCCCGTTGAACAGCACTTGCAGAAGCTTTGGAAGAAGGCATTAGTTGCCTTGAAAAGAAATTTAGAAGGCAACAAAAGAGGCATGACATGCCTTCAAAATCAGGACGCTACAGGTTGACTTGTCCTGAAATGGGTTGACCATAACCTATAAAAGTAATATGGTAAAGAAAGATTATCCTCATGTCAAAGGCGATCCTTACTCTATGGAGGTTCGTAAGCTCGCCGTAGCCGAATACCTTCGTGGTGTTC
>JAVBVI010000027.1:0-4091 GCA_031554505.1 Bacteroides sp. | reverse complement strand
GAGCTACCCTTGCTCACCTGTATGCTCTGCATCCACGGGCCGGGCACATAGCCCAGGGCGTATGGTCCGGCAGCTCCGCGGAAGTTGGGAATGTTCTCCGTCATCATCTGGACGTAGGTTCCCGAGAGTCCGAGGAGTTTGATCTGCTTCGCTCCCGTGGCTGCGTCGGAGTAGCTCACATCCACCGACGGATTGGTAGTGAAGCTCTCGCCCAGGTTGCAACAAGCGGCGCGGCTCAGCTCGGCACTGCTTATCATATCCTCATTCAACACACTGTTGCGAAGTTTCAACGTGCCCAGCTTGCGGCCCGTCACACTCACCTCGTCGAGTACCACGCCTTCACGCAACACCACCTGAAGCTCCTTCGAGCGGTCGCCAACCGTCACCGTATCATTGGCAAAGCCGATGAAGCTGAACACCAGGACATTCGCCGTTCCCTTCGTTGGAATGGAGAAAGCGCCTTCGGCATTGGAGGTCACCCCACCGTCCGAATTCATCCAGAAAATATGTACTCCGGGCAACGGATCGCCGGCGGTATCTTTCACCGTTCCACGTACTTGCGCCCCTGCCTGGTGCGCTGTGAAGAAGGCGAGTAAAACAAGCAATATGTAACGAAATCTCTGCATACAGGGCACAAATATAGCGAGATTTCGTCGCCAAAAGCCATAATATTTCCTTATTTGTTAGAAGCTTTCGTTAATTAGTTATATATTTGTCGATAAAGTACGGCATCCTAATTGTTGTATTATTAAATAAAACAACCTATGAAACAGCAATATGTCACACTGCTTGCCCTTCTGCTTTCGGCAAGTGGTATTTTGTTTTCTTGCGATGACAAGAAGACAAATGTAGGCGAACTGCAGTTCGACAGTATTTCCGTCAACCAGACGGAACATCTCTTCGGCGATACGGCCCGTCCGGCCTGTAACCTGACCATTCAGTTTACCTACCCCGTCCATTCCACGGATACGGCACTAATCAGTATGCTTTCCTCCCAGTTCGTCACCGCTTGTTTCGATGGAAAATATGCCGGCCAACAACCGCAGGAAGTGGTCCGCGAGTATGCCAAAGAGTATGTGAATAGTTACCGCACCGATCTTGAACCGATGTATCTGGAAGACATGAAGAACAACTCTGATAAAAGTATGATTGGCGGTTGGTACTCGTACTTCAAGCACATTCAGGGACAGGTGCAATACTACCAAGGTAACCTGTTGGTGTACAAAACTTATTATGACGAATACACCGGAGGCGCCCACAGCATGTATGCTACCCACTTTCTCAATATTGACCTCGAATCCAAGAGCGTGTTGCACCTGAACGATTTGTTCGATGTACCCGACTATCAGGAGATCCTGACCGACCTGATCTGGAACCAGCTCATGGCTATCCATAACGTAACCACGCACGAAGCACTCGAAGACCTGGGTTATGGGGTGACCGGTGAGATAGCTCCGGTGGAAAACTTCTACCTGAGTCCCGACGGCATTACCTTCTATTATAATGTATATGACATCGCCCCCTACTCCAACGGTCCGGTGTCCGTCACCATACCCTTCTCCATGATGGAGAGAATTCTGGGAACACATGCCGTACTTAAAGCACTGAAAGCGTAAATCGACCTACGAAACATGGACATCATTTTAAAGTATTTTCCGGATCTGACGGAGAAACAACGCGAACAATTTGCCGCCCTTTACGATTTATATACAGACTGGAACGCAAAGATCAACGTCATCTCGCGCAAAGACATTGAGAATCTGTACGAGCATCATGTACTCCACTCACTGGGCATTGCCAAGGTGATCCGTTTCCGTCCGGGAACCACTGTTATGGATCTGGGAACCGGAGGCGGTTTTCCGGGTATTCCGTTGGCCATCCTCTTTTCGGAAACGAAGTTCCACCTGGTGGACAGCATCGGCAAGAAGGTAAAAGTGGCTACGGAAGTGGCTGCCAGCATTGGGCTGACCAACGTCACTTTTCGTCACGCGCGGGCCGAAGAAGAGAAACAACTGTTCGACTTTGTGGTGAGCCGGGCTGTGATGCCGCTGGCCGACCTGATCAAGATTGTGAAGAAGAACATAGCGCAGAAACAGCAGAACGTGCTCCCCAATGGGCTGATATGCCTCAAAGGCGGAGAATTGGAGCACGAAACCATGCCTTTCAAGCATAAAACGACTCTGCATGCTCTGAGCGATGACTTCGACGAAGAGTTCTTCCAGACCAAAAAGGTGGTCTACGTACCGCTATAAGTAAGACATAAATTAAGAATAGACATGAAGATAAAAAGATTTGAATTCAATATGTTCCCCGTCAACTGTTACGTGTTGTGGGACGAAACCAAAGAGGCCGTGGTCATCGATCCGGGCTGCTTCTACGAGGAAGAGAAACAGAAACTGAAAGATTTCATCGTCGGCAACGAGTTGAAACCGAAATACCTGCTCAATACGCACTTGCATCTGGATCACATCTTCGGCAATCCGTTCATGCTCCAGGAGTTCGGGCTGCATGCCCGGGCCAATCAGGCCGATGAGTTCTGGCTGGAAAGCGCACCGAAGCAGAGCCGTATGTTTGGTTTCCAACTGAAAGAGGAGCCTGTTCCATTGGGCGAATACCTGCACGATGGTGATACAGTTACCTTCGGCCATACCACCCTGGAGGCTATTCATGTACCGGGACACTCGCCGGGCAGCCTGGTATTCTATTGCAAGGCAGACAACTGTATGTTCTCGGGCGACGTGCTCTTTCAGGGCAGCATCGGCCGTGCCGACCTAACCGGTGGCAACTTCGACGAGCTGAAGGAGCACATCTGCAGCCGCCTGTTCACCCTGCCGAATGAGACTGTAGTCTATCCGGGACACGGTGCCCCCACCACCATCGGTATCGAAAAGGTGGAAAACCCTTTCTTCAGAGCGTAGTACAAACTAAAAAAGCTGATCTAATATGATGAACGATTCATTAGCATGCCGCCACATCGGCATCCCTGAAAAAGATATCGAGCAGATGCTCCGGAAAATTGGTGTGGCTTCGCTTGACGAGTTGATCGACAAGACTATCCCCTCGAACATCCGGTTGAAAGAAGCTTTGCCTCTGCCGGAAACGATGTCAGAGTACGAATACAGCAAACACATCGCTGCGCTGGCTGCTTCCAACCAGGTATTCGCTTCGTACATCGGCCTGGGTTGGTATGATACCATCACGCCGGCTGTCATCCGGCGGAATGTATTCGAGAACCCGGTGTGGTACACTTCTTACACGCCTTATCAGGCAGAAGTGTCGCAAGGACGCCTGGAAGCCTTGATGAATTTTCAGACCATGGTATGCGACCTGACTGCCATGCCGCTGGCCAACTGCTCCCTGCTCGACGAATCGACAGCCGCAGCCGAGGCGGTAGCTATGCTCTACAACCTGCGTACCCGTCCGCAACAGAAGAACAATGCTTGCGTGGTGCTGGTGGACGAAGCCGTTTTCCCGCAAACACTGGCTGTGATGACTACCCGCTCCCTTCCGCAAGGCATCGAGCTGCGGATAGGTAATTACAAAGAATTCGAATTCACCCCCGATGTATTTGCTTGCGTGGTGCAATATCCCAACGGTAACGGCGAGGTGAATGATTATAGCCAACTCACCGAGAAAGCGCACGCGGCAGACTGTAAAGTAGCCGTTGCCGCCGACATCCTGAGCTTGGCTCTGCTGGTTCCTCCCGGCGAATGGGGAGCCGATGTCGTATTCGGAAGCACCCAGCGATTCGGTATCCCGATGTTCTACGGCGGTCCGTCGGCTGGCTTCTTCGCTACCCGCGACGAGTACAAACGCAACGTGCCCGGCCGTATCATCGGCCTTTCGAAAGATAAGTATAACAAACGTTGCTATCGCATGGCTCTGCAAACCCGCGAACAGCATATCAAGCGTGAGAAAGCCACTTCTAATATTTGTACCGCACAGGCTCTGCTGGCTACCATGGCTGGTTTCTATGCTGTGTACCATGGTGAAGAGGGCATCCGCGGTATTGCTTCGCACGTTCATGCCACAGCAGCCTACCTGGAAAAACAAATCTGCAAACTGGGCTACGGACAGGTGAACATGCAGTA
>JAVBVI010000129.1:0-16558 GCA_031554505.1 Bacteroides sp. | reverse complement strand
ATTATCGGTACTGACAACGTCTGTCCGCGATAAAAGAGAACAACATTTCAAAATAAACACTATCTTTGCGGCCGTTATGATGATCGTCATCACTATCGTTTGTTATTTTGCGGCGCTGTTGCTGATTGCCCGGATCACCGGGCGCAAGGGGGGATCGAATGCCGTGTTCTTTAAAGGAGAGAACCGCTCGCCGTGGTATATCGTTTCATTTGGAATGATAGGTGCCAGTATTTCCGGTGTGACGTTTGTCTCTGTGCCCGGCATGGTGCGTGGAATGGATATGACCTATCTGCAGACGGTGTTCGGGTTCTTCTTCGGTTATCTGGTAGTAGCACATCTGTTGCTTCCGCTCTACTACCGGCTGAATCTGACCAGCATTTACAGTTATCTCGGCACTCGTATCGGCACCCGCACCTATCGCACCGGATCGTCGTTCTTCCTGCTTTCGCGCATGTTGGGGACGGCGGCAAAGCTTTATCTGGTCTGCCTGATACTGCACACGTATGTATTCCGGGAGATGGGCGTGCCCTTCGAGGCGATAGCAGCCGTGTCGGTGGCATTGGTATGGTTCTACACGCACAAGAGCGGCATACGGACCATTGTGTGGACCGATACGTTGCAAACGTTGTGCCTGGTGGCGGCTTTGGTGTGTATTATCTGGGTCACGGTAAGTGGACTGAACCTGGACCTCGGCGGTGTGGTGACTACCATCCGGGAGAGCGAGCACAGCCGCATCTTCGTGTTCGACGACTGGACATCGCGGCAACACTTCCTGAAGCAGTTTGTCAGTGGCATCTTCATCGTGATTGTGATGACGGGGCTGGACCAGGACATGATGCAGAAGAACCTGTCGTGCCGCAACCTGCGCGAAGCGAAGAAGAATATGTATTGCTACGGCTTTGCCTTCATCCCGCTCAACTTCTTGTTTCTCTGCCTGGGCATCCTGCTGCTGGCACTGGCCGGGAAGATGAACCTGACGCTCCCGCCGCTGAACGATGACATCCTGCCGATGTTCGCCACGCAAGGATATCTGGGTGAAGCGGTGCTGGTGCTGTTCACCATCGGGATCATTGCCGCCACGTTCAGCAACTCTGATTCGGCGCTGACGGCCATGACCACCAGCGTATGTGTGGACTTGCTCGGGGTGGAAAGCGACTCAGAAAAGACGGCTCACCGGAAACGGGAGATCGTACACGTGACACTCTCCATGATGCTGGTATTGTTCATCTGCCTGATCCGGACGATGGGCAGCCAGAGTGTGATAGACGCCATCTACATCATTGCTTCGTACACGTACGGGCCATTGCTGGGGATGTTCGCCTTCGGGCTCTTCACCCGTCGGCAGACGTGCGACCGCTGGGTACCGTATGTGGCGGTGGCTTCACCGGTGCTGTGCTACGTCATCGAGGTGATGGTGGAACGGACTACGGGTTATCGCTTCGGCTATGAACTGCTGATGCTGAACGGATTATTGACTTTCATCGGGATGTGGGCCTTGTCGGTCCGCCCCGCACAATTATTATATAAGGAAACGTATGGAAATATCAAGCGCTGAATTTGTGATCAGCAACACCGATGTGAAGAAATGTCCGGCGGGCATTTTCCCCGAATATGCCTTTATTGGCCGCTCCAATGTGGGTAAGTCGAGTCTTATCAATATGCTGACCAACCGCAAGGGACTGGCCATGACGTCGGCTACTCCCGGTAAGACGATGCTCATCAACCACTTCCTGATCAATAAGAACTGGTACCTGGTGGACCTTCCCGGCTACGGCTATGCCAAGCGCGGGCAGAAGGGACAGGAACAGATACGCACCATCATCGAGGACTATATCCTGGAACGGGAACAGATGACCAACCTCTTCCTGCTCATTGACGTTCGTTTGGAACCGCAGAAGATAGACCTGGAGTTCATGGAATGGTTGGGCGAGAACGGCATCCCGTTTTCCATCGTCTTCACCAAAGCCGATAAGCTGGTGGGTGGACGATTGAAGACGAACGTGAACAACTACCTCCGCGAACTGAAAAAGCAATGGGAGGAGCTTCCCCCCTACTTCGTCACCTCGTCCGACAACCGCACGGGGCGAACTGAAATACTGGATTACATATCAAACATTAATATAGAACTAAATTCAAAGTAGAAAGAAAGTTATGATGAAAAGAATTTTATGCGTTGCCTTCGTGGCAGTATGGTGCGCCACACAAACCCAGGCGCAATCACTGTCTGATTTGCTGAATCTGGACAAAATCTCTAAAGCGGTGAATACCCTGACCGGACTGAATACGTCGGACAACATCACCGGAACATGGAACTACACCGGATCGGCTGTAGAGTTCAAGTCGGACGACTTGCTGAAGAAGGCCGGTGGCGCCGTTGCCGCATCGACCGTAGAGTCGAAAGTAGACGCTCAACTGAGCAAGGTAGGTATCACTAAGGGACAGATGAGCTTCACGTTCAATGCCGACAGCACGTTCACCAGCACAGTGGGTGCGCGCAACATGAGCGGAACATATACGTATGACAAGACCACCCGCAAGGTACAGCTCACATACGCTTATCTGCTCAACATAAGTGCCAATGTGAACTGTACATCATCAAATCTGGAATTGCTTTTCGAATCGGATAAACTGCTGAAGATCCTGGCTTTCCTAAGCTCGAAGAGCAGCAATACGTCCATCAAAACCATCGGTACACTGGCCAATGGCTACGATGGCATGATGGTAGGTTTCGACCTGAAGAAGAAGTAAAATTATCCTCATAGGAAAAAAAATTATCCTCATGCGATAATTATTTATCCTATGAGGATAATTTTTTTTCGCATGAGGATAATTTCTGCCCGACAACAGGTTTTCTGGGCTTATTAAGACTATTTCGCAGATAAAAATCAATATTTCAACAAAAAACGTTACCTTTGTCCCGAATTCTAAAACAGATTGAATGATGAAAAAGATACTTTTGACTCTTATGATGCTGGTGGCCATCGGCAGCTATGCATCGGCTCAGACAGCAGCAGATATCAAATTTGATAAGACTTCGCATGACTTCGGTAAGTTCTCAGAAGACGATCCGATAGTGGAATGCACCTTTACATTTACCAACATTGGCGATGCTCCCCTCGTTATTCACCAGGCGATCGCTTCCTGCGGATGCACCGATCCCCAATATACGAAGGAGCCCATCATGCCCGGCAAGAAAGGAACCGTGAAGGTGACGTACAACGGTGTCGGCAAAGCCACTGGACATTTCCGCAAATCGATCACCCTGCGTACCAACGCCAAGACAGAAATGATACGTTTGTACATTGAAGGCGACATGACGGAAAAGACATCCAAATAAAATCTATACAAATACTAGCAGGAGAACCTTTCGGTTCTCCTTTTTTTTTCTTTACTTTGACATCTGAAAAAATAAACTCATACGGATATATCATGGAACAAGAAAAAGAAGACCAATTTACCGGATTGCATGAGAATGCGTTCAGAAAATTAAAACCAGGCGAAGTCTATAATCCCTTGATGAGCCCGCATAAGAATTATCCGGAAGTCAACTTCTGGTCGGTGTCGTGGGGTATCGCCATGGCTATACTCTTTTCGGCGGCGGCAGCTTACCTGGGGCTTAAAGTAGGCCAGGTGTTCGAAGCAGCCATCCCCATCGCCATCATTGCCGTGGGAGTTTCGGGTGCTTGCAAACGCAAGAATTCGCTGGGCGAGAATGTCATCATCCAATCTATCGGCGCTTGTTCGGGAGTCATCGTGGCAGGAGCTATCTTTACATTACCTGCCCTTTACATTCTGCAAGATAAGTATCCCGACATGACAGTCACCTTCATGCAGGTATTCATCAGCTCCCTGCTCGGCGGTGTGCTGGGCATCTTGTTCCTGATTCCCTTCCGCAAATACTTTGTCAGCGATATGCACGGCGAATACCCGTTCCCCGAAGCCACGGCTACCACACAGGTACTCGTGTCGGGCGAGAAAGGTGGCAACCAGGCGAAGCCGTTGCTCTTTGCCGGACTCATCGGTGGTTTGTACGATTTCATCGTGGCTACCTTTGGCTGGTGGAACGAGAACTTCACCTCCCGCGTGTGTGCCGGTGGCGAATTCCTGGCCG
This sequence comes from Bacteroides sp., assembly GCA_031554505.1. Taxonomy (GTDB): domain Bacteria; phylum Bacteroidota; class Bacteroidia; order Bacteroidales; family Bacteroidaceae; genus Bacteroides. The sequence continues at coordinate 12,447 of JAVBVI010000129.1, read as the reverse complement.
AGAAAGCCAAACTGGTCTTTAAAGTCAACACAGGAGCCGCCCTCTTGGGACTCGGTTACATCGTGGGACTGAAATACGCATCGATTATCTGTGCCGGTTCGCTGCTGGTATGGTGGGTCATCGTGCCGGGCATGTCGTTCTTCTGGGGCGACAGCGTGCTGAATGCCTGGAACCCGGACATTGTAGCGACTGTTGGCTCCATGTCGCCCGAAGAAATCTTCCGCCACTATGCCAAGAGCATAGGCATCGGAGGTATTGCTATGGCAGGTGTTATCGGCATCATTCGTTCGTGGGGCATCATCAAGAGCGCTGTCGGTCTGGCTGCCAAAGAGATGAGCAGCAAGAACACAGTGGAAAAGACGATGCTACGCACCCAGCGCGACCTGTCGATGAAGTTCATCGCCATCGGTTCCATCCTGACGTTGGCGCTTATCTTCTTGTTCTTCTACTTCGACGTGATGCAGGGCAACCTGGTGCATACCATTGTGGCCATTCTGCTGGTAGCCATTGTGGCCTTCCTCTTCACTACCGTAGCGGCCAACGCCATCGCCATTGTAGGTACCAACCCGGTATCGGGCATGACGCTGATGACACTCATCGTGGCTTCCGTGGTGATGGTAGCCGTTGGGCTGAAAGGCCCGTCGGGCATGGTCGCTTCTCTGGTGATGGGTGGTGTGGTCTGTACGGCTCTTTCGATGGCCGGCGGTTTCATCACCGACCTGAAGATAGGTTACTGGTTGGGCAGTTCTCCCTACAAGCAGCAGACGTGGAAGTTCCTCGGAACACTCGTTTCGGCTGCCACGGTAGGTGGTGTGATGATCATCCTGAATAAGACATACGGATTCTCCAGCGGTGCGCTGGCGGCTCCCCAGGCCAATGCCATGGCAGCGGTTATCGAACCGTTGATGAGTGGCGTGGGTGCTCCCTGGCTGCTGTACGGTATCGGTGCGGTACTGGCCATCGTGCTGACGATGCTCAAGATTCCCGCGTTGGCCTTCGCCCTGGGTATGTTCATCCCGCTGGAACTGAACATACCGCTTGTGGTGGGTGGAGCCGTGAACTGGTACGTCACTACCCGCAGCAAAGATACGGCCCTGAACAACGAACGAGGTGAGAAAGGCACCTTGCTGGCTTCCGGATTTATTGCCGGTGGCGCTTTGATGGGCGTGGTCAGTGCAGCCATGCGCTTCGGCGGTATCGACCTGGCCAACGTGGCCTGGATGCAGAATACCTGGTCGGAAGTAGTAGCGCTGGTGGCTTACCTGCTGCTTATCCTTTATTTTGTAAAAGCATCTATGAAAGTAAAATAGTAATTCGAAAATGATTAAGAAAATGAAAGCAATTCAATTATTTGTACTGGGAACCCTCCTGATAGGCACTCCCGCAGCAGCCCAGGAGGTGAATCTGATGTTAGGCAATGCAGAAACATTCATCGGTACTCCATACGCAGCCCATCCGCTCGACAATGAAGATACAGAAGAACTGAATTTTATGTGCGACGAAGTAGACTGCACCACGTTGGTGGAGAGCGTACTGGCCATGTCCCTCTGTTCGCTGCAGGGAGATGCCATGCTCGAAAGTGAATTCGCACAGAATCTGCAACGCATCCGCTACCGCAACGGTGTGATCGACGGGTATACTTCTCGTCTGCACTACGTGGCCGACTGGATCAATAACGGTGTGCGCCTCGGCTTCCTCGAAGATGTGACGGGCCAAAACAGCTCCTACATGATCAAGCTGAACCTCTCGTACATGTCCACCCACCCCAGCCAGTACCGTCAGTTGGCCAACTCGAACGAGAATGTGGCCAAGATGAAGCAATACGAACAGGCGCTCACCGGACAAGCCGTCTGCTGGCTTCCCAAGAGCGAGCTTCCGCTGGAAGGACTGCCCTGGATCAAGAACGGAGACATCATTGCTATCACATCGGCTACTCCCGGACTGGATGTCAGCCACATGGGTATTGCCATCTACATCAAAGACAACCTTTGTCTGCTGCACGCTTCTTCCAAGGAAGGAAAAGTGATTGTAGATAAGATCGCATTGAGCCGCATGCTCGAACGCAACAAAGACTGGACGGGAATCCGCGTCGTCCGGATGAAGAAATAAGTTGACGTTATTCCATCACCCAGAGGCCACAGCGGATTCATTTCCTTTTTGAATCCCCTGTGGCTTCTGTGCTTTCTGACACGGAACATCCGAACAATACCCTTCTCCGGATGTTTCTATTAGTGCATTTATATAAAAAGTACCTCCATGAACCCTATCAGTAAAAAAGCATTCCCTGTACTGAACATGCACTGCGCAGTGTGTGCCAATAATGTAGAAAAGACTGTCAATCAGTTGCCCGGTGTGGTAGAAGCATCGGTCAACTTCGCTACCAATACCCTGGTGGTTTCCTACGAAACAGGAAAGATTACCCCCGAACAGATCAAATTGTCCGTGCAGAAAGGAGGCTACGACCTGGTGGTGGAAGAAGCTGCCGCCACCGAAGAACGACGCGAAGAATTACAACAAGAACGGTACCGCACCCTGAAACGGCAAGTGATCGGTTCCTGGATATTCGCTGTGCCCATCATGTTGTTGGCTATGCTGTTCGACTTCCCCTATTCGGATGTAGTGCAGCTCTTTCTCTCCCTTACGGTGCTGGTTCTCTTCGGAAGTTCCTTCTACAAAGGAGCCTGGCAACAGGCCCGGTTGGGACGCAGCAGCATGGATACGCTGGTGACGCTCAGTACATCCATCGCCTTCCTTTTCAGTGCTTTCAATACCTTCTTCCCCGATTTCTGGTACAAGCGCGGGCTGGAACCTCATTATTATTATGAAGCGACGGTAGTTATCATCGCCTTTGTGCTCACAGGCAAGCTGCTCGAAGAGCGTGCCAAAGGAAACACCTCCACAGCCATCCGGAAGCTGATGCGCATGCAGCCCAAAACGGCGCGGGTGGTTCATGATGGTTCCGAGCAGGAAGTACTTATCTCTCTTTTGAAGGTGGGCGACCGGGTATCGGTACGTCCCGGCGAACAAATACCGGTGGACGGACAGGTCTTGGGCGGTACTTCATTCGTGGACGAAAGCATGATCAGCGGCGAACCTATCCCTGTGGAGAAGAAGAAAGGTGACAAGGTGTTCTCCGGAACCATCAACCAACGGGGTAGCTTTGTCGTAGAAGCCTCTCAGGTAGGAACTGAAACGGTGCTGGCACGCATCATCCGCATGGTGCAGGAAGCGCAGGGAAGTAAAGCCCCCGTGCAGCGCATCGTGGACAAGGTGACCAACGTGTTTGTCCCCACTGTGCTGGGCATTGCCTTGGTGACGCTGGTACTGTGGCTCACCATCGGCGGGCCGGATTATTTCTCGCACGCCATTCTATCGGCTGTTTCCGTACTGGTCATCGCTTGTCCCTGTGCGTTGGGACTGGCCACTCCCACTGCCTTGATGGTGGGTATCGGCAAAGCTGCCTCGCAACATATCCTGATCAAGGATGCCGTGGCGCTGGAACAAATGAGAAAGGTGAATGCTGTGGTACTAGACAAGACGGGAACCCTGACGGAAGGACGTCCTTCCGTCAGCTCCATGCTCTGGGCTTGCGAAGAAGAACCGCATTACAAAGAAGTGCTGTTGGCCGCCGAACTGAAATCAGAGCACCCCACGGCCGGAGCCATTGTCGAAGCCTTGCAGCAGGAAAGCAAAGTTATTCCGGCACGCATCGATCCATTCGAAAGTCTGACAGGTAAAGGCATACGAGCTATTTATCAAGGAAAGTCTTACTGGGTGGGCAGTCATAAATTACTGAAAGACTTCAATGCTCCCCTCCCCGACACTGTAGCAGGAATGGTGGTGGAGTACGAATCGGACGGCAGCAGCATCGTTTACTTCGGATGCGGACAGGAGGTGTTGGCCGTTATTGCCGTGGCCGATCAGCTAAAACCGACATCGGCTGCCGCCATCAAGAAGTTGCAACGCCAAGGCATCGAGGTGTATATGCTCACGGGCGACGGACAACGGACAGCGTCCTCGCTGGCTCGGCAACTCGGTATCGAGCATTTCATGGCTGATGCCCTTCCGGACGACAAAGAAGACTTCGTACGCGAACTGCAAATGCAAAGTAAAACAGTAGCAATGGTGGGCGATGGTATCAATGACTCCCAAGCATTGGCACTCGCCGATGTCAGTGTGGCGATGGGCAAAGGTACCGATATAGCAATGGATGTGGCGATGGTAACGTTGATGACTTCCGATCTGCTACTGTTGCCTCAGGCGTTCGACCTCTCCCGCCAAACCACTAAGTTGATACGCGAGAACTTGTTCTGGGCCTTTATCTACAACTTAATAAGTATCCCCATTGCCGCCGGAATACTTTATCCGGGCAGTGGGATCTTACTGAATCCGATGATTGCCAGTGCCGCTATGGCTTTCTCCAGCGTATCGGTGGTGCTTAACAGTTTAAGACTGGGACGCTTATCCTTTTCGGTATTCCAGCGGCGTTAACTGCACATGCCTTCTGAAGTATTTGCCGAAAAACGAAGCGCTCGGGAAATTCAGTGAGTAAGCAATTTCCTGGATAGTCATGTTGGTAGTCTTCAGCTTCGACTTGGCGTCCATGATGACCATATAGGCTATGATGTCCAACACATTCTTGCCTGTCACGTTTTTCACGGTAGTGCTGAGGTGTTGCAGGGAAATGCCCAATGAATCGGCATAAAACTGGGCGCGCCGCTGCTGCACATAGTTTTGAGTGACCAGATCGATGAGCTCCCGGCATATCTCTTCTTTGCGTGTGACTGTCTTGTCTTTCAGGGCATGCGTCTTGTAGACCAGATGAGTGGCCACGAGAATAGAGTTGTACGCCGCAACGACAAAATCACAGGATATTTCCAGAATATTGTCCTGCCCCGCATGATTCAACAAGGCGATGTAATCTTTGAAATAGAAAGTGGGTTCGTCTCTCAGGGAAAGAACAGGTTTATCGAGAATGACAGGAAATAACTCACCCGTGACTTTCAGGGGATTCACCTGATTAGCCACTTCCGGAGAAAAACAAGCCAAGGCCAATTGGGCATCAGAAGATACTTGTTTAATCTTGACAACAGACCCTGTGAAAAGGGTGATCAAATCATTCGGAGCTAACTCATAATCTGTCGTGTTAATTCTAACTGTTACTCTACCGCTCAAGCAAACCGCACAAACACTGAAGTTAAGTTGATAATTTTGTTTGTATTTGTTCAGTGTTTCAAATGATAAATTAGTCTTTGCCACCGCATTGTGTGGCAAAGTGATCTCTACAAATTCAGAAGTCATAGTAATCTATTAATTGGTTATTACAAAACTAATTCTTTTTTCTTTAATTGGTAACAAAACAATCTATGAAAGTAACTGATATATGAAAAATAGACCACATTTTAAGTAAATTAGGCCTTGTTTGTCGTCCTTTTAATACAGAACTTTGTTCTATTATTAGTAAATAACCCCAATAACCCCAAACATGAGAAGTAAAAAACTATGTAAGCTGCTTTTTTTATTACTTCCGCTCGGAATCATTGCCGGCGGATGCAGTCAGGACGATGAATATCCGGGCCCTGCACCTAAAACCGTAAACGCTGCTTATTTCAGTGGTGGAAGTGCTTCGGGCAACCAACTGAATTTGTTGTACAGTGGTAGCGAATGGGATGGTAAAGAAGCCCGTTTCAATACATCGGATGGCGAGAAGGCCACCGTCACCCTGAAAAATGTGATTCCCGGCGAAAACCTCTCTTTCTTTGAGGTTGCGTTGGTTCCTTCGGCCGATTCGTATGCTTTTAACGGCACTACCACCACCTCTACCGGTACTACCTTGCAATACGAAGGAGTGGTCCGTGCCTCGTTGCTCACCCTGAATCTGAAAGTTGCCCAACCGGCCAGTCCAATGGCCGGAACCTGGAATCTCGTCCCTCTCGATATAGACGAGTCCACCGGCGAAATGCGTTCCCTACCGCTGCGCCTCACCTGGGAAGCCGATGGCGAGTGGGCTGTTCCGGCTGCCAAACTGGGCGCCTTCCTTTCCAGCCTGGGCAGTTTGTACATACGGCAGTACCTGGAAACAGTTACTTTCGGGGCCGACGGCAACATCTCGGCCAGATATCACAACAACCTGCCGGATACAGAGTGGACAGACTCTCCGCTGAATCTTTGTTTGTTCTATCCGAAGAACGACCTGCTCTATGTATCGCCCGATGTCCGGATGATCACGGCCTTGGTGCAACAGAACAAAGCCTTGCGTACCGCAGCTTTGAAGACACCCTCAGCGAAAGCCAACACACGGGCCATGAGTGTCATTGAGATTATCGGCCTGTTGTCGCAAGTGTTGCAATGGGGGCAGGAGGGCATTCCTTTCCATGTCCGCGACAATGTCGACGGAACTGTGTCTGTTTTCATCGACCAGGCCACGCTGGCCCCCATCATCCCCTTGCTGCCGTCGCTGATCGACTATCTGCCGGTGGACGAAACGATGGCCGAGACGATCGGGGATCTGGTAGAGCATATGGCAGTCCTCCTTCCGCAGACCACTCGTCTGGAACTGGGAATAGACTTGAGTAAATAACCCAACGCATGTATGATGAAGAAATTACACCTTATTATAATAGGCTTGCTGCTGGCCGGAATGGTCTCGGCACAACAGAAAGTAAAAGGAACTATCTACGACACTTCCGATAACAATACGCCCCTCATCGGAGCCAGCGTCTACTACAATGACAAGGCGGGCATGCACGGGGTGATCTCCGATGTGAACGGAACCTATGAGTTGGAAGTGCCCGAAGGAGGGCTGATGCTGATTTGTAGTTACCTGGGATACACCACGCAGAACTTCTCCCTTATCATACCGTACCGGGGAACTGTGACCCAGAACATCTACTTGAAACCGGCCATTAATGCGCTGGACGAGGTGGTGGTGAGTGTGGGTCGCTTCGAACAGAAGTTGAGCGACATCACAGTGTCGATGAATGTACTGAAAGCCGCGGACATCGCCAGGCAAGACCCGTCGGACATCCGCACCACGCTGGCTACTATTCCGGGAGTGGACATCAACGACAAGCAGCCTTCTATCCGCAGTGGTAGCGGCTGGACCTATGGCGTGGGAAGCCGGAGCCTGATCATGGTCGACGGTATGTCGGTACTTACCCCGGGTGTGGGCGAGATCAACTGGAACTCCATTCCGATGGAGAACATCGAGCAGGTGGAGGTCCTCAAGGGGGCATCGTCTGTACTTTATGGTTCGTCGGCCCTGAACGGTATTATCAATGTACGTACCACTCGCCCGGGATTGGAACCTACCACACGTCTGAACATGTACGTGGGCATTTACGGCAATCCTGCTCAGGACAGTTACGAGTGGTGGCAGCCCGATTCTTGGGACAAGGGGAAGTTTCAGGTGGAACCGTTTCTGCGTCGCAATCTCCTTTCGGGGGTGAACAATCCTATTTATGAAGGATTTGATGTGTCGCACGCCCGGCGTATCGGTAACTTCGACGTGGCAGGGGCACTCGATTGGTTTACCGACGAGGGCTACCGGGAGCGCGATTTCAACCGCCGTCTGCGCTTGGGCGGGAACGTGACGTACCACGACCCCAATGTGCAGGGGTTGAGCTACGGAGCCAATGCCAACTTCTTGTCCAACAAGTACGGTGACTTCTTCCTCTGGCGCTCGCCCGAAGAACCTTACCGCCCCTCGCCCATGAGCAACATGGGGCGAGAAGGAAACACGTTCTACATCGACCCGTTCCTGACGTACAACAATGCCAACAACAATACTACGCACCGCATCAAGGGACGTTTCTTCTACCGGGGCGACAAGCTCGTCACCAAGCCGAGCGACCTGCAACTGTTTGATATCGTGGATAATATGGGCATAAATCTACCCCAGCTGATGAACCTCTCGCAAGCCGACCTCGTTCGTATAGGCTCTACGTTGATACAACCGTTGTGGAAGCAAGACCTGAGCGGATTCATGAATGGTGTGGGCAATGTGGGCAAGGAGTTCTTCCCGAAAGCTACTTCGGCCGACTATATGGACCTGATAGCCTATGTCATGGCCCGTCAGCCGTTTCCTGCCTTTACCGATGCCGACGGAAACTTCAACACACCGGGGCTGATGGAATGGCTCGGCTCGGAACCAGTGAACAATGTACAGAAGAATCCGGACAAGACGCTGCAATACTTTCTGGACTACCAGTTCTCCAAGAAGTTCGACCGCGCACAGATCACAGCCGGAGCTACGTACGACCATCTCTACGCCAACTCGGCCAATATGCAGACTTCACACCAGAGTGATAACGCTGCTTTCTACTTCCAGTACGACGACAAGTTCTTCGACAAGCTGAACCTCTCGCTGGGCGTGCGCTTCGAGTATTACCGGGTGGACCAGCACTACCGTGAAGCCGAAACCAAGATGCTGGGACTGACCGTACCCTTCAAACCGGTGTTCCGGGGTGGACTGAACTACCAACTGGCCGATTACAGTTTTCTGCGTGCTTCGTTCGGGCAGGGCTACCGGTACCCGTCGCTCACTGAGAAGTTTATCCGTCGCGACATCGGCGGTATCGGTGGATATCCCAATACGAGCCTGCAACCCGAGAGCGGATTCAATGCCGAGATCGGTTTCAAGCAAGGATATAAGTTGGGCCCGTTCAAGGGATTCATCGACGTGGCAGGGTTTTACACACAGTACAAGGACATGATCGAGTTCAACATCGGCTTGTTCAACAACGAGACCTATGAATACGTGGACAACCTATTACAGGTGGTATCGATGTTTATGAACGGACAGACGCCGGGCATCGGCGCCAACTTCTCCAACGTGAGCGACGCCCGTATCTACGGGGTGGATCTCTCGGTGATGGGTATGTGCGACATAGGCCCGACCACCCGGCTGACCTACAACTTCGGCTACGTCTATACCGAACCGGAGGACATGAACTACAAAGAGACGAATGCCCGCGAAGCAGCCTACACCGACCCGTTGCAATTCAAGTCGAAGTCGAACGACTCGAAATACCTCAAGTACCGTCAGAAGCATTCGGTGAAAGGGGTGTTCGACATCGACTGGAAACGTCTGAGCCTGGGCACCAACCTGGTGTGGCGCAGCAAAACGCTGGCGGTGGACTACTTCATGGTCGACGAGCGCGCCAAGGCCGAACCCGATGTGATGGACTATGTACGCGGACTGCTCTTCGGCGACCTGCACAGCTACTGGATGGATCACAACAATGGTGCTTTCACCGTGGATCTGCGCGCCGGAGTGAAAGTGACGGACAAGCTTCGCTTCCAATTCAATATCAACAACCTGCTGAACACGGAGTACTCGTTCCGTCCCATGGACGTATCGGCTCCCCGCACGTTCGTGATGCAGGCCACTGCTAACTTCTAACAACAAATATGGAAAACATGACAATCGATTGGGGATTGATCCCCTATGCCGATGCCTGGCAGCAACAAACCATTTGGTTCGACGAGATAGTCCGTGCCAAGCAACAGGGCGAAACGTATACCAACCGCATCATCCTGTGCGAGCATCCACACGTGTACACCCTGGGACGTAGCGGCAAGGAGATGAACATGCTTCTGGGCGAAGAACAACTGAAAGCCATCGACGCCACCCTGTACCACATCGACCGGGGAGGCGACATTACCTATCACGGTCCGGGGCAACTCGTGGCCTACCCTATCCTGAACCTCGAAGAGTTTCACCTGGGCTTGAAGGAGTATGTGCATCTGCTGGAAGAAGCGGTGATCGATGTCTGCGCTTCGTATGGCATTGCCGCCGCGCGATTGGAGAAAGCTACCGGTGTATGGTTGGAAGGTGATACACCTCGTGCCCGGAAGATTTGTGCCATTGGTGTGCGAAGCAGTCACTACGTCACCATGCATGGGCTGGCCTTCAATGTGAATACGGATTTGCGTTATTTCAGTTATATCAATCCGTGTGGATTTATTGACAAGGGGGTTACTTCGTTGCAAAAGGAACTCGGCCGGGAATTGCCGATGGACGAGGTGAAGGATAGGCTGCAACAGGCCATCCGGGCGAAGCTGGGAAATAAAAAGTAGTGAACGAAATTCGCATAGAATTGACTATACATAGGGTTTTGTTTTGCTCCCTCCATCTCCTTCAACCCCTCCGAAGCCCTTCTTTCGTCGGAGTTGTAGGTGAAGGGACGCCCCTTCACCTGCTCTTCACGCCCTTCACTGTACCGTCCTGATTTTGAAGGCATGTCCTGTCCCTTTTGTTGCCTTCTAAATCTGTTTTCAAGGCAACTAATGCCTTCTTCCAAAGCTTCTTTCTATTGCCATGGAAGCTTCTGGCAATGTGGTCAGTTGCTTCTTCATTCCGGGGCAGTTGCTTCTTTCTTCCGAGGCAAATGCTTCTTGCTTCCAGACACTTTGCTTCTTGCTTCCGAGGCAAATGCTTCTTGCTTCCAGACACTTTGCTTCTTTCTTCCGGGGCAAATGCTTCTTGCTGTCAGGACGACACAAGGTGAACTTTGTGAACCCCGGGTGAAGAAGGGCCCCTTCACCGTCAACCCCGATGAGCAGAGGGTTTCAGAGTAGGTGAAGAGGCTGGAGGCTCCAAACAAAAACTCTATGGGGATGGGGGTACGAAGCCCTGATTTTGCATCACACATGGTTTTACTGATGATCCATTATTTCTTCTCTTTGGCCGGCTCTACCTCTTTGGCTTCGTATTTGAATTTCTTAAAGCCGGCTTTCAAATTCTCTACGCTGGTCTTCTCGGCATCATAAGTAATGGTGACGGTCTTCGTCTTCAGATCCGTCTTTACCTCCTTCATGCCCTTCGAAGCCCTTCTTCTGTCGGAGTTGTAGGTGAAGGGACGCCCCTTCACCTGCTCTTCACGCCCTTCACTTGTAGCGTCCTGATTTTGGTTGACTGTTTTAAACTTAAATCCTGTACCGGGTTGTCTACATTTCAGAGCGAAACCCTTTTATGGCTTTATACCTGATACAGGTTGACTTTCCACTTTCCACCGAGCGAAGCGTCGGTGAGACTCTACTTAGTGAACTAAACTCTTCGGTCGGGGATCGCCTCGGCGGCAAGGGGCGGGACCACCCGTCCCGACGAGCCGAAGAGTATAGGGCTCATTTTCACAAAGATAACGATTCTTTTCTATGTCCCATCTGCCTCCTTTCTTTTCTTATAATAATTCTTCCATAACTTCTTGACCGGTTGTGGATTCCGATGCATCTCATCAGGGGTGAGCATACCGATGCTGCTATGAAGCCTCTTGGTATTATACAGTTCGATAACCCTCCCCACGAGCTCCCTGGCCTGTTCTATGGTGACAAGTTCCATATCATTGAGCCATTCGTTCTTCAGGATGCCATTGACCCGTTCTGCGATCGCATTTTCCCGGGGATTACCGCTCTGGGTCATACTGATGGCAACCCCATGACTGGTCAACAAGTCGATGTATTTCTCGCAACAATACTGCGTCCCCCTGTCGGAATGATGGATGAGCAGGCTCTCTGGGGGCAAGTCGGCCAGTGCGATACGCATGGCCTGTAAGGGTCCTTCCGCATCCAGGGTCTCCAAAAGACACCAACCTACTATTCGATGGGAATGGGCATCGGTAACCAGACTCAACAGGAAGAAACTGCCCAAGAATGCCCGCAGATAGGTGATATCGGACACATACAGCTGGTTGGGGGCAGTAGGAGTAAAACCCTTTGCCAGATTCGGATAAATGCGGTACCGGTGCCGAGAATCCGTTGTGCGAGGAACCGCACTGCGCTTGCGACGCAGCAGGTAACCGTTGGCGCGCAACAAGTCTATGAGCTTGTCGCGCCCCAGACAAAGGCCGGCTGGAAGACGTTTGCGCAATTCTGCATAAAGTTTGCGGGCACCCGAACGAGGAAGATCTTTGCGGATGCTATCCACCTCCTGCAGGATTAAATCGTACTTAAGCTCCTCACGGGAGAAGCGAGACAACCACTTGTAATAAGCCTGTTTGCTGCGCCCAAGCAACTGACAAAGCATCGGAGCTGTAGGCCCCGGACGTTTCGAACGCCGCTTTGTCACTGCCCGGGCCCAAATCTTTTTCTTATCTTGATTCTAAACTGTTCCTCAGCGATGTCAATCATCGTGTCGAGTAACTCAGACTTCAACTGGGAACGTTCGAGTTCTTTGGACTTGGCAGACAAGGCCTTGTCCTTCTTGCGAAGTTCCGATTCCAACTCACGGATACGGAACTCAAGCTCGCTCTCGCGAGTGGTAAGGATACGTTTCTTGCGGCTCATAGAATAACACTTTAAGGGTGGCTTGACTTCGGACGACTTAAAGTTACGAATCCAATGCGAAATAATGCTAGCATCTTCAATATTATAATGCATAGCAACAACGGAACGCGGAACACCACGAAGGTATTCGGCTACGGCGAGCTTACGAACCTCCATAGAGTA
>JAVBVI010000139.1:0-12622 GCA_031554505.1 Bacteroides sp. | reverse complement strand
CGTACCGTAACCGGTTACCACACCGTCGCCCAGGAAGTGTTTCTTCTCCTGACCGAAGTTGGTACATCTGTGCTGTACGAACATGTCCATTTCTTCGAAGCTACCTTCGTCCAACAGTTGGGCTATACGCTCACGAGCTGTGTATTTGCCTTTGGCGTGTTGTTTCTCAATCGCCTTTTCACCACCACCCAGACGGGCTTGCGCGCGAAGTTCGATAAGTTCTTTTACCTTTTCAAGCTGGTTGCTCATAAAATTTTTATTTGAAGAGTTAGTAAATTAGTGTTCGCAGAGTTCGGTCAGTACACCTTGGGTTGATTTCGGGTGAAGGAAAGCGATGTTCAGTCCTTCGGCGCCCTTGCGCGGAGCTTTGTCGATGAGACGGATTTCTTTGCTTTCGGCTTCGGCCAATGCGTTAGCAACACCATCTTCTACGGCGAAGGCCACGTGGTGAACACCGCCGCCTCTTGTCTCGATGAATTTAGCAATGGTGCTTTCGGGGCTAGTCGGCTCCAACAGCTCTATCTTGGTATTGCCTACCATCAGAAAAGCAGTTCTGACTTTCTGATCTTCTACGGTTTCAATGTTGTAGCATTTCAGGCCCAACACATTTTCGTAGTAAGGAAGGGCTTCTTCAATGCTCTTAACGGCAATGCCCAAGTGTTCAATGTGTGAAATCTTCATAACTCTATATTTTTTTGATTAAATGTAAGATATATTTCGTGTGTCAAAAAACAGCACAAAGTAAGGTAATTCTTGCATAATAAAGAAATATTTCTGCAATTAATTGCTGATTTTAATTGAATTAGGGGGAGTGATCAAACATAAATCTTGAGCAGCAAATTATTTAGCCATTGCCATCGGAAGCGAAACCAACGGCGGGTGCTGCTTTGCTGTCCGCCGAAGCGGAGGACGAACTCGCGATAGCCATGTTTGCGGAAGGGCAGACCTACGTCCATGAACTCCATGTGGCGGTAACCTCGCTCGTAGGCATCTTTCAATGCGGCCCATACAGCCAGTATGCCGGGGTATTGCAGGGCATAGGTTTTCCGCATGCCGCCGGAGAACCAGAGGTAAGCGTTCGGCCCCGAGTAGATGCAGGCTGCTCCCCCGATGATTTTCTCTTTGTACTTCACAATGAATATTTTGCCTTGCTGGTTGTGTATCATACTGTTTTCCATTAGCCGGAAGAAGTCGATGCTGGGGAAGTGCTTGCGGATATGTGAGGTGTATACCTTGCGCAGCATCCGGGAGAATTCACGTACTTCTTCCACGGTTTCTGCTTCTTTAACCTGGGCACCGTTGCGCAGGCCTTTCTTGATTTGCCGGATGCGGGAGGGACTAAAACGGTCGTCCAATGCCTTGAGACTGTGTAGGGAATTGCGTACGCGTAGCCAGTTGACTGGGATGTAGCGGTTGGCTCGGAAATGTTTATAGCCGAACATGGCGTTCTCCAGGTTGCGGAATTCGATAAGGAAGGCTTTTTTGGTAACTTTCTTAGTTAGGTGCTCAAGCATCAGGCCGAAGATTTCTTCCTTGTTCTCGCTGGCTTCGTCGGTGTATTCACCGCTTCCGTATACTTCGCATCGTTTGATAATGGAGGGGGGAAACCAACGTACACTTTTTCGCCGGGTGGCCAGTAGCCAGGCTATTGGCTTTTCCTCATCGGAGACAACGACTATCAAGGGGGTGTAGCCGGGAGTCGATTCATAGATGTGGAACAACTCTTTGGAGTGGAATGTGTTAGTTCCCCGTAACTCGGGCAACTCATTCCCACGGTAATATGTAGTTAGTTTAAAAGGCATGTTTGGCAAAAATACATTTTTAATTTCTTAAAGAAGAATGAATGAATGATTTTTTATCTTTGCCACCTGTATGGACGATTTTAGAAAGATAATACATGTGGACATGGATGCCTTCTATGCTTCGGTAGAGCAACGCGATCATCCCGAACTGCGTGGCAAACCGTTGGCGGTTGGCTACTCGGAGGAACGGGGTGTGGTGGCTGCTGCCAGCTACGAGGCACGAAAATTTGGGGTACGTTCGGCTATGTCGTCGAAGAAGGCCAAACAGCTCTGTCCGCAACTTATCTTTGTCCCGGGACGAATGGAGGTGTACAGTGCCGTTTCCCGGCAGATCCATGAAATTTTCCATGACTATACGGATATGATCGAGCCTTTATCGCTCGACGAGGCTTTTCTGGATGTGACGCAAAACAAGAAGGGAATGGCTTTGGCGGTGGATATTGCCAAAGAGATCAAGCAACGTGTCCGGGAGGAGCTACATCTGGTAGCCTCGGCTGGGGTGTCGTACAATAAGTTTTTAGCTAAGATCGCTTCAGATTGCCGCAAGCCGGACGGGCTTTGTACCATTCACCCCGAACAGGCTCTGGAATTCATCGCCCGTTTGCCCATCGAGTCGTTCTGGGGGGTAGGTCCGGTGACGGCGAAGAAGATGCATGTGTTGGGCATTCACAACGGTTGGCAACTCCGGGAATGCTCGCTCGATATGTTGTTGCGGGAGTTCGGCAAGGTTGGGACGCTGTATTATGATTGTGCACGCGGCATTGATCTGCGTCCGGTGGAGACGGTGCACATCCGGAAGTCGATTGGATGTGAGCATACGTTGGAACGGGATATTTCAGTCCGTTCATCGGTGGTCATAGAACTATACCATGTGGCGGTGGAATTGGTGGATCGCCTGGATGGTAAAGATTTCCGGGGAAACACACTGACGTTGAAAATTAAGTTTCACGACTTTAATCAGATTACAAGAAGCATTACCCAGTCGCAGGAATTGACCACCCTGGACCGGATTCTTCCATTGGCCAAGCAATTGCTGAAAGAAGTGAAATATGAGGATCATCCCATCCGGCTCATCGGTCTGTCTGTATCCAATCCGAAAGAAGTGACGGAAGAACCGCATAAGATGTGGGAACAACTAAGTTTCGAGTTCAGCGACTGGGAATAGAAAAAACAAGCGGGAAACCGTTACCGATTCCCCGCTCATTCTTACATATATAAATACGAGTGTGCTTACATGGCAGTCTGCTGTGACAGCAGTCTCTGGAGTTGAAAGTTCAATGTTTGACACATGGTTCCATTACCCATTGCATGATAACGTTTGATACGATACTGCAACATTGCGATTGTTTCATTTACATTCTTTTTCATAATCTTCATCTTTTTGTGTACTCCACGTTTTGAAGTACGGGTTTGACATCTTTGTTTCTTCTTTATTTATTTTGTCTTTTCTTCTTTAACGCTACAAAGATACGAAATGTTTCTGAAAAATATGTTTTATAACATAAATAATGCGCATGAATGATGCTCTTATGGAGAATATACGCTCTGAAGAGGGTGGATATTACGATAATATTACATAAATTTGCGAAAATCCTCCTTTATCATGAAGCATATGAAAACGCCGATTCACTTTTTGCTCATTCTTGTTATCTCTGTTGGACTTGGGGCTTGTGGAGAATCTCATTTATTGAAAGAGAAGTCGTACAGGGAACAGGTTTATGCCGATCTGGCGAAGAAGAAAGAACTCCTTTCCGATGGCAATCTGTTTGCTGTGCTCGATGATTCCACGCTCACTGTGGTAGAGCAGGAAGCATTAGCTTTCTTATATGCCTACATGCCCATTGGCGATATGGCCGACTATCCGGGCGACTATTATCTGGACAATGTACGGCTGACGTTGCAAATCCGGGACGAGATGTCTTGGGGAAAGATAATTCCCGACGAGGTGTTCCGCCATTTCGTGTTGCCGGTTCGGGTGAACAACGAGAATCTGGACGATGCCCGTGGCGTGTTTTATGCCGAATTGAAGGAACGGGTGGAAGACTTGTCGATGGAAGAAGCCATTCTGGAAGTGAACCATTGGTGTCATGAGAAAGTGATTTATACACCGAGCGATGCCCGTACCAGTTCGCCATTGGCAACAGTGACGACGGCTTACGGACGTTGTGGCGAAGAATCTACCTTGACTGTGGCGGCGCTTCGTGCAGTGGGGATTCCAGCCCGGCAGGTATATACCCCTCGTTGGGCGCATACGGATGATAATCATGCCTGGGTAGAAGCTTGGGCCAACGGTCAATGGCACTTCATGGGAGCTTGCGAACCCGAGCCGGTACTCGATCTGGGATGGTTCAATGCGCCGGCCAGTCGAGGGATGTTGATGCACACCAGAGTGTTCGGGCGATACAATGGTCCGGAGGAAATCATGCTTGAGACGCCCAATTATACGGAGATCAATGTGATTGGGAATTATGCACAAACGGCTAAAGCGTTGGTGCGGGTAGTGGATAAAGACGGTCAACCTGTCGACGGTGCGACGGTGGAGTTTAAACTTTATAATTATGCCGAGTTCTATACGGTGGCTACGAAGCGTACATCACTGGAAGGAACTGCTTCACTTACTGCCGGACGAGGGGATATGTTGGTATGGGCTTCCAAAGACAGCCGTTTCGGGTATGCCAAACTGACTTTTGGTAAAGAGGATGCGTTGGATATTATAATAGATAAGGTAGAAGGTGAAACATATTCGTTGCAGATGGATATGGTTCCTCCAGAGGAAAATACTACGCTGCCAGTCGTTACTCCTGAGCAGCGGGTAGAAAACACTCGTCGTTTGGCACAGGAAGATTCCATTCGGAACATCTACGTCGCCACATTTCTAACGAAAGAACAAGCTGATCAGTTTCTCGCGGAGAAGATTCAAGTCAATGATTCAGTGGGGGATGCGAAGGTATCGAAGATGTCTAAATGGTATTTAGACACAATAATCCGTATGCTAACCTCTTCGCGGGGTAATTATCAAACGCTCATGGATTTTCTTTCAAACTCAGCCAACCAAGGGAAGCTGAAAGATGCTTTTGTTTTGTTGTCAAACCTCTCTGCCAAGGATTTACGTGATATATCTCCGGAAATTCTGAACGATCAACTTACCAATAGAACCAAAGGGTATACCACCTGTCATTATTGGGGGGACTTAAATCCCCGTGTTGCGGATGAGATGCTGACTCCTTACCGGCGATTCTTTCGCAACGTGATATCTGATGAGGAAGCTAAAAAATATTATCAGAATCCTCAAACTCTTGTGGAGTGGTGCAAAAAGAATATCACTGTTTGTAATGAACTGAATTCTCAACGTATCCCAATTTCGCCTATTGGTGTGTGGAAAGCTCGTGTAGCAGATGAACAATCCCGTAGTATATTCTTTGTAGCCATGGCTCGTAGTGTGGGAATAGGGGCATGGTTTGACAAGGTGACGGGAAAGGTTAAGTATTCAGGATTTAAGGGCGTTGATTTTCCGGGTGGTGATAAATTCTATTTTTCTACAGGAGAATCCCCTGTCTATGAAGTGAATTTTGAAACGTCTGAACCACAAATTGCTCCGAAAGGTACAGTGAGAATGGTTTATCAACCACTCCAGCATCTGAGTGATCCGAGGTATTATTCGCATTTTACGCTTTCGAGGTTTGAAGAGGGCATTTCTCATTTGTTGAGTTATGATGATGAAATCTATCCGGGGCGTCCTACTTCCTGGGATAATAATTTCAGGTATTATAATCAGGTAGATGCGGGATATTACATGCTGACTACTGGTACGCGGCTTGCCAGTGGTAAGGTGCTGTGTAATATCAGTTTCTTCAACGTGAAGGAAGGTGAGGAAAAAGATATTGATTTAGTGATGCGCGAAAGCAAAAATGACATACGGATAATTGGTAACTTCAATTCCGAATCGACTTTCCGACTGGCCGATGGGGGCCATGTGCAAAGTGTGCTGCAAGCCAATGGACGTGGGTATTACGTCGTAGGTATTCTGGGAGTAGGGCAGGAACCTACCAACCATGCCTTGCGCGACTTGGCTGCGGTAGCCAAAGATCTGGAGAAGTGGGGACAGAAACTCATACTCCTCTTTCCGGACGAAAAACAATATAGTAGATATCAGGTTTCGGAGTTCTCCGGGCTTCCTTCTACTATTATCTATGGTATAGATACGAATGGGGCTATCCAAAAGCAAATCACCGAAGAAATGAAACTATCCGAACGTTCGTCCTTACCTATATTTATAATAGGTGATACCTTCAACCGGGTAGTGTTTGTTTCGCAAGGTTATACAATTGGCTTGGGCGGGCAACTGATAAAAGTAGTCAAACAGCTTTGATCGTTCTTTTCACCCTGTCGACAGAGGTGATGTCCCGTTGGTATTCGTCGATGGTGACTGTACCGCCCATAGATACGGCAGTGTTCCGATATTGCATCAGGCTTTTCTGTCTTTCTCGTGCTGAGAAGTGAAACTCGGTTATGCCCGTTTCCCGTGCGATGCGTGCGATGTTGTTTTCATTCACTCCGCAGCCGGCCAATAAGGTGGTACGTCCCTCCGCCTGTTCGTTCAGCGCTTTTAGCATAGCAATACCCTGTTCGGCTGTGGGTTGCTGACCGGATGTTAATATGCGGTTGCATCCCAATTTAATAATCTGTTCCAGAGCTTCCACTGGATTGCGGCATACATCGAATGCCCGGTGAAAGGTTATACTCATGCCTTTGGCCACCTCCATCAAATCATACATCAAAGGCAAGTCGACATCCCCTTGCGCGGTCAGACAGCCCAGAACCACTCCATCCGCTCCCAAGGTGCGAGCCATCTTAATGTCTTTCAGCATGCTGCGAACCTCTACGGGCGAATAAAGAAAATCACCTCCCCGCGGGCGGATGATCACATGCAGTTTGATACCCAGCATTTCCCGCGCGATGGCAATCTCGCCATACGATGGGGTAGTACCACCTTCCGGTATTCCTGCACAAAGTTCCACCCGGTGGGCGCCGCCTTCCTGTGCTGCCAAACAACTTTCAACGGAGTTGGCGCAAACTTCAAAACGATAAGAGGAATGATTCATGGTGTAAACATTTTAGTGATAAGGTGACGTAAACGCAAAACGGACTAACGGACGATTCAATGGAAACCCATAAAATCCCGTTAGTCCGTTTATAATTGGATATTCTAACTTTTGGTTACTTAGCGAAGCTTACAGCACGTGTTTCACGGATAACGGTGATCTTCACCTGTCCCGGATACGTCATTTCGTCCTGAATCTTCTTGGCGATTTCACCCGACAGGCTTTCTGTCTGCTTGTCGTCGATCTTATCAGCACCTACGATCACGCGCAACTCACGACCGGCCTGGATGGCATACGTCTTCGTTACCCCCGGATAGGACATAGCCAACTGTTCCAGATCGTTCAGACGCTTGATGTAAGCTTCCACGATTTCGCGGCGTGCTCCCGGACGTGCACCCGAGATGGCGTCGCATACCTGAACGATGGGAGCGAGCAGGCTCGTCATTTCCACTTCATCGTGGTGAGCGCCGATAGCGTTGCAGATGTCCGGTTTTTCCTTGAACTTCTCGGCCAACTTCATACACAGCAAAGCATGCGGCAATTCAGGTTCCTCATCGGGTACCGTACCGATATCGTGCAACAAACCGGAACGTTTCGCTTTCTTAGGGTTCAGGCCCAGTTCCGATGCCATCACTGCACACAAGTTGGCTGTTTCGCGGGCATGTTGCAACAAGTTCTGACCATACGAAGAACGATATTTCATCTTACCAATGATACGAATCAATTCCGGATGCAAACCGTGGATACCCAAGTCGATCGTGGTACGTTTACCTGTTTCGATGATTTCCTCTTCCACTTGTTTGCGTACTTTGGCTACCACTTCCTCGATACGAGCCGGGTGAATACGTCCGTCGGTCACCAATTGGTGCAGCGCCAGACGAGCCACTTCGCGACGTACCGGGTCGAATGCCGAAAGAACAATGGCTTCCGGAGTGTCGTCTACCACGATTTCCACGCCGGTAGCTGCTTCCAGGGCGCGGATGTTACGGCCTTCGCGACCGATGATACGGCCCTTGATTTCGTCCGATTCGATGTGGAACACCGTCACCGAGTTTTCGATGGCTGTTTCCGTGGCTACACGCTGGATCGACTGGATTACGATGCGTTTGGCTTCCTTGCCGGCAGTCAGTTTCGCATCGTCCATGATGTCGTTGATGAACGACTGGGCATCCGTTTTGGCTTCCTCTTTCAGCGATTCCACCAGGCGTTCTTTCGCTTCGTCAGCGGAAAGCCCTGAGATAGTTTCCAGTTTCTCGATTTCCTGTTGTTGGAGTTTATCCAGTTCGTCTTTCTTTTTTTCGATGATTACCAACTGCGCGTCCAGATTTTCCTTTACGGCATCCGCTTCCGATTTTTTGCGTTGGATGTCCCGTTGCAATTCCTCCTGGCGTTGGTTGATCACCATTTCACGTTGTTTCAACTTATTTTCGGCCTGCTGAATCCTTTGATTGCGCTGGGCTACTTCTTTTTCAAGATCCGCCTTCTTGTTCAGGAATTTCTCCTTCACTTCGAGCAGCTTGTTCTTTTTAATCACTTCCGCTTCCGTTTCCGCCTCTTTCAGGATGGCGTTGTATTTGGATTTCACTCCATGTCTGAAAAACATGTATGAAAGGAATCCTCCTACGATGAAGCAAGCAATGGATGTTGCTATAATTGCTATCATTCTGAATTAATTTATATATAAATAAAAACGCACTGACAAAACACCGGGGTTTTCCCAGATGTTCTGCAGTGCGTGGATTTTCTGTTTATGTCAGGGCGCTATTCCTTGCGGAAATGCGCTTCCAACACCTCAGTGAGTTCTTCTATCTTGGCCGTATACGGTTGAGTGTCATTACGTTCTGCCAATTCCAGTTTCTCCAGTGAGAACTGATAGGCAACCATCGCTAAAAGTTTTTCCGGCGACAGGGATTGGTAATGTTCCCTGTAAGTATTAAGCCTGATATTGACTTGTTTGGCAGCTTCGCGTACCGTTTCCTCGTCCTTCCGGTTAATGGTCAGCGGGTAGTAAGCATCGGCTATCAACAAGTTTATTCTTATCTTATCGTCCATACATCTTCTTTCTTTTATTGATTGAGCAGAGCGATGCACTTATCGACTTCACGCACTAATTTTGACAATCGCAACTTTGTTTCCTTCACATCGTTGCCGTTAAGGCTGATTGTCGTAGCTGTTTTTAGGTTGGCATAGTTTGATTCGAGTTCCTTACAATATGTCTGTAACCTTTCATTCTGCTCCTTCTCGTTTTGGAGAAGTCGTTCAAGCTCAGCCTTTTCCTGCTTTATTTCATCATGCAGATAGATCAAATGTCTCAGCCTTGCTTCAAAGGTACTTACTAGTTTTTTTTCCTCGTCCGTCATTACTATCCCAAAATTGTACACAAAAATACAATTTCCTATGATATTACAAAAACTTTTCGGAAGAAATTCGTCGTTTTTACGGAACATTTGCTAAATGCTAGTAGGAGTGGAGGGATATATGGTCCATTGGAGCTTGAGTTTTGCTGTTTGACTAAAAGATAATGGATTTGGTGAATAGAATAGCAAAGTGTTTGTTTTTGAATGTTCTTTGTAACACGTAAATTGTTTGAAACGGTAGATTTGGGGAAGTGAATGTATAAATATGTGGATTTATATGTAAAATATGGCTGTTTTTCTTGTTTTTAAACGAATAAGTATACGGTGTTTTGAAGAAGAAAACAGGTGAAAGTAGGATTGACGTACCCCGAAGGTTTTAAACCTTCGGGTCGAACCTTTAAAACACTCTGCTCGAAGGTTTAAAACATTCGAGTAGAATGTTGTGAATTTTTATCTGGGACTCTATTTGGGTTTAAAACAGATAATCTTTGCTGGTGTTAATTTGCTTATTAATGAGCAATTAAAATGTGAAAATGATTCTGTGATGTGCTTATTGTTAGCAAAGTGTCTTCATCTGCCGTTAGATTATGACTACATGTATTCTTCTTGTTTGTTCTCCTTGAGATTTTTGTCACTTCATCTATTTCTCTTTGCATATAGGCTGCTGTAGAGGTGTCAGGATTGTCACTTTGTCACTTTGATACCTGGGATTTCAGATTGTAACGGAGCAAGTGGTCTTCGTGTTTTTGATTAAACCCATAGATCATGTCGTTTTTTTCGTCAATAACAAATAAATATGGAATGATATCGAAAGAGTATTTCTTAATGGAGTTGCCATTATAATCATAGACTTCCATACACAGGGATGATTGTTGTTGGTCGGCTCCCTGTTTTTCTCCATCATACAGAGCGTAAAAATAGTTTTCGCCGGCATAGAGCCCAACATAATGTTGGACGAGCGATGAAAAATCTCCCGGCGTGGGGTTTGGATAATCACGACCATCATGGATCGTTGTTTTCAGTTGTAAGGTCGATAGGTCATAAATGTCGATCTGTTTTTTAAAATAATAGGAATGGATCAATGAGGATTCGTTTGTAACAATATACCCGCGGTTAGAGTAGAAATAACTCTCACGGTGATCGTCTTTAGGTAAAGCCAGACTATTTTCGCTCATGTCCGACAAATTGCATTTTTTTATCATCAGATTGTCGGGTAGATAATATACGAAAACGGAATCCCCGATAATAGACATGTGGTTGAAGGCTTCGTATTTATTTAATGTGATGTTACCCTTATAGCTGACTTCGCCGTCTTCCGACAAAGATATCTTCTTTATTGTAATCGGCGAGTATCCCCAGACATACAAATCGGCGGCTCCAGGAGATTCGCAGAACATCGGGAACATCTGTATTTCTTCCGCTCCATTCCCTTTCATTCCAAAATCGGATAAGAATTCTAAGGAGGGTGTCGCATAAGTAAACACCTGGGTTGGCTTACTCAGACTACTCGATATAACTAAATGATTTCCTTTCAAAGTCATGAAATCAGGTGACATGATCTCATTCAAGGCGATCATCTCCGCTTTCAACGGTATGGCTTTTCCGAAGTTCATCATTTTCTTTTCCGAACTCGAACTCGAACAAGCATAAAGAATGAACGTTAGGCAAACAACTGTAAAGGATAAAAGGAACAGGTGTTTGCTTTGTGAGGATTTCCCTTTGTGGTAATTTGTACTCATGATTTTATGAAACATCCATGCCAACAATCTTGTCGCCAAAGGTGATGTAAATAGTTGGTTATAGCTACCTTTGTCTGGTTATTCACCAATAAATCTAGCTATATGGATACAGTTACATTTCCCAGTGTCGTATCGCGCGGTTGCGGTATTGACGTCCATAAGAAAGTCGTGGTTGCGACCATTGACGGTTCGGGTCTTCGCAAAGAGACCCGTGAGTTCAATACTTTCACGAGTTCTTTGACCACATTGAAAGATTGGCTATTGGCCAATGGCATTACCCATGTTGCCATGGAGAGTACGGGTGTTTATTGGAAGCCTGTTTACAAAGTCTTGGAGCCTGCCGGTTTGACCGTCTGGATTGTGAATGCCCGTCACATTAAGTACGTTCCAGGTCACAAGACAGACAAAGCCGACAGTGCCTGGATTTGCAAACTTCTTTTGGCCGGTTTGCTCAAGCCCAGTTACATTCCGGACCGTGAACAACGTGAGCTCCGTGATCTGACACGCTATCGCACCAAACTCATTCAGCACATTGTTTCTGAGAAGAACCGCATCATGCGGATTCTTGAAGATTGCAATGTGAAGCTTTCCAGTGTCCTTTCGGACACCGGTGGTGTGGTTGCTACCAAGTTGATTGATATGATTTGCGAAGGAAAGCCTGTAACGATGGCTGCTATTGAAGCTGTCTATCATGGCAAACTAAGTGCTTCCAAGGAAGATTTATATGAGGCTTGTAATGGGCTGGTTGAGGAACATCACATTTATATGCTTGGCATTATCCGTCGTGACATCGCCCAGACAGAGCAAATCATCACAGACCTGAACGGTCGCATCAAGAAAATGCTCGCTGTTTATGACAACGTATTGGATTTGCTGAAGAAAGTCCCCGGATTGAGTACAAAGACCATTGAAGACTTGGTGGCTGAGATAGGCTTGGATATGAACGTTTTTCCTACCGAGAAGCACTTGGCCTCCTGGGCCGGTCTGTGCCCGGGCAATAATGAGAGTGCCGGTAAAAAAAAAGCGGACGAATCACCCACGGAAACAAGCAGGTCAAATCCGTCATAACAGAAGCCGCCTGGGCGGCAACGCGTACCAAAAACACATTCTATTCGGCAAGATACCATAGGCTGGCTGCCCGCAGAGGCAAGAAACGAGCATTGATTGCTGTAGGACATTCGATCCTGAAGTCGGTCTATTATATATTGAAGGATAACTGTAGTTACAAAGAGCTGGGCGCAGAGTACGTCAACCAACGGGTAGAAAAGAAACGAAAAACATATCTCAAAAAGGAACTGGAGAAACTCGGATATAATGTGAGTCTTGTTTTAAAGGAAAAGCATCCCGATTCAGCCTAAAGGGGGCAAAAGAAAATAATCAAAAGGTCGGCAGTTACTGGAAACCGTTGCTTACGAGCAACACCAATCCGAAAGTGAAACTGGCCTCAACAGCTAAGCGGCAAAGACTGTTACATTCAAGTACGTGTATGAAATTTTAAACTCTTAGCTGTTTCTATACATAAATGCCGGTAATCAATGCGCACTTGTCTAAAGACAAGTGCTCTTCTTTCTGTTGTCTAAACGCAAATAAAGATATTTATGTATGGACTATAACGCTTCAGG
>JAVBVI010000007.1:0-16133 GCA_031554505.1 Bacteroides sp. | reverse complement strand
GTAAGCCCCCGGGCAGATGTACCCCATACATGCGCCACGTAGTGGTGCCGTGTGTAATTCCAAGAGTGAGCATAACAGCACCACTACGTGGCGCGTAGGTGGGGGATATGTCCATTCCGGGGGCTTACACCCCCGGCTACGGACACACAGCCCCTCTGGGGCAGGGGAAGAAAGCGGATAATCATATAAATAAATTATGAAAGTTCTTTTATCAGTTTTCATTGCAATCATCGGGATTCCCTTAAGTGTGGCGGCACAAAATATTTCTGACAGCCTGTTCTCCACAGTCAATGATACTCTTCATCCAACAGGGGTTAACCCTTCTTTAGTCATTATTCATCGTTACTAACTCCCTTTTGTTTACTTATTTTTAGGTATTGTAGGGCTTTTTATGTCACCTTAACTTTGCGGCATGAAAATTTTGCAATGTATGAAAAGAGTAACGGGCGTCTTTGCCTTGGCCTTTTTGATGGCCTTCGGTCAACCTGCTTCTGCACAGAAACAAAGTGACAGCCAACAAGTTAGAAACCACTCCTCCGACGAGGAATACAGTCAATTCCGCGTAGGAGGATACGGCGAAATGGTCGCCAGCTTCCTCGATTACGACTTCAACCGGCTGAATGGTTCCAGTTCGGGAGCTTCCAAGAAGAACCGGGGCGAGATATCCATTCCGCGTTTCATCATCGGGTTCGACTACAAGTTCACTCCCAAGTGGATACTCGGCGCCGAGATAGAGTTCGAGTACGGCGGTACCGGCGTGGCACAGGAAATAGAGTATTACGAAGAGGGCGGTGAATTCGAAACTGAAATAGAAAAAGGGGGTGAAGTAGCCCTGGAACAATTCCACATCACCCGTCTGATCCATCGGTCGTTCAATATCCGTGCGGGACACATCATCGTACCTGTGGGGCTGACCAACTCCCACCACGAACCGATCAACTTCTTCGGTACCCGTCGCCCGGAAGGCGAAACAACCATCCTTCCTTCTACCTGGCACGAGAACGGTATCTCGTTCTTCGGCGAGTTCGGCCGGGGATTCAAGTACGAAGTGCAGATCGTGAACGGTCTGAACCCGCAGGGATTCCGCCGGCAGGACTGGATATCACAGGGACGGCAGGGTACTTTCGAAATCAATAACTTCTCAACCCCCGCTTTTGTAGGCCGTCTGGACTATAGCGGTATCAAAGGACTGCGTGTCGGCGCTTCGGCCTATTACAATAAAACCGGAAAGAATGCGGTAAGGCCCGAACTTCTCTCCGGTGACGGGATCGAAGCACCTGTTACGATCTATACCGCCGATGCACAGTATCGTTCGGCCCACTTTATTGCCCGCGGTAACGTGGTGTACGGCAATCTGGGCCAAAGTGCGGAATTGAGTAAAGCCAACCGCCGGTTGTCCAGCAATTCCGGATTCTCTCGTACGCCGGTGGCCAAGAATGCCGTGAGCTACGCCGTCGAAGCCGGTTACAACGTAGGCTCTTTCTTCGGTGACAAGGCGCCCCGTATCTTCCCCTTCCTCCGTTACGAATATTACAACCCCCAGGAAAAGACCGCTGAAGGCATGCTGGCCGACAAGCGTTTCCAGGTGGATATGTTCACCGTGGGAGCCAACTACTACGCCCTTCCCAACTTAGTGGTAAAAGCCGACTACGCTCACCGCCAGATCGGTAAAGGCAAGTACAACAGTGAAAATGAATTCTCGATAGGCCTGGCTTACATAGCCTGGTTCTTTAAGAAATAGCGAAACCAATCACTAATTACAACCAAGAAATATGAAAAGAAGAAACTTTTTTGGGATGCTTGTACTCGTGGCATCCATGGCTTTTACAGCCTGTAGTGAAAACAATAGTACGATTGATGACGGTGATGAACCCACCGAAGAAGAACTGGATCTGGTGATCGCCACGTATATCGATAAGGCGGTGCTCCCTACCTATGCAGACATGGAAGCCAAGGTAGCCACCTTGAAAACCGCCGTAGAGAAATTCGTAAACGATGGTACACAGGAAAGCCTGGAAGCCGCCTGTCTGGCCTGGCGTGCGGCTCGCGAACCATGGGAACTTTCGGAATCTTTCCTCTTCGGACCGGCCGATTTCCTCGGACTCGACCCGATGATCGACACCTGGCCGTTGGATAAGGACGCTATCGACCAGATCCTCGCGAATAAAGATTTCGACAAGGTGGGAGATGATGAAAATATACGTGGCTTCCACACCCTGGAATACCTGCTTTTCGAAGAAGGAAAACGCAAAGATGTGGCAAAGGTCACGGCGAACGATAAAACCTACATGTCTAAAGTCGTAACCCTGCTCGACGAGGATACCAAAGCCTTGCGCGGTGAATGGACCCAAAGCTATGCCGCCGAATTCAAAAAACACACTTCCTCACGTATCGGTAGTGCGCAGGAAGCAGTGTCGGAGATCGTAGACGGTTGCATGACCATCGCCGATGAGGTGGGTTCTCAGAAAATAGGTACTCCGGTGTCGTTCTGGAAAGCCGGAAATAAAGAGAGAGCCGTGTTGGAGGTAGAGTCCTGGTATAGCTGGAACTCGCTGGACGATTACCGGAACAACATCATCTCCATCGAGAACTCATACATGGGCGGTCGCCGTGGCGAACGCAACGCTGCCGGAAGTCTTTCTACACTGGTCAAGAAGTACAACCCGGATCTGGACGCCGAAGTGCAGGCTGCCATCAAGAAAGCCATCGATGCCATCGACGGTATCCCGGCTCCTTTCCGTAACAATCTCGACAAAAAGACAGAAATCGAAAACGCACAGGATGTACTGGATGCTCTTGAATCGACTTTGTTGAAAATAAAGAGAACATTGGTACTCTAAAAAGATCACATACCTCAATCATAATGAATAGAATAGGACTCTATTTAATAGGTAGATATACCCTGCTGGTAACAGCAGGGTTATTCTGCTTTAGCTGTGAAGCCGACAGCTACGACGATACACTTATTATAAAACCCAACGGAAAGGTAGCACTCCCGGCCGAACTATCGGCTGGGGTTTCGACTGTGTTTATGTCGACCAGTAAAGCGTACGATTCCGGGGCCGATTGGCTGATCGGGGAGAATGCTTCCAGGTTCGTGATGGGCGACAAGTTATACGATGACTCCCGGGTGAGCGGAACGGGCATCGGCGGCGGGCTGGGACCAGTCTACGTAGGCTACTCTTGCGGCAGTTGCCACAAGAATGCCGGACGCACCAAGCCCACCCTCTTCACTGACGGTGGTTCGGGCAGTTACGGCTTCTCGTCCATGCTGGTGTACATCTCCCGCAAGAACGGCGCTTTCTTCCAGAACTACGGACGGGTGTTGCACGACCAGGCCATCTACGGCGTGAAGCCCGAGGGCCGGTTGAAAGCCACCTACACCGAGCGGGAATATGCCTTTCCCGACGGTGAGAAGTACGCGCTCATCACCCCGCACTACGAGATCACCGAGTGGTATGCCGACAGCATCCGCCCGGAGGACCTGAACATTACTGTGCGCATTCCGCTCCGTCACGTGGGCATGGGCCCGATGATGGCGCTCGATCTCGACGAACTGGAACGTCTGGCTGCCCAGAGCAACTACCCGGAGTACGGCATCAGCGGACGGTTGAACTACATCGTGGAACGCGGCGTGCGCCAGATCGGTGTTTCGGGCAACAAAGCGCAGCATGCCGATCTCACCGTGGAACTCGGTTTCTCCAGTGATATGGGTGTGACGAACGACCGCTATCCTGAAGAGATAGCCGAGGGACAGGCGCAAATGATGGGGTTCTCACAGTGGGGCGCCCAGATCTCTACCCGCGACATGGAGGATGTGGACCTCTACATGCAGGGTCTTGGTGTTCCCGCCCGTCGCAACGTGACCAACGAAACGGTGAAGAAGGGCGAACAGAACTTCTACCAGGCCAAGTGCCACCTGTGTCACACAGTGACACTCCACACCCGCAAGCGTGGAACGGTGTTGCTCAACGGAACTCAGCTTCCCTGGCTCGGTGGACAGATCATCCATCCTTATTCGGACTATCTGCTGCATGACATGGGCAAGGAACTCGACGACCAGTACGTCAGTGGCCTCGCTATGGGATGCGAATGGCGCACTACCCCGTTGTGGGGCATTGGCTTGCAGGAGAAGGTCAACGGACACAGTCACTTCCTGCACGACGGTCGCGCCCGCAACCTCACCGAAGCTATCATGTGGCACGGGGGAGAGGGCGAGGCTTCGAAGAACATATTCAAAAAAATGAACAAGGAAGACCGCGATGCACTGCTCACTTTCTTGAATTCGCTCTAAGAAAATCCGTCGATGTCCGGATATGCCGTTCCGAAGGTTCCTAACCTAAGGGTCGAAGGTTTAAAACCTAAGGCCGGAAGGTTTTAAACCTTCGACCCTTAGGTTTTAAACCTTCGAGGGGTATGCCTACAGATACCTGTAGGCCTGGTTGGCCCCAACGGGCAGAAAGCCGGAAAGCCGGCTGGAAAATAAGTAAAATAAGAATCATTAAGTTATTAGTATAGACATGAAAAAATTAAGACATTTTCTAACTCTCCCTCTACTGGCGGCAACCACTGCTACCCTGTGGGCACAAGAGATCGACGACAAATACGTAGAGAACGACGTAGTTTCCCTGGCTGGTAAAGAAGGGTTTACCTTCAAAACCAAGCAAGGCGACTTCCTCTTCAAACCATACATGCTGGTACAAGCCTCGGCCAACTTCAACTACTACGACGACGAAGGCCTCGATAAAGCGTACAACCAGGACAACATTGCTAACTCCGGTTTCTCCATCCCGAACGCCATCCTTGGCTTCACCGGGAAAGCCTTCGGACGGGTGACGTTCAACCTCTCTATCAATGCTTCGCAAAGCGGCGGCGCCTTGTTACAGCAAGCTTGGTTCGACGTGGCGCTGAAAGAACAACTCCGCTTCCGGGTGGGTAAGTTCAAGACACCGTTCACCCATGCCTATCTCACCACGTTGGGCGAAACCCTCTTCCCGGCACTGCCCACCTCGTTGACTTCCTCGGTCATCATCCCCCATTCATTGAATGCCGTAAACCCTTCCATGGCTACCGGATTCGACCTTGGCGTGCAGATGCACGGTCTGTTGGGCGGTAAATGGAATTACCAGCTCGGCATCTTCAACGGCACAGGTATCGGGGTGAACACGGCCACCAAGACGGCCAGTGACGATTATCACATCCCCTCGCTGCTCTATGCCGGTCGCCTGGCCTACATGCCGAAAGGCATCATGCCCACTTCGCAAGGCAATCCCGACAACCTGCACGACGACAAGATGCTCTTTGCCGTTTCCACCTCGTACAACGTAGAAAGCGAATACGAAAGCACGAACGACTTCCGTGCCGGAGCCGAATTCGCCTGGATCAAGAACCGGCTTTATCTGGCTGCCGAGGTATATTATATGAATATGAAGTTCACCGAACGTCAGCAGATATCGGAAGCATATAACTTCCTGGGCGGCTACGCGCAGGCAGGCTACTTCGTGACCGACAAGTTGCAGGCAGCCCTCCGCTACGACATCTACAACCGCAACGGCATGGATACCAACGGGTTCCTTAACATGCCGGCTGTGGGCTTCAACTATTACTTCTCCAACTACAACCTTAAGCTGCAAGCCATGTACCAGTACACGGGGCGTACGGGACACGATACCCAATTGGATCGCGACAACGACGATCTCGGCCTGAGTACGCACACCGGTATACTCATGTTGCAATACTCCTTTTAACCCATGAGACGGATGAAGAATTTGTTAGGATTACTCTCCGTGCTTCTGCTGCTGGGCAGTTGCGACGACGGGAAGATCT
This sequence comes from Bacteroides sp., assembly GCA_031554505.1. Taxonomy (GTDB): domain Bacteria; phylum Bacteroidota; class Bacteroidia; order Bacteroidales; family Bacteroidaceae; genus Bacteroides. The sequence continues at coordinate 10,307 of JAVBVI010000007.1, read as the reverse complement.
ACCCCCAGGAAACGGAAGAAGAGGCCGGACGGAAGGTGACACTCTCCGCCCGTTTCACGGGTATCGATGCTTGGCCGGAAGCCTACCAACTGGTGCTGGCCGGGTTTGCCGACGAGAACAGCATTCCCCTTATCTCGAAGGTAATCTCCAAGCCGGCATCGGAAACGGAGTTGGTCAGTGTCGCCATCAACGGATTGCCCGAAGAGGTAAAGGTGGTTTCCGTCTCTATCGTTACCCGCGGACGGTCGCTCATCTATCCCCTGTACCGGATGGAGATGGCCGGACATACGGAAGATGAGATCACCCTGCCGGTAGATGAGATTCGGGTGGCGCCGTACGGCCGCATACAGAAGCAGGTGTTCAACCTCTATTGTGCCAACTGCCACGGTGGGCGCGAGCAGGCGGCTGCCGGACTCTACCTCACCGAGGGAAAGAGCTACGAAGCGTTGGTGAGCAAGCAGGCTACCACCTCACCGGCCTCCCTGCTGGTGAAACCGGAAGATGCATCCGGCAGCTACCTGCATCACATACTCACGGAGGACATCGTGCGGTACAACCATACCGACGTGCTGCCCGAAGCCGAATTGGTGACGCTCATCGATACCTGGATTCAGGAAGGTGCGGCGGCCGAATAATCATTTTAAAAGAAACAATATGATCAAGTATATCCGGAAAGCATTCCCCTCCTGCAAGGCGGACGCGGAACTATCGGTCTTCCGTTCGCAAGGTGCGGTGACCGAGTATCAGGTGATGCTGCATGTGTACAACATCACCGACAAGTACGAAACCCAATTGAAGAATATTCACCTGGCATACGTCGAGTTGCTGGCTACCTGCCTGCCCGCCGGAGCGGTGCCGGTGATGTGTCGTTACTTCTTGAGCGATGCGGCCAATCAGGCCGGGTTGCTGGAAGAGGAGTCAGAGAAATACCCTTCGGGAGCTGTCTCCATTGTGCAACAACCGCCGTTGGATGGCAGTAAGATAGCCATGTGGGTCTACCTGCTGGACGGTATTACGGTAGTGGACGACACTCCATTCGACTTCAGCTATCGACACAGTACCTACACGCACCATTGGACGGGTACGCGGCACATCGCTTCGGGCAATTCCGAGACACAGACCCATGCCTTGCTGGAAGAGTACGAGAAGAATCTGGAAGCATCGGCTTGCCACATCGCCGATCACTGTGTACGTACGTGGTTCTTCGTGCAGAACGTCGATGTGAACTACGCCGGGGTGGTGGAGGCCCGCAAAGAGAACTTCATCGGACAGGGATTGACTGACCAAACGCATTACATCACCAGCACGGGCATCGAGGGGCGCCATGCCAATCCGGAAGTGCATGTGTTGCTCGATACATATGCCGTGAAGGGCATTCATACGGAACAGATGAAACATTTATACGCATTGACGCACTTGAGCCCCACCTACGATTACGGGGTGACTTTTGAAAGGGGGGTGAGTATGGAATATGGAGACAGGAAACAGTTGTACATCAGCGGTACGGCCAGTATCGATCACAAGGGAGTGGTGCTGCATGTAGGCGATGTGGTGGCCCAGACCCGCCGCATGTGGGAGAACGTGGAGAAACTGCTCGAAGAAGGCGGTGCCGGTTTCGATGATGTGGCACAGATGATCGTCTACCTGCGCGATGCGGCCGACTATCCGTCTGTGAGACGAATGTTCGATGAGCAGTTCCCGAATGTTCCGAAGCAGATCGTGCTGGCGCCTGTGTGTCGTCCGTCCTGGCTCATCGAGATGGAGTGCATCGCTGTCAAAGAACAAGAAGATAGCCGCTTTGCCGACTTCTGATTTTTATTCACCACAGAGTCACACAGAGTTCCACAGAGTTTTATTTTTCGTTTTCAATAATGGATGCTCCTTTAACTAAAAACTCTGTGGAACTCTGTGTGACTCTGTGGTGAACTAATAACAATAAGTGAATGAAACAACTAGTGTTTGGCTTTTATGGGCTGATGGTGGTGTTGCTGGCCGTGGCAACGGTGGTGGAGAAGTACAACGGTACGCCGTTTGTCAGTCAATACATCTATGGCTCGGTAGGGTTCGTCTTGTTGTGGGCGGTCATTACCCTGCCGGGATTGTGGTACATCGTCCGTCGGAAATTGTACCGGCAGAAGCCTTCTTTCCTGCTTCATCTCTCGTTTGCCGTGATACTGGCCGGGGCATCGCTTACTTTCTTTACCGGGAAGCAGGGCATGATGCATCTTCGCCAGGGACAGGCTGCCGGCCATTTTACCGATGCGGATACCCGGCAGGAAGTGGCTGTTCCCTTCACGGTGGTACTCGATACCTTTTATATACAGTATTATCCCGGAACGGAAACCCCGGCCGATTATGTCAGCCGGGTGCATACGGACGGGGAGAAGGGTGTTCAGGAAGAGGTTTCTATGAACGACATCTTCTCCTGTCGCGGGTATCGGTTCTATCAGAGTTCATTCGACGAAGATGGACAAGGCAGTTGGTTGTCGGTCAACTACGATCCGTGGGGCATACCGGTTACGTACACCGGGTATGGACTGTTGTTGGTGTCTATGTTGTGGGTGTTGCTATCGCCGGGCAGCGGCTTTCGCGCCTTGTTGAAACATCCGTTGTTGCGGCAGGTGGGAGTGGTGCTGTTGTTGCTGGGCTATGCCTCATCGGCCGGAGCGGCTGTAGGGCAAGAGGCCGGTATCGTGTTAAGCCGGGAGGAGGCAGACAGATACGGCGGTAAGCAAGTAATGTACCATGACCGGGTGGTGCCGTTGAATACACTTGCCCGCGACTTCGTCGTTAAACTGTTCGGGAAACCTTCCTACAAAGGCTACACTCCCGAACAGGTACTTACCGGCTTCCTGTTCTATCCCGAAGCCTGGCAGCACGAACCCATCATCCGCATCAAAGACAAAGGGGTGCAGCGCATCCTCGATACCGGTGAATACGCTCGCTTGACGGACTTCTTCACCGAGCAAAAGGAATACATCTTGCAAGCCTACTGGGACAAGCTCCACCAGTCGGGCAAACAGAGCGGGTTGCTAAAGGGAATCACCGAAGCCGACGAGAAGGTTGCGCTCATTGCCATGCTTCGCGAAGGCACGCTGATAAAACCTGTTCCCGAAGCTGGTGTGACTCGACTCACCAATCGGCAGATACAACTGGAACTACTCTATAACCGTATCCCATTCACCTCCATCTTGTTTAAGATAAACCTTACGTTGGGACTTCTCTCTTTTATCTTGCTGGGCATCCGTCAGAAGCGGAAGGGGCAGTTGGGGACGAACACCGTTCTTGTCCTGTTAGTACTCTCTTTCCTGTTTCACACGGCGGGCATGGTTCTTCGCACATATATCGGTGGCCGTTTCCCGTTGGGCAATGGGTACGAAACCATGTTGTTCACGGCCTGGTGCGTCATGCTGGTTGCCCTGTTGTGTCACCGGCGCTTCCCATTGGCCTTGTCATTCGGCTTTCTACTCTCCGGTTTCACGCTGCTGGTGGCCAGCTTGGGACAGATGAATCCACATATTACTCCATTGATGCCGGTTTTGGTCTCTCCGCTCCTAAGTTTGCATGTGTCGTGCATCATGATGGCGTATGCCCTGTTCGGCTTCATTTTGCTCAACGGGTTGATAGTGCTATATCTGCTGCTTTCCCGCTATTCATTGGCCTTCGGCGATCATTCCGCCACCGAAGTGGAGCGGCTTACGGTCTTTAGCCGGCTGCTGCTCTATCCCGCCGTCTTCCTACTCGGAATCGGTATTTTTATCGGTGCCATCTGGGCCAATGTGTCCTGGGGACGTTATTGGGCCTGGGACCCTAAAGAGGTATGGGCACTGATTACCCTGATGGTCTATGCATTGGCTTTTCACCTGCCCAGCCTTCCGTGGTTTCGCCGTCCGCTCTTTTTTCATCTATACTTAGTGCTGGCTTTTGCTACTGTGCTGATGACTTACTTCGGAGTGAATTACGTGTTGGGCGGTATGCACAGCTACGGTGGGTGATTCTTTGTCATAGGCTAAAATTCAAGTCAGTAAAAGATACCTCAAAAGGATATTTAAATCTATAATTCTACCTGTAAAGTCCTTAATTATTCTCACATTTGTAAAATGAATGTGATGAAGAATTCTACATATAGATGGGCCATACAAGTTGTCCTCTGCTTTTTATTCATTTCTTGCTCGCATAAAGAAGGGAATGAAACGTTATCGAACAGTTTGCTGCAAGCAGAATCTGTGATGTACACGCGTCCTGATAGCGCTTTGGCGATATTGGAGGCGATGCCGGTGCCCACTGCTTCTAACCGCTTGGAACATGCCACATGGTGCTTGCTACTGACACAAGCGAAGTACAAAAATTACGTGGAACAGACTTCGGATTCTTTAATCAATATGGCATCCGAGTATTTCTCCACTCATGACAACCCCCAGCGTAAAGCCATGGCATTGTATTACAAGGGCGCCTTACATGAGGAATGGAACCATACAGAACAAGCATTGCAATGCTATCTGGAAGCGGCCGATTATGTCAAACAAACTTCCGATTATCAATTGGGATATCTGATTCATGTGGGGATAGGTGATATATACGTTTATCGTGATATTACCGATCAGGCCATGGATGCTTTTCAGGAAGCGTATCGTTATGCCAAATTAGCGGAAAACAATATCTACATATCCGAGGCACTCATTTATATAGCCAGAGCGCATGCAATAAATCTCAATTGGGATCAAACTATTGAAGCGTATAAAAAGGCAGTTGAGGTAGCAAAGACAACTGACAATCTGAGAATATTGAGTTCTGCTTTCAATGGTCTTTCACTCGCCTATGGCCGAAAGAAGGAATATGCATCTGCCTTGAAATACGGGCTCGAATCATTAACCATCAAAGAAAGGGGAAATCTTGCTCAGGAACAGTCACAATTGAGTTTAGGAGGGATTTATAGTACTCTGGAAAAAATGGATTCCGCTTTTTATTACTTTAATAAAGCCAGCCTCTCAGATAATATCTATACAACTTCTGAAGCTTATCGGCAACTTGCTCAATTAAGCCAAGAAAAGAGAGATTACGTAAAAGCTTATGAGTATTTAAAGGAATATGCACAATGCCAAGACTCCATTCACAAATTAGACAAAAGTGAAGCACTTATGGAGATACAGGCGAAATATAATCATGAAAAACTGCTTAATGAGAAAAACAGAATTGAAATAGAAAAAGATATAGAAACCCGCAAATCGCTGTATTTAGGCATCCTATTCATTGTCACCATTGGGACTCTGGCTGTTATCTATCAACGGCGTTTGATCCAAAAAGAACGAAGAATCAAAGAGAATGAGAAATTAATTCAAAAATACACCTTAAGAATTCATGAAAACGAATCTTTAATGAGCCGGAATGAAAGTCGGATTAAAGAATTGGCTAATGAATTAGAGCAAAACAAGGAAATACACGAACGATTTGAGGAGCAAGAAAACGCGCTGAATGAGTTGGTACAAGCCAATGTCGTCTTGCAGCAAGAAAACGATCAATTTCAGCGAAAGCTTTCTGCTCGTCCGTCTATATCACAAGAATATATAGATCAGTTAGATAAAATGAAAGTTCTATCGCATGAGAATCTGCGGCTGAGCGACCGGGAAAAGTTCTTATGTAGCCAGGTCATTGATAAAACCGAAATTTTGAGTGCATTAAAGAATTCTCCTAAGTATTTGGACCCCAATCAATGGGAGATAGTAACCCAAGAAATCAATTTGGTTTATGAAAACTATGCTGAGCGCCTCAAGGGGCAATTCCCGGAACTCTCAAAGAATGAATTGTTTTTTTGTTGTCTGATCAAGTTGCGCTTATCAGTTCCAAGTATGGCAACTATATTAAGCATTACGCCGGCTGCTGTGACAAAACGCAAACAGCGATTAAAGGAATGCTTTACCCAACGTTTAGGAGAATCATTTAAACAAAATCAAACGTTAGATATATGGCTTTGGGAGTACTGATTTAACAAATGTCCACTTGACTCGAGTCTAAGACAATTATAACGCGCAGATAATCAGATGTTAATATGTTTTTCCTTCTTCTTATTTGTCCATATTGTTTTTTGTTAGGTTTATGAATTAGTGGCTAATTTTGCAGGCATTAGTCAAACACTTAATACACTATAAGAATATGGAAAAGATTTTTGAAAAAAGGATTATGCGCATTGCATTACTTTTATTGGTAGTTTGCATCTCTCCACTATCAATGTATTCAGTTGATAATTTGGAAAAGAGTTCTTCTGATTCAAAAGAAGTTGAAACCAAGGGGACTTGGGAGAAACCCAAGACTCGCAGCTTGACAAGTATTCCAGTAGCCTATATTGATGACAATATACTGGTTATTCAGAACGTTTCACAGAGTTGTGATATTACTATTCAAATAGTAAGCAATGGACAAATTGTTTATGAGCAGGAAGTTCCTGCATCAGCAACCTATTATATACCTATTCCTCTCTATGATTTTTCTGCTGGCGAATACACACTGATTCTTCAGAGTCCCAATGGTGGGTATTTGACAGGTGACTTTTCAATTTGACAATTAGGTCTCATTACGGATTCTGAGGGTTTCTTTAGGATCCGTGGTGGGACCCGATTATTCTCCTATATCGGCTATGATTTAAGGCGATATAACGTGTATAGCCAAAATGGCGAAGTTTGCCATTTTGTCCGGTATCATGGGCTCAGCAATGCGCAAACGCAATAATCACAGCTACGGATATGAATAGTAATTAACCCATAGTGATTTTTTCGCTTGGGTTGTGAAAGAGAGAGAAGTAACAATAGTAAAGGAGTGAACGATTCCTCATAAAAATATATTATTATAATGAATCAATTATTAATTATCATTACTTCGTGTATTTGGAGAAGACTTTCATTGAATAAAATTTACACCAATGACCTCATACGGATTTCTAACATGTTGGAAAGAACAATTATGAAATGTGTTTATCTGTTTTCTGCAATATTAATTCTCTATTCTTGCACAGAATCAGAGAAAGATAAAATCACTCGTTTGGTAAAAGAATGGGAAGGGAAAGAAATTGTTTTTCCTGCTGATTTGATTTACACTAAATTAGGTAAAGATACTGTTGATTATCAGATGCCTATAAACGATTTTACCATTTTGCATTATATTGATTCTGTCGGTTGTACTTCATGCAAGTTGCACTTAACACAATGGAAAGAGATGATGACTCAATTAAGTTCTATATGTGACCTATCAATTGATTTCCAATTCATATTTCACCCCAAAAATGAGAGAGAATTATTTTACCTCTTGAGAAGAAATCATTTTGATTATCCTGTATGCATTGATAAAAAAAACAGATTCAAGACGTTAAATAGCCTTCCAGAGGAAGAGGCCTTTCATACATTTTTATTAAATAAGCAAAACAAAGTCATTGCCATAGGAGATCCGACACAGAATTCTAAAATTGAAGAATTATTCTTGCAAATAGTCAAAGGGGAGAAAACTACAGCGATGAGCTTACCTCCAACAACACAAATTGAGATTAGTCCTTCAGTTGTAGATTTAGGCAAATTCAACTGGCAAAAAACTCAAAAAGCTGTATTTACTTTACGTAATACAGGAAAAAATCTTTTGGCTGTTAGCAAAGTTATTTCTTCATGTGGATGTACATCTGTGAACTATTCCAATGAGCCAGTAAAACCTGACGACAGTATAGAAATATTTATTTCATACAAAGCTTACAAACCGGAATATTTCAATAAGGCAGTAATGGTATATTGCAACGTGGAAAACGGCCCGATTGCACTAAATGTTAAGGGTATGGCAAAGTAATCATGAGGATCAACAAAGAAATTATCGTGTTCTATTTATATGTGAGTAATTGTCAACAAAAGAAGAAAGGAGGTAATATTAAAAGTAATTTCTTGACTTTGACGTAACAAATAGTTACTTCACCCGTTGAAATGATAAATACGGAAGTTCTCTAAAAATTAATTTAATAGAAAATTTTATGAAAAATCAAATATTGGGAATTGCATTTGTTGCTTTGTTGTGCTTTTGTGCTTATAATACTTATAACTCTCAGAAAGTGGAGTCTTTAACGGATCTGTCAATAACAAATATTGAGGCACTTGCACAAAATGAAGGTGGGGGGGTAACAATAACTTGTTCTCGTTCATGCACTGATGGTATAGGCCAGTGCTATATCAGGAGTAATTCTGGTTATTGTGCCTTTACTGGATACCAAGTAGATTTTTGTGTTTGTTAATTTAATAAATGGAGTGCAACTTGTCAATATAGGTTTCACTCCATTTCTTTATAAACATATAATTATGAGAATTTGTATTTTACTTGTTTTATCGATTGTTTTGTGTGCATCGTGCATGAAAAAGCAGGTGGAAGGTCTAACAGAAACAGTGCTGAGGGTTGAATTAAAGGAGTCCATTTTAGCATTTGAGGACTTATTTGTCAGGGCAGATCTTATTCCATTGGAAACTCAAGATAGCTGTTTTATTATTGATATTGAGAAGGTAATTCCTTATGGTGACGGACTTTTGATTTTTGATCCTATACGGCCTGCTTTATTGGCTTTTGATAAAGGTGGTAGATTCGTTAAACAGATTTCAAGGAAAGGTGATGGACCGGGAGAATATCAGGCTATCAGCGATGTTTTTATCAATAGGGAGATGGGAAATGTGTGTTTTCTGAGCCCTTATGGAAATATAAGTACATACGATATGGATGGACAGTATATTGGTCAAGACCTTCTACCTACAAAGCCCAATTATTATGCTGGGGTTTTGTTGAATGATGAAAATATTGCATTATGGTCCTGTGTCGATGTCGAGGAAAGTGGAGTAACTGTTGTGAAAAAAGATTCTATGGCTCTTGTATATGAAGCATGGCACAACGATAGGATGCTGGATATGGGATTGATGAAACCATTCTATCAATATGATGAAGAGTCCTTCTTCTCATCGGCCTATCAACCTGTTGTATACAAGATTGCATCAGATTCCTTGGAAAGAGCTTATCGATGGGATTTTGGCAAACATAATATTGATGCTAAACTTTTATTATCTTATTCGGAAATAGAGAATGGATTTGAAAGAAATAATAAAATATTAACAGATTTAGATGATGGCGTTCTTCCTTTCTCTATGGAAAGAGGTGCTCAAAATAATATTTATTATTATGTGGCTTTACGGAAAGGTGTTGGATTCAATCGGCCTTGGATCAATGTATTCTACAATAAAGAAGACGGAAAGTCTTTTGTCTTTGAGAAAACGAGCGAAGGTATATATATCCGTCCGGTGGTTTTTACTGACGAATATGTGATATCTGTTTTGCATTTAGAGGATGATGTTACCGCATATAAAGATGTGCTTCAGAAACAAGATTATGAAAAAATTTTATCAAGAAAGGCAGATGATAATTTGTATTTACTGAAATTTTATTTTAATTGAGAGACACTAATGTTATCATGTCTATTTGTAACGAACCATTATATTCAGAAACTTAAGTGATAAATTAATATTCTGCGAACCCTATATTATAATAATAAATAGCAAAACTATCACACCATGTCCAGAGACAAGCTTAAAAAAAGACTTTATTGGTTAGTGGATAGGCTTTCTACCCTATTCATTGTCGGTTTTGTCTTGGTTGCGGTGTGGATTATCATCCAGTTCACAAGTATCGCCTCTTTTAAGATACCCTCTGATTCCATGGAACCGGCCTTGCTTGCGGGAGATAACATCATCGTAAATAAATGGGTCATGGGAGCACGGGTATTCAATATCTTTGATGCTGTGGAGCAGAAAGAAGTAAATATCTCCCGGTTGCCAGGGTTGGGCAAGATTGCCCGCAATGATATTCTGGTTTTCAATTTTCCTTACCCGGCGGCTTGGGATAGTATTGGGCTGAATGTGATGAATTATTATGTAAAACGCTGTGTCGCATTGCCGGGGGATACTTTTGAAATACGGAATGCCCATTATCAGGTACGTGGCTACGGCCAGCCCTTGGGAGACACGGAAGCGCAAGATGATTTGCAGGATTTGCTGGACGAAGGTCGGGCGGATGGAGTCGTTCTAAACGGGTATCCCTACCATGAACAGGTAAGCTGGAACATCAGGGAGTTCGGACCTTTGTATGTTCCGGCTAAAGGAAGCACTGTGGAACTAACCCCGTTCAGTTTGGCTTTATATAAAAATGTCATAGAATGGGAGCAAAAGAAGAAGCTGGCGCTGCGAGATTCGGTCATTCAATTGGGTAATGAACCAATAGACAGATATTGCTTCCTGCATAACTACTAC
>JAVBVI010000043.1:0-44133 GCA_031554505.1 Bacteroides sp. | reverse complement strand
CATTGTTGCCAATCATGGCTTTCTTTCCGGTAATTTGACAAATCTTCGACATTTCTATCTTATTTTTTATTGTTTTTATCCATACTTATTTCAAACAGAGCGCAAAGTAAGCACTTTTATCCATAAAAAACAAGTAATTTCAAAAATAATTCGTTGCGCCACAGCAATATTCTCTATTTTAGGAGTTCGCAAAGTAGCCAAAGGGCATTGTTCGTGGCCCGTTGGATATTGGCTTGCCGTCCGTCGTCGCCTTCTTGTTTCAGCGTCCGTATTTCGTCGCCACAGGCTGCGGCTATCCATACAGTGCCCACTGGCTTCTCGGGCGTTCCACCGCCGGGGCCGGCTATTCCGGAGGTAGCCACGGCGCAGTCGGTTTTCAGCGTTTCCATCGCGCCTTTTACCATTTGTTTGACAGTTTCTTCGCTCACCGCCCCATGTTTCTCAAGCGTTTCGGCCGATACTTTTAATAAATTCGTTTTTACTTCGTTGGCGTAAGCCACGATCGATCCGGTAAAATAGTCCGAACTGCCGGGGATGGCCGTTATGCGCGAAGCGACTCCCCCACCCGTGCAACTTTCGGCTGTGGAGAGAAAAAGTTTCTTCTTTCTTAACAAATCGCCTACTGTTATCTCAATAGGTTCAGAGTTTCTTTGGTTTTCGTCCTTATACATAAGCGAGATGCAGGGATGTTTATTCGTTTACGTGCGCGTATTATAAATTATCTCCCGACCAGTGGGTGAGCCCCCATATGTGGGACGATAGGCCCCCATATGGGGGACGATGAGCCCGCAACTGGGGGACGATGGGCCCGCATATGGGGGCTCACTTACTCCTGCCCGGATATTCTCTAATCCCCTGACGATAATCCATTTACATCTGACGGGAATAAATTTACTTCCGAGGATACATTCCCGATAGTCTGATGGTTGATGGCAGATGCAGGTGGTTGATAAATGGGCTAAAACGGGAATCAACCACCAAACTAACTATTTCACATTCAGTCAATTGATTCGTTTTGGTGGTTGATGGTTGATCGAAATACGTTTTTACAGTGTAACGCGCGAATACGCCGGCAAATCGATGGAGCAAAAGTCCTTATCCTGATACTTCAGGTATCCGGAGATGGCGATCATGGCGGCATTGTCCGTGGTGTAGCCAAACTTCGGTATGTAGACGTTCCAACCGTAACGGGCGGCATGGTCGCGGAAGGCGTTGCGTAGCCCGTTATTGGCCGATACGCCACCGGCTACGGCTACTTCCTTGATCCGGTATTCTTTGGCGGCTTTCCGCAATTTATCCATCAGGATGTCCACTACGGTAGCTTCCAGCGAGGCTGCCAGGTCTTCCTTGTGATGCTCGATGAAGTCGGGATCGTCCTTCATCCAGTCGCGTAGCGAGTAGAGAAAGGAGGTTTTCAAGCCGCTGAAACTATAGTTCAGCCCCGGAATATGCGGTTTGCTGAATGTGTAGGCTTTCGGATTCCCTTGGCGAGCCAGTTTGTCGATGATCGGACCACCGGGATAACCCAAGCCCATCACCTTCGAACACTTGTCGATGGCTTCACCGGCAGCATCGTCAATGGTTTGTCCCAGAATCTCCATCTCATTATACGCGCGTACCAATATAATCTGCGAGTTTCCTCCCGAGACCAACAAGCACAGGAAGGGATACTTAGGCTGTGCTTCTTCCTCGCCTTTCACTTTAATGAAATGAGCTAACACATGTCCTGTCAGGTGATTAACGTCAATCATTGGAATATCCAGCGAGCGGGCAAATCCTTTGGCAAACGATACGCCTACCAGCAACGAACCCATCAGTCCCGGTCCGCGGGTAAAAGCCACGGCACTCAGTTCTTCCTTCGATACTCCGGCACGTTTCAATGCTTCGTGCACCACCGGAACTATATTTTGTTGATGCGCCCTCGAAGCCAGCTCGGAACTACCCCGCCGTATGCTTCGTGAACAGCCTGACTGGAAACCACGTTCGAAAGCAGGTAGCCATCCTTCACAACGGCCGCCGAAGTGTCGTCGCAGGACGATTCTATGCCAAGTATAATCGTACTCATATTGTAATTAGTGTTTAAACGCTGCAAAAGTAGTGATAAAACCAAGACTCGTAACGTATTATTTTATATTTTTGTTCGCAAATTTGAGAGTACTCTTATCAGAACACTAAGAAGAATCATAACATGGGTGCTGGGTATCCTGCTCGGAGGATACGCCTGTGCGGTTATTTTGCTGAATATACCTTATTTTCAGCAGAGGATTGCTGCCGTTACGGCAACCGAACTGTCGCGCATACTGGGTACCGACCTGCAGATCGGGAAGGTAGACATGGGGCTGCTGAACCGCATCATCATTGACGACCTGCTGCTCGAAGACCAGACGGGCAAGGAAATGCTGAAAATATCCCGCCTGTCGGCCAAGTTCGAGATACTTCCGCTATTCAACAAGAAAATCTCCATCAGCAGCGTACAGCTTTTCGGGTTCAACATCAACCTGAACAAGCCTACTCCAGACGTACCAGCCAACTTCCAGTTTGTCGTCGACGCTTTGGCCTCCAAGGATACTGTGAAGACGGAAAGCAATATCGATCTACGCATCAACTCCATTCTGATCAGGCGTGGTAAACTGACTTACGACGTCCTGTCCGAACAAGAGACGCCCGGCAAGTTCAATCCCCACCACATACACCTGCAGAACATCATAGCCAACTTCTCGCTCAAAGCCCTGCAGACGGACTCCATCAACGCGGCCATCAAGCGGTTCAGTGTAGAGGAACATTCGGGCATCGCCCTGAACAAGTTGAACATGAAGCTCATCGCCAACGACAAGTGGATGCGTATCGAGAACTTTGTCACCGAACTTCCGGGCACTTCGCTGCGCATGGATACCATCCGGCTGGAGTACGACAGTCTGGCTGCTTTCTCCCGCATCATGGACGATGTACGTTTCAGCTTCCGCACATTGCCTTCACACATCACGCTGAAAGATATTTCGCCTTTTGTGCCGGCACTGGCCAACTTCAAAGACAAGCTCTGGATCAACACGGATGTCAGCGGCACGCTGAACCAGTTGCTCTGCTCGCACCTCGAGATTAACGCAGGCGATAAGTTCCGGCTGATAGGCAACGGCTCGCTTCAGGATCTTTCGCGAGGATCGGACGCGTTGGTCTTCGGCAAGATATCCTACCTGTACGCCAGCAACGAAGGAGTCAACTTCCTGGCACGCAACCTCAGCTCGGGCGATGGCGAGGTATCTCCCCTCCTGCCCCGTCTGGGCGATGTTTCGTTCAACGGCGAGGTCTCCGGATACTTCAACGACCTGGTTACGTACGGGCAGGTCCGCACCAGCATCGGCTACATACAGACCGATCTGAAATTAAGCTCCAACAAGGGAAAGGAGCTCTTTGCCTATTCGGGCACCGTCAAAACCACCGACTTCCAGTTGGGCAAGCTGCTGGACAACCCGCAACTGGGGCTGGTGAGTCTGGACTTGAGCGTGGAAGGCAAGAATCAGGGACAGCAATACCCCAACATCGTGCTCAAAGGTCTGGTACCCACCTTCGACTACAGCAATTACCAATATCATAACATCACACTCGACGGTGAGTATCTCCGGGGAGGTTTCAACGGAAAGATCGGGCTGAACGATGAAAACGGTTCCGTGCAACTGAACGGTGCCTTCAATACCGTAGAAAAGACTCCGGTGTTCAACTTCCAGGCCGATGTACGCAAGGTCCGCCCCGTACGGCTGCAACTGACCGACCAATACCCGGAAGATACCGAGTTCTCCTTCCAGGTGAATGCCGACTTCACCGGCGCCTCCATCGACAAGATGGTGGGCCAGATCCATGTGGACAGCCTGTCGTTCATCAACTCAGAGAAGTCGTTCCTCCTGAACAACTTCCAGGTAAATGCCGGACAGCAGGAAAACCGGAAGTACCTTCGTGTAAACTCCGAGTTTCTCCGGGCGGAGATCGAAGGAGACTTTCTGTACCACACGCTGCCTGCCTGCATTCAAAACATCGCCTCCCAGTATATACCCGCATTGATTCAGCCCAACAAGAAGCCGATCGATACGAAAAACAATTTCACGTTCGATATACATATATATAATACGGAGATATTGCCGACGGTGTTCCATATACCGCTCCACATCTACACCCATTCCGTGTTGCAAGGAAGTGTCAACGATCTGGTGAACCGGATACGCATCGACGGATACTTCCCCCGTCTGCAATATGGCAACACATTCATCGAATCGGGAACGCTGCATGCCGACAATTACACCGACAAGCTAAAGATCAATGCCCGCCTCACCAACCTCAAGAAGGAAAGTGCCGTCACCCTGTCGTTCGATGCCTTCGCACAAGACAACCAGGTCAGCACTACCCTGCATTGGGGCAACAGCTCGGCGGTGACCTACAGCGGACAGTTGGGTACCATCGCCCGTTTCTTCCGGCCCGAAGGAGAGAAAGCGCCTCTCAAAGCTACCATCGATGTACTGCCTACCGATGTCATCCTGAACGACACGCTCTGGAACATCCACCCGGCACAGGTAGTAGTCGACTCGGGACGGGTATATATCAATGATTTCAACTTCAGCCACAACGACCGGCACGTACACATCAACGGTTGCCTGTCCGAGCTTCCGGAAGATACCGTGAAGGTGGACCTGAAAGAGATCAACCTCGGCTACGTGTTCGACATTGCCGACATCTCGGACGATGTGTTCTTCATGGGCGAAGCCACCGGTACGGCCTATGCCAGCCGCGTGCTGAACAAACCGGTGATGACGGCCGACCTCTTCGTACGGCAACTCACCCTGAACGGCGGGCCGCTGGGTGATACGAATGTCAAAGCTTACTGGGATAACGATCAGGAAGGTATCCACCTCGACGCCCACATCCGCGAGAAAGAACAGCTCCGTGCACACGTCGATGGATTCATCTTCCCACTGAAACCCAAGAGCGGGCTCGACCTACACATCGATGCCGACAAGCTCAACATCAAGTTTCTGGAACACTTTATGAATTCCGTAGCTACTGATATCCGCGGACATGCCAGCGGAAAGGTTCACTTCTTCGGGAAATTCAAAGCGCTCGATCTGGACGGTTCCGCACTGGCCGACGCTTCCATGCGGTTCGGCATCCTCAACACCTCGTTCGGCATCAACGACAGCATCCATCTCTCTCACGAGGGACTGCGGTTCAACAAGACGCGGATTCGCGATGCCGAAGGTCACCAAGGTTCGCTCAGTGGCTACGTGCACTACGAGCACTTCAAGAACATAAACTATTATTTCGATATCAATGCCATCAACATGTTGGTGATGAACACGCGCGAATCGTACGACGTACCTTTCTACGGAACAGTGTACGGAACCGGAAATGCCGTGTTGTCCGGCAACTCGCAAGGGCTGAACATCGACGCCGGTATCACGACCAACCGCAATACGACCTTTACCTATAGTACAGAGTCCGTAGCCTCGGCTGCGAGCAGCCAGTTCATCCATTTTGTCGACAAAACGCCCCGCCGCGACGCACTGGATTCTCTCCGCACCTCTTCGTATTACGAACGCCGTCGGCAGCAGGAAGAGGAACAGGAAACCGAACTGGATATCCGCATGAATATTCTGGTAGATGCCACCCCCGATGCCGCTGTTAAGATCGTCATGGACCCGGCGTCAGGCGATTACATCAGTGCCAAAGGCAATGGTAGCATTCGGGCAGAGTTCTACAACAAGGGCGATTTCAAGATGTTCGGAAGCTACTTTATCAATCAGGGAGTGTATAAGTTCAGTCTGCAAGAGGTGATCCGAAAGGACTTCATCATCAAAGACGGTAGTAACATGACCTTCGCCGGCAATCCGTATGACGACGCCACCATGAATGTCCAGGCAGCATACACCGTCCCGTCGGCTTCGCTCAATGACTTGATACCCGATGCTTCGTCCATGGTGCAGCAAACCAACGTGCGCGTGAACTGTCTGATGAACCTCACCGGCAACCTGTTGCACCCCACCATCAAGATGAACATCGAACTTCCCAATGAACGCGAAGAGGTTCAGACATTGGTACGCAACTATCTCAACACCGACGAACAGATGAATACGCAAATCCTGTACCTGCTCGGTATCGGCAAGTTCTACACACAGGATGTCAACGGCACGCAAAACTCCAATGTGATGTCGTCCGTGCTCTCGTCTACTCTGTCGGGACAGCTGAATAATATCTGGTCGCAGATCATCGACAACAACAATTGGAATATTGGCACCAACTTCAGCACCGGCGAGAAGGGATGGTCGGAAATGGAGATCGAGGGCGTATTGTCCGGACAGTTGCTCAACAACCGCCTGATTATCAACGGTAACTTCGGCTACCGGGACAATCCGATGGCTAACACCAACTTCGTGGGCGACTTCGAGGCCGAATGGCTCCTGACCCGTACCGGCGACCTGCGCCTGAAAGCCTACAACGAGACCAACGACCGCTATTACACCAAGACCAACCTCACCACCCAAGGCGTGGGTCTGATCTATAAGAAAGATTTCGAGAAATGGCAGGAGCTGTTCTTCTGGAACCGATGGCTGGCCAAGCGAATGCGAGATGAAATAAAAAAGACCACGCAAACCACCGATTCCATCGGGGATGCGCAGTCAAAGAACAAACGGGAACGGGAATAACGCGCTTGTTGCAGGTATCTGCGGAGAGAGCCTTTATTTATCGACTATATCCTTACCGAAAGGCGATAATGCTAGCCCAGCCAACTTGAAATGCTGACGTCCGAACGGGATGCCAATAATCGTGATGCACAACACAAGCCCGAAGAGCAAGTGCGAAACACAAATCCAGAACCCACCCAGAAATAGCCAGAGTACATTCATAAAAATATTCAAGCACCCTCCCGTTTGTGGACGGGTAATTACACGCTTGCCAAACGGGAACAAGGCCAGCATAGCCATCTTCAAGGTTTGCAAACCGAAAGGTATGCCGATGATGGTAATCATCATCAGCACACTGGATATCAGGTATTCGACGGCTGTAAATATTCCTCCGAGGAGCAGCCACAAGATGTTCATCAGTATATTCATGTCGCAAATATAAACAGAATATTTTTAAGTTCCTACTTATCCATATCGACCAAACGAAATTTAGAATCGTATTCCAGCTCCCATCCGTTAGAAAGTTTTACCTCATAATATTTTCTGTCCCGCTCTATCTTACGGATAGTGGCATCGGGATAAGTGCTACTGATCTGCTGACGGATGGCATCCGGAACAATAGCAGTAGGAACTTCGCCCTGTTTGCAGTCCACTTCAGTCCAGTTGCCCGCCCGGTCGAATTCCACCTTATTTCCATTGGTGAAAATCACATCATAACTCTTGTCCAGAAACTCTGTGTCCATCTTGGCCAACGCTACCTTGCTGCTCGCAAAGTTCTGCTGGATGAATTGTTGTGCCTTTTGTGGCAACTGAGATACCTCTACCGGTTTGTCCTCGTCGGCAACGACCATCATCTGGATAGCGAAAAGGCCTACGAATAATAAAAATAGCTTTTTCATAATCTTTCTCTTTTTATGGTGAATACTTGGTTGATTTACAATACAAAGATGAGGGGCAATACTGAAAAGATTATGAAAAGTAAGGCCGAAAAGTGTTAAATATGCATGAACTCGATAAGAATCAAAGAGAATTTTACCTAGAGATCACAAAGATATGTTCCCCCTCTCGATAGAAATATCGCAGACGGAGGTGGTACAACCGGCAGATAGCATCGGCGATGGCCAGTCCCAACCCGGTTGATCCTTCCTTCTTGCTGCCTTGGTAGAAACGTTCGAACAAATGGTTCTCGTCCAGTTTTTGGAGTATACCTGTATTCCGGATGAGGAATTGATGCTCGCTTAGCTCTATATGGATAGTTCCACCTTCTGCATTATGTACAAAAGCATTCTTCAACAGATTAGTTATCAGAGCAGTAGCCAATGATTCATTCATAGGAAGAGTCAGCATTCCCCGCTCCTCCAGACTTACCCGGATGGTTCGATGGGCATACACTTCTTGGTAATCGGCTAGATATTGCTTTACAATATCGTTCAGCGACAGGTTTTTCACTTCGGGAAACTGCCCGTTGTCTATTTTCGAGAGCAGTAGCAACGACTTGTTGAGCCGGATCAGGTGTTCCAATGTTTGATGGGTTTTGGCCAGTTCCTCCACTTGTACTTCCGACAACGATTCGTCTTCCATGAACATTTCCAACCGGTTACGGCAGATGGCAAGCGGTGTTTGCAGTTCGTGTGAGGCATTACCAATGAACTGTTTCTGCTGTTCGAAGAGCTCCTCGTTTCGTTCGGCGTTCCGGAGGGCAGCCTCATTCAACTTACGAAACTCGGTCACCGTCGTATCGTTGTCCAGCGGACGGTTCTTGTCGCCCGTCCGGTAATCGTCCAACCAATGCAGCAAGGTGTACAGCGGCTTCAGGTTCCGCTGGAACAGCCAGGCGTTGATACTGATGATAACCAGCAACAAAGCCACATACAGGAAGACAATCCAACCCAGAATGGCTTGTTTCAGGTCGTCTTTCTCGATGGAAGGGACAGAAACAGTCAGTTCCTGATATGTACCGTCGGCATCTTCGAAGAGGGTGGTCAGGATGCGGGCAGGTTCGGTCTCCCCTTTTTCGCGGATATACACCATCGAATCAGCGTACGCAATCCGGGGGCGACGGACAGTATACTCCTTGTCCACTTTCCGAAGGTAATATTGGTTGTTCGTTCCGTTATCCTGCGAAGGAAGTTCCGCTCCCGCCAGGTGACGGATAATGATGGTTTCGGCATAATCTTCGAGCGAATCATCCATTTCATCGTTCACTTCATTGATCATGGCGACATAGAAAAGCACAGCCCAGAGTGTCAGCACAGCGACCAATGCCCATGAAAGGCGTATCAGGATGTGGTATATCAATTTCATATAGAAAGAATTTATGGGATAGTCATTTTATAACCAAAGCCGTAGACTGATTGGATCTCGGGAATAGCCCCGGTTTCTTTCAGTTTCTTCCGAAGGTTCTTGATCTGGGCGTAGATAAAATCGAAGTTATCCACCTGGTCGATGTGATCGCCCCAGATAGATTCGGCCAGCGTATGTTTATCGACCAAGCGGCCGGGCCGATGCACGAAATAGAACAGAATATCATACTCCTTGCGGCTCAACTCCACCTCACGCTCTCCCACAAAGACCTGGAAGGTATCGGGCAGAATACGTATATTCTCCAGGCAGACAGTGGTATCGCCATCGTCCTGCCGCCGGCGGATGACACTCCGCACGCGAGCTGTCAGTTCGGCCAGGTGGAAAGGTTTAGACAGGTAGTCATCGGCTCCGAGCCCCAATCCGGAAACTTTGTCCTCGAGCGAGTCTTTGGCTGAGATGATGATAATATTCTCTCGCTTCCGCATCTCCTTTAATTGCCGGAGCACATCCAGTCCGTTGCCGTCGGGAAGCATGATATCGAGCAGGATGCAATCGTAGTTGTAATCCTCTATTTTCAGGATACCCGATTGGAAGTCAGATGCTTCCTCGACTACGAACCGTTCCTTTTCAAGCGAACGGCGAATAACCTCCCGCAAAGCCGGGTCGTCTTCTATGATCAGTATTTTCATAGGTTGCTGGAATTTAGTCTCCTACAAATAAACGGATTAATTCTGAAAAAATGCTGAAATGCGGCGGGAAATGCAGAAAATGGGATGACAGGAGAGCTGAAAAAAGACTTAAATGTTTTTCAGAAAGATGTAGTATCTTGTAAAAAAAGACTTAAGTCTTTCCAACGAAACACTTAAGTCTTTTTTTTGAGGGATATTGCGGATATGCTTTAGTTGCAGTGCTTGCTGATCAGTTCGTCCACGTTCGGATCGCCCAGTTCTTTAGCTTTCGCAAAGCTGGTACAAGCATCAGCATTCTTCTTCAACTGAATCTGGCAGATCCCCATCAGACGGTATCCTTCGGCATATTCAGGATATTTGGCCACAGCCTCTTTCAGGATCTTCAAGGCTTCGTCGTAACGCCCTACGCGCAAGTTGACCACGGCTTGTTCGGCCCGGTACAACATTTCGTCCGGTTTCAGTTCGATGGCTTTGGCTATATCGTCCAGCGCACGTTGGTACTGTTTACCTTTGAAGGCAGCCTGTTCACGCAAATGATAGAACACATCGTTCACCCGGCCATTCACCAAATCATAATATGTATCGTAGTCTGCCAGTGCCGGACGATAGAGTTCAGCCAGCATATAGGCCTGCGCGCGTTCCAGTACAAACGGAGCCACTTCGACAGGCAATGGTTGCGGACAACGAGCGATGCAGCTATCCATTAATGCAGCTACTTCTTTCGGATCACCCTCAGTCAGCTCCATGGTCTTGGCAGCCGTGTAGAAAGTCAGCGGCGATGCCAGGTTGCTTTCATTCACCTTCTGGTAGCACGCTAATGCTTCCGTGTACTTCTGCTGGGCAAAAAAGATATCACCTTCCAATTGCACATAGACCGGCAACGGATCGATGGATTCGGCATTTCGGACATATTCCAATGCTTTATCGAAGGTCCAGTCTTTATAAGTAGTTTCGGGTGTACCCATCTGATAATTATAGATAAGTTTCGAGTAGTTATAGTACACATCATCCTTTTTCTGAGCAACTTTTAAAGCCTGTTCCATGTCAGCAACCACCTTATCAAAGCTAGCATCGTCCGTGGCCTTGTACAAGTTGGATGTAGCCCGGCGAATATATCCGTCGGTACTATTAGGATATTGTTTGATGAAAGCGTCGAGCAATGCCTGGTATTCGGCAGGGGTAGTCTGCGTGGAAGCCATATACAGAAACACCAATGCCTGGTCTTCCGTATCGGGTAATCCTTTGCGAATACCAATCTTCTTCAGTGTGATGTCGCTAAACGAGAGCGGAGCTATCTTTTGTGACATGGCAAACGCCGCACTGGCGGCATAGCTGATCGTAGTAGTATCACGGCCGGATGACTTCTGCGCCAAGCCGAACACTTGTCCGTCGGCACTCATCACCGGGCAACTCACCATCTTGTCTTTCAGCGGCATACCGAGGGTGTAATAGAAGTACCCCTCTCCTGCTTTGGCAACTTCCTTGATGGTAGTTGACGTAAATGTTCCTTTCTGTGTGGAGTAAGGCAACACGTATACTTCGGTTCCCACAGCAGGCGATGTACCAGCGATAGAAAGAGCCGGCACCTTCTTTTCGGTGATGGCTACCTGAAACTTGACCACATCATACATACCGTTGGCACCCAAAATGGCTTCGACCGGCATTTTCTTACCGTCCGACGTGATGATAACGGCGCTTTGAGCTTCATAGAAAAGCCCACAGTCCGAAAGGGCTACGCCGTCCTCGGTTACAAAGAAACCATTACCGGTATTCAGTATCTTGTCGTTCTGGTCGTACGTCACTACGGAGAAGATAGCCTTTTTGGCTTTCTCCACCCATTTGGAAGCCTGTGCGCTGCTCCATTGTGACAGCAGACATCCTACAAAAATGAGAAGCAGTTTTCTTTTCATGCTATATTGATCATTAGTTATTTCTCTGTCTTACAGCTTCGTATATCAAGATACCGGCAGCTACCGATACGTTGAGCGACTCAATCTTGCCAAGCATCGGTATCTTTACCCACTCGTCGCACTTGGCCAGATTATCATAAGAGACGCCGGTATCTTCGGCACCCATGATGATGCACATCGGACCGGTATAGTCGGCTTTCGTATAGTCATAATCGCCTTTTTCTGTCGCAGCCACGATGTGGAAACCGCTATCTTTCAGAAACTGCAACGGATTGTGCAAGCTCTGTGCCCGGCATACAGGTAAGGTGTGCAAGGCACCAGCCGAGGTCTTCACAGCATCGGCATTCACCGATACACTGCCACGAGCCGGTATAATGATGGCATCGACCGCCGCGCACTCACACGTACGAGCAATGGCGCCGAAGTTGCGCACATCCGTTATCCCGTCGAGCATAACGAAAATCGGATTCTTTCCCTCTTCGAAAAAGAAGGGAACCAGGTCTTCCGTCTTCTGGTAGGTGATGGACGAGATAAACGCCACTACCCCCTGGTGATTCTTCATGGTAATACGGTTGATACGTTCCACCGGAACACGCTGTACCGGGATCAACGTACCTTTCAGAGCAGCAAATAGTTCTTTTGACAAGTCGCTCTGGATGTCTTTCTTCACCAAGATCTTGTCAATCTCCTTACCCGCCTGTATGGCTTCAATAACGGCGCGCACGCCAAAAATCATTTCGCTTTTGTCTATCATTATTCTTTGGATTGTTTGCTAATTTAATAAGGCTCGGGCATTGTTAAGCGCTGCTTCGGTAAGCGTGGCTCCGCTGAGCATGTGGGCAATCTCCTCCACCCGTTCTTCGTCAGAAAGCAGAATGATGTGGCTATTGGTCTCCACATCATTGTCCTCCTTATATACCTTATAATGTTTCCGTCCGCGGGCAGCGATCTGCGGCAGATGGGTAATGCTGAGCACCTGTCGGTTCTGCTCGCCCATTTCCTGCATGATGTCGGCCATGCGGTCGGCAATCTCTCCGGACACTCCGGTGTCTATTTCGTCGAATACGATGGTGGGAAGCTTCACGGCACCAGCTATCATGGCTTTGATAGTGAGCATCACACGAGCTATTTCACCGCCGGAAGCTACGGTCGATACCGGTTGCAGAGTACCGTTCTTGTTGGCCGAGAAGAGGAAGCTTACTGCGTCTTCGCCCTGGAGTCCCGGTAGTTTCTTTTTCTCGATCTCTACCCGGAAGCGGGCGTTGGGCATACCGAGCAACACCAGTTTTTCGGCCATTTGTTTCTCCACGACCGGAGCCACAGTGGTGCGGGTGCAGGTGAGCAGCGCTGCCTGCTTGCCGAGCTGTTTCCAATACTCGTCCCGCTGTGCGGTAAGTCCGGCTATGTGCTCGTCGTACGAAGAGATGGCGGAAAGTTTATTCTGGAACTCCGTAGCCAGCGCTATCAGTTCTTCCACGCTCTGTACACGGTGTTTCTGTTGCAGGGAGTAGATCACATTGAGACGTTCGTTCACCTGCTCCAGGCGTTCGGGATTGAACTCGATGTTCTCACCGGTCACACTGATCTCCCGCGATACCTCTTTCAGTTCGATGTAGGTATTGTTCACCCGTTCGGCCAGTTCGCCCGATGCGGGGAATACCCGTTGCAAAGTTTGAAGGGAAGTCAGACTCTCTTTCAGGGCGATGAGTACACCGCCTTCATCGGAGTCGAGCAGTTGTTCCACCCGGTACAACCCGGCTTTGATCTCTTCGGCATGAGTGAGCATTTCCGATTCCTGTTCCAGCTCTTCCTGCTCTCCTTCGGTGAGCCGTACGGCTTCCAGTTGTTCGTATTGAAAACGGATGTATTCTTCGTCGGCACGGCTCTGTTCGGCCTGTTCACGCAAAGCGGCCAACTCTTTGTCGGCCTGCTTCCACTGATTGTACAGTACGCGGTATTGGGTCAGCACCTCGTCGTTGTGCGCCAGGATATCGAGCACACCCAACTGGAAGTCCTCTTTATTTAATAAGAGGTTCTGGTGCTGGGAATGCACGTCGATGAGTTGTTCGCCCAGTTCTTTCATCTGCGTGAGCGATACAGGCGTATCATTGATAAAGGCCCGGCTCTTGCCCGACGCCAGTATCTCCCGGCGAAGGATGCACTCCTCCTCGTATTCGATGTCGTTTTCCTCGAAAAATGCCTCCATGCGGTAGGCCGACAAGTCGAAATGCGCCTCGATGACACATTTGGCAGCCCCCTGGCGGATGGCTTTCACATCGGCACGTTGCCCTAATAGCAGCCCGATGGCGCCAAGGATGATCGATTTACCCGAACCGGTCTCGCCTGTAATGACGGAAAAACCCGAATCGAAGCGGATATCCAGTTCTTCGATCAGGGCGTAATTCTGAATGTGTAAGGATTGCAGCATCAGTACATGATTTTAACTAACTTGTCCACAATATCGGCGGCCGCTTCCGCTTTGGTTTTCAGCGGATAGTCCGTCTTTCCCTGGCGGTCGATGATACTGATCTTGTTGGTGCTATGTCTGAATCCGGCTCCCTCGTCATTCAACGAGTTGAGCACGATGAAATCGAAGTTTTTCTTCTCCAGCTTCCGCTCGGCATTGTGCTGCTCGTCGTTGGTCTCGAGTGCGAAGCCCACCAGCGTCTGTTCCGGCCGTTTCAGTCGGCCCAAAGAAGCGGCAATGTCCCGCGTGGGTTTGAGTTGCAGCACCAAGTCGTCGCCTTCGCGCTTGATCTTCTTGTCGGCCACGGTGTCTGGAGTAAAATCGGCCACGGCGGCACACAGGATAGCAGCATCGGAAGTGTCAAAGTTGGCCATGGCCTGCGCATGCATCTCCTCGGCCGACTCTACATCGATGCGACGGATGCGTTCGTGATGCGTCCCCATCTGTACCGGTCCGGCTACGAGGCAAACCTCTGCACCGCGACGGGCACACTCTTCGGCCAGGGCGAAGCCCATCTTACCGGAAGAATAATTACCGATGAAACGTACCGGGTCTATCTTCTCATAAGTAGGTCCGGCGGTAATGAGCACCTTCTTTCCGGCCAATTCATCGGTAGCCGAGAAGAAGTCTTCGAGCACACGGACGATCACGTCCGGCTCTTCCATCCGGCCTTTGCCAACCAGATGGCTGGCCAGTTCGCCCGATGCCGGTTCGATGATACGATTGCCGTAGGAACGGAGCACAGCGAGGTTTTTCTGTGTGGAGGGATGGGCAAACATATCCAAATCCATGGCCGGAGCTATAAATACCGGTGCTTTAGCCGACAGATAAGTGGTGATGAGCATGTTGTCGGCAATGCCGTTAGCCATCTTCCCCAAAGTTGAAGCTGTAGCCGGAGCAATGATCATAGCATCGGCCCACAATCCCAAGTCTACGTGGCTGTTCCACGTGCCGTCACGTTGGGCAAAGAATTCGCTGATGACCGGTTTGCTGGTAAGCGCCGACAGGGTAATGGGAGTGATAAACTCCTTGCCTGCCGGGGTAATGACCACCTGCACCTCGGCCCCTTTCTTAATAAGTCCCCGGATTATGTAGCAGGCTTTGTAGGCCGCGATGCTTCCGGTGATACCAAGAATGATCTTTTTTCCTTTCAACATGTTATTGTCCTGTAAGTTCGCGCAACCGGATTTTGGTCAGCATCGCCTTGGTGTTGAGCGTGAAGTCGTTGCCCATGATCCAGCCGTAATAGCCCATATCCTTCTTCAGCACTTCGGCGACAGACATTCCTTTGTACTTGCCGAAGTTGAATACCTCTACCCCCTTGTCGTCGTACACCATACGCCCGGCAAAGTCTACGTTGCGGTTGAAACTGGATATCTCGGACAGAAAAGCTACGTCGTTCTTCAGATCCTGATAACGGTCCAGTTGTGCCTGCAACACTTCGTAGGTAGCCCGCGTGTCGGCTTCGGCCGAGTGGGCGTCTTCGAGATCCTTTTCACAATAAAACTTATAAGCAGCCGACAAGGTACGTTGTTCCATCTTATGGAAGATGACCTGCACATCGACAAACTTTCGTTTGCTTAGATCAATATCGACACCAGCACGCAGGAATTCTTCGGCCAATACAGGGATATCGAAGCGGTTGGAATTGAATCCGGCCAGGTCGCATCCTTCGATGTCGCGGGCCAGCGTCCTGGCCACCTCCTTGAAGGTGGGGCAATCCACCACATCTTCGTCAAAGATTCCGTGCACAGCCGAAGCGCCTTCGGGAATGGGCATCTCGGGGTTGATACGCATAGTTTTCGACTCTTCATTGCCGTTGGGATGCACCTTGAGATAACACAGTTCGACAATACGGTCAGTATTAATGTTGATCCCGGTCGTTTCGAGGTCGAAAAAGACAATGGGATTTTTGAGGTTCAATTTCATCGTTTATCGTTGAGTATGTTCTGTTTAATCGTTCAGCATCATCGGCATGAGCAGCATCAGCAGGTCTTCGTCCTCAGCTTGCTCCATCGGAATGATGACGCCGGCACGCGACGGATCAGCCAGTTCGATCACTACTTCATCCGATGCAATGTTGTTCAGGATATCGATGAGAAAGGTGGATTTGAATCCGATGCTCATGGCATTTCCGTTGTACTGGCATACCTGGGTTTCTTCGGCCGAGGTGGAGAAGTCGATATCCTGTCCGGAAATAATCATTTCATTTTCCTGCATGCGAAGCTTGATAAGGCTGCTGGCTTGCGAAGAGAAAATGGATACACGTTTCAGGGCGCCGATCATCTGCAGACGATCTACAATCACCTTATGCGGGTTGTTCTTTGGGATCACCGAGTTATAATTGGGATAACGTCCTTCGATCAGCCGGCACACCATGCGATAGTTTTCCAGAGTGAAGATAGCATTGCGGTCGTCGAACTCGATGACGGCTGCGCCCAATTCTTTGGGAAGGAGGCTCTTCAGCAGTACTGACGGTTTCTTCGGCAGAATGAAAGCGGCGCGTTCGTTGCCACGGGTAGCCAAGCTCTTGCAACGCACTAGCTTATGGCCATCAGAAGCTACCATCGTGATGTCTTCAGTAGTGATATCGAAATAGATACCGTTCATCACCGGACGAAGTTCGTCGTCGGCCGTAGCAAACAAGGCACGGTTAATACCGCTCAGCAATATCTGCGAACCAATTTCCAGTCGAACAGCACTCTCACTCAACGAAGCCGATTGCGGAAATTCGTCAGCATTCTGCCCCATCAGATTGTATTTACCATTCTGGTACCGCACAGTGATCTCGTACGAGTCAGTGTTTACCTCGAACACCAACGGTTGTTCGGGAATCTCTTTCAATGCGTCGAGCAGGGTCTTTGCCACTACAGCGAACCGACCATTTGCACTACTTTCGTTCACTTCGATCGAAGTAACCATCGTTGTTTCGCTATCGGAAACGGTGATTGACAGTTTTCCATCTTCCAACTGGAACAGGAAACAATCCAAAATAGGTAACGCATTTTTAGAGTTAATCACACGGCTGATAGCCTGTAGGCGACTGAAAAGCGCAGTACTTGAAATGATAAATTTCATATATTTCCGGTATTAAAATATTTAATTTATGAAAGTACAAAAGTAATCAAAAGATTGGGGCAAGCCAACAAAACAGAAGAAAAAAGCATAGATAGTTGGTCGGATTAAACTAAAATATCGTAACTTCGCCGCAAATTAATTTTTATCACAATGGAATTTACAGGAAAAATTATCGCCGTACTGGCTCCCAAAGGTGGAACATCCAAGACTGGTAACGAATGGAAGGCACAGGAATTTGTCATCGAGAACCATGACCAATACCCCCGCAAGATGTGTTTTGAGGTGTTTGGTACCGACAAGATTGAGCAATTCAACATCCAAATGGGTGAAGAACTGACTGTATCATTCGATATAGATGCCCGCCAATGGCAGGATCGCTGGTTCAACAGTATCCGTGCCTGGAAGGTGGACCGCGCAGGAGTTGCTACCGAAGCACCTTTCGCAGGCTCGCCAGTTCCTCCCCCAATGGCTGCTCCGGAATTCAACCCGGGCAATGCAAACGACGATCTGCCTTTCTGATAAGGTTCATCGGGTCTGAATCCGGGACTTGGCTATCTTCGAAAGACGAGGATCATGTCCCGGATTTTTTTGGAAACTTACTCTCCTTTGTAGAACAGTACAATATTAGGGTACACTACGCCATCGTTGCAAAGGAACTGTGCCGACAAGGTAAAGTAACGGAAGAAGTTAGGATTGCGGAAGAACAAACTGGGAATCAGACGCGTATACGTATCGGGCTGAGCCATCATATCATGCAGATCGGCTACGAGCATAAAATGATAATTGTCCGACAATCCCGAGATGCCGTCCTTATAGATAGCTGTATCGTCCATGAATTCACCAGATTCCATATCCCCAATATACTGCGCCAAGCTGGAGGCATCAGGGGCAACAAGCAGATGACCGCCATAGAAGCAAGCGTGACCGTTCAAAGTTACATTGGTAATACCGGTGAGTTGAGTAAACAAGGTATTACGGGGTAACACGTAGAAACTATATGTCTTCGAAGCTTTCTGATGGAGCGATTTGAGCGGAACGCGCGGAACTCCCGGTTCCACAGGCGTCGTCTCGAGCAAACGTAAAAGTGCCCGTTCGGCCTGAACCATATCATACAGAGGAATGCTCATCACCGCCGCCGTACCCAGCGAATCCTCCGCCTTCCGAAACAGACAAGTGGTTATATTGCTGTTGCCATGCTCTTTCAGATAAGCAGACAGCTCCTCGTCGCGTTGCTTGATGTAATCGGAGTAATTTGCATCAGAGTATTCCTGCCCGGCTGTAAAACTGAGCATTGACTCCAGATCACTCACCGACCGGCGACTGAAAAAGAACGTCGAGGCTGGCAATATCCTGTCCGGGAAGCCTTTCACAGGCTCTTGCTTACGAAGCATACTCATAAAGGTATGACACGTATCGGAATCATGGCTGATACCAGAAAAGTAGATAGCCGTTCCGTTCATCTTCATATCAAATTCTGTCCAGTTACCCAGATTGGTATGTACCTGCGCCTTTCCATTCCCCTTACCCATATTTACAGAGTACATACGAGTGTAAACCGTAGCCATGCCGGCCTTCTTCTTACTATCGTGGATATCCTCAAAGAACGGATCGTTCATGAGCGATTTCTTTGACAGATAAGCGTCGACCACTTGCTCCACCAAACGTTTCTGATAGCTCAGAACCAGAAACCTGGAAGTGACATAACAGGACATAAAGCTACCATCGGGCAACGGATAGATACGGATGTTCTGCCCCCGGTATTCGAACAGACGCGACGGATAAGCGCCGGTATCGAGCCGCCCTACGAACTTCTCCAACAGCTGATAATCTCCTGAGCCCAAGCTGCAATACAACACCTGATTCCATTCATTATCCGGTTCGTGAAAACTAAAAATCATCTTATTCATCTGTTTGCTCAACCCGTGTGGAGTATCGTCCAACAGGGTATTCAGATAAGATTTAAAAGTAGCGAACAAGCGGGAAATAAGTAAGTAATGATTGTCTTTGCTACAATCCATTTCATCAATGGTCTGTACCAGTCGAACAATATCGCTGGTTTCGAACACTGCCGAAGCATCTTCAGGAATCAGGGAATAAAGGTTGCACTCTTCCTCGTTCTCAGCAGCTGAGAGTCTAAAAAATGAAAACATGATGAACCCTGTACAAAAAAGCACTATCGAGGAGATTATTGCGATTCGTATGACTGTACGGAGTCTCATAGTGTTAACATTTTATAGTATACACGGCAAAAATAGCAAATAAATAAAATAAAACAAAACTTTTGCTAAAAAATCTTCAACCCGTCGTATGCAAAGTGAATGTGAGAAGGTAATGTTTTTTCGATCTCCGCATGCAACCCTATGTGATGACTCATATGCACAAAGTAAGTTTCCTTCGCGCCGATGCGCTTGGCTGTTTCCAGAGCCTGTTCCAGCGTTTGATGGGTAGGATGCGGTGCCATGCGTAGCGCGTTCACCAACAGAACATCGAGTCCGGTCAATTGTTCATAAGATTCATCAGGCATGGTAAGCATGTCGGTAACATATCCTACATTTCCGATGCGATAGCCCAGTATAGGAAGCCGCCCATGCATCACCCGGATGGGGAGCACCTCGGTTTGCTTGATGCGAAAGGGGATCAAGGGAGCTACTTCGTGTAGAGGAATATTGGGTACACCAGGGTAAACGTGGTCAACAAAACAATAGGGCATCCGGCTGCGCAGGTTGTCGGCCACCCACTTCTCTGCGTAGATAGGCACCTCGCCGAAGCGGCAGAAGGGACGCAGATCGTCCAACCCTCCCACATGATCGTAATGCTCGTGGGTGACCAGCACGCCGTCTATCCTGGCATAAGGAATTCGAAGCATCTGCTCCCGGAAATCGGGTCCGCAGTCTATCAGTATCCGGGTATCCTCTGTCTCCAGCAAGGCAGAGGCGCGAAGGCGATGGTCCCGCGGATCGGTCGATATACAAACCCGGCAGGTACATCCTATTTCGGGAACACCTGTAGAGGTTCCGCTTCCAAGTATCGTTATTGTCATCGTTTCTAAATAAAGTTAACTTCCGGATGGATGTCGATGTCGAACTTTTCGCGAACCGAAGCGCGGACAGCCTCCGACAGGGCAATGATGTCAGTCCCCCTGGCACTTCCCCGGTTCACCAACACCAACGCCTGTTTCTCGTACACCGCCGCAGGCCCCAAGGCTTTTCCCTTCCAGCCGCACTGTTCGATCATCCATCCTGCCGGAATCTTCACCCGGTCGGCATCCACTTCGTAATAAGGCATGCGAGGATACAGGGCTAGTAACTCTTCGAACTGCTTTCGCGGCACGATGGGGTTCATGAAGAAGCTCCCTGCATTGCCGACAACAGCCGGATCGGGTAGTTTGTTCTCGCGAATGGTGATGATGGCTTGCCGTACCGTGGCCAATGTCTGTTCAGGATAATTCTCCAGTTCCTGACGAATGGCGCCATAGTCCAACGTATAGCTTTCTTGCTTGCTCAACTGGAACCACACGTAAGTGACGAACACTTCTTTCATCTCCGGACGCTTGAAGATACTGTCACGGTAGGCATACCGGCATTCCGCCGTGGGGTAAATCTCCTCTTTTCCACAGATGTCAACTGTCTCCACCTGCGTGATGAAGTCCTTCACCTCCACACCATATGCACCTATATTCTGCACGGCACTGGCTCCTACTTCGCCCGGAATAAGCGAAAGGTTTTCCGTTCCGTACCAACCCTGCAACACACAATGAGCCACGAAGTCATCCCAAACCACTCCCGCTCCTACACGAAGCAGCACAGCGTCGTCCGTTTCCTCCCTGACCTCTATACTACGTATGCACGAGTGTAGCACCGTCCCGGGATAGTCCCGGGTAAAAAGCAAGTTGCTCCCCCCTCCAATATGCAGAAAGGGTGCACCAATCTCTCCGTTCGCGATGAATGCCTGAAGTTCTTCTACCGAATTGTATTCCAGAAATACCGCTGCCTGCACGTCGATACCGAATGTATTGTGTGACAACAGTGAATAATGTTCTTGTTTCATACCTGTGTAACTGATGTTTGCGAGGCCTATGTACTGGTATCCTCAAATCTATAAAGTTCCCAAGCACCGCTCTTCCGCTGGAAGTAGAGGATATTCGAGAAGCCGTTCCCGATGCCCTTCAACACTAGGATCTTATTAGCCGAATAATCTTCGTTTGTCTGACCGTAGTCTATATTCGATAACTTGTCGGCAGGCAATTGGGGTTTGAAGGCAAACCACTGATTTAAGTCGAGCGTTGTTTCGAGCACCGAAAAGTCGTCATCGGGATCCATAGTAACGAACTCCAGCGGATGACGTACCCGTTGACTCTGAAACAAGCTGTCGGTAGCAAAACGGCTATAGAAATCCAGAAAGCCCTCTCCGTCATTCTTCCCAATGGGTCTGAGGTTGATAGCTTCGAGCATCCAGGCCCCCTTGATACGTTCGAAATAATATCTTTTTATATTCTTGGAACGGATGAATATCCACTCCACCTGCACAGATTCCAGGTCGGCATTGCCCACCTTGTCCATATCTTCCTCGTTATCGAAAAGCAAGGTGTAATAGCTCTGATTAGTAAAGAGGCTGTCATGTTTCCACTCCTTCTTTTCTATTTTCGATGGAGTATCCCCTTTATAATAAGGCAACGGAAACACTACCCGTTGACGTTGCAACGCGTCGTCTGATGCAAAGCTATAGATAAAATCGTCAAAAGACTCATCAGCTTCTATCGGCTTCGGTTCTTCCGCTTCCACTGTCACTTCTTCTTTCAATGTGTCGGAAGCTTTTTTGTGAAGGGCGGAGTCAACTTCACGGGTGATAACAGCAAAGGGATTAATGTCCGTATTTTTGTTTCCGCAAGAAATAAACAGCATAAGGAGAGTGATCCCTGCAAAAATCTTTCTCATTTCTAAGTTAAGCTTTTAACTTCTAAAGCAACGCTGAATTGCCCTGTTAAAATATGGCACAAAGTAAGCACTTTTTTTTTACTTTTATATTAAAATCAGATGGTTTATTCGGGGAAAATGATGTCCTTTGCATAGAAACTCTAATTCTTAATCGTATGTACGGTAAAATGAAAGATCATCTCAGCAATATCCTTGCTGAAATCAAGGAGGCCGGGCTCTATAAAGACGAACGACTGCTTGAAAGCGCACAACAAGCCGCTATCCTGGTGAAGGGAAAAGAAGTGCTCAACTTCTGTGCTAACAACTACTTGGGACTGTCCAACCATCCGCGTCTCATCGAAGCGGCTGCCCGGGCCATGAACAGCCGTGGTTACGGTATGTCGTCTGTACGTTTCATCTGCGGTACGCAGGATATCCACAAAGAACTGGAAGCGGCCATCGCCGATTTCTTCCAAACCGAAGATACCATTCTCTATGCAGCTTGTTTCGATGCCAACGGAGGCGTATTCGAACCACTGTTCACCGAAGAAGACGCTATTATTTCCGATTCGCTGAACCATGCCTCTATCATCGACGGGGTACGCCTTTGCAAAGCGAAACGTTACCGCTATGCTAACGCCAATATGGAGGAATTAGAAAAGTGCTTGCAAGAAGCGCAGGCACAACGGTTCCGCATCGTAGTAACGGACGGGGTATTCTCCATGGACGGCAATGTGGCTCCGATGGACAAGATTTGCGACCTGGCCGAGAAATACGATGCCCTGGTGATGGTGGACGAATCGCATTCCGCCGGAGTGGTAGGCGCTACCGGACATGGGGTAAGCGAACAGTTCCAGACTTACGGACGAGTGGACATCTACACCGGAACGCTGGGCAAGGCATTCGGTGGCGCGATGGGTGGATTCACTACGGGGCGGAAAGAGATCATTGACCTGCTTCGCCAACGCAGTCGTCCTTACCTCTTCTCTAACTCCCTGGCGCCAAGCATCACAGGTGCAGGTATCGAGATGTTCAAGATGCTGAAAGAGAGCAATGCCTTGCATGATAAGCTGGCAGAGAACGTAGAATACTTCCGTACACAGATGCTGGCCGCCGGTTTTGACATCAAGCCTACTCAGAGCGCCATCTGCGCCGTGATGTTGTATGATGCAAAATTGTCACAGAACTATGCCGCCCGCCTGCAGGAAGAAGGTATTTATGTAACCGGTTTCTACTACCCGGTAGTACCGAAAGGCGAAGCCCGCATCCGCGTACAGATCTCTGCCGGGCATGAACGCGAGCATCTGGAGACATGTATTGCCGCCTTCATCAAAGTAGGTAAAGAGCTGAATGTACTGAAATAAGACATAAAAAAAGAACCACCGGATGTGATGCATGCTCCGGTGGTTCTTTTTTATGTTAGAACTTTTTTTCTTTAACGATTAACTGCGTTTACCCAGTTTGGAATCCATAAACAGCAATCCGGCTTGTCCGGCAAGTTTCAACTTGTCCACAATTCCCTGAGCGGTTTCTTCTTCCTCTACCTGTTCGCGAACGAATGTCCACAAGAAATCCTGCGTAGCATTGTCTTTCTCTTCAATAGCTATCGCCATCAGATTGTCAATCAATTTAGACACATGGCATTCGTGCTTGTAAGCATGCTCGAATATCTCCAAAGCTGTCCCCCAGCCTGTGGGAACCACATCCAGCTTGTCAACAATGGCCGTACCACCACGTTTGATAATATGACTGGCAAAAGCATACGCATGTCCCAGTTCTTCCTGCGACTGCTTCTTCATCCAGGCAGCAAAACCTTCCAAACCTTCTTTCTCAAAGTAGAAAGACATAGCCAGATAAAGATTGGCAGACCACATTTCGGCAACGATCTGCTCGTTCATTGCTTTTTCTAATTTCTTCGTCAACATAATTCTTAATTGTTTTGTGATTTGTTTAAAAACTTAATTGACATTTAAACAAACAAACCAGAGATTATGTTCTTAACTTTTGTCTTTTTTTTATTCCTACACCAAGTCGTCCGACAAGTAACCTTGCGGAAGCTCGCGACAGTTATAGCCCGAAGCCATAATCTCACCATAGGCACCGGCTGAGCGCAATGCCAGCAAGTCGCCACGCTTCACCTTGTTCAAATCGATGGCTTTTCCGAATACGTCGGACGATTCGCAAATAGGGCCTACCACATCGTATGCCTGTACAGGCTCTTCTGAAGTGATGTTCTCTATTTTATGGTATGCCTGGTACAGAGCCGGACGGATCAGGTCGGTCATGCCGGCATCGAGGATAGCGAACTGCTTGTTGACCCCCTGCTTCACGTAGAGCACTTCAGAGATGAGCGAACCGCATTGCCCCACCACAGCACGCCCCAATTCAAAGTGAAGCGTCTGGTACGGGCGGAGCTTCAACTGCCCGGCATATGTGGCAAAGTACGACTTGAAATCGGGAATAGCTTGACGGTTGGGGTGATCGTAATCGATACCCAGTCCACCACCTACATTAATATGTTCCACCAGGATGCGACGAGCTTCCAGCTTGTTCTGCAACTCATTGACCCGGTTGCAAAGCGCGATGAAATCGCCCATATCGAGTATCTGCGAACCGATGTGGAAGTGTAGTCCGATAAACTTCACATTCTTCATCTCCAACGCCACGTCGATCACCTGATCCATATCTTCCATGCTGATACCGAACTTGTTTTCGGCCAGTCCGGTGGTGATATTGGCATGGGTATGCGCACCTACGTTCGGATTGATGCGGAAAGCCACCTGGGCTATCTTACCTTTGGCAGCAGCCAGTTCGTTGATCACTTCCAACTCAGGGATAGACTCCACGTTGAAGCAGAAAATATGATAGTCCAACGCCTGATTGATTTCCCGGTCAGACTTTCCTACACCGGCAAACACTACCTTGTTGGCAGGGAATCCGGCTTTGATAGCGGCTTTCACTTCACCCCCGCTTACGCAGTCGGCTCCCATCCCACTCTCGCGAATGATGGTCAGCACCTTCTGGTTGGCGTTGGCTTTCATGGCATAATGCACATCGAAACGTTCGTACCGGGCTATTTCCTTCTTGATGCAACTCAGTGTATCGCGCAGCACCTTCGTGTCGTAATAGTAGAACGGTGTCTGCAACTCACGGAATTTGTCTATGGGGAATACTCCTTTCATAATTGATTAGTTTAACGGGTGAAAAAAGAGCGCTTTTATCAGGGTATGGTAAAAGCGCTCGGTAACTATTTACGGGTTCACGATTTAGTCTTTGAACAACACGTTAGTCAGCGATTGCAAGGCAGTCTTTTTATCGCACTCACGGATCAGAAACGAGATGTTGTAATTGCTTCCGCCGAACGAAATCATACGCACCGGTATGTCGCGCATGGCGTCGAGTGCTTTCGCTTCGAAGCCTACGTTCTCCCAGTCGAGGTCGCCCACCACACAAACGATGCACATGTCCTTGTCTACCGTTACCGTACCGTATTTCTTCAGATCATCCACGATCTCGTTCAGGTGCTTGGAGTTGTCCACCGATACCGACACGCCTACCTCCGAGGTACAGATCATGTCGATAGAAGTCTGGTAGCTTTCGAATATTTCGAATACCTTGCGCAGGAAGCCGTGTGCCAGCAACATGCGGCTCGACTTTATCTTGATGGCAGTAATATTTTCCTTAGCAGCCACCGCCTTGATCTTACCCTTCTCGGTATCGTTGGAAATCATCGTACCCGGAGCATTCGGCTCCATGGTATTCAGCAGGCGAACCGGAATATTGGCATACTTAGCCGGCTGGATGCAGGTGGGGTGCAGAATCTTGGCACCGAAGTAAGCCAACTCGGCAGCTTCTTCGAAGTGCAACTGACGTACGGGTGCTGTCTGGTCCACGATGCGCGGATCGTTGTTGTGCATACCGTCGATATCAGTCCAGATCTGGATTTCCGACGCACCGATAGCCGCACCGATCAGCGAAGCCGTATAGTCGCTACCACCCCGTTGCAGGTTGTCGATCTCGCCGTATGCATTGCGGCAGATAAATCCCTGAGTAATATAGATTTCAGCCTCCGGATACAGTTCCAGTTGGGCAGAGAGTTTCTCCTTAATATATACGGGATCGGGTTCGGCGTTCTTATCCGTACGCATGAAGTCCAAAGCCGGGAGCAAAACCGATTTCACACCACATTCCTGCAAATAGTAGTTCACCATCGCCGTAGAGATCAACTCTCCCTGTGCCAGCACTACCTTTTCTTCGAACAGTGTGAAGAGGTCTTTAGTATACGAACGAATGTAGTTGAAGTGCGACTTGATGACTTCCAATCCCTTCTTTTTATATTCCTCGGTAGCATAGAGTTCAGCTACATGCTGCTTGTATTTCGTTTCCAGCCTGTTGATGACTTCATTGGCTCCTTCCGGATTCTTCTTGTACAGATAGTCGGAGATTTCCACCAATGAGTTGGTTGTTCCCGACATGGCCGAAAGAACTACAACCTTCTTTTCGCCATCGGTAATCAATTTGGCCACATCCTTCATCCGCGGTGCGGTGCCTACGGAAGTTCCTCCAAACTTTAAAACTTTCATTTCTTGTTACTGTGTTAAAATTAATATCTGCTTTAATTATTTTCTGTCCATTCGCTGGTGACATCGGTTATCCGATGATCGGCGCATCGGTACACCAGTCCGGGATACTCTTTCAGCAATCCCAGGTTGTGCGTGGTCATCACCACCAGCGAACCTGTCCGGCAAATGCTTTGCAGCAGTTCCACGATGGCTTTGCCGGTTTCCACGTCCAGGTTTCCCGTCGGCTCGTCGGCCAGGATGATGGCGGGCGAATTGAGTACGGCACGAGCGATGACGATGCGTTGCTGTTCACCACCAGAGAGTTCATTGGGCAACTTATACCCTTTGTTCTCCATGCCTACCAGCTTCAGCACCTCGTCGATGCGGTCTTGTATCTCCAGTTTGTTCTTCCATCCGGTAGCCCGTAGCACGAAGGCCAGATTGCTGTACACCGTCCGGTCGGTCATCAACTGGAAGTCCTGAAACACGATACCCAGTTTCCGCCGTAGCGCAGGAATGTATTTTCGTTTGATGGTGAGCATGTTATAACCCAGCACTTCCGCGTCGCCACCGGCGATGTTCAGTTCCCCGTAAAATGTTTTAAGCAGACTCGTCTTACCCGAGCCTACCTTTCCTGTCAGGTAAACAAACTCTCCTTTGTGCAGCTCCAGATCCACGTCGCTCAGCACACAGAGCTCTTCCTGGTGTATTTCTACTCCTTTATATTTGATCAGTGTTTCGTCCATGACCCACTATGTCTAACTTCCAGTTCGCGCGCCAGATCTTCGATGCTGTATCCTTTCGAAGTGAGCATCACGATGAGGTGGTAGAGCATGTCCGATCCTTCGTAAATCATCCGCTCATCAGTACCGTTGGTGGCTTCGATAATCAGTTCCACCGCTTCTTCTCCTACCTTCTGGGCCATTTTGTTGATGCCCGACTGGAACAGGCTGGTGGTGTACGATTTCTCCGGCATCTCTTCGTGACGCTGGGTGATGAAGTCCTGCAATGCCTTGAAAAACATCACTGGTTCTTCGTTCTTCTCGCCCCAGCAGGTATCTGTACCGGTGTGGCATACCGGGCCTACCGGCTGCACCTGTATCAGCAACGTGTCCTTGTCGCAATCTTCCCGGATGGAAACTACGTTCAGGAAGTTGCCACTCTCCTCACCTTTCGTCCACAAACGGTTCTTGGTACGGCTGAAGAAAGTCACCTTACCGGTTTATACGGTTTTATCATACGCTTCGCGGTTCATAAAACCCAGCATCAGCACCTTACGTGTATAACTATCCTGAATGATGGCCGGGACCAATCCGTCCATTTTATCGAAATCCAATTCCATATGCTTATTCTTTTTTATTTCACCACAGAGTTTCTTTAGTCCTCCAAGACCACAAGAGAATAATTAAAAAACTCTGTGAAACTCTGTGTGACTCTGTGGTGAATTAATTCTTATTCTTGACCGGTTATTTCCTCATGGGAATTCCTTGGGTGCAAAGATACGATTTTAAATCGGGAATTTTTATTTCACCGAAGTGAAAAACGCTGGCTGCCAGTGCGGCATCTGCTTTTCCCAGTGTGAAAGCATCACGGAAATGTTCCATCGTACCTGCTCCACCCGATGCGATGACCGGGATAGAAAGCTGATCGGCTAGGGCGGCCAGGGCTTCATTGGCATAACCGGTCTTCACGCCGTCGTGATCCATACTGGTGAAAAGAACCTCGCCCGCTCCCCGATCCTGCGCTTCACGCGTCCAGGCCAGCAGTTCTCGCTCGGTCTCGATGCGTCCGCCGTTCAGGTAGCATTTCCATCCGGCTTCCGTCTGCTTGGCATCCACGGCCAGGACGCATACTTGCGAACCGAAGTGGCTGGCAATGTCGTCGATGAGCTGCGGGTTGCGGATGGCGGCCGAATTAATAGAAATCTTGTCGGCTCCCGAGCTCAGCAAGCGTTCCACGTCGGCCAGTTCGTTGATACCTCCACCTACGGTGAAAGGGATGTTGATGTTGGCAGCAATGCGCTTCACCAGTTCGGCGAAGGTCTTGCGTCCCTCGTGCGTGGCGGTGATATCGAGGAATGTCAGTTCGTCGGCTCCTTGCTCACTATAGGCGCGGGCCAGTTCCACCGGATCGCCTGCATGGCGAAGGTTGACAAAATTGGTACCTTTCACAGTCTGCCCGTCCTTGATATCCAGACAAGGGATGATTCTTTTTGCTAACATGATTCTTTTTTTTAATTGACAATTGACAGTGGACAATTGACAGTTTATGTTTCTTCTTTGTATCTCTTCAATTTACAAAAAGGCTTGTAGCTCTTTGAGGGTAATGCGTCCCTCGTAGATGGCTTTACCGAAGATGACCGCCGGTACACCTGCTTCGTGCAGCCGGTGGATGTCGTCGATGTGGCTCACCCCGCCGCTGGCAATGAGGTAAAGTTCCGGATGTTGTTCCAGAATCTCTTGATACAAACCCAACGAAGGACCCGAAAGCATACCGTCGCAACTGATGTCAGTACAAATCACCTTGCGGATACCTTTGTTTATATAACCGGCCAGAAACGGGAAAAGTTCCTGGTCGCTTCCGTCTTTCCAACCGTTCACAGCTATTTTTCGTTCTTTCACGTCGGCCCCGAGGATCATCTTCTCGCTGCCATACTGCTTTATCCAGCGGGTGAACAGTTCCGGGTTCTTCACGGCGATGCTTCCGCCAGTGACCATCTGCGCGCCATTCTCGAAAGCGATGATCAAATCCTCGTCGCTCTTCACTCCTCCACCGAAGTCGATAACCAGAGAGGTCTGCGTAGCAATGCGGTGCAGCACCTGATAGTTCACCACATGGTTGGAAGCAGCTCCGTCCAGATCGACCACATGCAGACGACGGATGCCGTTGGCCTCAAACTCCTTGGCCACCTCTACCGGATTCTCATTGTACACCTTCTTGCTGTCGTAGTCGCCTTGCGAAAGACGTACGCATTTCCCGTCTATAATATCGATGGCTGGTATTAACTCTATCATTGAATCAAATCTTCTAATTGGTTATAAATCAAGAAAATTTCGAATAATCGTCTCACCTACTTTCCCGCTCTTCTCCGGGTGGAACTGAGCGGCGTAGAAATTGCCTTTATGTAGGGCAGCACTGAACGGATGAATGTAGTCGGTAACGGCTGCCGTATGTTCGCAAGCCGGCACATAGAAGCTGTGCACGAAGTAAACGAACTCCCCGTCGGCCATTTCCTTAAACAGATCGCTCCGCAGACCGCCGATGCTATTCCACCCCATGTGCGGCACTTTATCTTCGTGACGTTGGGGTACGAACCGCATCACATCGACATCAAAAATGCCCAATCCATCGGCCGAACCTTCTTCCGAACGGCGGCACATCAGTTGCATGCCCAAGCAAATACCCAGCACCGGTTGCCGAAGATCCCGGATCAACGCATCCATCTGGTTGGCACGCAGGTAATCCATCGTGGTGGCGGCTTCGCCCACACCGGGGAAGATCACCTTGTCGGCAGCGAGCAACGCTTCCTTATCGGCCGTAATCTCCGCTTCCACCCCGAGTCGCTTCAAAGCGTAGTCCACGGAGCAGATGTTTCCTGCATTGTATTTCAGTATAGCTACTTTCATTAGGTGTCTTCCTAACTAAATATCACGGTCTTGTTTTTATACGCCAGCACCTTGCGGTCGATGTGCTTCTGCACGGCACGTGAGAGCACGATCTTCTCCAGGTCCTTTCCTTTGTTCACCAGATCCTCGATGGAGTCCTTGTGCGTGATGCGTACCACATCTTGTTCGATGATGGGTCCGGCATCCAGCTCGGTGGTGACATAGTGGCTGGTGGCTCCGATGATCTTCACCCCCCGCTCGAACGCCGCGTGATACGGCTTGGCTCCCACAAACGCCGGGAGGAATGAGTGATGGATGTTGATGATGCGATTGGGATACGCGTTGATCATCTGCTCTGAGATGACCTGCATGTATCGAGCCAGCACGATGAACGTGATGCCATGATCGGCCAACAGTTCCATCTCTTTGCGCTCCTGTT
The DNA here is from genome assembly GCA_031554505.1 of Bacteroides sp. Lineage (GTDB taxonomy): Bacteria > Bacteroidota > Bacteroidia > Bacteroidales > Bacteroidaceae > Bacteroides. Next base: position 13,501 of record JAVBVI010000043.1, on the reverse strand, counting down.
CTTCCTTGTTCTCCTTGGTGATGGGGAATATGTGATACGGGATGCCGAAACGTTCGGCCACCTGCTGCATATCGGGATGGTTGCTGATGATGAGCGGTATTTCTACATGCCACTCACCGGCGGTGTAACGCGCCAGGATATCGAACAGGCAGTGCGACATTTTGGAGACGAACAGCGCCATCCGTGGTTTCTTGTCGGAGAAATACAGACGGAAATTCATGTCGTACTTCTGGGCGTAGAGGGTACGGAAGTAGTCTTCTATCTTCTCTTGCGGCACCAAGAAGCTTTTCAGCTCCCACTCGATACGCATGAAGAAGATATCTTCTACGTGGTCTACGAACTGATCCAGGTAGACGATGTTTCCTTTGTTTTCTGTTATAAAGTTTGTTACATCTGACAAGATTCCCGGTCGGTCGGGGCAGTGTAGCAATAATTTGGCTGTAGTGGGCATTTCTTTTCTTTTTTTCGAGAGGTGTTTCTTACCTCTTCTATTTTAGGGTGCAAAATTAGCTAATTATTATATATTCACGAATTATCGGAGCATTTTTTTTGTTGTGCGGTGCTTTTACTTTCTCTTTTGCCTTGACGCAAAAGAGAAAGTAACAAAGAGAAAAAGTCACGGCTGCATTTCCGGAGCTACTCCGCCTGTACGAAAAACGATCGGAGCTCGAACTCGCTTCGCTCAGACAATCGCTCCTTTACTCGTTTTTCGTACAGGCTCCGTTTGACGCTCCGAAAATGAGGCCGATCTTTATTCTTTCGCCACATCGCTTCGCTCGTGTTGTTTCAGTGTTAATCTTTTTCAAGTAGTCCCATGATTTGGGCGACTTTACACGCTTCAATGGAGTTTTTCACCCGAAGCTTTTCCAGTATATTCTGGCGGTGCCTGTGTATGGTATAAATGCTGACGGACAGTATCCCTGCAATCTCTTTGCTCATCATCCCTTTTTCTATGAAGGAAAGTATTTCTTTTTCCCTTTTCGATAATATGTTGCTGCACTTTCTTGTGTCAGGTCGAGAGATTTCTCCTGTAGACGAATTGACTATGACTCCATCAGGTATTTCATATGCTGGTTTCTCGTATAAAAAGTCATAGAGGCAAAGCGCCAGCCATAAATTTCCTATTACGCAGCCACTTATGTAAAACATTCGATGCCGGATTGCGATGTACTTTCCTTCGCCATTTCTCATGCGTATTTCGCTTCTGATGTAATAATCAGAACGCTCTTTTACCGGCATGGATTTTAATAAATGAAAGAATTGGAGTTCTAAAGAATGTTTTCTCAGGAGGTCGTCGGGATGAATCCTATCGAAGATATCTTCCTCCCATATGGAATGGATGCTCTTCATGCTTCCTTTTTCTGCAAGACCTAATGTTTCCGCCACCCCACCATTGTATATATAACTTTGATTCGCTTTCAGATCGCTTAGAACAGCTATTGAGTTCTCGATCAAAGAATATCCGTGTGCTATTTGTTGATACTTTGCAAGCAGATCCGGCTCTCCCGCACCGTTAGAGAAAGGCTGCGTTAAGAGTTCTTCGTTCAATGTAGATACTATATTCATTTTTGCCGTGTAAAATGGTTATTAATCAGTATTGATAATTAAAAAACACGCACTTATCTTTGCAAAGGTAATTTTATTGATGGTTATTCCATGAAATATAACTGAATAAATATGAAAGAGATAAGAAATGTGGTATTTGATTTTGGCGGTGTTCTGATCGACTGGAATCCGCGATATGTCTATAAGAACGTATTCAATGATGAGTCGGAGTTGGATTTTTTCTTGAATGAGGTTTGCAATCATCCATGGAATGAACAACAGGACGCCGGGCGTTCTTTCGAAGACGGAATCGCTGAATTGGTTCTCCAATATCCTCAATACAGCAAAGAGATCAAACTATACCACACCCATTGGATAGATATGGTGGGTGGAGAAATAAAAGAAAACACCGCGTTGATAGATGAACTGTGGCAAGAATATCTGTTATTCGGATTGACCAACTGGTCTACCGAGACCTTCCCACTTGTACACAACACCTATCCTTTCTTCAAGAAATTAGATGGCATTATCGTTTCAGGAGAGGAGAAGATTGTAAAACCTGACCCTGAAATATACAAACGATTACTTCTTAGATACGAGATAGAAGCCAAACAGTCTCTTTTCATCGATGATAATGAAGCAAACATTCAAGCTGCCCGCAATATGGGATTTCATACTATCCACTATAAAAAGGGGCTGAATTTGAGAGAAGAGATGATAAAAATCGGTATATGTCTTAGGCAATGATACCGAGATATAAATTTTCTTTAAGGGGAGGATGCTTAGAGGGCTTCGTATCCCCATCCCCATAGAGTTTTTGTTTTTGCCCTCCAACCTCTTCACCTGCTCTGAGCTCCTCTGCTCATCGGGGTTGACGGTGAAGGGGGCCTTCTCCACCCAGGGTTCACAGGGGTCACTTTACGCGAGAAGCAATGTGCCCGGAAGAAAGAAGCATTTACCCCGGAAGAAAGAAGCAACTGACCCAGAAGAAAGAAGCATTTGTCCTGGAAGCGAGAAGCAAAGTGCCCGGAAGAAAGAAGCATTTACCCCGAAAGAAAGAAGCAACTGACCACATTGCAAGAAGCTTCCAGGGCAATAGAAAGAAGCTTCTAACGGGCGCTACGCGTTTTATTTTTTCCCGCTACGCCTTTTTGAAAAACGCGTAGCGGGCGTCAAAAAAACGCGTAGCGCCCGTTGAACAGCACTTGCAGAAGCTTTGGAAGAAGGCGTTAGTTGCCTTGAAAAGAAATTTAGAAGGCAACAAAAGGGGCCTGACATGCCTTCAAAATCAGGACGACACAAAGTGAAGAGGTGAAATTCCGGTGAAGGAGCCTCCCTTCACCTTTAACGCCGATGAGCAAGAGGTTTCAGGGTCGTTGAAGGAGGAGGAGGGCGGAAACAAAAACCCTATGTAGGGAGAGAAAAAACCGGTCTTAATCGGCCAGTTCCACCACTTCCAGATCCTTGAACTCGCCATTGTCGATGGTAAAACGTACCAACGTGCGAACTTTGTGGAAACCGGATTGCCCGGCCGCGCCGGGATTGATGTGCAACATGCCGAGCGTTTTATCGTACAACACCTTTACAATATGCGAATGTCCGCTGATAAACAGTTTCGGCGGTCGCACTAGCAGACTACCGCGGATGGACGGATCGTAATTGCCCGGATAACCGCCGATGTGCTTGATCAGCACCTCCGCCCCTTCCACCGCAAAGCGGTTCACCTGCGGATACACTTTCCGTATCTCCTGACCGTCAATATTTCCATACACGGCACGCAGCGGACGGATGGCCGCCAACCGCTGTGCCACCTCCAACGAGCCGATATCGCCCGCATGCCATATCTCGTCACAAGGCTCGAAATAGTGCTGGTACTTCTCGTCCCACCACCCGTGCGTATCCGATAATAATCCGATTCTGACCATTTTTTATTTGTTTATCTGCACAAAGATACATATATTTGGCAAAATCTAAACGCCATGGACAACAGTTATCACTATTTCAAACGCGACATCAGTTGGTTGTCATTCAACTACCGGGTGCTGTTAGAGGCTGACGACGACCGTCTGCCTCTGTACGAGCGCATCCATTTTATCGCTATCTACTCGTCGAATCTCGAAGAGTTTTACAAAATACGCGTGGCCGACCACAAAGCGGTGGCCTCGGGCGCTACCCGTAGCGACGAAGAGACCGTATCCTCGGCCCGGCAGTTGGTGGAAGAGATCAATGAAGAGGTAAACCGCCAGCTCGAAGCCCGTATCCACATATACAACCAGAAGATTCTGCCGGCACTGCGCAAACGGCACATAATCTTCTACCAGAGCCGCATCGTGGAAACTTTCCACCAGGAGTTCGTGCACAACTTCTTCCGCGAGGAGATCTTCCCCTTTCTGCAACCGGTACCGGTCGCGAAGGAGAAAGTCATCTCGTTCCTGCGCGACAACCGGCTCTACCTGGCCGTTCGTCTGTTGCCAAAGTCAGGCGGCGCCCCGGAACATTTCGTGATGAAACTGCCATACAGCAAAGTACCCCGCTTCATCGAACTACCCAAGTACGAAGGCAACTATTACCTGATGTACATCGAGGACATCATCAAAGCCAACATCGGCGTGATATTTCCCGGATACGACGTGGATTGCAGCTATTGCATCAAGATATCGCGCGACGCTGATATTCTGATCGAGGATACCACCAACACGGCCGATCTGGTGGAACAGCTCAAAAAGAAAGTAAAGAAACGGAAGATAGGTGCCGTGTGCCGCTTCGTGTACGACCGCGCCATGCCGGCCGACTTCCTCGACTTCCTGGTCGATGCCTTCCAGATACACCGCGACGAGCTGGTGCCGGGCGACAAGCATCTGAACTTGGAAGACCTGCTTCAACTGCCTTGTCCGAATAAGGAGTTGCGGGTAAACGAAAAACCCCGGCCGATGCGCCTGTACCGGTTGGACGAGGCCGGTTCGGTGTTCCACTACATCGAGCAGAAGGATCTGTTGCTGCACTACCCGTATCACTCGTTCGACCACTTCCTGCACTTCCTATACGAGGCAGTTCATGATCCGCTGACACAGGAGATCATGGTGACCCAATACCGGGTGGCCGAAAACTCGGCTGTAATCAACAACCTGATAGCCGCCGCACAAAACAAGAAGAAGGTCACCGTATTTGTGGAACTGAAAGCCCGCTTCGACGAGGAGAACAACCTGGCCACCGCCGAGATGATGGAAGCGGCAGGCATACATATTATATATAGTATACCGGGACTGAAGGTACATGCCAAGGTGGCGTTGGTGCGCCGGCGGGGAAACGGCAGCGAGAAGGTAAACAGCTACGCGTACATCAGCACGGGCAACTTTAACGAAAAGACAGCTACAGTCTATGCCGACTGCGGTCTGTTCACCGCCAACAAAACCATCACGAACGACCTGTACAACCTCTTCCGCACCCTGCAAGGAAAGCAAAACCCCACCTTCCGGAAGTTGCTCGTAGCCCGGTTCAACCTGATACCGGAGCTGAACCGCCTCATCGACCGGGAGATCGAATTGTCACAAAAGGGTAAGAAAGGACGAATCATCCTGAAAATGAACGCCTTGCAGGACCCCGCCATGATCAACAAACTATACGAAGCCTCTGAGCAGGGAGTGGAGATCGACCTCATCATCCGGGGTATCTGCTGCCTCATCCCCGGACAGGCATATAGTAGCAACATACGCGTCACCCGCATTGTGGACAGCTTCCTGGAGCACGCCCGCATCTGGTACTTCGGCAATGGAGGCAGACCGAAAGTATTCCTCGGCTCACCCGACTGGATGCGTCGCAACCTCTACCGCCGCATCGAAGCCATGACTCCTGTACTCGACCCCGAAGCTCGCCAGGACATCGTCACCATGCTCGACATCCAGTTGCGCGACAACCGAAAAGCCTGTTTTGTGGACGAGCACCTGTGCAACGTCTTCAAGCACAACCGGGAAACAGACGTACGGGCGCAATACGCCTTCTATGAGTATCTGAAGAAGAAATACGAACTTTAAATATTGGGACTATCCAATAAACATATTATCGATTCTAAAATTATCCACGCTCAATATAAAATAACACACCTATATAGTATATTTAGTACATTAGAGTATATAAGTGTGTTGCTTTTTCCATTTAAACTCTATTTTTAAACTTAAAACGAAATAAAATTGGATTATCATCTTCTTTAACACATTCATATATTTCTAACATTCTTTTCTTATCTTTTTCTCTTTTGAATTTACCCTTACTATACTGTCTCTCCCACAAATCTCGATATAAATAAGCATCTTGAACTATTACAAATTCGTTGTTACATGTAAAATAATCAGTTCCATATAAATTTCCTAAATTCTCTACAAACAACCATTCACTTACAGAATTCGTCTTATCCAATTTGCTATAAAAAACATCCCGACCTTTATCTCCGTCAGAATAAGAAAAGAAAAGATAATTTTCTGAATCATTTATATTTTCCATCCCCAAAATATATCCTTTAGTTATAGCTGTTTCCATTGCATTCATCCCCCCCTTTTCTATTTCATCTTTTGGTATCTTACGTTCCGAAAACAAGACCTGATATTTAGGTGAAACGCCTGTTTTCGTAATGCTATAAACGGTATCGCTATTTGAAAAAATAGCCAATGCCGATTTTTCGTGATACTTGCTTATGTATTTCTTCAAACCCCACTTCTTTTGTTTTGATTCAATGGACTTATCATAAGGAAGACAACCCTTAATTTCACCTTTAGAAATATTCATACTATAAATATTATATCTACCAATCTCTGAGGGCCTATAATTCATCACAAAACACAAATCATCCTCAATATTTACAAACTCATCAAAGTAAAGACTTGGAGACAGTTTTATTGCTTTTACAAATTTACTTTCAAAAGTATACACAATTATTTGATCCAATCCTTTATCTTGAATATATATCAAATCACTAATTATATCAAAATCACCTAATGAAACATATTCTTCAGGACCAGTCCCTATCTTCCCTATATAATTCAAAAATTTACCCGAAGAGTCAAATCTATATACCATCTCTGTAGTCTTATCTGATATAAAAATATCTTCCTTAGCAAATTCAATTTTTAAACTTTTAGAAATAAGACAACTATCGTTTGTTTCCAATGCAATAACATCCACATCATCTTCTAAGAAAGGTGAAATATTTGTTGAAAATTGAGATTTGTTCACTTCAACATATATTGTCTCAACATCTGGTGATTGAATAGTTCGTTTTGTACATCCATTTAGCACCATAAAAGTTAATGACACACAAAGAGGAGTAATAAAATATTTAATTTTCATACATTAAATTATTATTTTCTGAACTTATAAAATATCAATATAGGATTATCTTCTTCGTTATGTTCTTCTATGATGTTAATAACCGATTCCGGATATTGAGTTTTTAGATGAACATCATCGGATAGTTTTGCTTTGCAATTTTCCACATCAATACTTTCCCAGACTCTCACGACAAAATGACATGCAATTAAAACTTAAATTCTTTTAGTGGAGGCTAGTGAATGCCTTCATGTGCAATATCATTCCAACACGAATTCAGTCTAATCGTTAATTAAAGTACCTTCTTTTTATTTCCTCCAGATATATATCCGTATATTCTGACGAACTTTTATCTGGAATAAAAACTTGCTGTACGATACCATCAATCAGGATAAAGTAAAAAGGTAGATTTGTTTGTTCGAGTGGAAGTCCTAAACTATTTTTGCCGATATTAAGGAAATTTTTCAAATCAACTTGATAGTTAGAAGGGTAACCAGACGCAACAAAAAGTAGATCAGGGCTATTTTTATAGTCTGAAAAATAGTCTTGAATTTTATTTTTTCCAAAATCGACACAGGTACTACAGCTTAATGCTGAGAAACGATAGACAAGGATAGGCTTAGAACTTAATAAATCAGCTTTCTTCCCATCAGAATACAAAAAGAAATCTTGTTGTATTCTGATGGGAATATTATTATTAATAACTGATTCGCTTACATTTTGTTTTGTATAAAGTTCTTGAGTAAACTTTTCTGACTTTATTAATTCAACTTCTTGGCCTGATTTACTACTGTTATTTCTTAGCTCAATTATAAATCCTAATATAACGCACAAAAAAACTAATATAGCCAGAAGTAGAACCGTTTTAATAATATTATTTTTCATTTGAATATGTATTTAATAATAACAGGATTGTCATCTTCTTTAATTTGTTCATATTTTCGTCTATTTGCTTCATCCAGTACAGAGGGTTTAACCACAAAATCCAAGAAAGCAGGTGAGATGAACGCATACATTGCACGCTCATCTATGGCAAGAGGAAGACAATGAAAACCTTCTTTAAACTGATCAAACAAAAGGTATTCGTTGGTTTCTTTGTTCAGCACGAGGTGCTTAAATCTATTTTTAAACTTAAAACGTGTAAAGTAATACATTGAATTCTCGCAATGTATTTGAAATAGTACAGCATACTTCATACTTATTTTTTTGGAGAAATCCAAATAGTATTTCATCGTTTGGTTTTCCGGAATATCGTGCCAATCAAACGTATACGCACCTAAATCCCAGATGTAACGAGGCGCCAATCGACAATCAGTAGATGAAACAGCGTAGACATCCCCATTATACATTTGTTGAAAGAACAGAGAGTCTTTATACAAATAAAAGGGGTTTTTGGAAGGAGAAAAGACAGTTCTATTAAACCATTCGGGAAGTGAGTAATCTTCGCCTTTGACTATGTCAGATTCTTTCTTAGAGAAGAAATACAAACGCTCTCCTTTCGCTGAAGAATAACAGACATATATATCGGGAGTGACATGGTGGAAATAATGAACAACCGGCACTTCATCCGGAAGTTTTATACGTTCAAGAAAGGTTTCTCCTGAAGAATCATACACATTAATATATCTCCCTAGGGCAGATAACAGCTCCAGATTGCCAGTAAAACGATTGATAGTAAAATCGGATAATGACAGATATTCTCCAGGCCCATCGCCCCTTTTGTCGATTTTTTGTTGGAAATTCCCATCCTCATCAAAGATGATAACCGCTTCTTGCTTCACGTCCAAAAAATAGAACTTCCCTTCGTTCATTATAACACGATCTGGTTCTCCTATCGGAAAGGTCAATAGAGAATGGGGATTTGTCTCCAAGGGTATTATTTCTACTTTTGAACAAAGATCAAAAATAGAGACCTCGTTATCGCGATTAGCATCTATTTCAACCATAGCTTCTCCCTTTTTCGAATGCCTTTGGGGAGAAGAACATGAGAAAAGAAATGAAATGAGAATAAATACTATAAATACATTTTTCATATGATGTCTTTTTACTAAATTGTTTCAGGAGATGTGCCAAAAGTCACATTATCGGTATTTTAATCTTAGATTCAGTTAAACAGGGGAGTTTTTAAATTATTATTTCTTGAACTTATAAAATATCAATATAGGATTATCTTCTTCGTTATGTTCTTCTATGATGTTAATAACCGGTTCCGGATATTGAGCTTTTAGATGAACATCATCAGGTAGCTTTGCTTTGTAATTTTCCACATCAATACTTTCCCAGACTCTCACGACAAAATCTTCGTTACCATATTTCATTAGGCCAAAATCAGGCGTTTGATGCAAATAATTATTTATATACAAGCCTTCTTGCTTTTGTTTATCCCAAAGAATAGCTTTCATGGAGTAATTCTTTGCTTTAAAGTCACAAATAATATAACGCTTGTTTTCAAAGAAGTTTAAAAATCCTGTCACGTATTCCGCCTGTGTTAATTCACTAAAAAGTCGAGAATAACTATTGTTTCGCTCTTCGAGTTTCTGAGAAAGTAGTTGCTGAGAAATCGTTTCTTTGCCTTCATTTAGAATCAGACAAGGATATGCATTTCCATCTTTATAAGCTGAAATGGTATCAGAAAACAACATCCCAAAAACCACCTTGCCTTCAAATAAGGCAAATGGTTGGTTCGAATACGAATAGGAAATCTTTTCTCCCGATTTTCCGGGATAACAACGTATGTTTTGTATCGTCGAATAATCTATTGCGCTTACAATGGAGTAAATACTATTATCTTCCCAATTAGATGCAGAATAACAAAACAGCTCATTGTTGCTCAACGGAACCGCTTTTTTGACAAATGATAAATTTCGATTCTCATGATCCGTTTTCTTCAAGAATTTCCCAGACAAATCGTATTCATTGACAGCCATCTTCAAGGGATCAATTAAATGAATCGTTTTTTCAACGGTGTCGACATAAAAGCTGGAAATGGACACATATTCTTCGGGACCGTTTCCTCTTTTCCCAACAGTTCCCAAAAATTTGCCATCTGAACTAAAGATCGATACTTTGGATAATTTGTGATCAAAAATATAAATCTGCTCATCAAATATTTCCACTTGTGTTATTTCTGTGATTAGACTCTCATCCGTAGTTTCTAAATGGACAAGATAACAATCTTCAAAATAATTTTTGTCGTTGAATTGAAGCACATCTACCTCCGACATTTTTTGGAGATCAATTGTTTCGATCGGCTTATTGGGTCTATCAGTTGTACAACTGTAATAATGCCCACATGCGCATAATAATAAAATTAAATACAATAACTTTCTCATCTTGATTAGAATAAAAATTTAATTTAGTGAAGGAAAAGCCCCCATGTATTCTACGCATACAACACATCTTTTATGACTACCTGAAGAAAAACGAACCCTAATCCATAAAATATTTTTTTTCAATAGATTCTAAGTAATCAGTCGTTAGTTCTGGTATTTCTCTCATTCCAATAAACATATTGCTAATTCTAAAATTATCCTCGCACAATATAAAATAATAAGGCATTCCAATATCTCCAATCTCATTATTTAAGTTGTCATCTACATTGTATATTGCAAATTTTATTCTATTTGCCTTTCTAAATCTCTGCATGTAAACATAATTCTCATAAGTTGTAAGCAAAATAATATTTTCGTCACCAATTTGTTGAATGTTTTTGTTCAAATTATTAATTTGTTCGTCAATGCAGGTATTACAATTAAGATCTGAATAACGCAATATCAGTTTACTTCCTTTAATTATTTCAGATAACAATCTCTTGTTCCCTTTTTCATCTGTAACTATACTATTCTTATCAAGTATTTTCCCATTAAACCGGATTTCATTCGATCTGTTTATTTCACAAAGTTTAAGATTAGTCAATTCGGTTGAATATTTGGTTGTCAAATCCAAAAGAATTTCTTGATTAACTTGCATCTGTTTGTTTTGGACATAGAAATAAATACAAGTCACAAATAACATAGTGCATAACAATGTGTATATTAGATTAATATTTTTCATTTAAACTCAATTTTTAAACTTAAAACGAAATAAAATTGGATTATCATCTTCTTTAACGCGCTTATATATTTCTAACATTCTTTCTTTATCTTTTTCTCTCTTGAATTTGCATTTACTATACTGTCTTTCCCATAAATCTCGATATAAATAAGCATCTTGAGCTATTACAAATTCGTTGTTGCATGTAAAATAATCAGTCCCATATAAATTTCCTAAATCCTCTACAAACAGCCATTCACTTACATAACTTTTCTTTTCCAGCTTATTGTAAAAAACATCCCGCCCCTTATCTCCGTCAGAATAAGAAAAGAAAAGAAAATTCTCAGAATCATTTATATTTTCCATTCCCAAAATATATCCTTTTGTTAAAGCTGTTTCCATTGCATTCATCCCCCCCCTTTCTATTTCATCTTTTGGTATCTTACGTTCCGAAAATAAGACCTGATATTTAGGCGAAACACCTGCTTCCGTTATACTATAAATAGTATCGTTATTTGACAAAATAGCCAATGCCGATTTTTCGTGATACTTGCTTATGTATTTCTTCAAACCCCACTTCTTTTGTTTTGAATCAATTGATTTATCATAAGGAAGATAGCTCTTAATTTCTCCTTTAGATACATTCGTACTATAAATATTATATCTACCAATCTCTGAAGGTCTATAATTCATCACAAAGAACAAATCATCATCAATATTTACAAACTCATCAAAGTAAAGGCTTGGAGAAGGTTTTATTATTTTTACAAAATCACTTTCAAAAGTATACACAATTATTTGATCCAAACTTTTATCTTGAATATATATCAGATCATTAATTATATTAAAATCACCTAATGAAACATATTCTTCAGGTCCAGCCCCTATCTTTCCTATACAATTCAAAAATTTACCCGAAGAGTCAAATCTATATATCATCTCTGTAGTCTTATCTGATATAAAAATATATTCTTTAGCAAATTCAATTTTAAAACTTTTAGAAATAAGACAACTATCGTTTGTTTCCAATGCAATAATATCCACATCATCTTGCAAAAAAGGTGAAATATTTGTTGAAAATTGAGATTTGTTTACTTCAATATATATTGTCTCAACATCTGGTGATTGAACAGTTTGTTTTGTGCATCCAATTAGCAATATAAAAGGTAATAGCAGGTAAAAAGAGGTAATAAAAATTTTAAATCTCATAATTGATTTCTTGTTTTGAATTTATTAAAAGAGGCTATTTCAAAAGGGTCTTCAAAATTAGAATTATTCAGACAATTTATTTGATATTGATTTCAAATATTTCTGGGCAAATAGAAAACATTTGAAACAGCCTCATAAAACACTTAAACTCTTCGATGACAATTATAAGGGTCACAACCATAGACTGTTTCTCCTTTCTTGACATCCTCACAGAAATTCTGCATACCTGAAACTTTTGTAAGTGTTACTCCTGCACCTGCACCATTTTCACTTGCATATACATTACCACTAGCATCTACATATAATGTACAACTCGTTGGATTATTGTTTTTTTGTGGTACATTATATTCGATGTCCCCTGCTAATGCCTCTATATCAGCCAAGCTTAAATTACTTAATAGGTTTTTATTTGTACCCAAATTCACATTAAATGCGATAACTGCTATAATCGCAAAAACAGCTATTCTGCCTATAGTTTTCTTTTCCATTTTCATGATAATTTTATTAATTAATAAATTGTTTTTAGTAATCACCTTGCGGGTTTGTAAACTCGATTCAACCTGTGATCTACTACAAGCCAAAAGGATCGCTGGGAGATTACCAACTCCATTATCCTTTTTTATAATTTTCTTACCTTGTATGAAAATTATCATCTTAATTCAGTATTTTTGTAGCCTCCTTTCTTTATTAGGGGTGATGGAGTGAGCGATAACCTTCTTCTGCAAAATACAGGAATCGTTCACTCCTTTTAATCTTGTTAATTCTCTCTATTATCAACCCAAGCAGAAAGTCACTATCGGCTGATCATTATTCACAAAAATAGAGACTCCCCAAACCTTTAGCAATTTTTTTACCTCATTTTTTACGTCACAATTTCCGGAAGCCATCCAAAACACCATGAGAGGGCACTTTATCTATATTTCAGCAAAGGCATAGTAAAGTCTTTACATCATAGAAAATGACACAATGTAACATAAGCGCAAGTATTTGAAACAGTCTTGATAGCATCAATTTATCGGATAAACAAAAAAAGAAGAGGCGCCTGCAAGCAGGCACCTCTTTATACTATATTACTGATAACGGCTTACCACTGGATATCCGGCAGGAAACGGCTCAGGCAAGTCCGGAGGATACTCAGCGTGATGGGTTTCACCAGCACTTCCGTAGCTCCGCACCGCAGTGCATTTTCTCTGTCCGAACTGAAGGCATAGGCCGTTTGCATGATAATAGGAATTTCCTTGTCCTCCTGACGGATGATGGTAGTTGCTTCCAACCCCGTCATGATAGGCATTTTGATGTCCATCAACATAGCAGCGGCTTTTCCTTTGTTCTCCTTGAACAAGGACACCATTTCTTCCCCATTCTTAGCCCACAGGATGTCGCACTTTTTACCGAT
>JAVBVI010000128.1:0-14839 GCA_031554505.1 Bacteroides sp. | reverse complement strand
TTTCGCATGAGGATAATTTATGTCCGACAGCAGGTCGACCAGCATTTAGTGGTTGATTGGATGGGAGATGACAGCATTTGGTGGGAGATGGTGGTTGATTGGTGGGAGATAAACGGTAATTTATCTTGATCAACCACCTGTATATATATCAGTATACCAGCACATTGCCTCAATTTGGTGGCTGATGGTAGATGATTCGGCGTTTTTTTGTATGAGAAGCCTAACACAACTCCAATCCGAAAGTATCCTTCAACTGCATCAAAGCAGTATTCTTCTGAGCCATCAACTGAAACTTCTCCACCCGGCCGTAAGCACGCACCACCTCCTTAGCCTCGCTGACCCGTACCATCATCTGCACTTTGCTGTTTTTCAGTCGCGAGCGCAGAAACTCCTGCATTTCAGGAACCAATGCCGTAAAGTCTTTCGCAGCAATCTCGTTGTCCACCAAGATCTCGAATGCCGTATCACTGAGCAACTTAGGCTTCATGGTCTGCAAGCGGGCCGCCATCGCCTTCTGCTCCACAGGAAGCTGGGCGGCATACTCATGCCAGTAATACGTCAGGTCGCGTTCGTTGAAGATAAAGTCCTCCTCCACAGGCGCTTCGGTATGCACACGATGCACAGCAGCGGTATCTGCTTGCTCATTTCCTTTCTGCGGATTTCGGATAGACACGCCGATGCTCGACCGGCTCATCACAGGTGCTTTCTTCTCCGCGGCGGTCTGCCCCATGATGGCAGCCACAGAAGGAGGCGGAGCTTGTGTACCGGCACCCGACGGTTGTTGTGCCTGCGGCGTGGAAAGTTGTTGCGCCGGAGATGCCGGAGCAGCAGGTTGAGGTTGCTGCACCGAAGGAGAAGGTTGTGCACCGGACGTTGCCGGTTGCTGGGAGGCCGGAGCCCCGGGAGCCTGCTGTGCCGTTGCGGCAGCGGGCGACGAAAAGACGGGTTTTAATGACTGTTTAGGGCTACGCCCATGACTTACGTCATCCTCCCCGCTGGTGATCTGGGCGGTTTGTATCAGGGTAAGTTCCACCAGCAGACGCTTGTTCTTGCTCGTGCGATACCCCATATCGCAATCGTTGCACAACTTCATGGCGCGGTACAAGAAAGGAAGCGGACACTTCTGCGCCTGTTGCTGGTAGCGCTGACGAATGCTGGCACCCACTTCGAGCAAGGCCAACGTGGCGGCATCCTTGCTCACCAGCAGGTCGCGGAAGTGCGAAGCCAGTCCGGTGATGAAGTGACTACCGTCGAAACCCTTGCTCAACACCTCATTGAACAACAGCAGAGCATCGCTCACCTTGTTTTCCAGGAAGAAGTCCGTCAGACGGAAATAGTATTCGTAGTCCAGCACATTCAGATTCTCGATCGCACTCTGGTAGGTGATGTTCCCACCGGTAAAGCTCACCACCTGGTCGAAGATAGAAAGCGCGTCGCGCATACCGCCATCCGCTTTCAGGGCGATGACGTTCAGTGCTTCGGGTTCCGACTTGATCCCCTCTTTGGAGGCCACATACGCCAGATGTGCCACCGTGTCGTCCACCGTGATGCGGTTGAAATCGTAAATCTGACAACGCGAAAGGATGGTCGGCAGAATCTTATGCTTCTCCGTCGTAGCCAGGATGAAGATAGCATGACGGGGCGGCTCCTCCAGCGTCTTCAGGAACGCATTGAACGCCGAAGCCGAGAGCATGTGTACCTCGTCGATGATGTACACCTTGTATTTTCCGATCTGTGGCGGGATGCGTACCTGCTCCACCAACTGGCGGATATCGTCCACCGAGTTGTTCGAAGCGGCATCGAGCTCATGGATATTGTACGACCGTTGCTCGTTGAACGCCACACACGACTCGCAAGCATTGCACGCTTCGCCCTCGGCCGTCAGGTTCATACAGTTGATGGTCTTGGCGAAGATACGCGCGCAAGTCGTCTTCCCCACCCCACGGGGTCCGCAAAACAGGTAAGCATGTGCCAGCTTCTGCGTGGCGATGGCATTCTTCAACGTGGTGGTCAGTGCCCGCTGTCCCACTACCGATTCGAAGGTAGACGGGCGGTACTTACGGGCCGATACAATATAGTTTTCCATATCCGGATCCTCTTGTGTTATTGAGTTTGTGCAAATATAGGCAAAAAAGCAATAGGGCGTGCGCGATCGACGCCAAGTTTTAAGTCGGAAAATGATTCGGATTAAGTTATTAGTTCTATCTTTGTAACCAGATTAACGAGGAGGTTTTATGGTCAAGTTATTAACTATCTGGGCATTTATCCGCCGGCACAAGTATTGGATTACCGTGCTGGTGTTTGCCGTCATCATCGGTTTTCTGGACGAGAACAGCCTGGTGCGCCGTATCGGCTACGAACAGGAGATCAGTCAGCTAAACGAAGAGATCGAGAAATACCGGGCCGAGTATAACGAAAGTACCGAACGCCTCAACGAGCTGACCACCAATCCGGAAGCCATCGAGCAGATAGCCCGTGAGAAGTACATGATGAAGAAGCCGAACGAAGATATTTACGTTATAGACAAATAAGAAAGAATGAAACAACTGATGACCGCGCTCTTCGTCATAGGCGCTGTAATGGTATTGGCCGGAGCAGTGACCTTCTTCGAGCACTGGGCGTATTCACCTTATATATATACAGTAGGCGCCTGCCTGGCGGCCTTGGTACAAGTCAACACTCCGGTCCGCGGAAAAAGCAAAACCCTGAAACGTTTACGTACGCAACAGATATTCGGCGCCATTGCCTTGGTACTGACGGGGGCTTTCATGCTGTTCACGCACGGTAATGAGTGGATTGCTTGCCTTACTATTGCTACGATCCTCACGCTTTATACGGCTTTTCGCATTCCGCAGGAGGAAGCGAAAGAGTCAGGGCAGTGAACTCAATAAATGAGATAGAGAGATATCTGAATTTATTTTATAATACGTATCAACTTAGGATAATATAACTTCTGGCTTCCCTTATATATCTTAATGGCAACAAATACCGGATAAATGACATTGACAATGATAGCTGTTATGGCAAAAAGCATAAGATAAAAGGAATTAATCGGCATATCATTTCTAAGTTGAGCGATTTGGCAGAGCCAAAATACAACTGCTAAGACGAAGAAAACGACACTGAAAAGCAACTGGAAGTTCAGCAGATTAGTAGCCTGAATATCAAACAAGTCGCCAGATTTACGTCTGTTTAACATCCAATAGATGAATGGAAGTATAAAACTCCCAAACACAATGATTGAGAGTCCCCCAATCAGCACCAATAGGTGAAGTAATACATTTTTTCTCATAAGCATAAGAATATTTAGTGTTATAATATCGCCCTATTCAGTTGTATTGATATTTTCTGGCATCACCTATCATCACGATTTAATATATCTTTCAACCTATTGTAGGTATCAAGCTTCCGCTGCCATGTTTCTTCTTCCGTTAAATCGGAATGACGAAACCCTTCCTTCCCTATTCTAGCAACAGGCTCTGATGCCTCTTCAAATTCGGCAAATTCCACTACAAGCTCATCTCCCAATTTCAGGTCACCACCATTCCAAATCCATGATTCTTCCTCGGGAAATTTCAGCCCGGCTACACTCCAGGAAAGATTATACGGTGTGATATCTGCGTGCAAAGATATTCCAAAATCAGGATTTCCGGCTTTACAACTTTTCCCATTAAAAGACACGATAAGTCCTTTCATATTATAATAATCCTTTTTCTGTAAGTTCGACTTCGAGTTTGTTGTATAACTCCCAAACCCATTCCTTGGCTTTTATTTCCTTTCTTATTACTTCAGATGCAGTGTCCGTCTCTATTACTTTGATTGTAAGCATATCACCCGTTTCCAACTTTCCGTCAAGCCAGGTTAGACTATTATAAGAACTATCAGAGCCACCTAAGTGAATATAAGCACCAAAGGGATAACCATTCCCTAATAAAATGGACACCACACTATCAGAGGCTATTCTTATAGGCTCCTGCCCCTTAATGATGATTTCAAATCCAATCATATCCTATGTTTGTTAAATTGGACAAGGAAATAGATAAAAGCAACTGCATGTCCTTGAGTGTTAGTTTGCACAAAGAAACGATTTTTATTGATTTCTTCCCAAAGAATCTGTTACAAGTTCTTTTTTAAGTGTTACACATGGATAGAAAAGAATCACTTTGTTGATAATGACCTTTGCTATATTAGTCGCTGCATACTTTTTCATTTAATCATATAGACTACTCGTAGGGCGGAGTCTACCAGGGAGCCCAAAAGAAATGTGCGGATAAACCAGGCATCACCTGTTTTATCCGCACATTTTATTTTCTTAAAACCACTGCTTACTTCGCCGGTACAGCCGGAGTAGTATATCTGGCATTCAGTCCGTCAACAATTTCCTTGGTTATGTTAAGATTTTCATCGGCATACAGCAAATTGTCGAAACCAGTGTTGCTGATGATCAGGCTGAATCCTTTCACTTTGTTGTACTCTGCCAGGAATGCGTTGATAGAGTCACGCAGTTGCAAACTGTTCTTCTGGTTTTCGTCTGACAGTTCCTTTGACAGTCTGTTTTGCAATGCCTGCAAATCTTGTTCCTGCTTCATCAGCAAATTGTATTCCTGCTGAGCTCTTTCCGGTGAAGCATAAGCGTTGTTTTCGTATTTCGTCTGGAATTCCTGTCTGCGTTTGCCCAGCTCGTTAGCCTTCTGGTTCAGTGTCAGACGGATGTTTTCTTCTTTCTTCATCATGGCCTCATTCAGGTCAATGCAGAAATTATATTTGGAAAGCAGTGTATCGATTTCCACGTATGCAATCTTCATTTCTGACAATGTGGCGTTTGCCTCGCCGGTAGCTGCCGCTGTGTTTGCTTCACTTTTACCCGCACATTGAGCAAATAAAACGATCATAGCAAAAGCTGCAAAACCGTTCATGAGGTAATTTAATTTCTTCATAATGTACAAAATATAATTTTTAATTGATTTGAATTCATACTATTTATTCAAGGCCTTTACATTCTCGCTGACAGAAATGCGTGGCTTTTGCCGGGCCTCACGGTCTTGCGACTGCACACAAGTGACGCCTCTATCGCGCATAGCCTGACTTCCACTAACATGTCCGTTGGGAAACTTACCGCCCTTTACCAAAAGCATTCGTATTCCGAGCAATGCCAGGCAAATTGCAACAATTAACAGAGTTATAAGCAAGGTGTAAAGCATTTCTATTAACTTTGTGGGTGCAAATATAGAGTTTTGTATGGACTAACGTACCATTTTATTGATAAAAAAAGAGAAAGTAATTCAGAATAGGTTGACTGTTTAACCATATTTAGCATAAGCGGTTAAAAAAGGCAAGCCTATTCTTTTAATAAAAAGTAATTATGGAAAAGAATCAATTGAAACCGGCAGGCGTATTCCACTATTTCGAGGAGATATGCCAGGTGCCGCGCCCTTCGAAAAAGGAGGAGAAGATTATTGCGTACCTGAAAGCCTTCGGTGAAAACCATCACATAGAGACGCTGGTCGATGAAGCAGGCAATGTACTGATGCGCAAACCGGCTACTCCCGGCAAAGAGAATCTGAAAACCGTAGCCCTGCAATCGCATGTGGACATGGTGTGCGAGAAAAACGGCGATGTACAGCACGACTTCCTCACCGACCCCATCGTAACGTGGATTGATGGCGAATGGCTGAAAGCAAAAGGTACGACACTGGGAGCCGACAACGGTATTGGTGTGGCTACACAGTTAGCCATCCTGGCCGACGACTCCATTGAGCACGGGCCGCTGGAATGCCTGTTTACCGTGGATGAGGAGACGGGGCTGAGTGGTGCTTTCGCCCTGAAAGACGGATTCCTGAAAGCTGACATCTTGCTAAACCTCGACTCGGAGGATGAAGGGGAAATGTTTATCGGCTGTGCCGGAGGCATCGACTCGGTAGGCGAATTCACGTACCAGGAAGTAGATGTTCCGGCGGGATATTTCTCCTTCCGGGTAGCCGTAAAGGGACTGAAAGGCGGTCACTCGGGTGGTGATATCCACTTGGGACGTGGCAATGCCAACAAGATACTGAATCGCTTCCTAAGCCAGTCGGCTACCAAATATGATTTGTACCTGTGCGAGATCAACGGTGGCAATCTGCGCAACGCCATCCCACGCGAGGCGTATGCCGTTTGTGCCCTGCCCGAAGCGCACAAGCATGACATCCGGGCCGACCTGAACATCTTCGCTGCCGAAATAGAAAACGAGTTGTCAGTGGTGGAACCCGACATGAAGTTTATCCTCGAATCGGAACACCCGCAGGCTAAAGCCATCGATAAAGACACCACCACCCGACTGCTGCGTACGCTCTATGCTGCTCCGCACGGCATACTGGCCATGAGCCAGGACATCCCCGGATTGGTGGAAACATCGACCAACCTGGCTTCGGTGAAGATGAAGCCCAACCACACCGTCCGCATTGAAACCAGCCAACGCAGCTCCATCCTTTCGGCCCGTAATGACATGGCGAACACCGTCCGTGCCACTTTCCTGCTGGGAGGTGCCAAAGTATCATCGGGCGACGGGTATCCGGGCTGGAAGCCGAACCCTTCCTCACCTGTACTGGAGGTGGCCAAGGAATCGTACAAACGCCTGTTTGGTGTCGATGCCGAGGTGAAAGCTATTCATGCCGGACTGGAGTGCGGCTTGTTCCTCGACAAATATCCGCACCTGGACATGATCTCGTTCGGCCCGACGCTGCGCGACGTACACTCGCCCGACGAACGTCTGCTCATCCCGACGGTCGACAAGTTCTGGCGTCACCTGCTGGATATCCTGGCCAATATTCCGTCAAAGAATTAATATCATGAGGAAGATACGCGCACTCGGTGCAGTGATCGGTATCATTCTTCTTTACATACACCCGGGGAGCCTCCTTGCACAGGAGACTTTCCGGGTGATGTCGTGGAATGTGGAGAACTTATTCGATGTGCGGCATGATTCGCTAAAGAACGATCGGGAGTTTCTGCCCGAATCGATCCGCCGCTGGCACTACGGACGGTACAAAAAGAAACTGGGTGATATCTCCCGCGTAATCACTGCTGTGGGCGAATGGACGCCTCCCGCTCTGGTAGCGCTTTGTGAAGTGGAGAACGACAGCGTGCTGCGCGACCTCACCCGCTACTCCCCTCTCCGTGAGCACGGCTACCGCTACGTGATGACCGACTCCCCCGACGAGCGGGGCATCGATGTGGCGCTCTTGTATCAGCGCGACCGTTTCCGGCTACTCTCCCACCGCTCCATCCGCATCGAAAAGTATAAACAACATCGTCCCACCCGCGACATCTTGCACGTCAGCGGACTGCTCATTACGGGCGACACGCTGGACGTATTGGTATGTCACCTTCCCAGTCGTTCGGGAGGCGCTAAAACATCGGAACCTTACCGATTGCTGGTAGCCGAGAAGATACGCCACACGGCCGACAGTCTGATGCAGACACGCCGCCGTCCGCAACTCATCCTTACCGGCGATTTCAATGATTACCCGCGGAACCGTTCCATCGAGCAGGTATTGGGTGCTGTTGCTCCACCCTCCCAGCCTGCTCCCCGCAGCCTGTATCACCTATTGGCCCGGAAAGCGGAAGATAGAGAGTTCGGCACCTACAAGTATCAGGGCGAATGGGGTTTACTCGATCATCTCATCGTATCGGGCAATCTGCTCGATGCCTCAGCTCCTCTATATACCAACGAAGGGGAAGCGGACATCGCCCGTCTCCCCTTCCTGTTGGTCAAAGATGAGAAACACGGCGGTGATCAGCCGTTTCGTACCTATTACGGAATGAAGTATCAGGGTGGTTACAGCGACCACTTACCGATTTATGTAGATTTCACCCTCTCTTGTCCGCTCGATTGATCAAGGCCGGTCTTCCTTTGCTACACCGAACGTAGCCGAAGGCTGATTGCCCAGGAAGAACTCCAACGTTCCACCTGCCTTGATATCCGGGTAGGTGATGTACGACTTCGTATACTCCTTGCCATTCAGCTTCGCCCGCTGGATATACACATTCTTCTTGCTTTGATCGTGTGCGATGATGCGGAATGTCTTACCGTCGCCTACCTGTAAAGTCGCTGCATCGAACAATGGACTGCCGAACACATACACCCCACCCGCAGGAGCCACCTGATAGAAGCCTAGCGAAGAGAGAAGATACCAAGCCGACATCTGCCCTACGTCCTCGTTGCCACAAAGTCCGTCGGGAGCATCCCAGTAGAGCGAGTCCAGAACGTAACGGGCTTTTTCCGCCGTCTTCCATGGCTGCCCCACATACGGATACATATATATAATGTGGTGACTCGGTTCATTGCCGTGCGCATATTGTCCGACCAGCCCGGAAATGTCCGGCGAAGCGTGTTCGCCCAGATCACCCTCGACCGTAAAGAGTGAATCGAGCTTGCCGATAAAGGCTTCCTCACTGCCAAAGAGGTCGACCAACCCGTGTACATCGTGCGGCACCAACCAGGTATATTGCCAGGCATTGCCTTCGGTATAGTCGTTCACCCGATGAGCGGCATGGAATGGGTTGAATGGTTCGCGGAACTTGCCCTCGGAAGATACGGCACGCATGAACCGGCTTTCTTTGTCAAAGTAATGAGAGTAAGACTGGCTACGTTTCAGGAAGTAATCGGATTCGTCCGTCCGGCCCAGTTGCCTGGCTACTTGCGCCACACACCAATCGGCCAGTGCGTACTCCAACGCCTTGGCTACCGTTTCATTACTAGGTTCCTTGTCATAAGGGATATAGCCATACTCTTTCAGCAGTCCCAACGAGCGCTCTTCTAACAGAGCGGAAGTCTTCATAGCCTGAAAAGCCGCTTCGGGATCGATGTCATATCCTTTCAGCACCAGGTCGGCCAGTACGGGAATGCCCGGATTACCCACCATACAGTTGGTTTCGTTGCCCATCAGGTGCCACACAGGCAACTTGCCTTGTTCATTGAAAATGGCCAGCATAGCCTTTCCATAGTCATTGCTTTCCTGTGGGTGAATGAGGGTAGCCAGCGGATGGGCTGCCCGGTAAGTATCCCACAGAGAGAAAGTAGTAAAGTTGCGGAAACCGACGTTGTGGCGTACCTCGCCATCAGATCCCCGATAGTCACCATTCACGTCGCCAAACAAAGAAGGAGCAAACAAGCTGTGGTAGAGTGCTGTGTAGAATATCCGTTTATCTTTTTCGTTCGTTGTCTTAATCTGGATCTTATTCAGTTCCGTATTCCACGCCTTGTCGGCATCGGCAATGGTCTTCTCAAAATCCCATCCGGGAATCTCGGCTTCCATGTTCAGCCGGGCATTTTCAATGCTGACAGGCGACAAGCCTACCTTCACATACAGGTCGCCCGCTTCGGCAAAGTCGAACGACAATTCGCCGAAAGTAGTAGCCGAGGTCAGCGTATCCTGTTTCACGAACGACTCCCGGAAGCGTGCCGCTTCTTTATCCGTCAGAACGACCTTTCTGGTTGTGTCTTCTTTCTTGTAAACCGATGCACCGTCGGAAATCCTGAATTCTTTGATAGGTTTGGAGAATACGGCGGTGAAGTACACCTGCTGGTGGTTGGCCCAACCTTTAGAAATGCGATAGCCCGATACTACCGTATCATTCTCCTGTTGCAGGAATCCCTTCTGTGCCTCGTCCCAGCCAATACCCCGCAGCAGGTCGATGACAATCTTCGCCTGCTCCGATGCTGGGAATTGATACCGATGAAATCCTGTACGTTGAGTGGCAGTCAACTCCACAGTTACATTGGCTTCGGGAAGCACTACCGAGTAATAGCCCGGCTTCACCTTCTCCTGCTCATGGCTGAAACGGTATTCCCGTTTGTCATTCGTCACTGGCAGGAAAGTAATATCGCCCAGGTCACCAATACCTGTCCCGCTCAGGTGCAGGTGACTAAAACCCACCAGGGTGGAGTCGCTGTAATGATACCCTGAACACCAATCCCACCCTTGTGTATATTGCGTGGGACCTAACTGCACAAAGCCGAAGGGAACATTCGCTCCCAGAAACACGTGTCCGTGTCCACCGGTACCGATGTACGGATCTACATACTGAGTAAGATTTTCTAGAGAAGGGTCCGAATCCTTCGGTGCGGAACAAGCAAACACTCCCAGCAAACAAGCGGAAGCGAATAGAGTGTTAAGTACTTTCATGGGTCTTATCTTAAAAATGAATACCTGATTGTTGCAAATATAAGTAAATAAAAATAACTAAGCTTAAAAAGGGGCGCACTTTTATATATATGGGGGTATACATATAAGTCGCCCCGCCGCAGATTAAAGAATACTGGTTCGTTTGGTAAGCTCAATAATCTCCGGGATATAGCCGAATGCCAATCCGGTTACCGTATCGGCACATCCGTAATAGATAGCGATACGTCCGGTATGCGGATCGTGCAACGAGGCACAGGGAAAGCAGACATTCGGCACATCGCCCATGCACTCATACTCTTTCTGGGGGGAAAGCAGATATGAACCTGAGCGGTATTTCACTTTCCACGGCTCATCGCGATCCAGCAGAGCGGAGCCGAAACTGTACACAAACCCGTTGCACGAAGCCAGCACACCGTGGTAAATCAGCAGCCATCCTTCCGATGTTTCGATCGGGATGGGTCCTGCTCCTATCTTGGTACATTGCCAGGCGCTTACTTCGAACTTGGCAGGCGACATTACATGCCGGTGCCGTCCCCAGAAGGTCAGGTCGGGCGATTCGCTGTAGAAGATGTCACCGAAAGGCGTATGTCCGTTGTCGCTCGGCCGGCTCAGCATGGCAAACCGCCCGTTGATTCTCCGCGGGAACATCACTCCGTTGCGGTTGAAAGGAATAAAGGCGTTCTCCAACTGGTGGAACCGGACGAAGTCGAACGTATAGGCCACTCCGATGGTTGGGCCGTGATAGCCGTTGCACCAGGTCACATAGTAGCGGTCTTCAATGAAGCAGACACGCGGGTCGTATCCATATACCCACTCGCCGATCTCTGCGTCGCCGCATTCGAAATGCAGCGGGTCTTCATTCATATCCCAATGCAGGGCGTCCTTGCTGAATCCCACATGCAAGCGCATCCGCCGATTGGTATCGTCGCAACGGAAAACCCCGGCATATCCGCCGTTGAAGGTCACCACAGCACTGTTGAAGATGCTGTTCGAGGTTGGCAACAAGTCGCGCAGTATCACCGGATTGCCCGAGAAACGCCATACTACCTCTTTCGAGCCCGCAGGACGATCTTCCCACGGCATACCGGGCAGAGGTTCGCCCAGAATTGTCAAATCTTTCATATATATACGTTGAATATCATTATTTCTTGGATGAATCGGTATATGTGAAGGGTACGAACCAGGTAATGATAAAGGCCGGGATCGTGGCTATCAATACCCAGATAAAGAAGTCTCGGTAACCCAGCACATCGCTCAGATAGCCACTAAGCATGCCCGGAAGCATCACACCCAGGTTCATGATACCCGTAGCAAAGGCATAATGTGCCATCTGATGCTTTCCGGGCGCCACCTGTTGCATCATGAACAGCATCAGCCCCACGAAGCCGAAGCCATAGCCGAAGTATTCGAATACGATACCGCCGCCTATCAGCCACAAGTCCGATGGTTGGTAAATGGCCAGCAACAGGTATACGAGGAAGGGTATATTGAATGTGCAACAGAGCGAGAAGAGCGTCCGGCGCAGACCCAATGCCGAGATGTAGTAACCGGCCAGTACGGAACCGAGGATGAAAGCGGCTGCACCGAACGTTCCGTATATCAGTCCGATGTCTTTCACATTGAGTCCCAACCCACCCGCTTCTACCGGCGCTTTAAGGAACAACGGGACGATCTTCATGGCATATCCTTCGGCAAACCGGTAGAGCAGGATGAACGCTACATAATAGAGTATATGTTTCTTGGTAAAAAAGGTACGGATCACTTCCCAAAGCGCCTGTCCGATTTGCCGTACATGGTGCACTTCGCTGGGTTGGTTAGCCCGGGAAGGAAGCCGGAAAAGGTGATAGAACTGCATGGAAATCATCAGCGCGGCACAAATCAGCATGATGGTCATCCAGGCATATACGGTGCCGAGGCTGCCTTTGAGCACTCCCGCCAGGTACACCATCCCTCCGTTGGTCAGGATCTTGGCCCGGTTGTAGAATGCTCCCTGCCAACCGATGTATTGCGCTTGTTGAGTGGAATTCAGTTCGGTGAGATAAACGCCGTCTCCGGCAATGTCGTGCGTGGCCCCGCTGAAAGCGATAACTCCCATCAGCGCGATGGCGTAACAGAAGAACCCCGACAGCGGGAGCGAAAGCGCCACCAGTGCAAAAGCGATCCCGGTGACCATTTCCGTGGCGACCACAAAGAATTTCTTTGTTTTAAAAATTTCGAGAAAAGGACTCCAAAGTGGCTTCAGTGTCCAGGGCAGCATGATGAGAGATGTCCAGAAGGCTATCTGCGTATTCGATATCCCCATGTCAGAGAACATCAGCACGGAGACCATGGACAGGGCCACAAATGGCAGCCCCATAGCGAAATAGACAGTGGGTACCCAGCAGGCCGGGCTTACGATAGTCGGTTTGTTTTTCATGGGTTGAAGTTCTACTTTATTTAAGTACAACTGAACCGGACCAACTACTAACCGTTTCCCGAAATAAAATGATTAAAAAGATTTATCCGTTCACCTTTTTATAGTCTTCCAGGAACTTCGCCAGTCCCGAATCGGTGAGCGGATGCACCAGTAAGCCTTTGATGGCGCTTAGCGGACAAGTAGCCACATCGGCCCCTACTTCGAGGCACTCCAGGATATGCTTGGTGTGGCGGACGGACGCGGCCAGCACCTGCGTCTGGTAGTCGTAGTAGCGATAGCATTCCACGATGGCAGCCACCAGTTGCACGCCATCCTCGCCAATATCGTCCAGCCGGCCGATGAAGGGCGATACATACGTAGCTCCCGCTTTGGCAGCCAGCAATGCCTGTCCCACGGAGAACACCAGCGTACAGTTGGTACGGATGCCCTGCCCGGTGAAGTATTTGATGGCCCGGATGCCGTCGGCCGTGCAGGGCACCTTCACCACGATGTGCTCGTTGAGTGCAGCCAGTTCCTGGCCTTCGCGGATCATTCCTTCATAATCGGTGGCAATGACTTCAGCGCTCACATCGCCTTTCACCATCTCACAGATGGCCACATAGTGCTCATGCTGAGCCTGGGTGCCTTTGATCCCTTCTTTCGCCATAAGCGAAGGATTGGTGGTTACTCCATCGAGTACACCGAGGTCGTACGCCTCTTTGATTTGCGCCAGATTGGCTGTGTCGATAAAGAACTTCATAATAGATTGTTTTTGATGGTTAGAGAACAGCCGCCGGGAATGAATTGTTCCCGGTTCACGAAAGCTTCGGTTATTTTTCTCAAAATTAGTATAAGATACAGCTATACTGCCTATTCCACTGTGCAAAGCAGTACTTCCTGGGTGAATATCCGCCCACGGGAGTTCTTGTTCACGATGCAATATCAGTTTTGATGGGTTAGTATTGGCGTTTGGCTATGCAGTCGATCATCGATGCAAGGTCTTGCTTGCATGTTTCGAAATCGCCGGCAGAGATGATCGAACCTCCTGTGTACACGAATGTTCTGAATACATTGTCTTCGAGAGGTATTTTAAAATAAGAGTAGCCATCACCGGTCATCCATTTATCCAATGACTTCTGATCAACATTATTCATGATATGGTTCAATCCGTCCGTCTTCAGACTGGTGTACCGGTCCAGTTTATTCCGAACCAGTCCAAGGCTTCCATAGGTTTGGGATAATCCACGCAGGAAATCCTTATTCTCGATATAATGCGTCAGCAAGGATGATTTGAGTACCTCGTACGAGTCACTATTTACGGACAAAGAGTGTATATCGCCGATCACCTTCCTATACTTTTCAAGAGTATCGAGCGGGATTTCCTCCACATGGCTGATATGTTGACGGATAAGTTGGTATGCCTGCTGTTCGGCTGCCCATTTGCCCTGACTCCATTCCACACGGCGCAGATTATCTTCCAGTTCTGTCTGTACGAGCTTCATCACTCGATCCACCTCATTCTGCTTCGAGTTGCCGGAGATAACAGAGGTCACCCACAGTGTTACGAATACACCGATCATCACAACGGATAACTCCCGCAGGTATTTTGTGATTCCCCAAGACAGGACCTTATCAATTTTCTTTCCCATATGTATGCTTGTTAAATGACTATCTATGAATATTTGCCGACAAAGATAGATTTTTCCTATTAAGTAGCCAAGTAGATTTTCCTCTGTTTTATTACAAAACCTACTATGGGTATTCTGAGTAAATCCACAAAACTCTATTCTATAGAATTACCCTCTATACATAGGAAATTGTTTGGGCTTTTCACATCCTCCAACCGCCCAAAACCCCTTTCCCATCGGCGTTACAGGTGAAGGGGGCCTTCTTCACCCGCTCTCCACGCTCTTCACACTATTTTCTCCATTCGGACAGGTCATCCATACACGGTAGTTCTTGTTAAGGCTTTTTTGATTACTTGCTATAGGCTTTTAGATAACTTGTTACAGGCTTTTTGTACAATTCCCTCCGGGAATTTGCTATTCCACAACTGTGAAACGGCTGTTCCACAGTTGTGGAACGACCGTTTCATATCTGTGGAACGGCCGTTCCACAACAATGGAACAGCAAAAAGTGACTTATACTAAAAAAGGTTGTCAGTTTTGACGCTGGTTCCCTAAACAAGTTGTCAATGACTTGCCCTTCTTTCCTAAGTGTGTTGCCAGTTGACTCCCCGGCTTCCTTAATCGGTTGTCTTTTAGAAAATACTGGACAA
>JAVBVI010000095.1:0-62449 GCA_031554505.1 Bacteroides sp. | reverse complement strand
TCGCTGGAATGCGCCTACAGCAAGGAGATGTTCGAAGAGGGCGATGTCTATTACACCACGCACTGGTGGATAGCGGGCATAGAGAACGTGGCCTTCCAATGCTCGTTCACCGTAGCCAAAGGGAGCACAGTGGAGGAAGCCGAAGAGGTGATCGGCACACTCGCCATCCGCCACGACGGAGAGAAATACCCGGCCGAAGTAATCCCGGCGCGCGTCTCCGAGATATTCGTGATCAACGACGGATATGAGTGGGTATCGACTTTGGTCAAAACACAACTCAAGAAGGACTTTCAGGGAGTGGAGGAGGACCTGCCCAACCTCCAAAAGGTGGTGGACAGCGGCATCCTATCCCCGAAGAAGAAGGAAGAATGGCTGTCCGTGGGAATCACCCTCTGCACCATCCTGACCAACGAAGTGGAGGGACTGGAGTGGATGACGCTTGTCGACGGCAACCGCGAAGCGCCCGTGCTGCAATGCGCCCGCACCGGAGCCATCATCGACCCGATGAAGTTGGCCTGGAGCAAGGTAAAGGCCGGAGAGCCCTGCGTAGTGGCCGAGGCATATAGTGAAGCACTGAAAAACTGTTGACCCGCATGGCAGCAGTATACCTCCAAGTAGAGAACCTGACGAAATCGTTCGGCGACCTCGTCCTGTTAGAAAATAGTGCGTTCGGCATCACCGAAGGCCAACGCATCGGACTCATTGCCAAGAATGGCAGTGGGAAAACCACCTTACTCAACATACTCTCGGGCAAGGAGGGGTATGACAGCGGAAACGTCGTCTTCCGGCGCGACCTGCGCGTGGGATACCTCGAGCAAGATCCGCAATACCCTGCCGAGCTGACTGTCCTCGAAGCATGTTTCCATCACGGCAACAGCACGGTGGACCTGATCCGGGAGTACGAGCTCTGCATGGCTACCGATGGTCATCCCGGACTGGAAGAGCTACTGGCCCGCATGGACCAGGAGAAAGCCTGGGAGTACGAACAGCAAGCGAAGCAGATCCTCTCGCAACTCAAGATACGCCACTTCGACCAGCAGGTGAAGCACCTCTCGGGCGGACAGCTCAAACGGGTGGCGCTGGCCAACGCACTGATCACCGAGCCCGATCTGCTCATCCTCGACGAGCCTACCAATCACCTGGACCTGGACATGACCGAGTGGCTCGAAGAATATCTCCGCCGTACCAACCTCAGCCTGCTCATGGTAACGCACGACCGGTACTTCCTGGACCGCGTGTGCAACGAGATCATCGAGATAGACAATCGCCAGATTTATTCGTACAAAGGCAACTACAGCTACTACCTCGAAAAGCGTCAGGAGCGGGTAGACGCCGCACAGGTAGAGGTGGAGCGCGCCAACAACCTCTATCGCACGGAACTGGAATGGATGCGACGCATGCCGCAGGCACGGGCACACAAAGCCAAGTACCGCCAGGATGCTTTCTATGAAATAGAAAAGGTGGCCAAGCGCCGCACCAACGACGACAACGTGAAGCTGGAAGTCAAAGCCACCTACATAGGCAGCAAGATATTCGAAGCCGACCACCTGTACAAGAGCTACGGCGAACTGAAGATACTGGACGACTTCTCCTACATCTTCGCCCGCTACGAGAAGATGGGCATCGTGGGCAACAACGGCACAGGCAAGTCCACCTTCATCAAGATACTCATGAACCTGGTACAGCCCGACAGCGGCACGATAGACATCGGCGAGACAGTACGCTTCGGATACTACTCGCAGGACGGGTTGCAGTTCGACGAGCAGATGAAGGTCATCGACGTGGTGCAGGACATTGCCGATGTCATCGAGCTGGGCAACGGCAAGAAGCTCACCGCCTCGCAGTTCCTGCAGCACTTCCTCTTTACCCCCGAGACACAGCACAGCTACGTGTACAAGCTCAGCGGAGGCGAACGCCGACGTCTGTACCTCTGCACCGTACTGATGCGCAACCCCAACTTTCTGGTACTCGACGAGCCGACGAACGATCTCGATATCGTCACCCTCAACGTGCTTGAGGACTACCTGACGAACTTCAAGGGCTGCGTCATCGTGGTTTCGCACGACCGCTACTTCATGGACAAGGTGGTCGACCATCTGCTGGTGTTCAACGGCCAGGGCGATATCCGCGACTTCCCCGGCAACTACAGCGACTACCGCGACTGGAAGGAAGTCCGTGCGCAGAAGGAGAAGGAAGCCGAGAAGCCACAGGAAGAGAAAACCACCCGCGTACGGCTCAACGAAAAGCGAAAGATGAGTTTCAAAGAGAAGCGCGAGTTCGAGCAGTTGGAGCAGGAGATCGCACAGTTGGAAGACGAGAAATCCGCCATCGAAGCCGAGCTTTGCAGCGGTACCCTCTCGGTGGACCAGCTGACCATGAAGTCCAGACGCTTGCCCGAAGTGAACGACCTGATTGATGAGAAGACCCTCCGCTGGCTGGAGCTCAGCGAAATTTCAATTAATTGACAATTGACAATTGACAATGGACAATTGATAATTAATTTTAGTTTTCACGAAGGGCATAGAGAACATAGAGAGAAAAAGAAAAAAAACTGTCAATTGTCAACTGTCAATTGTCAATTATTAACATATGAATCTGACCAATTACCACAGCCATTGTTCCTTTTGCGACGGACGCGCTCCGCTCGAAGAGTTTATCCAAGCCGCCATTGCGCAGGGATTCACCTCGTACGGTGTATCCTCGCACGCCCCGTTGCCTTTCCCTACCCAATGGACGATGGAGTGGGAGCAGATGCCTGCTTATCTGGCCGAAACTGCCGCATTGAAACAGAAATACGCCGGACAAATAGAATTCTACACCGGACTGGAGATCGACTACCTGAACGAGGAAAGTCACCCGGCCACGGAACGTTTCCGGGCTCTGCCGCTGGACTACCGCATCGGCTCCGTACACATGCTGTACGACCACCAAGGCGAAGTAGTCGACATCGACGTCTCGGCCGATAAGTTCCGCGTCATCGTCGACACGCATTTCGATGGCGATTTGGACTATGTGATTCGCGCTTATTACGGCAGTCTGCGCCGCATGGTGGAGCTCGGCGGTTTCGACATCGTGGGGCATGCCGACAAGATGCACTACAACGCCTCGCACTACCGCCCCGGTTTGCTCGACGAGCCGTGGTATGACACGCTGCTCACCGACTATCTCACCGAGATCGCCCGCCACGGATACATGGTGGAGATCAACACCAAAGCCTATCTGACGCTGGGCACGTTCTATCCCAACCGTCGTTACTTCCCACTGCTGAAAGAGCTGGGCATACCGGTGCAGGTGAACAGCGACGCCCATTATCCGGACAAGATAAACAACGGGCGCCCCGAAGCGATCGCCGCCCTGAAAGAAGCCGGACACACTGCCGTGATGGAACTGTACGGCGGTCGGTGGACGGCCATGCCGATCGTATAATTATCCTCATGCGAAAAAAAATTATCCTCATAGGATAATAAATTATCGCATGAGGATAATTATTTTTCCTATGAGGATAATTCCTGCCCGATAGCATGTTTGTTATTCCACCCGCCGGCAGGTATTGGCTTGCAGAAACTCCTGCAAAGCGTTCTCGTAATTCCCCTTGATCAGGATATGATGATTGCCCAACGGGTTCTTCAGGAAATACTCCGGCGAAGAATCCAGCCGGACGCGCACCTGCGTGCGGCACATATTGATATAATTGGTGTTCTCGGTCAGCACACCCGTGGTGAGGTAGTACTCGTCCAGGCATTGGCCGCCACAACGAAGGATGGTGACGTCGCCCGTGGGAAGAATCCCCTGGATACCCACACCGGCTTCCGTCTCGAAGTGGTTGCGGATGACGTAACGGTCGGTCTGCGTGGTGCCGATGGTGCAATGAGCCAGAATGATTTCGTTGGACCGCGGAACGATCATCGACGGATTGGCCATGAAGCCCGCCTGTCCCGTCAACGCTCGGGCAGCCAGCATGGTGAACACCGATTGCAGGTCGCCCTCGCATCCGGCCAGGATACCCTCGTCGTTGAGCAACGACAGTGCCAGACAGCCCGTGGTCCCGGTGCGCTCGATGAGCCGGAAGCAGCTCAGCGTCACGGCCGACAGTTTCTCTTCCTCACAAATGCGGCGGACGGCCGAATACAGGCGCAACGCTTTCAGGATATCCTCGTGCGTGGCCTCCCGACAGCCCAATGCCTGCGACTCGAAAGCGGCGCTCAGCGCGCTGACCTGCGTGTCGCTGACCTGATCGTAATATTCGTACACCCGGTCCATTGAAATATCCACGTACTCCACACCCCAACGCCGTTTCACCAGCAGATAGTCCACGCTGCTGGCCACCAGCCAGGCCGAAGGCGTACCGATGACACCGATGCGTGCCCCGTGGAGCGAACGCTGCGCCTGGAAGTTGGCATACAGCACCCGGATGCGCTGCACCACCGCCGAGAGTTCGCCATGCAGGATCTCGCTTTTCATTCCCCGTCCGCGAAGCCAGGAAGATACTTCCAACGCTGCGGCCAGAGAATTCTGCATCCCGTCGGCCAGGATGATCGCCGGACGGGGCAGTTGCTCGAAATGCTGTACCACCAGCCTCTCCACGCCACCCGTAGCGATGAAGATGATCTTGAAATCATCGTTCTTCAGCTTATCTATGTTCTGGTAATCAATAACTTTGACCGTAAAGTCCTTCTCCAATTCATTCAGGATAGCTTCGTGCGAACTACGTACTGAGGCCTGTTTGTGTAAGTGGGAAGCAAATGTGATGAGGTTGATAATCATGCTCATTATCTTTTAATTTCGATTTGACAAATGTATGTCTTTTCTTTTAATATTGCAACAACCTTTTCACGCTTGATAAGCTTTTTAAAGTTTTTATGACTCTGTGTCCGATTTATTGCTTACATTTGTCCCCCAAATAAAAAAGTGTTTTAAACCCATTTATTCTTATCAGATCATGCCAAAAATTTCCATTCGCGGAAACGAGATGCCTGCATCTCCTATCAGAAAACTGGCTCCCCTGGCCGATGCTGCCAAACGGAAAGGGACTCATGTG
Organism: Bacteroides sp.; assembly: GCA_031554505.1. Taxonomy (GTDB): domain Bacteria; phylum Bacteroidota; class Bacteroidia; order Bacteroidales; family Bacteroidaceae; genus Bacteroides. The sequence continues at coordinate 57,411 of JAVBVI010000095.1, read as the reverse complement.
TTTCACCTGAACATCGGACAGCCAGACCTGCCCACGCCTCAGGCCGCGATTGACGCGATACGCAACATCGACCGCACGGTGCTGGAGTACAGCCCCAGCGATGGCTACCTGAGCTACCGCGAAAAGCTCGTGGGTTATTACAGCAAATACAACATCAACCTCACCCCGCAAGATATCATCATCACCACCGGAGGCTCCGAAGCGGTACTCTTCGCTTTCATGTCGTGCCTCAATCCGGGCGATGAGATCATCGTGCCCGAACCGGCGTATGCCAACTACATGGCCTTCGCCATCTCGGCCGGAGCGGTGATACGCACCATAACCACCACCATCGAGGAAGGTTTCTCGCTTCCGAAGGTAGAGAAGTTCGAAGAGCTGATCAACGAGCGCACCAAAGGCATCCTGATCTGCAACCCGAACAATCCCACCGGATACCTCTACACCCGCCGCGAGATGAACCAGATACGCGACCTGGTGAAGAAGTACGACCTCTTCCTCTTCTCGGACGAGGTGTACCGCGAGTTTATCTACACCGGTTCGCCATACATCTCGGCCTGCCACCTGGAAGGTATCGAGAACAACGTGGTGCTGATCGACTCCGTATCGAAACGCTACTCCGAGTGCGGTATCCGCATCGGCGCGCTGATTACGAAGAACAAGGAGATACGCAACGCCGTGATGAAGTTCTGCCAGGCCCGCCTGAGTCCGCCCCTCATCGGGCAGATTGCCGCAGAAGCCTCGCTCGACGCCGGCGAAGATTACTTCCGCGATACGTACGACGAATACGTGGAACGCCGCAAATGCCTGATCGACGGGCTGAACCTCATCCCGGGCGTCTACTCGCCCATACCGATGGGAGCGTTCTACACCGTGGCCAAGCTGCCGGTGGACGACTCGGATAAGTTCTGCGCCTGGTGTCTGTCGGACTTCGAGTACGAAGGTCAGACCGTGTTCATGGCTCCGGCCTCCGGATTCTACACCACGCCGGGAGCCGGACGCAACGAGGTGCGCATCGCTTACGTATTGAAAAAGGAGGATCTGACGCGCGCCCTGTTCGTGCTCCAGAAAGCCCTCGAAGCTTATCCGGGACGGACGGAATAGGCTACACTTCCCCCCACAAAACAACCGTTTGACTATGGCAGGAGACCGCTTTTCGTTTTTTATGGCCCGGCGTATCTATCGTGATACGGATGGCGGGAAACAGATGTCGCGCCCTGCCGTGCTCATCGCTATGGCCGGTATTGCTGTCGGCCTGGTGGTGATGATTGTGGCCGTAGCCGTGATCATCGGCTTCAAGACGGAGGTACGCAACAAGGTCATCGGATTCGGCTCGGACATTCAGATCAGCAACCTGGACGCAGTGCGTTCGTTCGAAACCCGCCCGATACTGGTGAACGACAGTCTGATGACGGCTCTCCTTGCCCATCCGGAAGTGAATCACATACAGCGTTACTCCACCAAACCGGGGATCATCAAGACAGACGATGCTTTTCAGGGAATGGTGGTGAAAGGAGTGGGGCAGGAGTTCGACGCCACGTTCTTCCACGATCATTTGCTCGAAGGGGAGATTCCGGCATTCAGCGACACGGTAGCGTCGGGCGAAGTGGTGGTCTCGAAAGATATTGCCGACAAGCTGAAACTCAGTCTCGGCGATAAGATCCTGACGTACTATATACAAGATAATGTACGCGTGCGGCCGCTCACCATCCGGGGTATCTACCAAACCAACTTCTCGGAGTACGACAACCTGTTCCTCCTCACCGACCTGTACACGGTAAACCGGCTCAACAACTGGCAACCGGGACAGGTCAGCGGCGCCGAACTGACGGTGAACCATTACGACCGGCTGGAAACCATCACCTACGCCCTGGCTGCCGACATCGACAACCGTACCGACTGCTACGGAGGTATTTACTACGTGCGCAACATCGAACAACTCAACCCGCAGATATTTGCCTGGCTTTCCCTGCTCGATCTCAACGTATGGGTCATCCTGTTCCTGATGATCGGCGTGGCAGGTTTCACCATGATCTCGGGACTGCTCATCATCATCATCGAGCGGACGAACATGATCGGGGTGCTGAAAGCATTGGGAGCCAATAACTATACCATCCGCAAGGTGTTCCTGTGGTTCTCCGTCTTCCTGATTGGGAAGGGGATGGTGTGGGGCAATATCATCGGGCTGGCGCTCTGCTTCGCGCAGTCGCACTTCGGGCTGTTCAAGCTGGATCCGGTAACTTACTACGTAGATACCGTTCCCGTGTCCATGAACGTGTGGTTGTTCGTGGCTATCAATGTGGGTACGCTGCTCATCTCCGTGTTGATGCTCTTAGGGCCTTCCTTCCTGATCACCCGCATCAACCCCGCCACCTCGATGCGGTACGAGTAACGGGCGGTTAATACTTTTCGGCCGGAACAGCTATCCGGAACAACTCACCCTTTGTTTCGTCGGAAAAATAGGTGTAGACCATCGTCACGCCGGCTTCCTTGTAAGGTTTCATCTCTACCAGATTACTCAGTTGCACGGGGAGCTCCTGTTCCAAATAGAATTGGGTGGCAGCGATGGAGTCGGGATGCATATGCTGCCCGATAAGGGAGTAGAAATAGCAGAACTCATTCTTCTGTGCGAAGTAGCGCACACTATCCATCCGGACATCATCGCCGATCATCGTGGGGCACGACTGATTTGTTTTCTCAGCCGCCTGGGCGAGCTGGTCCTTTTTACTGGGCTGGCAGGCCGTCAGCAGGAGGACAGCCAAAGAGGTGATAGCAATCTTTTTCATATACCTATAAGTAACGATAAGTGGCAAAGATAACCGTTATTCATGAACCATCCAAGCAGCACATTTGTTTAAATGTGTATCTTTGTGCAAACTTTAAGAAAACAGACGAACGTAGGTATGCGAAATTATCTGAAAGATTTAAAACGAAAAGATCATAAACGTCATTTAGGCGGGCTGGATGTATTCAAGTATATCGGCCCGGGGTTATTAGTCACGGTAGGTTTCATCGACCCCGGCAACTGGGCGTCCAACTTCGCCGCCGGATCGGAATTCGGATACACCCTGTTGTGGGTGGTCACCCTTTCCACCATCATGCTCATCGTTCTGCAGCACAACGTGGCGCACTTAGGCATCGTCACCGGACTTTGCTTGTCCGAGGCTGCCACGCAGCATACGCCGAAGTGGGTATCGCGCCCCATACTGGGTTCGGCGGTAGCGGCTTCCATCTCTACCTCGCTGGCCGAGATACTCGGAGGAGCCATCGCCCTGGAGATGCTGTTCGACATTCCCATCATCTGGGGGGCTATACTGACCACGGCTTTCGTATTCGTGATGCTCTTCACCAATTCTTATAAGAAAATAGAACGTTCCATCATCGCTTTCGTGTCGGTGATCGGGTTGTCGTTTATCTACGAGCTGTTCCTGGTCGAGATCGATTGGCCGCAGGCGGTGCGGGGCTGGGTGACGCCTTCTATCCCCGACGGAAGCATGCTCATCATCATGAGTGTACTCGGCGCAGTGGTGATGCCACACAACCTGTTCCTGCATTCGGAGGTGATCCAGAGCCACGAGTACAACAAGAAGGACGATGCCTCAATTCGCAAGGTACTGAAATACGAACTCTACGACACGCTCTTCTCGATGATCGTGGGATGGGCCATCAACAGCGCCATGATTCTGCTGGCGGCGGCTACCTTCTTCAAGAGCGGTATTCTGGTAGAAGAACTGCAACAAGCCAAATCGTTGCTGGAACCGCTGCTGGGCAACAATGCCGCGGTGGTCTTCGCACTGGCTTTGCTCATGGCAGGTGTCTCGTCTACCATCACGAGCGGTATGGCAGCGGGATCGATCTTTGCCGGTATCTTTGGCGAATCGTATCATATCAAGGACAGTCACTCGCAAGTGGGGGTGATTCTCTCGCTGGGCATCGCCCTGATCCTGATCTTCTTCATCGGGAATCCGTTCAAGGGACTGCTCATCTCGCAGATGATACTGAGTATACAGTTGCCTTTCACGGTGTTCCTGCAAGTTAGTCTGACATCGTCGCGCAAGGTGATGGGGCCATACGTGAACAGCCGTTGGAGCACCTTTGTACTCTTTAGCATAGCGACCATCGTGACCATTCTGAACATCATGTTGCTGTTCTCCTGATACAAACGAAAACAATCATAAAATGAAAATCATTACGTACAATGTCAACGGCTTGCGGGCAGCCGTATCGAAAGGCTTGCCCGAGTGGCTGGCCGAGCAGAACCCGGACATACTCTGCCTGCAGGAAACGAAATTGCAACCGGATCAATATCCTGCCGAAGCTTTCGAAGCCATAGGCTACAAAGGCTATCTCTACTCAGCCCAGAAGAAAGGATACAGCGGCGTGGCCATCCTGACCAAACGCGAGCCCGACCATGTGGAATACGGCATGGGAATAACGGAGTACGACAACGAAGGCCGGTTCATCCGGGCCGACTATGGCGACCTGTCTGTGGTAAGCGTGTACCACCCTTCGGGAACGAGCGGGGAGGAGCGACAAGCATTCAAGATGGTGTGGTTGGAAGCCTTTCAGCAGTATGTCACCGAATTGCGGGCGAAGCGTCCCAACCTGATACTGTGTGGGGATTATAACATCTGCCACGAAGCGATCGATATACACGACCCGAAAGGCAATGCCAAAAGCAGTGGTTTTCTGCCCGAAGAACGGGAATGGATGACGCGATTCCTCTCCGCCGGATACATTGATACGTACCGCCTGCTTTATCCGGAATCAAAGAAATATACGTGGTGGAGTTATCGTTTCAACTCCCGCGCGAAGAACAAAGGCTGGCGCATTGATTATTGCATGGTCACCGAACCAGTGCGACCGTTGCTGGCCGGAGCAGAGATTCTGAACGATGCGTTGCATTCCGATCACTGCCCCATGGTACTGGAACTCACTACATAGGCATGTTCTTATCGACAAATTCATCACGCAGGGCGGAGGCCATCATGGCTTCCACTGCGTGTTTCATTTTATCTTTATATTGCTGACGAATCTCCCGCCAATCCCTCAACGTAGTGATCGGCTTTCTTTTGGGGGGATCTTTCTTAAAGGCAGATGGCGGATTCATGTCGGCATACTCATCCTTCTCGGCCGATTGCATCATGGCGTTGATAGCCATTCCCAGGTATTCCTTATACTTATAGGACTTTTTCATGATTAGACTCTTCGTATTAAATGATCGTGATGCTTACTGTTCGTTTGTCTCCTCCGTCGCGGAACTCGCAAAGATAGATTCCTTGCCAGGTGCCCAGGTTCAGCCGATGGTTCTTGATAGGTATCGTCACGGACGAGCCCATCAGCGAAGCCTTGATATGCGCGCTCATGTCGTCGGGGCCTTCCAGCGTGTGAACAAAATACGGTGCGCCGTCGGGAACCAGTTTGTTGAAAAAGGTATGGAAATCATGTCGCACGTCCGGATCGGCATTCTCGTTGATCGTCAGTCCGGCCGATGTATGTTTGATGAAGACCACCAATAGCCCGGCTTCCGGAAGTTCCGGTAGTTTGGAAACAATGTCGCGCGTGACAAGATGAAAGCCTCGCGGATAATGGGGCAATTGGATGTCAAATGTTGCTGCCATAATAAATAGTAGTATATACGCGTTGCAAATATAGTTTTTATTATTTTTGCGCAAAATAAAAAAGGAGAAATAATGATGAAGGAAGATAGAATACAGCGCGCAGCCGAATTATTCAGGAGCGGATACAATTGTTCGCAGTCGGTTGTGGCCGCTTTTGCCGATCTGTACGGCTTTTCCGAAGAACAAGCCTTGCGCATGTCGGCCTCTTTCGGAGGAGGCATCGGGCGGATGCGCGAAACTTGCGGGGCAGCCTGCGGCCTGTTTCTTCTGGCTGGACTGGAAACGGGAAGCATCGACCCTGCCGACAAGGAAGGAAAAGCAGCCAATTATGCTCTGGTACAACAACTTGCCGGAGAATTTGCCCGCCGCAACGGCTCGATCAACTGCGGCGAACTGCTCGGATTGCGCCGGAAAGAAGCCGTTTCGTCCACACCCGAAGAACGAACCGATACGTATTACGCCAAACGCCCTTGCCCGAAAATCGTAGAAGAAGCAGCCCGGATATGGGCCGAAACACTGGAAAATAGGGCAAAAAAGGAGTAAAAGAATCTTTTTTTACCACAAAAATGAAAATAAATGAACTATAACATGTTCTATAACATATAAATAACTATCTTTGCGCCCAAGATAAAAACTGAACACCGGATGATCCGGTTGTTGAGAAGTATGTCTAACTAAATTTAAAAGCAAATGTTGAAAGAAAAAGCTGGTTCAATCGCAGGTCAAATCTGGACCGCATTGAGCGAAACAGAAGGGCTTCCAGCCAAGCAAATTAAAAAAGCAACAAAGTTAGTTGACAAAGACCTTTACCTGGGTCTGGGTTGGCTGTTGAGAGAAGACAAAATTTCAACTCAGGAAGTTGAAGGTGATTTGTTCGTTCAGTTGAGCTAAGAAACAAATCATTCACGAATAAAAAATGCGTTGATACATCTCGTAATGTTATTAACGCATTTTTTTTATTGCGCCATTTGCGTATCTTTGCACCCTGATTAAAAATAAAAACAAGATAACTTTTACGGATGAAAAATATACGTAATTTCTGTATCATCGCACACATTGACCATGGAAAGTCTACATTGGCCGACCGTTTGCTCGAATTTACCCATACCATCACGGTGACCGGCGGGCAAATGCTGGACGATATGGACCTGGAAAAGGAGAGGGGCATCACCATCAAGAGTCATGCCATCCAGATGGAATACATGTACAACGATGAAAACTACACGCTCAATCTGATCGACACTCCGGGACACGTGGACTTCTCCTACGAGGTATCCCGTTCCATCGCCGCCTGTGAGGGGGCTCTGCTCATTGTAGACGCTTCGCAAGGAGTACAGGCGCAGACCATTTCCAACCTATACATGGCCATCGAGCACGATCTGGAAATCATACCCATCATTAATAAATGCGACATGGCCAGCGCCAATCCCGACGAGGTGGAGGACGAAATCGTGGAGCTCCTGGGATGCAAACGCAGCGAGATCATTCGTGCCTCGGGAAAGACCGGCATGGGCATCGAGGAGATACTGGCCGCCGTCATCGAACGCTGCCCGGCTCCGGAAGGCAACGATGAGGCGCCGCTGCAAGCCTTGATCTTCGACTCGGTATTCAATTCGTATCGCGGCATCATCGGCTATTTCAAGATCACGAACGGCGTGATACGCACGGGCGACAAGGTGAAATTCTTCAATACCGGCAAGGAATACGATGCCGACGAGATAGGCGTGCTGAAGATGGACATGATTCCCCGTCCCGAACTCCGTACGGGCAACGTGGGATACATCATCTCCGGCATCAAAACCTCCAAGGAAGTGAAAGTGGGCGATACCATCACGCACATCTCCCGTCCGTGCGATAAGGCCATTGCCGGTTTCGAAGAAGTGAAGCCGATGGTCTTTGCCGGAGTCTATCCCATCGAGGCCGAAGACTACGAAGATCTGCGCGCTTCGCTGGAGAAGCTGCAACTGAACGACGCTTCGCTCACCTTCCAGCCCGAGTCATCACTGGCGCTGGGCTTCGGTTTCCGTTGCGGATTCCTCGGACTGCTCCACATGGAGATCGTGCAGGAACGCCTGGACCGCGAGTTCGACATGAACGTCATCACCACCGTACCCAACGTATCCTATCAGATATACGACAAGCACGGCGAAATGACCGAGGTGCACAACCCCGGCGGTATGCCCGAACCCACGCTCATCGACCACATCGAAGAACCGTACATCAAAGCATCCGTCATCACCACCACCGACTATATCGGCCCCATCATGACCCTCTGTCTGGGCAAGCGCGGCGAGCTGGTGAAGCAGGAATACATCTCGGGCAACCGCGTGGAAATATACTACAACCTGCCGCTGGGCGAAATCGTGATCGACTTCTACGACAAGCTGAAGAGCATCTCGAAAGGGTACGCCTCGTTCGACTACCAGATGTCGGGCTTCCGTCCGTCGAAGCTCATCAAGATGGATATCCTGCTGAACGGCGAACCGGTGGATGCCCTCTCCACCCTCACGCACGTGGACAACGCCTACAACCTGGGCCACCGCATGTGCGAGAAGTTGAAGGAACTCATCCCGCGTCAGCAGTTCGACATCGCCATACAGGCCGCCATCGGCGCCAAGATCATCTCCCGCGAAACCATCAAGGCGGTGCGCAAGGACGTAACGGCCAAGTGCTACGGTGGCGACATCAGCCGGAAACGCAAGCTGCTCGAAAAACAGAAGAAAGGCAAGAAACGAATGAAACAGATCGGTAACGTGGAAGTGCCTCAGAAAGCCTTCCTCGCCGTACTGAAGCTCGACTAATACGCAGAAGCGCCCTGTAAGGAACGAACTTACAGGGCGCTTTTTTTGTTTTCTTTATATCTAAATCCCTGAATCTAAAAACGGATAGACATATGGCTGCCATTGGGTATTTATGGAAGCGCTTTTCCGCGTTGAACATTACGGCCAGCGTCCTGTTGTTTCTTACGGCAATAGCCGCTGCTATCATAGCCAACTCTCCTGTAAACCCAGCTTATCAGGAGGTTCTCTCGTACGAACTCTATTTCCGGATAGGCGACTTCAATCTTTTATCCCACGGAACCAAACCGCTTACCTTGCTTCAGTTTGTCAACGACGGGCTGATGACCCTCTTTTTCTTATCCGTCGGCCTGGAAATAAAGCGTGAATTGCTCGTGGGAGAGCTGTCCACCTTCCGGAAAGCCATTCTTCCTTTCTTTGCAGCCTGCGGCGGAATGATGTTTCCGGTAGCCATCTACTCGTTGGTCTGCGCACCGGGTACCCTGGAAGGGCAGGGGGTTGCTATTCCGATGGCTACCGATATCGCCTTCTCGCTGGGAGTGCTGAGCCTGTTGGGATCCCGCGTACCGTTGGCTTTGAAAGTATTTCTTACTACCTTGGCAGTGGTCGACGACATAGGCGGCATCCTGGTGATTGCTTTCTTTTATAGTTCGCACATTGCTTACGGGTACTTGGGTGTGGCTGCCGTACTCTATGTATTGCTTTTTATTGCCGGAAGACACATGACGACGAACAAAATAGTATTTATCCTGCTGGGGATAGCTATTTGGTATATGTTCCTGCAATCGGGCATTCACAGTACCATTGCAGGGGTGCTGATGGCCTTTGCCGTTCCTGCCCGTCCGCAACTGGATGTGGGCAAATACGTGAAACGAATGCGACATATTCTAAATACTTTTCCCGAGATCTCCGTGAAGGGTGAAAACGGTATGATACTCAGCAACAGCCAGATAGCCCGCCTAAAACTACTCGAATCAGCCTCCGACCGTGTCATCAGTCCGCTGCAGTCGTTGGAAGACAACCTGCATATACTGGTGAATTATCTCATTCTTCCGATATTTGCCTTTGCCAATGCCGGGGTGATCTTTACGGAAGGCGGGAATCTGGTAGGTCCTGTGAGCGTAGCCGCCGCCTTTGGGTTGTTCCTGGGAAAGTTCTTCGGCATTTTCACCTGCACCTGGTTGGCCATCCGAAGCGGTATTACCTTTATGCCGCGTGGCATGAATTGGAGAAACCTGGCAGGTATCTCGTTGCTCGGCGGAATCGGCTTCACCGTGTCCTTGTTTATTGCCAATCTGTCGTTCGGCGATACTAACCCGCTCTTGCTGAATCAAGCCAAGTTCGGTGTCCTGGTAGGCACGATAGTGTCAGGCTTCTTAGGGCTCCTCATACTGAACAGTTCATTGCCTTCCACGAAAGAGCTTGCGAAGGTTACTAAACATAAATGATACTGACTACCTCACCCAATTATCCTCATAGGAAAAAGAATTATCCTCATGCGATAATTTATTATCCTATGAGGATAATTCTTTTTCGCATGAGGATAATTTATGCCCGATAACAGGTTTCGCACAGCAGAAATGAGCCAAAAACAGCAAGCTACTGCATTGCTTAGTTAAACTACTAAAATATACAGTTATTAAACTGTAAGTATTAGTTGCTTATTTGGAAATGTATTCTATCTTTGCGCCATCAGTAAAACATTTAACAACCAATGAGATGAAACGACTTACTCCCAAAGAAGAAGAGATCATGCGCATATTCTGGCAGCATGGCCCTATGTTTGTACGCGAGATGCTGGCATACTATGACGATCCGAAACCCCATTACAACACCATTTCGACACTGGTGCGGCTGTTGGAAGAGAAAGAATTCGTGGGCTACAAAGTCTATGGAAACACCTATCAATACTATCCGCTCGTGTCCGAGGAGAAGTACAAGAGCAGCGCGCTTAATGAGTTCGTTGCCCAGTACTATAACAACTCGTACACCAGCGTCGTGTCGTCCTTTATTGAAGAAGAAGGCATCTCGGTGGAGGAGTTGAAAGAGCTGATCGCCCGCATCGAGCAAGGCCGGAAAGATTCGCGTACCCAATAAATCCGGATCAAAATGGGTACATTCTTTTATTACCTCCTGCAGTCCGGCTTTTGCCTGTTGCTGTTTTACGCCTTCTTCCGCTGGGTGCTGGGGCGTACCACCTTTTTCCGTTTCAACCGGATTGTTCTACTGGCGGGCATTCTGGGCTCAGTGTTGTTGCCGTTGGTGGAAATTCCGGTGGCGGCTCGCCCGGATTCTCCTTCGCCTTTTGTCTATCTGCACGAGGTGTTACAGGAAACGGTTGCTCCCGGCGTAGCCCCCACGTGGGCCGACGAGGCAACAGGAAACGCAGATTCGAACGGCACGCCCCCGGCCGCCTGCACGGAGCAAGCCACCGGCCGATGGATGCTCCCGGTTCTGGGCATCATCTACCTCCTGGGGTGCCTGTCGGTGTGCGGAGCACTGCTGATTTCCTTTTTCCGCATGCGGCAACTCATCCGGAAGTCGACCCGCATGCGGGAGCCAGGATACACCCTAGCGTTGACCAGTCAGCCCGTCGGCTCGTTCAGTTGGGGACGGTACATCGTCATGAACGAGGCCGACCACCGGCTTCACCCGGACGAGGTTCTGCTGCACGAAACGATGCACATCCGCCATCGCCACACGTGGGACCTGGTGTTCATGCAATTGTTCCTCGTTCTGTATTGGTTCAACCCGGCCATCTGGCTACTGAAGCGCGAACTGCAGGAACTCCACGAATACGAGGCCGACGAGGCGGTGCTCCGCACGGGCGTCGATGCTACGAGATATCAATTATTATTAGTCAGGAAAGCCGTTGGCACAAGGCTCTACTCTATGGCCAACGGTTTCAATCACAGTAAACTTAAAAACAGAATCGGTATGATGTTAAAAGAAAGAACCCATCGATGGGAACGATGGAAGCTGTTGCTTTTCGTTCCCGTGGCAGCCGGCACGCTGTATGCGTTCGCGCAGCCGGAAGTGAGTGAAAACAGTGTTCGCAGTGGCGGCTATGTCGCATCGCGGAAGGAGCCACAGCAGGGCGATGTGGAGGAACAACTCCGTATGCAGATGCAAATGTACTATTCCATCGGACGCTCACAGGCTTTGCGCGAGCAACGACCCTACAAGCCCGAAGAAATGCCCCAGTTGTCCCTCCATATTTCGGCAGACGGCCGATTGAGCTTTCAAGGCAAATTAGTCAACGAAGCAGCGTGGAGAGCGCAGTTTATGAAGACCGTACAGACCGCCCGCCTGCAGGCCTACAATGACTACAAGAAAGACAAGGCCGTGATGGTCATCACCCGTTGGGACGAGGGTGCAAGCTTTTCCAAAGTACAATCCATCCTGGAATTCCTGAAGGAAACGGCCGATAAGCTGAAGCCATCGAACTTCCCCGTCTGGAGCAAGAGCGATCCCGACAAGGAATTCGTCATGGTGGTCGACGCTAAACCCATCTCGAGCATCCGTGAGAACAACAATGACCGGCAGAAGAAGATCACCGGTTTGGAACTCAGCATCTACCGGGGCAACAAGCGTTTGTCGGTATTGAAGGACTTCTCGTTGGCCGATCTGGAGAAAGAGCGTACCCGGTGGAGGCAAGGAGGAATAGAAAGTAACGAGCTGGTCTTCGCCATGAAATGCGAGAAAGACAGTCCACGCGAAGAAATGGATGTTGTCAAGAGGTTTCTACGCACCATCACCTTCCTTCCGCAATGCACGCAAGAAATAGAATAAGCGTATGAAACGAACCATCATAGCCCTAACGGCCCTTCTGTGGACACTGGGCGCAAGCGCACAAGAGACGTGCATCATCCGTGGCGAGTTGCACGGAGTACCCGACGGAGCCATCTTGATATTACTCCGGCACGAGGGACAAATCATGCAAAGGGTAGCCCAAGACACACTGCGCAACGGTCGCTTCATGCTCCGGGTCACGCCAGCCGCCAGCCCCGAGAAGCTGGGATTGGCCAGCATGTCCGACGGTTTCCCCAACTCCATACTCGATGTGTGGACCGCACCCGGGAAAGAAATCGCCATCGCCGGACACGACAAACTGTTGAGAATCTGGACGGTAGAAAGCGATATCCCCGAACAACAGGAAACCAATCTCTACATAGAAGCCATCCGCGAATACGAAAGCCAACGGCAAGAGTCGATGGCCGCGTACATGACCTGGATTAAGAAACTGGCTACTGCCAACGAAGAGGAGAGGAAAACGATCCGCGACTCATTAGACCATTACCGGAACCAAAGCGCCTCGTTGCAGATACTCGTCGACCGGGAAACCATCCAATGGATGGAGCAACGCCCCATCACCACCATCTGGATGAATATGCTGGAAGAGATGAGCAGATATTCCCAGTATATAGAAGAATACCCCTATCGGTCCGAGCTGCTGAGCCTGCACCAACGCCTGCCGGCCGAAGAAAGAAGCACGGAGCAGGGGCAAAGAATGGCGGTCCACCTGTTTCCTCCCGAAGTACTGGAGCTGGGCGATGAGCTCACCGACGGCGAACTGTTCGACCCGTCAGGCACCACACACCGCCTATCGGAATACAAGGGGAAATACCTGCTCATCGACTTCTGGACACTGGGATGCGCTCCCTGCCGGAAAGCATTGCCCGAGATGAAAGAAGTATCCACCCGGCAGAAGGACAACCTGACGATGATCAGCATCAACCTCGATCCGCTGCACATCTGGAAGGAACAGGCGCCGTCCATCGGCATCACCTGGACAGACCTCAACGACGGGAAAGGCACTGCCGGTATAGCCGCCAGTTACGGAGTCGACGCCTATCCCTGCTATTTCCTCTTTTCGCCCGAAGGACGGTTGTTGCACTCCTGGCGAGGCTATGCCGACGGAATTATCACAACAAAAGTGAACGAGTGGGTAAAGTAAAATAGAAAAATCGTATATTTGGCGCCAGTATCAATCTTTTAAATACAAAGAATATGACATGGATTATTGTATTGGCCGTCCTGGTCATCGTGGTGATATTTTTTATCTCCAAGTACAACTCGTTGGTGAAACTGCGCAACAACCGCGAAAATGCGTTCGCTGATATCGACGTACAGTTGAAACAACGTCACGACCTGATTCCGCAGTTGGTAGACACCGTGAAAGGCTATGCCGCACACGAGAAAGATACATTGGAACGAGTGATCAATGCCCGTAACGGAGCTATGGCTGCCCGCACCATCGACGACAAGATTGCTGCCGAAAACGTACTTTCATCGGCACTGTCCGGACTGAAGGTGACGCTCGAAGCGTATCCCGACCTGAAGGCCAACCAGAACTTCCTGCAACTGCAAGAGGAGATCTCGGATGTGGAAAACAAGCTGTCGGCCGTCCGCCGCTTCTTCAACTCGGCTACGAAGGAACTCAACAATGCCGTGGAGACATTCCCGTCGAACATCGTGGCTGGTATGTTCGGATTCCGTCGCGAAGTGATGTTCGACTTGGGTACGCAGCGTACTGCCCTCCAGGACGCTCCTAAAATCCAGTTCTAACGCCGGCATATGGAATATGTAGGCATACAGACCCAACAGAGCCGGAACAACGCCCGTTCGTTGCTTCTGCTCTGTTTGTTTCCCTGCTTAGTGGTGGGGCTGGTATTTGCTTTCTGTTACGGGTTCAACTTCCTCACAGCCGGACAGGACGAATATGGACAGCAGGCGACGGATCTCCTGCCGATGTCCGTGGACATGTTCGTGCGGCTGGCGCCGTTTGCCTTGGGTGGGGTACTGCTGTGGTTCATCATCGCCTATTTTGCCAATACGAGCATCATCAAGGCGGCCACCGCTTCGCACTCCCTGGAACGCAAGGACAACAAGCGGATATACAACCTGGTGGAGAATCTGTGCATGACGAAAGGCATGAAGATGCCCAAGGTGAATGTCATTGAGGACGATTCGCTGAACGCTTTTGCCAGCGGCATCAACGAGCGGACGTACACTGTGACGCTCTCCCGCGGTATCATCAACAAGCTGGACGACGCGGAGCTCGAAGGAGTGATCGCCCATGAGTTGACTCACATACGCAATCGCGACGTGCGTCTGCTCATCGTCTCCATCGTCTTTGTCGGTATCTTCGCCATGATAGCCGAGATAGCCATGCGTACCTTGTGGTACTCGGGCGGACGGGTACGTAGCAGCCGCAACAGCAAGGACAACGGCGGAGCCATCGTGATCATCATACTCGTGGCCGTATTGGCTGCCATCGGTTTCCTCTTCGCCTCGTTGATGCGTTTTGCTATTTCGCGTAAGCGCGAGTATATGGCCGATGCGGGTGCTGCCGAAATGACCAAGAATCCGCGGGCACTGGCCAGCGCTCTGCGTAAGATATCGAACGATCCGGATATTGAGGCCGTGACACGGGAAGATGTGGCTCAGTTGTTTATAGAGCATCCGGGCAAGCAGGCATCGGGCTTCTTTAGCTCGTTCAATGGGCTGTTTGCTACGCATCCGCCCATCAAGAAACGAATCGAAGTTCTGGAAGGATTTTAATTCACCACAGAGTCACACAGAGTTCCACAGAGTTTTTATTTAAATTCACCAAAGAGGACACAGAGGGCACAGAGGTTTAAATCAGGAGTTAATCTCCTATTTTCCTCTGTGCCCTCTGTGTCCTCTGTGGTTTAATCATCCACAAGCAATCAACTAAAAAACTCTGTGGAACTCTGTGTGACTCTGTGGTGAACTAAAATAATTGTCAATTAAATCACTCTTCTTCGTCCAGTGGTTCCAGCGGCAGAATCTTTTGACTCTCTTCCTGAGGCAACTCCGTGACCTGTCGCAACTTCCGTTCGATAGCCCGGGTACGTACACCCATCACCTCTTCGAGCTGATCGCCAGCCGTTTGCAGATTCTTCTGTACCTTCTCCAGCAACCCGCCAAATTTATTGAACTCCGTTTTCACGGCTCCCAACACCGTCCACACCTCACTGGTTCGCTTCTGGATGGCCAGCGTGCGGAATCCCATCTGTAAACTGTTCAGGATGGCGCCCAGCGTAGTAGGCCCGGTCACAACAATCTTATATTCCTTTTGTAACGTTTCCACCAGCGAAGTGCGACGAATCACCTCCGCATAGATACTCTCGAACGGCAGGAACAGGATGGCGAAATCAGTGGTAAAAGGCGGATCAACGTACTTGTCGTGAATATCCTTCGCCATCTTCTTGATAGTGACCTCCAGTTGCCTTCCGGACGACTCGATCAGCGGAGCATCGCCCGCCTCGAAAGCATCGTAATACTGCTCATAGATATCCTTCGGGAACTTAGCGTCGATGGGCAGATATACCATACTGTCGGCATCGTCCTTGCCCGGCAATTTGATGGCAAACTCCACGAACTCCGTGCCGTTCTTCTTCGTCTTCACGTTCACATCGTACTGTTCGGGGCTCATCATCTGCTCCAGCAGGGCACCCAGTTGCACTTCGCCAAAGGTACCGCGCATCTTCACGTTGGAGAGCACCTTCTTCAAGCCGCCCACATCCTGCGCCAACGTTTGCATCTCGCCCAGGCCGCGCTGTACATTCTCCAGTTGCGTGCGAACGATCTCGAACGACTGCCCGATGCGTTCGTTCAGCGTCTTTTGCAGTTTTTCTTCCACCATCAGGCGCATGTCGTCCAGACGCTTCTCGGTAGATTGCACCAGCTTCTCCTGCTGTTGTGCCATCGAGTCGAACCGTTGGCGCTGACCTTCGGCAGAGGCTTTCATGTTCTGGTCGAGCGACTCCTGCAGCACCTTCATGCTCTGTGTTTGTGCCTCTTGTAGCTGACGAATGCTTTGCCCGTAGGCCTCCTGCAGTTGCCGGATGCTTTGGGTCTGCGCTTCCTGGAAGCGTTGCATGTCCTGTCCGATGGACTGGGTGAGTTCCATGCGCAGTCCGCGGATGCTCCGGTCCAGTTCTTCCCGGTTCTCCTGCATCTGCTGACGAAGCACCTGGTGCAGTTGGTCCATTTGCGCAGGGCTGGTACCTCCCTTCCGCAGGAGCATCAGGACAAGCAGCACGGCCAGTCCGGCGGCGATAATTATAAGCAAAGTAAGTTCCATATATGCACAGTTAGTACGTTAGTATCTCATTCCCCGTTTCAGTGATCAGAATCATGTGTTCCCATTGAGCCGATGGCAGTCCGTCGTCGGTCACCACCGTCCAGTCGTCCGCTTCGTCCACAAACACCTCGAATCCGCCCATGTTAATCATTGGTTCGATGGTGAACGTCATGCCGGGCACGATCATCATGCCCGTTCCGCGACGACCGAAGTGTTCCACATCCGGCTCCTCATGAAACTCCACGCCCACGCCATGCCCGGCCAGGTCGCGCACCACACTGTAACCGTTCTTCTCGGCATGCTCCTGAATGGCCGCACCAATATCACCCAGGCGAGCCCACGGTTGGGCAGCCGCGATGCCGATCTCCAGACACTCCTTAGTGACCTGCACCAACCGCTGTTTCTCCGGACTTACCTCACCGATCATGAACATGCGCGATGCATCGGAATAATATCCCTTGTAGATGGTCGATACGTCCACATTCACGATGTCGCCGCTGCGCAGAAACTCCGTTTTTGAAGGAATGCCGTGGCACACCACCTCATTAATGCTGACGCAGACACTTTTCGGGAAACCTTCGTAATGGAGCGGGGCAGGGATAGCACCGTGAGCCGTGGTAAAGTTGAACACCATCCGGTCGATCTCATCGGTAGACATGCCTTCGCGGATATTCTCGGCCACATAGTCGAGCACCGCCGTGTTGATCTGGGCGCTGGCCCGGATGCCTTCCAGTTGTTCAGGCGTGCGAAGTGCTTTACGGAACGGCAGTTTCATGCCCTGTTTGCGGTATTGCTGGATGCGTTTCTCCACTTCGTCGGAATAAGAGGTGGGAGTGAAGCGTATATTCTTAAAGAAATTCTTCATGATGCTATTTGTTATAAATTTGGGACAACAAAGGTACAGGTTTATTCCTAATCCGCGATCAGGACATCCCAGAATCTTTGCGGCAGGTGTATGTTTTCTACCTCCATAGCCCCGCGGAACAGCGGTGCCATCTCCTCGGGACGGAATCCGGCAATGCCGCATCCGATCTCGGTGACGAGAAATATCAGTTCCGGATGACAGCGGGCAAAGTCGACAAACTGATCCACATACGGGCATATCTCTTCCGGGCCTCCGTGCATGGTAGGGATGCCGTAGGTCTGTCCTTGCAGGCCGACGCCCTGTCCCCACACAGCACCCCATTGGCGATAGGCAAGGAGGGCCGCCCCACCACCGTGACGTCCTTGCAAATTGCTTCCGAAGACAAAGATCTGGTTGGGCTCGAGTGTTTGAATCCTGTCGGATGTCATTCTGTTCATAGGGTTGAAAGCATGGGTTGGATGCCCAAAGATAGGAATAAAAATAGAATTATATTAAATAGCCGGGAAATGCCACAACGGTCCATTCCCTTGCCCAATTCCCAAATCCTTTCCTTCCCGGATGGCCTGGGTGACATACGCTTTGGCCTGCTCTACGGCCTCCGGCAACGAACATCCCGCAGCCAGCCGTGCAGCAATAGCCGAAGAGAGCGTACATCCGGTACCATGCAAGTGGCCCGTTTCTATCCGTTGTTCTTTATATATATAATAGGTGTGATCGGCTGTGTGCAGCACATCACACATCTCATCGCCCGCCAAATGCCCGCCTTTCAGCAACACCGAGAAACCATAACGCTCCGTAAGCATGCGGGCGGCCTGCTTCATCTCGTCCAGGGTAGAGATGGAAGTGTCGGTCAACACAGAAGCTTCGTCCAGGTTGGGCGTGAGCAGAGTGACGAGAGGAAACAATTCCTTTTTTACCGCTTCGATGGCGTCCTCCGTCATCAGCCGGCGTCCACTGCTCGACACCATGACAGGATCATACACCACCGGAACAGAAGCAGACAGGCAGGAAACCACTACCGAAACAATCCCGGCATCGCCCAGCATACCTATCTTGACGGCCTCCGGGTATAAATCGTCCATCACCGCCACGATCTGCCCACGTACCACGTCCGGTAGGAGAGGGTATACGCTCTGCACCCCGCAAGTGTTCTGAACCGTCACGGACGTGATGGCCGTAGCAGCATATCCTCCCAAAGCCGAAATAGTCTTTATATCGGCCTGAATACCGGCTCCTCCCGAGCAATCGGAGCCTGCGATGGACAAAACAACCGGGATGTTCCTCATAATTAATCTTTTTTAATATTTTGCGCAAAGATAAAACAAAGCCGGCACGTATGCAAACAAAGATATCGTCTACTTTACAATAAGTCCGATGATTTCATTTCGGATATCCATCGGGAAAAGGTGTGGACAACGAAGCCTGCTATGCTTTTCGTAACTCGTACAATTACTCCGCGCCCGTTGTGGTAAAATACATATTGTAAACCGGATGATAACACAGGTTTTCGTTATTGTACTATATATGATAACTATAAACGTGTAAAACAATGCTTTACAGCATAGTATTTGCGCTTGATCAACCGAAAAACATCTCTATATTTGCACAGCTTTAATAGAAATAGTATGGAAAATAATCAGAAGTTACAACTAGCCAACAACCATATTTCGGTGGACTGCGTGGTCATCGGTTTTGACGGCGAACAGCTCAAAGTACTGCTCATAAACCGGGAAAGCGAATACCAGGGAATGGTGACTCGCGATAAGAAACTTCCCGGTAGTCTGATTTACATGGACGAAGACCTGGACGAGGCTGCACAACGGGTACTGAAGGAACTGACCGGCCTGAAGAATGTAAACTTGCTGCAGTTCAAAGCCTTCGGTTCCAGAAACCGTACGAACGACCCGAAAGACTTACACTGGCTGGAACGCGCCATGAAATCGAAAGTGGAACGCATCGTTACCATCGCTTACCTGGCCGTTGTAAAGATTGACCGCACGCTGGATAAGAATCTTGATGCCTCACAGGCTCTCTTGGTACCTTTGCAGGAAGTAGGCGAACTGGCTTTCGACCACAACCTTATTATAAAGGAGGCGCTGATAGCCGTACGCCAACACGTGGAAACCAACCCGTCGATCTTATTCGACCTGTTGCCCCGCAAATTCACGGCTTCGCAATTCCGCATCCTCTACGAACTGCTTTACGAAACAGAGGTCGATGTGCGCAACTTCCACAAAAAGATAGCCATGCTGGACTACGTAGTTCCGCTCGACGAATTCCAGCAGGGAGTGGCCCACCGCGCCGCCCGCTACTACAAGTTCGACAAGAAAGTATATAATAAATCACGAAGATAAAATCCATCAAATTATGTTCTTATTAGGTTATGACATAGGTAGCTCATCCGTCAAGGCGAGCTTGGTAAATGCCGAAACAGGCAAGTGTGTATCATCGGCTTTCTTCCCGAAGACGGAAGCCAACATCATCGCCGTGAATCCCGGTTGGGCGGAACAAGATCCCGAAAGCTGGTGGGAGAACCTGAAACTCTCTACACACGCCATCATGGCCGAATCGGGCGTAAGCGCCGGCGAGATCAAAGCCATCGGTATCTCGTACCAGATGCACGGCCTGGTGTGTGTGGACAAGGATCAGAATGTACTGCGTCCGTCCATCATCTGGTGCGACTCACGTGCCGTACCTTACGGACAGAAAGCTTTTGAGACACTGGGCGAAACACAATGCCTCTCGCACCTGCTCAACTCGCCGGGAAACTTCACCGCTTCGAAGCTGGCCTGGATCAAGCAGAACGAACCCGAACTCTACAGCCGTATCTATAAGATCATGCTCCCGGGCGACTTCATCGCCATGCGTCTGAGCGGTGAGATTTGCACCACCATATCCGGTTTGTCGGAAGGTATGTTCTGGGATTTCAAGAACAACCGCGTGGCCGACTTCCTGATGGATTACTACGGCTTCGACTCTTCCCTGATAGCCGACATCAAACCTACCTTTGCCGAACAGGGACGCGTGAATGCCGCTGCCGCCCGTGAGCTCGGCCTGAAAGAAGGTACGCCCATCACATACCGGGCAGGCGACCAGCCGAACAACGCCCTCTCGCTGAATGTATTCAACCCCGGCGAAATTGCTTCGACAGCCGGAACATCGGGCGTGGTATATGGTGTGAACGGTGAAGTGAACTACGATCCGCAATCGCGCGTCAACACCTTTGCGCATGTCAACCATACTGCCGAGCAGACCCGTCTGGGCGTATTGCTCTGCATCAACGGAACAGGTATCCTCAACTCGTGGGTGAAACGCAACATCGCCCCGGAAGGTATCTCGTACAACGAAATGAATGTGCTGGCTTCTAAAGCACCCATCGGCAGCGCCGGGCTTAGCATCCTACCTTTCGGTAACGGTGCGGAACGCATGCTGAACAACAAAGAGATCGGTTGCAGCATCCGTGGACTGAACTTCAACACGCACGGACAGCACCACATCGCACGTGCCGCCCAGGAAGGTATCGTATTCTCATTCAAGTATGGCATCGACATCATGGAAGAGATGGGTATCCCCGTGAAGATGATCCACGCCGGACATGCCAACATGTTCCTCAGCTCCATCTTCCGCGATACGCTGGCCGGTGTGACGGGAGCCGTCATTGAACTCTACAACACCGACGGTTCGGTAGGAGCAGCCAAGGGCGCCGGTATCGGTGCAGGCATCTACAAAGATAACAACGAAGCCTTCGCCACCCTCGAGAAACTGGATGTAATAGAGCCCAACAACGCCAAACGGCAGGAGTATGCCGACGCGTATGCGAAGTGGAAGTATCGCCTCGAGAAATCAATGAGTAAATAAAAGAAAATATTCACCACAGAGTCACACAGAGTTCTATTTAATAGGCTTTAGGCAACAATGCGAGAAAAAGAAAAAACTCTGTGAAACTCTGTGTGACTCTGTGGTGAATCTAAATAAACAACAAATCAACTTTATAAACATTTTAAATTAGAAAGAATTATGGCAACAAAAGAGTATTTTCCTGGTATAGGAAAAATCAAATTTGAAGGTAAAGAAAGCAAGAACCCGATGGCATTCCGCTACTACGATCCCGAAAAGATGGTAGCCGGCAAGAAGATGAAAGAATGGTTGAAGTTCGCTATGGCTTGGTGGCACACGCTATGCGCAGAAGGTGGCGACCAGTTCGGCGGCGGAACCAAATCGTTTCCCTGGAACGCATCGGCCGACGCTATCCAGGCTGCTAAAGATAAGCTGGATGCCGGTTTCGAATTTATGCAGAAGATCGGTATCGAATACTACTGCTTCCACGATATTGACTTGGTGAACGAAGGCAACTCTATCGAAGAGTACGAAGCCAACCTGAAAGCTATCGTTGCTTATGCCAAGCAGAAGCAAGCTGAAACAGGTATCAAACTGTTGTGGGGTACTGCCAACGTATTCAGCCATGCTCGTTACATGAACGGTGCGGCTACCAATCCTGATTTCGACGTAGTAGCCCGCGCTGCCGTTCAAATCAAGAACGCTATCGACGCTACCATCGAACTGGGTGGTGCCAACTATGTATTCTGGGGCGGACGCGAAGGTTACATGTCTATCCTGAACACAGACCAGAAGCGCGAAAAAGACCACTTGGCACGCATGCTGACTGCTGCTCGTGACTAGGCTCGTGGCAAAGGCTTCACCGGAACATTCCTCATCGAACCGAAACCGATGGAACCCACCAAGCATCAGTATGACGTAGACACTGAAACAGTGATCGGCTTCCTGAAAGCGCACGGTCTGGACAAAGACTTCAAGGTGAACATCGAAGTAAACCACGCTACATTGGCTGGCCACACGTTCGAACACGAATTGGCAGTAGCTGTTGACAATGGTATGCTCGGTTCTATCGACGCCAACCGTGGTGACTACCAGAACGGTTGGGATACCGACCAGTTCCCCATCGACAACTTCGACCTCACCATGGCTATGATGCAGGTGATCCGTGGTGGTGGCTTCGGCAATGGTGGTACGAACTTCGACGCCAAGACCCGTCGCAACTCTACCGATCTGGAAGATATCTTCATCGCCCACATCGCCGGTATGGACGTGATGGCCCGCGCGCTGGAATCAGCCGCCGCTCTGTTGGCAGAATCTCCTTACCAGAAGATGTTCAGCGACCGTTACGCATCGTTCGACGGTGGTAAGGGTAAAGCGTTCGAAGATGGCCAGATGGGTCTGGAAGACCTCGTAGCTTATGCGAAGGCCAACGGCGAACCGAAACAGACCAGCGGTAAGCAAGAACTGTACGAAGCTATTCTGAATATGTACGTTTAATTTAGTACGATAGGCGGTTAGTGGTTAAGTTACTTAACGGCTAACCGCCTTCACTTTGTACCCTCATTATTCACACACTAACCCCTATTTTATCCATGACTAATACCAATGAAGGTAGTAAGCTCTACCTCTATTCCATCACGACAGTTGCTATCTTGGGCGGATTGCTCTTTGGCTACGACACTGCCGTCATCTCCGGAGCCGAGAAAGGGCTCGAAGCCTTCTTCCTGCAGGCTACGGATTTCCAATACAACAAAGTTTTGCATGGTATCACCTCTTCGAGCGCGCTGATCGGCTGCGTACTGGGTGGAGCCATTTCCGGTATCTTCGCCACCCGTATGGGACGGCGCAACTCGCTGCGTGTAGCCTCCGTGCTCTTCTTTCTCTCGGCATTGGGATCGTACTATCCCGAATTCCTGTTCTTCAAGTTCGGCGAACCCAGTTGGGACCTGCTGATGGCGTTCAACTTCTACCGCATCATCGGTGGAGTGGGTGTGGGTCTGGCTTCGGCCGTTTGCCCGATGTACATTGCCGAAATTGCCCCGTCGAACATCCGCGGTACGCTCGTGTCGTGCAACCAGTTTGCCATTATCTTCGGTATGCTGGTGGTGTACTTCGTGAACTTCCTCATTCTGGGCGGACATGAGAACCCGATTCTCGACAAAGATGCCGCAGGCGTTCTGAGCGTCAACGTGGCACAGTCCGATATGTGGACCATCCAGCATGGCTGGCGCTATATGTTCGGTTCCGAAGCCTTCCCGGCGGCCTTGTTTGGCTTCCTGCTGTTCTTTGTGCCGAAGACTCCGCGCTATCTGGTGATGGTACAGCAAGAAGAAAAGGCTTACAATATTCTGGAAAAGATCAATGGCAAGCTCAAAGCGCGTGAAATCCTGGAAGATATCAAAGCTACGTCTCACGAGAAGACCGAGAAACTGTTTACGTACGGTGTGACGGTGATCGTCATCGGTATTCTGCTCTCTGTGTTCCAGCAAGCCATCGGTATCAACGCTGTGCTGTACTATGCACCGCGTATATTCGAGAGCGCCGGTGCCGAAGGTGGTGGTATGATGCAGACCGTGATCATGGGTGTGGTCAATATCGCTTTCACGTTGGTAGCTATTTTTACGGTGGATAAGTTCGGCCGCAAGCCGTTGCTCATCATCGGTTCCATCGGTATGGCTGTAGGTGCGTTTGCCGTAGCTATCTGCGACCAAATGGGCATCAAAGGCATTGCTCCGGTATTCTCTGTGATTGTGTACGCTGCTTTCTTCATGATGTCTTGGGGACCAATCTGCTGGGTGCTTATCGCCGAGATCTTCCCGAACACCATCCGTGGCAAGGCCATCGCCATCGCTGTTGCCTTCCAGTGGATATTCAACTACATCATCTCGTCTACATTCCCCGCTTTGTACGACTTCAGCCCGATGTTTGCTTACAGTTTGTACGGCATCATCTGCGTGGTGGCTGCGTTGTTCGTATGGCGTTGGGTGCCCGAAACAAAGGGCAAGACGCTCGAAGATATGAGCAAGCTTTGGAAAGCTAATAAGTAAGAGTAGGGGATTCCCAGATCCTGCTCGGTCATCGTATAAGAAAAGCGCTGTCTGCTGTTGAAGTAGACGGCGCTTCTTTTATTGTATCCGGATGGGAGCAAATCGTTTCATGCCTTGAAACAATGTGTTTCATCAGAGGAAACAAAGTGTTTCGTGCCTTGAAACAGAGTGTTTCATCAGAGGAAACTAAATGCTTCTATAAACCTGTAGAAAAAGACTTATTCGATAGGAACTTGTTCGCCCAGGAACTTGGGGCTTTTGTTGAACCAAAGATCCAGAAAGACCTTCACACGGGCCAGCTTCTCCCGCTGTTTGGTTTTGAATCCGGAGTAGGCATCTACATCCCGGGCATTGAATCCCACAGCTTGCAAACCTTTGGCACGGGCAATGTACACTGCCCGACGGTTATGAAAGTCCTGCGAGATAACCGTGAAACTCTGCTGACCGAAGATCTTATCCATACGGATCACGGAGTCCAGCGTACGGAACCCGGCATAGTCCAGATATATTTTCTCTTCGGGAATGCCTCCCTGGAGTAGCTCTGCCTTCATGTCCTCCGGTTCATTGTACGTGTGCCGTCCGTTATCACCGCTGATGACAACCACTTCAATCTTGCCGGCCCGGTACAAAGCCAATGTTGCATCGATGCGATACCGGAAGTAAAGATTCGGTGCTCCGGAACGAAGAGTTTTCGAAGTGCCCAGCAGCAATCCGGCCTTGTTGTACGGAATGGCTTCGGCATCCTGATACACAGCCGAGGCGGTGGTTTGCTCCACCACGCGATTGGCCACCACGATGGCAAGTACTGCCAGCAACAAACCTGCTACGGCAACGGCCAGGAATCTGCGGATGAATTTCTTCCTATTCATAGCGGGCTATCTACGCATGAAGTCGCTCTTACGGTTCAGCGAACGCGCAAGCTTGAATCGCCACGTCTGTAGTGGCAAACTGATGTCGAAAAAGGGTAATGAGAAGTAGTACCGGCGTTTCTCGCCCAGGCTGATAGCCGTTTTATTGATCACCAGAGCCTGTAACCCCGTGCGAAGCAGCCACATAAACACCGAGATGCCCAACACCAGCCAATGGAAGTTCAGCCCTCCCAACACGGCGGCAGCTATGCAAGCGGCATAGAACATACAGCGGGTAAAGGTTTCGAAGCCCATCAACAGAAGCTTGTTGCCACGATAGTAGAAGGAAGTGGCTATGTAGCTCATACGTTCCTCTCGCCATTCCCGGGCGTACTGCACCGGTTCCACCCGTATCACAGCGTCGGGATGCGTCTCCACCCGGATATTCTCCGCCGTAGCTACATGGTTGACGAACAAATCGTCCTCGCCCCGTTGCAGATTCAGATACTTGGAGTAACCTTTGTTCTGGAAAAACAACTCTTTCCGGTAGGCCATGTTGCGACCGATGCCCATGTAAGGCTTTCCGGCAAGGGCGGCTCCCAGGTAACGCATGCCCAAGAAGAGTCCGCTGAACTCAATGGAACGGTGCATCCATTTACTACCGCGCTCGTAGTTGCTGTAGCCCAGCACCACTTGGGTACGCGAAGTAAAATTGCGCGCCATGAGGCGCAGCCACTGGTTGCTCGTCGGACAGCAGTTGGGCTCGGTGAACAACAACCAATCGTACTTGCTGGCTTTGATGCCCAGTGTCAGGCCCAACTTCTTGCGACTGATATACCGGACGCTTTCCGGATTGAAGCTATGATACAGATGGGGATATTTCTCTTCCATGACCGTCAGCAAGTCGTCCGTCTCATCGTCCGAAGCATCGTTCACCACAATCACTTCAAACTGCGGATAGTCTTGCTCCAGGATAACGGGCAGAATGCGACGGAGGTTCCCGGCCTCGTTGCAAGCACAAATAACAATCGAGATAGGGGGCAATTCCTGCGTAAAGTGCAGATCGCCCCTCTTTTCGGCCCGGTTGCGCTTCCATATCCGGTTGTACAAACCGAAATAGTAAGAAAGTTGAATGATGAGAAGAAGGCCTGCCACCAACAGTATAATCAGCTCGACAGTCGTAAAGTTGAATGCTTCCATTAAAATCTATTACATTTAATGGGCAAAAGTACATATTTTTTTGTGATTCCCCTCATTTATGCCCATCCAAGTATTCTTTTTTGAACATATCCACAAACAGGAAGAAGAGCGATAATAACAGCGGCCCGAATATGATTCCCATAAAACCGAATAGCCGTAAGCCGATCACCACGCCGAATACAGTGATGAGCGGATGTATGTCGGCCATCTTCTTTTGTAAAAGAAAACGTATCAGATTGTCCAACTGCGAGACGACCAGAAATCCGTACAGCCCCAATCCGATGCCATTGAACCAGTCGCCCGTAATGAGCATGTAGAACACCACCGGCGCCCACACGATGGCCGTCCCCACCATCGGAATGATGGAAGCGAAGCAGGTGAGAAACCCAAGGATCAGCGCGTTCGGGGCTCCGAATATCAGATACCCCGCAAGCGACACGCTGCCCTGTATCAGTGCCAGCAACGGAATACCGAGGGCATTGGAACGGACGATCATGTTGATGTTGTGCACCACTTCCTGCGTGTTATCCTTCTTGAACGGAAGGATGTCGTAAATATAAGCTTCCACCCGCTTGCCCCCCTTCAGCAGAAAATAGAGGACGAAGATGAGCACGAACAGGTTGACCACAAAGCTACTGATGCTGCCCATGATGGTTTGCCCGATACTCGGCAAGTGGGCGATGAGGAACGAAATCGTGTCGCCGCCCAGCACGTCATACCCCGTCTTTGTCCGGATGATGTCGGCCGTCTGTTCGATGGGAGCCACCAGAGCTTGCGGATCGAGGTTCACGGTCTGTATCTCCACCACAGCCAGCCAGGCGATGAGCGAAAGCGGCACCAGGAAGCAGAGAATGGCTTCCAATGTGATGAGCAAAGCGGCGATTCCTTGTTTCAGGCGGCGCCGCTCCGTCAGAAAGATCATCTGTTTGCGAACCAATACATAGATGGTAAAAGCCCCCAACATCCCTCCCAGAAAGGGAGAGAGTAGTTTAAATATAATCACTCCCAGAAACAAGGTGATGGCTATAAGGGAGTATTTCCAGTATTGTTCTTTGAAACTCATGCTTAGTTGGTTTATTTTACATTATAACAGATAAGCAACCGGAACTGTTTCACTATTCCATCTTTATTTCGGGTATCGTCAGGAAGCGGCTCTCTGGGAAGTGCTCCGCAATGTAGGTATGCAGGTAGGTATAAGTATCTTCCTGAATCACCGCATCGTCCTTGCCCGGATAGAGATTGTAAGCCAAGGTGTGCAATGTGATGTTCCGCTTCCGGAGGGCTTCCAGCGACAGGAGGGTATGATTGATGCTGCCCAACTTCCCGGAAGTCACGAATACTACCGGATACCGGTGCTGCTCGATGTAGTCGATGGTAAGGCACTGGTCCGTGAGAGGTACCATCAGTCCGCCTGCCCCTTCGAGCAACACCGCATCATACCGCCGGCTCAGTTCATCGGTGGCTCGTTCTATCTGCTCGAAGTCGATCAGCCGACCGTCGATACGGGCGGCCAAATGAGGCGAGGCAGGATAGGAGAAGAGGACCGGGCAGGTCAACCCCTCCCGGTCCTCGTCGGTAAAAGGCACGCCCATGATGCGGCGATGCAGTTCGATGTCTTCCGAATAGCTTCCTTCCGGACTTCCCGTCTGCACCAGCTTCTGCGTGATGGTCCGCATACCGGCCTTGTTCCATTGCCGTGCCAGGAATCCGGTGGCGACACTTTTTCCGGCATCCGTATCGATGCCGCTTACGAAATATACTTGTTGTTTCATACTCTTTTTTTACGGGCTACTATGTAAATGGGGTGATAAGTCAAAGGCACAGACGCCTCGTCGCCAAACTGCCGGACGTAAGACTCGGCGAACGTCTGCAAGGCAGCACGTGTCCACCGGTGACGGCTGGTTCCGGTAACTCCCGTCAGCTTCAAGTGACGTAGCACCTGCATCGGTGTATCGAACCGGGGATGAAGCATTTCCTCTTCCACATACACCAGGTCGTACAGCGGTTCCAACGCATTCGCCAGTTCAGCCTGGGTGCGGTAAGCGATTCCGTGTCCGGTAAGGCGGGATACTTCGCACATATTCTCCTGACCGAACGTCGTGAAAGCCAGATAACCGTCATCGGCCAGGCAATCGTGGCATTTCCGGAAAAATGCCTCCGGATCGTCGAACCATTGCAGGGTGGAACAAGAGGTGATCAGATTCGTCCCTTCCGGGAAAGGTATCGCCTCAGCATCTCCAGGATGAAAGGTGACACCATCGCCCAGCATATCGGCACAAGCTTCGCTCATGCGATCGCACAGGTCGTTCAGCCAAAGCTGTTCGGGCTCCCAATCGCGCAACAGCAAACGGGAGTAGAAGCCCGTGCCGCAACCGAATTCTACCACCCGCCGACCAGATGTTTCCGGCACAAACCGCCGGAGCAAGGCAGTCATTCTTTTAGCAATGTGCCGTTGTACAGCGGCTTCGCTGCTGTACGTACCCGACGCACGCGAGAAGCGCCGGGCTATCAGTTCCTTGTCAAAGCTCATACGTCGCCCCGGATTTGATGGATAGCATAATCGACCAGCCCCGGCATATAATGTCCCGCTTCGCAGAGGTATACGGCATCGCAAAATCCTTCTTGCCAGGCCTTGTTCTGACTTTCGGGCGCAAAGATCCGGTCGTAGCTCCCGATAAGGGCTACATTCCAGTGAAACAATAGGTCTTGCTCCACACTCCGGATGTACTGCGTTCCGATCTGTTCCAGTTCGTGCTTCAAGCTTTCCAATGAACGAGTGGGAGCCACTTCCAGGAATTCCTTGTACACCTCCGGACTCTCGCACATTCTACGCCGGAACTTCTGCATATTTAGATCGTTCAGGCCGTGCAGCGTTCCCCAGAACACAGCAGCGGGAATGCCTTTGTCATCGCTCACAGGGTAAAGGGTTCCATTCACAGCGATGCTTCCGATGACCGGCGCCGAAAGCCGGGACAGGGTACGTTGCGCCACCCAGACTCCCAGCGACCAGGCTACAACCAGAATACCGGTGTATCCTTTCAGCAACTCCTCGTCGAAAGTCAGATCGCTGTAATCATAGCACAGCAGGAGGTCTCTACCGGCACAATGCGCTTGCAGGAAAGGGCGTTCGTCCATTCCCCAACCGGTAAAGAATAAGATTAGCTCCGGACGATTCTGCCGGATCATAAACGTTTGTTTCATATCTTTCCGGTATTAATCGAACAGGGCATACAGATCGGTCTCACTAATAGCCGCCGTCAACGAAAAGCGAAGGCGGGACGTTCCCTCGGGCACCGTCGGCGGACGAACGGCCAGCACGTAGAACCCACGTCGACGCAGTGCCTCGGCCCGGCGCAGAGCCGCCGCACTATCGCCTACCATCATAGGCAGGATATGACTGGTCGACGCAGAGACATATCCCTGCTGTGTCAACTTCTCTTTCAGCCATTGGCTGGTTTGCCCAAGGCGCGTACGTCGATCGCCCCAAGCCGGCAGCCGTTCCAACAGGAACGAAGTCCACGCGATGGTAACGGGTGGCAGGGCAGTGGTAAAGATGAACGTACGCATCAGGTTCACCAGATACTCCCGGACAGAACGGCGGCAAACAATGAATGCCCCCGTCGAAGCCAACGCCTTACCGAACGTACCTACCAGGAAGTCCACATCGGCTATGCATCCGGCTTCTTCCGCACATCCCAACCCCTTGGTGCCACGTACACCGAAAGCATGCGCTTCGTCTACGTACAACAGCACATGCGGGTATTTCTTCTTCAACCGTACCAGTTCGCCGAGATCGGCTTCGTCGCCATCCATACTGAAAATGCTTTCGGTGACGAGGATGATCTGGCTGTACTGTGCCTGATGCTCGTCGAGCAAACGTTCCAACTGCCGGTAGTCATTGTGCCGGTAACGAATGGCTCGGGCAGGGGAGAGCCGGATACCGTCTATCAGACTGGCATGCACCAGTTTATCGGCCAGGACAAGGGTTTGCGCATCGCACACGGCAGGTAAGATCCCGGTATTGGCATGATACCCGCTATTGAATACCAGCGCAGCTTCCGTGCCGAACAGTTGTGCCAGTTGATCCTCCAACCGGGTGAAGACAGTGAAATTGCCCGTCAGCAGGCGGGACGAAGAAGCCGAGGGCAGGAATGTTTCGGGAGTCAGCGTGGCGAGGAATTCACTGCGTAGTTGAAGGTCGGCGGCCAGGCCCAGGTAGTCGTTGGACGAGAGGTTCAGCATGTGCCGCTCTCCGTCCCGTACGGACATTCCTTCGTGTTCCAGGGCGGGAAGTGTACGGTAGTTGGCTTTGTCCAGGCATCTTACTCCCAGGTTTTCCCGCAAAGAGAGAACCACCTTAGCATCGTCGTACTGATCGCCTGTTATGGCTTTGAGCATCCCTTCCGTAAGCCGGGAGAGTTGCGCGGGCGTAATAATATAAGGAGGCATGATATAGACCAGTTTGCCGAAAGGACGTATCCATACACCTTGGTCTACCAGGCGGATCTGCAAAGAAGCCATGTCCACCGTTTCCCGCATTTCGACCACACCGATGGCACCTAGCACCCGCACATCGGCTACACCGGGCAACCGGCGGGCCGGAGCCAACTCGCGTTTCAACTGACTTTCGATGGTAAGCACCTTACGCTGCCAGTCCGATGCCAGCAGCAACCGTATAGAAGCGCAGGCCACGGCACACGCCAACGGATTCCCCATAAAAGTAGGCCCATGCATGAAAACACCCGGAGCATGGTTGGAAAGGGCATCAGCCACCCGGTTGGTGGTCAGCACCGCCGAGAGTGTCATGTACCCGCCGGTCAACGCTTTGCCTATGCACAGGATATCGGGTTCCACGCCGGCATGCTCCCAGGCGAAGAGCTTCCCCGTCCGCCCGAAACCTGTAGCTATCTCGTCAAAGATAAGCAACAGGTCGTGCTCCCGGCAAAGATGAGCCGCTTCGCGCAGATACTGAGGATGGTAAAATCGCATGCCACCTGCTCCCTGCACGATGGGCTCCAGGATGATACCTGCCAACTCATCGGCGTACTGCCTGACTGTAGCTTCCAGCTCTACTACATCGTCCGGGTTCCATTCGCCATCGAACGGCGAAGTAGGAGCAGGAACAAAATGACGCACCGGAAGGGAAGCCCCGAAAAGAGCGTGCATACCCGTCTGTGGATCGCATACCGACATGGCATTCCACGTATCGCCGTGATAACCGCTACGGATGGTCACAAAATTGCTCTTCTCCGAACGTCCGATAGCTTGTCCATACTGTACTGCCATCTTCAACGCCACTTCCACCGCCACCGAACCGGAGTCGGCATAAAATATCTTCTGCAAGGAAGGCGGTACGAGCGGTAGCAGCAATTGCCCCAGCTCGATAGCCGGATCGTGCGTCAGTCCGCCGAACATCACGTGCGACATCTGCTCTGTCTGCCGGCGGACGGCTTCATTGAGCGCCGGATGGTTATAGCCATGTATGGCGCACCACCAGGACGACATGCCATCGATCAGCACCCGCCCGTCGTCGAGGGTGAGGGTGGCTCCATCAGCCCGTTTTACTTTGTACACCGGCAACGGATGGGAAGTCGATGTATAGGGATGCCACAGATGATTGCGGTCGAAGGTGGAAACGGGCAGGGAGTATCCCTCTTCCCGGATAAGTTGTTTATCCTCGTCTACTTTCGACCCCAACGTGGTAAGCAGGTCGCCCACGATGGCCGAGTTGATACCAATGTACAGCGAGCGCCGCAAAGCCCGGTCTGACATTTGAGAACGTCCGCCCGCCAGACGCAGGTAGGCCGTGGGGTTGATGAACCGGAACAGAGCCAGCGTGGTAAGTATCTCCTCCTCTGTGAGTGGCGCCTGGTGTTCCAGCGGCGTGCCGGGAATAGGAGCCAGCAGATTGATAGGGATGGAAGGTACTTGTAGCTCCCGCAGTGTAAAAGCAAACTCCAAACGTTGCTCCATCGTTTCGCCCATGCCGATGATACCGCCGCAACAGATGTCCATACCCACCCGTCGGGCGGCAGCCAGGGTAGCCCGCTTTTGTTCCTGGGTATGTGTGGAGCAAAGTTGCCCGAAGTAGGAAGGAGCCGTCTCCAGATTGCAATGATAACGCGTAACGCCTGATTCGTACAACGCCCGCAACTCTTCTTCGTCCAACAGTCCCAACGAAGCACAAAGCCGGATGGACGAGTGCCGGCGCATATGCTGTGCTGTCCGGCAAAGCTGCTCCATCTGCCGGGCCGACGGCTTACGTCCACTAGTGACCAGCGAGAAGCGGTTCACTCCCTGCTCCTCATTGTACCGGGCTTGTCGCAAGCATTCTTCCTGGTCCAGCAATTCGTACACATCGGTCTTTGTCCGGTAATGGGACGACTGTGCACACCACTTGCAATCTTCCGGACAACGCCCCGACCGGGCATTGATGATGGAACACATGTCGAACTCGCGCGAAGCGCATCTCTGGCTGATGGCATGGGAGGCGGCATAGAGTTCTTCCTTTCCGGGATACTCCGACAACCAGATTGCCTGTTGCCGGTCGATGGGCTCGCCCCGTAATACTTGTGCGGTAATTTCTTCTACATTCATAGGCTAAAAAGAATAAAAAAGAGGCAACACCCGCATAGCATGGGGTATTGCCTCTACATTATATATAAAGATCATTAATTCGCCAAAGGCAGGAAGGGCATGCGATGTGCCTGTTTGCTGCGCCGCAAGCAGTTCGCAGAGTTGCTCTGGTAAGGGCAGGGCAGGAGGGCAATCCTCGCGCACATCGTCCGATACATAGGGCACACTCTCCACGCGGCACTCCTCGGGGAGTTGCTTGGCCAGTGACTGATCGGCCACACTCTTACTCAGAAAACCGATGGTGACGCATTTGCCCAGACTAGCGAACACAGCATATTCCTTCCGACTCCAACGTCGGAAACGTATACTTGCCTTGCTAATCGGGAGATGCTTGTTCATATAGGGAACGGATTTCGGTTCGGCGGCAAAGATATTGTTTTTATAGGTGATTTTTGTTTGGCGGCATAGGAATATTTGCTCTATATTTGTTATTTCATTCATAAAAAGATTATAAATATGACCGCAATGGCTCAAAACAAAGAAATTTATCTCGCCGGAGGATGCTTCTGGGGAACGGAACATTTCATCAAACTGATAGACGGAGTGACAGAAACTCAGGTAGGCTATGCCAACGGCAACCGGACGGAATATGATCAGCCCACTTACAAACAGGTATGCACCGACCAGACCGGCTATGCCGAAACCGTCAAGGTGGTGTACGATGCCACGAAAGTGCAACTCCCGATGCTGATCGACCTATTCTTCAAAACCATCGACCCCACCAGCCTGAACCGGCAGGGCGAAGACGTAGGCTCACAGTATCGTACAGGTATCTACTACACGGACGAAACGAACAAATCGGTTATCGAAGCGGAAGTAGCCCGACTTGCTTCCCAGTACACCGAACCGGTCGTGGTTGAGATAGCACCGCTGGCTTCTTTCTTTGATGCCGAAGCGTATCATCAGGACTATCTGGACAAGAACCCACAGGGTTATTGTCACATACATCCGGAATTATTTGAAATGGCCCGCCAAGCCAACAAGAAATAATGTTTTTGACTTTTATACAACAGAAAAAACAACTTTCTGAATGAATAATAGAATACAAAACAACATTAAGCAATAATAACTGAACAGTTTCTACAAGTTTATAAATGTATTAAAAACTATATTCAAACGCTTAAAATGCATGTTTAGAGTTAAAACGAACTAAATATGTAATAAATAGTTGCATATATTGTTCATTTTAAAAAAATACTATATATTTGCAGACAGTTAAGCAAATATTGGAACATTCTACTATAAACTACATCATGAACAGTTGTGTAAAGACACAGAAATCATTCGAAGCCCTACAAGAGATGACAGGCATGGGCTGGTGGATGGCCGACAGAAAAGCAAGAGTAATCGTGCTCTCCGCATTTCTGGCTAGCAAACTTCAACTAACCTCCGACAGACTTGATTTTCAATCGTTTAAAGAGCATTTGCATCCCGATTCCAGCGAGCGGGTGATGAGAGCACTCCGTAAACTCTTTTCCCAAAACAGTAGCAAGCCACTGGAGTTCTTGTTTCGCATGCCCGATGGATACAGAACCATACAACTCACCATCTCCGAACGGGGATATGAGAATAGAGAACTGGTTACCGCAGAAGGATTTATGCGACTTGTCGAAACATCGGAAGTCATCCCCTTTCAGTATCCCAACAATCATCATCTGGAAATAAACAAGTTGCTCCATTGGCAAAAGACATTCACCCAATCACTGACTTCCCTGCTGGACAAATCTGTGAGCAGCGATCCTTTAGAAGAGTTGATGAATCTTATTCTACGGAACTACCAGGCCGATACCATCCGAATGTATGAAGTGGATTACGAGAACCTGCAAATGAGTTGTACCCTTGAGTTCGTAAAAGGCGAAGCCAAGCGTGTTAAGGATGATATGCAGAACGTAAAACTCATCAACCCGCGCTTGATAGAGTTGATATCCAATAAAGAAATTCATACTTGGGACGAACTATCCGAAGAACTTTATCAGAGTATCCTCGCACCCTACACCGGTGCCAAATCCTGTATGATCGCGCCACTGATATCCATGGGCGGACTTTGGGGCTTCATAAAAATCGACACCTTGACTCCCCGCCGATGGAGCCATCTGGATAAAGAGTTCTTCCAGTCTCTCGCCAATCTCGTCGGGCTATGTCTGGCCTTTCAGCAATCCGAAAAACAGGCTAACAAACACAGCGACTTTTTGCACAAACTCTTCTTCAACATGCCTTTGGGGTACTTCACCCTGCGCATAGAAAAGAAC
Source organism: Bacteroides sp. (assembly GCA_031554505.1). Taxonomy (GTDB): domain Bacteria; phylum Bacteroidota; class Bacteroidia; order Bacteroidales; family Bacteroidaceae; genus Bacteroides. Next base: position 22,200 of record JAVBVI010000095.1, on the reverse strand, counting down.
GACGAAGGCATTGTGACCGACTACGAATACCTGGATGTCAATACCCAATTCACCAAGATGGTAGGACTTAGCCGGGAGCAACTCGTAGGTAAGATGTGTACGGAAATAGGCCCCATCTTTGTCAACAAACTCGACTTGCAGGTATTGGCCCCGGTGGCATACCAAGGCGAAATCTATCATACGCAGGGACAGATGCGCCACGACCAACGCTATTACAATACAACCATCTACTGCCCGCGCCATGGAGATATCGTCGCACTGTTCTCTGATGTAACCGACACCATACTTGCATCGGACGCTCTTCGGAAGAGCGAAGCAGAGATCAAGAAAGTATATACCAACATTCCGGTGGGCATCGAGATTTACGACAAGAATGGCGTGATGGTCGATGTGAACGACAAGGAACTGGAAATACAAGGAGTGAGCGATCGCAATATGCTGCTCGGCCTGAACCTGTTCGAACATCCCAGCTTACCGAGGTCGGCTCATGATCTGTTGCGCCAAGGCAAGGATGTCACGTTCGACGTGAACGCTGAGTCTATGCAGGTCAACTACAATTATTACGATGTAAGCGGCCCACGCACCGAAAAATACCTCACCATCAAATGTACGGTATTGTACAACAACCTGGGAGAAATAGAAAACTATCTGCTCATCGTAATCGACAATACGGAGATGTATCAAGCCACCTCCCAGTTGCATGAATTCGAAGCAGTCTTCAACTCTGTGGCCAAGATAGCCGAGATCGGTCTTTTCCGGTGGAACCCACTCAAGAAAACCAGTTATGGAACTGAACAGTACATCCGCAACATGGGCCTTACGCAGGAAGAAGCAAAAGATTTCCTCGTCTACCGCGATTGTGTCCATCCCAACGACGTAGGGGTATTGGAACAATTCCTATCCGACGCGGTAGCCGGTAAAACCAAGTCGATAACCCATGAATTCAGGGTGCGCGACGGCGAGCAATGGAAATGGCTACGTACCGCCTGCTTCATCACCGAGTACGAACCCGAAAACAACAATATACAGTTTATCGGGGTAAACTACAACATCAACGACATGAAGGTAGCGGAACAGCAACTCATCGAAGCCAAGTCACGCGCTGAAGAGGCCGACCGCCTCAAATCGGCCTTCCTGGCCAATATGAGTCACGAAATACGTACGCCTCTCAACGCCATCGTGGGATTCTCCGGGATTCTCGTCGAAACAGAGGACAAGGAAGACCAGCAACAGTTCATCAATATCATCAAGAAGAACAACGACCACCTGCTGAACCTGGTTTCGGATATCCTTGATATATCCAAGATCGAATCGGGAATCGTTGATATATCAAATACATATCTTGTTGTAGACGATGTATGCAACCAGGTGATCGAAAGCCTGTCCATCCGGAATGAAAAGGGACTCGACATGCGCTTCATACCCAACCAAGAATATCCTAACGTGCTGATGGAAAGCGATCCCAAACGGATCAACCAGATACTGTCCAACTTCTTGTACAATGCTCTCAAGTTCACGCAGCAAGGGCATGTATTCCTCACTTACCAAATACTGGACAATGAAATCGAGCTATCGGTGGAAGATACCGGGATAGGCATCGCTCCCGAACATATCGACAGCATATTCGAGCGTTTCTTCAAAGTCGACGAGTTCATTCCGGGTACAGGATTGGGTCTTTCTATCTGCCGGAACATCGCCGAACATCTGGGCGGAACGGTGGGAGCGGAGTCGACGCTGGGACAAGGTTCCCGTTTCTGGTGCCGGTTTCCATTGATGCCCAACGGAATGTCGTTAACGATCTAACCTCTATAAAAAAACGAAGCCTGCTTCCTTTCGGGGAAGCAGGCTTATTCATTTTTCCGTGATAACTTATCAACGAGCTGCGTACATCACTCCGTGCATGACGGTCTGACGAGCAGCCAATACACCCTGTGCATCAAGACTTACAGTCATCTTCTCGCCAGTAGGCAATGTCATCTCGGCTGTACCGTCGTTGTTCATCTTCAGGAGCTCAGCGCTGTCGTTGCCCGATACCACATTCCAGGTATTCTTTTCGGCATTGTAAATCAAATCGACAGAAGCGTTTTCGCCATCTTTTGCGATGCTATAGCCATTTTCAAGTGTTTTCACCAGGTAATCGCCATTCTCTCCTTTGACTTTCTTTACTTCGCCTGCCTTGGCCATCGGATTAGAACCTGTCCAGAACTCAATAGTGTTGAGCACTAAAGCATCGGCTACACCAGCAATCTCATACACCGGCACAATCCACAAAGCGATGAAGATAAGCTCGTTCACAAACTTGTTATCGCCCACTGTGTTGTTCCAGGACAAAACGCGGTTGAACAATCCGAACGAACCGATACACGAGCTGAACAACAGGGTGCCGCTCAAAGTCAAAGCAACTACTAAATTTAATCTACTTCTTTTCATACTTTTCTAAATGTTGATTTATTACTCATTCACAACAACTTACCGGTAAGGTAAGTACGTTTTCTCATTATCAATGAGTGCAAATATAGTTTTTTTTCTGAAAAGAAGCAGAACAAATGCTACTTTTTGTCAACTTTGGTGGCTCGTTTATCCAACTCCCGGCTCAGCACATAGTCGATCGAGAACTGTCCGGGACCGGCTATATAAAGCAGAATAAACGATACAAGGTACACGAAAGCGAGCTCTTTCACGGCAAACGGATCGTTGCCATGAATCACGAAAAAGGCCATCGCCATCGTGAAGATCATCGGAATCATGGAAAGGCGATACAGGAAGCCTACGATGAAAGCCATCGAGCAGGCCAGTTCGCCGAAAATAGCCAGAATGAGCGACATCGTGCTACCCACTCCGAGCGGATCGGGGAACACAGCCGACATTTCCTGAAAGTTACTCCACTTGGCTATGCCGTGGTTCAACAGCAAAAGCCCGAAAAGCAAACGGAAGGCCAGAAGCAACAGGGAAGTACCTGTGGTTCTCGGCGTACTTGGGAATAAAAATTTGTAAAGCATGTGGTTCGTTTTTAGATGTCAATGGTATGTTGTTGATCTTCTTCAGAAGAAGTTTCGGTTTTCACCGGCTTGATAATAAGACGCAGGGAGGGATCATAGGTGAAATAACTCCACATCCAGTCGAAAAAGATGAAAAGTTTGTTCTTCACGCCGACAATGCTCATCAAGTGAATGAACAACCAGACGGCCCAGGCCATGAATCCGCCGAAACGGATTTTCTTTAACTCCACAATAGCCTGATTGCGGCCAACAGTGGCCATAATCCCTTTATTATAGTAAACAAATGGTTTGAGGTGATGGTTGCCTACTATGCGCACTAAATTGGCGGCCAACAGTTCGGCCTGTTGTATGGCAGGCTGAACCACCTGCGGATGCCCCCGTGGGTATTCTTTAGTCACCATGGCTGCCGTATCGCCCAAAGCGAAAATATCGTAACAGCCCGACACGCGGTTGTACTCGTCTACGTTGAGTCGACGGCCGGGACCGTATGCCGCGTCGGGCAAGCCGTTCAGTCCGTTGGCTTTTACTCCGGCTACCCAGAACACATTGGCAGAGGATATCTGCGTACCGTCGCCCAGCAGGAGTACTTCCTTTTGGTATCCACTCACCAGGCAGTTCAGTTTGATCTCTACGCCCCGTCTCTCCAGATAGTCATGTACCCGCTTCGAGGATTCTTCCGAGAAGGCGGGAAGCACGCGTGGTCCGGCATCGATAAGCACGATGCGCATGCGTTCCATATTCAGGTCCGGATAGTCTTGCGGTAGGATTTGCTTCCGCATATCGGCCAAAGCACCGGCCAATTCTATGCCGGTGGCACCGGCTCCGACTATCAGGAAGGTCATCAGTTTGCTGCGTTCTTCGGCATCGTGGGTGTTCTGTGCCCGTTCGATGCTTTCGAGCATCTTGTTGCGGTTGTACAGCGCTTCGGCAGTGGTCTTCAAAGCCATCGTCTGTCCGGCCAATGCATTATTTCCGAAGTAATTGGTTTCGCATCCGGTAGCAATCACCAGGTAGTCATAGTCCAGTTCGCCAATGGAGGTAACCAACTGCTTCGTGTCGGGAAGTACTTTCTGCACCTCGCATACACGGAAGTGGAAAAACTTCCGGCGCTTGAAGATTTGCCTGAAAGGAAAGGAGATGGCGCTGGGTTCGATACCCGCCGTTGCCACCTGATACAGAAGTGGTTGAAACAGATGATAATTCTTCTTGTCGAGTAAAACAATCTGGAACTTGTCGCTTCGTAGCTTCCGGGCCAACTTCAGCCCGGCAAATCCCCCTCCCACAATCACAACCCTTTTTCTATTCCCACGGACGGGAATGTCCTCTATATAATTGCTGTTCATATTACTTGTGTTTTAAGTCTTTTAAATAATAACACAAATAAAGAGGGAATGTTTTAACAAAAGAGCATCTTAATCGGCCAACTGTTTGAGTTTTTTAAAATGATGGACGACCTCGAGATAGTTGCGGGCGGAGAAAGTGTCGAATTTATTCCATACATCACCCAGTACCACCGCACCCCCGAAACCAAAGTCTTTTATCTCCAGTATATTGTCCGTATTGATGCCTCCCAAGGCCATTACCTTCTGGTCGATGATGCGCGCGCGTTGCGCCTCGCGAAGTTCTTCGGGGGTGTAAGTGGAATAATAATTTACTTTGGATATACTGTCGTAGATGGGGCTCATGAAGACGTAGTCGTAAAAATGTTTCTTACTCTTCACCTCGTCTACCGAATGACAGGAACAGCTCACATGTCCGTCATAGTCGTGCGGTTCCTTCGGGTTGCGGGCATTCAGGTGAATACCCATCAGATTGAATTCTTCTTTCAGATAGAAATGTTCATGGGTGACAATCCGGCGATGGTACTCCTCGGGGATCAACGTCAGCAGACGCTCGGAGTACATGGCTGGCGTCTCCGGCTTTCGTAAATGCAGAATATCCAACCCCTCCTCGAAAAGAGCGGTAATGATTTTATCTTCCTCGACGAAAAAAGTAGGCGTAGTAACAACTATCAGTTTCATGTTCACGTGCGTCTGTTAACTTTAGCAAAAGTACAAATTAACTGATAAGCATGACAAACATTATAGTGAAAAGATGTTAGTGCGCCCGGTTCGCCAGTCGATCGACCAGAGTTTTCCGGCCAGCACCTCGCCGAATCCGCAAATAACTTTCAGCACTTCGGCCGCCTGCATGCTTCCTGTAAGGGCCGGAGTGACCCCAACAACTCCGGCCGGCAGCGGAGGAAGTGCGGACAAGGCTCCTTCGTCGGGGAAAAGATCGCGGTAAGTTTTGGCTTTCCCTCCGGGAGCATTTTCCAGAGAAGGCGGGTAATTGAACACGGAAACCTGTCCCTCGAACGCGCGGATGGCACCGTAAACGTACGGTTTTTGCTGCTCCACGCAGACGTCGTTGATGAGGTAACGGGTGGCGAAGTTGTCGCAACCGTCGACTACCAGATCGTACGGACGGATGATGTCGCGGGCATTATCGGCTGTGAGCCGGGTCTGCAACGGATGGATGGTGATCTGGTCGTTCAGCTCCCGGAGGCGACGGGCGGCACAAAGCACCTTCGGTTGCCCCACTTCTGTTCCGGCATAGAGCACCTGGCGCTGCAGATTGCTGAGGCCCACTACATCGTCGTCCACCAAGCCCAGTGTGCCCACGCCGGCGCCTGCCAGGTAAAGGGCGATGGGCGAACCGAGTCCGCCTACACCTACTATCAGCACCTTGGCACGCTGTAGTTTTCGTTGTCCTTCCTCGCCTATTTCCGGCAGAAGGGTTTGTCTGCTGTATCGCATAGTATAACTTTGTTTTAGTTTCATCAGTGGAAACACTTTGTTTCATCGGAAGAAACACTTTGTTTCAAGGCATGAAACACTCTGTTTCATCGGAGGAAACACTCCGTTTCATGCCTTGAAACTTTGACTATCTAACGGGTTGAAAAGCCGAATCCCAATCCTTCCACACCGGCTCGCGGCCCCGAAGTCGAAGATCGCGCACCACTTCAGCGGCTTTGCGCTCGTCGCTCACGTGAAACTGCTCCAACGTCTGCGGGTAACTGTAATAGCCTCCCGGTTCCGTGCGACTTTCGGCACTCATCGTCGTGACGCCGAGCGTGGCCATCTGGTTGCGGAAAGCGGCGCTCTCGCGGGTGGAGTACGAGATATCGACATCGTGGTCGAAGATACGCATGGCAAAGGTGAGTTGCGCCAGCTCCCGGTCGTTCATCACCACGTTGGGCTGGAAGCCGCCGTTCTCCGACGGGCGCATGCGGGGGAAGTTGACGCTGTACTTCGTCCGCCAGTAATGTTTCTGCAGGTAGCGCAGGTGGAAAGCCATCATCGTGACATCCGTCCGCCACTCTTCCAGGCCGATGAGCACGCCCAGACCTATCTTGTGCACGCCGGCCTGCCCCATACGGTCGAACCCGTTGACCCGCCACTCGAAGTTCGACTTCATCCCCCGCGGGTGATACACCGGGTATCGCTCGCGGTGGTAAGTCTCCTGAAAACAGATGACTCCGTTCAGCCCGTGCCGCGTCAGTTCTTCGTACCCCTCGACTTCGAGCGGCATCACTTCGATCTGAAGGTTACTGAAATAAGGGCGAGCCAAGTCGAGCGCCCGGGCGATGTACGGAACGCCGGCCCGTGCAGGGTTCTCGCCGGTGACCAGCAACAGGTTATCGAACGGTGCAAGCCGCTTGATAGCCCGGTACTCGTCGACCATCTCCTGCTCGGTAAGTATGGTGCGTTTCATTGGGTTCGACACGTGGAAGCCGCAGTACACGCACGAATTGGTGCACGAGTTGGTCAGATATAGCGGAACGAACAACGAGATGGTCTTACCAAAACGCTCCAGGGTGTACCGGCGGCTGAGCTGCGCCATTGTTTCCAGGTAAGGTGCAGCGACGGGGGAGACGAGCGCCATGAAGTCGTATACATCGCAACGGGGTTTCGACAAGGCCCGTTGCACATCGGCTTCAGTGCGCGAATAGATGAGGCGGGTGACCTCTTCCCACGGCAGGTGGCTTAATTCTTCTGCAAACATACGCTTAGGGTTTAGTGGTTAGTTCACGGCTCAGGCGCATGGCGCAGAAGTTGGGTCCGCACATGGTGCAATATTCGCCGGTGGTGTGATGCCCGGCATGGAAATAGTCGCGGGCACGCTCCGGGTCGAGCGAGAGTTCGAACTGATCCTTCCAGCGGAAAGCGTAGCGGGCACGGCTCAGGGCATCGTCGCGCTGCTGGGCACCGGGATGTCCCTTGGCAAGGTCGGCCGCATGGGCGGCAATCTTATAGGTGATAACGCCCGTGCGCACATCTTCCTTGTCGGGCAGGGCCAGATGCTCCTTCGGCGTGACATAGCAAAGCATGGCCGTACCCAGCCAACCGATTTGCGCCGCTCCGATGGCCGAGGTAATGTGGTCGTACCCCGGAGCAATATCAGTGACCAACGGACCAAGCGTGTAGAATGGTGCATCGTGACACTTCTCCACCTGCCTGTCTACATTCTCCTTAATCTTGTGCAGAGGTACATGGCCGGGCCCTTCGATGAAGGCTTGCACGCACTTCGCCCGGGCACGGAGCACCAACTCGCCCAGCGTATCGAGTTCGGCAAACTGTGTCTCGTCGTTGGCATCGTGTATGGAGCCCGGACGCAAGCCGTCGCCCAGTGACACCGCCACATCGTACTGTGCCAGGATATCGCATATCTCGTCGAAGTGCTCGTACAGGAAGCTCTCCCGGCCGTGCACCAAGCACCACTTGCTCATGATGCTTCCGCCCCGGCTCACAATGCCGCACAGACGCTTCTCTGCCAGATGAACGTTGTGCAGACGGATACCGGCATGAATAGTGAAGTAATCCACCCCTTGCTCGCATTGTTCGATGAGCGTGTCGCGGTACATCTCCCAGGTGAGCTCTTCCACGCGTCCGTTCACCTTCTCCAACGCCTGGTAGATGGGCACCGTACCCACCGGCACGGGACAGTTGCGAACGATCCACTCGCGCGTTTCGTGTATATTCTTCCCGGTGGAAAGATCCATCAACGTATCGCCTCCCCAGCGGCAACTCCACACCGCCTTCTCCACCTCCTCGTCGATGCCCGAGGTAGTGGCCGAGTTGCCGATATTGGTATTGATCTTCACCAGAAAGTTTCGCCCGATGATCATCGGTTCTGCTTCGGGATGGTTGATATTGGCAGGAAGCACCGCCCGTCCCTCGGCAATCTCCTGACGGACAAACTCGGGGGTGATGTGCGTGGGTATGCCGAGCGCTTCGCAGTTCATATTCTCGCGAATGGCTACGTATTCCATCTCCGGCGTGATGAGGCCTTGCCGGGCATAAGCCATCTGAGTGATGGTGTGTCCGGCTTTGGCGCGGTAGGGCAGGGCGATGTGTTCGAAGCGCAACGCATCCAGGCTTCGGTCTTGCCGGCGGAGCTGTCCGTACGAAGAAGAGATTCCGGGGAGCTGTTCCACATCGCCCCGGCGGACGATCCACGCTTCGCGCAAACGGGGAAGCCCTCGCTTCAGGTCGATCGCTGCGTCCGGGTCGCTGTACGCACCACTAGTATCATATATATACGTATCGCCTACGCGCCGCATAGCCACTCGCAGTTCAGGGAACAACCGGCCGGGCAGGTAGACCTTCGCCGAGCCGGGGAAGTTGATGATTGGTTTCATTCGTTCAAAGTTTTATATTATTTGAGTTTTGTTTATGGTGAACATAAACTCTGTGGTGAACTAATTTATTCATTCAAGAAAGCAGTGAGGGGAGAACTGGCTTCGGCCATCCGGTGCTCTCCGCCCAGTCCGGCCTCGTACGCCATACGTCCGGCTTCCGTGGCTTGCCGGAAAGAATTAGCCATCTCCACCGGATGGGCTGCTACGGCGATGGCGGTGTTCACCAATACCGCCGAGGCGCCCATCTCCATGGCTTCGGCCGCATGACTGGGGGCTCCGATACCCGCATCCACCACCACCGGAACAGTGGCTTGCTCGATGATGATGCGCAGGAACTCTTTGGTTTGCAAGCCCCGGTTGGTGCCGATGGGTGCACCCAGAGGCATCACGGTAGCCGCTCCGGCTTCTTCCAACTGCCGGCAAAGCACCGGATCGGCCTGGCAATAGGGCAAGACGACAAATCCCAACTTCACCAGCTCTTCCGTGGCTTTCAGCGTCTCCACCGAGTCGGGCAAAAGGTAACGCGGATCGGGATGTATCTCCAGCTTGAGCCAGTTGGTGCCGAAGGCTTCGCGGGCCATCCGGGCAGCCAGCACCGCCTCTTCTGCATTGCGCACACCCGACGTGTTGGGCAACAGTTGAATGTCCGGATGCAGAATGTGTTGCAGCATGTCATCTTCCCGGTTGCCCAAGTCGATACGCTTCATGGCTACCGTTACCATCTCCGTGCCCGATGCTTGAATGGCTTGTTTCATCAGTTCATTGGAACTGAACTTGCCTGTTCCCAGAAACAGGCGGGAGCGGAATGTGCGCTCCGCAATGAGTAAGTTTTCCATAACTTTCTATGTTTTTTGGATTGATTAAAGAGAGAGGAGGCGTCGGGTTTCGGCCACCGGATCGTCGGCAGACAGAATAGTGCCGGATAGAGCAATGCCGCTCACGCCCACGTGCAAGAGTGCCGGAATATCCTCGTACGTAATTCCGCCAATGGCTACTGTGGGCAAGGAGATACCCGCTTCGCGCATACGAGACAGCATATCTACATAACCTTCCAGCCCCAAGATGGGGCTCAACTGTTGCTTGGTGGTGGTGAAACGATAAGGACCGATACCCACATAATCGGCACCGGCGCGGTAGTGCATCTCGACATCCTGGAACGTATGGGCCGTTCCGCCGATAATGAAACCTTCGCCCAGCAAGCGGCGGGCTTCGGCCACCGGCATATCCTTCCGGCCCAGATGTACGCCATCCACTTCCAGCTTACGGGCCAGAAACACCCGGTCGTCGAGAACCAGGATGGCCTCGTGCTCCCGGCAGAGCGGTTTCAATTGAAGAGCTACGGCTTCGACCTCTTCGTCCGAGGCCTCTTTCATGCGCAGTTGTATCCACCGGCAACCCCCTTCCAGTGCCAGGCGGGCAGAATCCAGATACGAATAACGTTCCGTGCGGTGAGTGATGAATTGCAGACTGATCATGGCACTATCCTCCACAAGCTGCTTGGATGACGACTACCGAATCCCCCTCGCGCAGGGCCTGTTCAGCCCATGCGGTATGGGGAATCAGTTGATTGTTCACTGCCATGGCCACCCCTTGTGAAGGTAGTTGCAAGCTTTCGGCCAGTTGGGCCAAGGTAAAAGGAGAGTATACGGTCATCCCCTTGTCGTTTACTTTTATTTCCATCGTTCTAAAGAATTAAAATAAGAGTAAATACAAAGAGGTGTACCAGCGAGGGTAAAATAGGATAAGATGAAATACAATTCCTACGTCAGTGCTAACTGCATCAGGTTCCAGGGTATGATCTCAGCCCGTTGTCCACGGGCACCCCTTTGTCTTTACGGCTGCAAAGAAAAGGAAAATAATCCGGAATGCGACAAGGAACGGTTGTTTTTTTGTTTAATATCCCGGAGTTAATTCTCCAGATACTTTTTGGTGATGGGATGGGAGAATACGAAACGCGCCCCTGCCTTATATTGCTGGTCCACCCAGATATCGCCGCCCATACGGTTGGTGAGGAGTTTACAAATGGTCAGCCCGAGTCCCGTTCCCTGAATAAAGTCGTTCAACTTCGCAAAGCGGTTGAAAATCATTTCTTGCTTCTCTTCGGGAATACCCGGACCGGTATCTGTCACCGAGAACAGTACACACCCATCTGTCTGGTCCACCTGAAACGTAAGGAGCACTTTGCCTCCGGCGGGGGTAAACTTCAAAGCATTGGTGAGCAGGTTCATAATCACTTGTTGCAAGCGTACCGGCTCGGTATAGAGCATATATTCAGGATATTCGCAGTCGAAAATAAGATCCACATCGACATCTTTCCGGCGGTTGGCCAGCATGGCGATGCTGTGGCAATGCCCCACCGCGTCGCACCAATCATAGTTGAATTGCATCTGCCCCGATTCCAGTTTGGAAATATCGAGTACGTCGTTGATGAGTTGTAGCAGGAGGGTGGTGTTGGACTTGACGATGTTGGCAAATTCCAGTTGTTCTTTGGTGCAGTCGATGGTTCCGAGCAACAGCTCCGAGAACCCCACGATGGCATTGAGCGGGGTACGTATCTCATGACTCATGTTGGAGACGAATGCCGACTGCATCTTGTTGGCCGTTTCAGCACGTTCCTTGGCTTTGCGTAGTTCTTTTTCCGATTGTTCGAGCTGTACCTTTTCTTCTTTCAACTGTTTGGTGAGATCCAGCAACTTGTTTTTCAGCGACTGGGCTTTGTAGAAATAGAACACCACCACGATGAGTCCCAACAAGAGTGTCAGGAATATAGCGCCTACCACATACACTTCCTTTTGATATTGCTCCAGGAAGGTAGAATCCGGAGTGAACAAGGTTGCTTCCCCGGCGGTCAATAAAGGCACAATGTAATAATAATTCAAACTAAACAATATGTTTTTCATGATTTAACCGGCTGTTACTTTCACAAAAGTAGTGTTTTGGTTTGAAAACGCAACAATTTGACAAGAGAAAATAAAAAAACCGCCATCGGCAGGATGGCGGTTTCAGGGTATCAAAGTATATTGGATTTACTCATATCGCTTGTTTACAACATCCCAATCGATGATGCTCCACAGCGCGGCTACGTGGTCGGCACGGCGGTTCTGGTAGTCCAGGTAGTAGGAGTGTTCCCACACGTCGAATCCCAGAATGGGTTTCAGTCCGGCACGTACCGGATTACTGCCGTTGGCTTCTTTGGTGATGTGCAGTTTGCCACTCTTATCTACTGACAACCAAGCCCATCCCGAACCGAACAATCCTACGGAAGCGGCATTAAATTCTTTCTTAAAGTTATCGAAACTGCCAAAATCGCGAACGATGGCATCGGCCAACTTGCCCGAAGGCTCGTTCTTGGCGGGTTTCGGAGCGAATTGTAAGAAGTAAAGCGTGTGGTTCAATACCTGTCCGGCGTTATTGAAAACAGCACCGTCGGGAGCCGAAGCTACGATCTGTTCCAGCGTTTTACCTTCGAACTCAGTTCCGGGCACGAGGCTATTGAGGTTATTTACGTAAGTCTGCAAGTGTTTACCGTAGTGAAAGTCGATGGTTTGCTGACTGATTACAGGTTCCAATGCATTGTTAGCATAGGGAAGTTTGGGCATCTCATAAGTCATGGTCATAAATATTAAAGACATTAATAATGTATTCATACGTAGTTACAATTTTTCGTTGTTTATATGTATAACGGGATTATGCTTTGAAATGTTCGTCCGGGTTTGGAGTTTCTTTTTATCTTTGCACGGAATTGATAGAACGCTTCATGGCAGATTATTTGAACGAACTGAACGAAGGCCAGCGTGCTGCTGTGCTTTATAACGACGGACCGTCACTGGTGATTGCCGGTGCCGGATCCGGGAAAACGCGTGTACTTACCTATAAGATAGCTTACTTGCTGGAGCAGGGTTACAAGCCTTGGAACATCTTGTCGCTGACCTTTACCAACAAGGCTGCCCGCGAGATGAAGGAGCGTATTGCCCGCCAAGTGGGACAGGAGGGAGCCCGCCACTTGTGGATGGGAACGTTTCACTCGGTATTCTCGCGTATCCTGCGCACGGAGTGCGAGCACATCGGTTTCCCGTCGCACTTCACCATCTACGACGCTTCGGACAGCAAGAGTTTGATACGGGCCATCATCAAGGAGATGAACCTGGACGAGAAGGTGTACAAGCCCGGTACGGTACAGGCACGCATCTCCAACGCGAAGAATCATTTGGTGTCTCCGGCGGGGTATGCATCGAACAAAGAAGCCTACGAAGGAGATATTTCAAACAAGACACCGGCTATTCGCGACATCTATCACCGTTATCAGGAGCGTTGCCGGCAGGCAGGAGCGATGGACTTCGACGACTTGCTGGTATACACCTTCACACTGTTTCGCGATCATCCCGATGTGCTGGCCCGCTACCGCGAACAGTTCCGCTACATCCTCGTGGACGAGTACCAGGACACGAACTACGCCCAGCACACCATCGTCCGCCAACTGGCCGAAGTGCACCAGCATGTCTGCGTGGTGGGCGACGACGCACAGAGCATCTACTCCTTCCGGGGAGCCGACATAGATAATATACTCCAGTTTACCCGCATCTATTCCGGCGCTAAGGTATTCAAGCTGGAGCAGAACTACCGCTCCACACAGCTCATCGTTCAGGCGGCCAACAGCCTGATAGCCAAGAATGAGAAGCAGTTGCAGAAGAATGTATTCTCTGAGAACGACCGGGGCGAGGCCGTCACCCTGTTTCAGGCCTACAGCGACACGGAAGAGGGGGTGATCGTGGCCAACAAAATCAACGAGCTTTCCCTCCGTAAAGGGTATCCGTACGATCACTTCGCCGTGCTGTACCGCACCAACGCGCAGAGCCGCATCTTCGAGGAGTCGTTCCGCAAGCGGGGCATACCGTACCGCATTTATGGCGGACTGTCGTTCTACCAGCGGAAGGAGATCAAGGACATCATCTCGTACTTCCGCCTGTCGGTGAACCCCAGCGACGAGGAAGCCTTCAAGCGCATCATCAACTACCCGGCACGAGGCATTGGCGATACGACGGTGAACAAGATCATCGCCGCCGCCAACGCACATGTCGTGAGCCTGTGGCAAGCCATGTGCCAACCGATACAGTACGGTATCGATATTAATAAAGGTACACACGCCAAACTCCAAGGCTTCCGGGAGATGATCGAAGGGTATATCTCCGACGTGGCCACGAGCTCGGCCTACGAGATGGGTCGCGCCATCATTCACCAATCGGGCATCCTTACCGAAGTGTACACCGACACCACACCCGAAGGCATGAGCCGCAAGGAAAATATCGACGAACTGATGAACGGACTGAAAGATTTCTGCGACTCGCGCCGCGAAGAAGACAATATGAACGTGTCGCTCATCGACTTCCTCTCGGAAGTATCGCTGCTCACCGACCAGGATTCAGGCGACAAGGACGACGAGAAGAAGGTTTCGCTGATGACCATTCACGCCTCCAAAGGTCTGGAGTTCGACAACGTGTTCGTGGTGGGATTGGAGGAGAACCTTTTCCCCAGCAGCATGTCCAACTACTCGGCCCGCGGACTGGAAGAGGAGCGACGACTGTTCTATGTAGCCATCACCCGGGCGGGCGAACATTGCTTCCTGTCGTACGCCAAGAATCGCTCGAAATACGGCAAAATGGAGCTGTGCGCTCCCAGCCGCTTCCTGATGGACATCGATGACCGTTACATACTAAAACCGCAGGAGATGGAGGTAAGCAAGCGGATAGACCGGGAAGCCGAAAGTTTCCGGAGCGAGCCCGCCTATACCCGTCGCCGCGAACCGGAACGTACGCCGACCCGCCCGCCTTTCGACGAGGAGCCCCGTCGCATCCAGCCGTCGACGCCGCCGCCTGCACGCAACCTGAAACCTGTAAGCCGGGCTACGGCTTCTCCCGTTCCGCCTACTCAATCAGCTACTTCCGGCGCGCTTTGCGCGGGACAGCAGATAGAACACGAACGGTTCGGGGTGGGCGAGGTACTGAAAGTAGAAGGTACGGGCGATAATGCCAAAGCTACTATTCGCTTCAAGCATGCAGGCGATAAACAATTACTGCTGCGCTTCGCCCGGTTCAAAATATTGGAATAGAAGCTAGAAGACACAACCTCTCGCACCATGCATGCAGAATCATCTTCTACGCAGAAATTATCCTCATAGGATAAAAAATTATCGTCATAGGAAAATAAATTATCCTCATAGGAAAAAAGATTATCCTATGAGGATAATTTCTGCCCTTCAGCATGATTTGAATCACTCAAAGACCCAAAGCAGTACCGGACTTTTGCTTGCTTTCAACAAAGCATCTACTTTCCGCATACTATCATCGGAGATGACCGGACAGCCCTGGCTCATACCCAACGGCAGATGCACCGGGTAAATTTCATTCTCAGGAATATACTCGTACGAGTGCAGCACGACGATGCGTTTGAAAGCGTTGCTGTTGGTCGCATCCAGCCCATGCAACTTGTAGTGCACATGGATGCCCCATTTGCTGTACGACCGGATACCAACTTTGTACCGCCCCAAAGAAGAACAATAACTTCCTTCGACATTGCTGAAAACAGGTTTGGACGTTGTGCTGTTCTTCCCGTACCCATGCGCGCAGAGGCTGGAGAAGCGTATAGAGTCGCCTTTCAGATCCCACACGAAGAATCGCTGCTTGCCGGAGTGAATACTGAAATCGACCAGAAAGCAGTAGTTTCCGTTATATCCGTTCTTCTGGCAATACGCTTTGATGGAATCCCCCCGTAGTTTTAGGCGCTGGTATTGCGCATCGCTCACTTTCAGCGATGTACTCGTATAGCAAGTGATCCCCCATATACACAAGATCCCCAGAAACGAGAGCAGGATGATGATACTTATTCTTTTGACCATCTCGGTTTATTGAGGTTTCTCCAGTTTGAACCGTATCCGGAGCTTCCCTTCCTGATAGTCGGTACTGATGATCCGGAAGCGGCCTACCTCGGAAGTGTTCTCCACATGCTGCCCGATGCAGGCGCACACGTCATAATCGCCCACATAGACCAGGCGGATGGTTTCGCTCACATCCCCGGGCAGTTTACTGGTATCTACCTCCGGAGGGAGAGAGTCGCGCATGACAAAAGTGATGGTCACGGGCAAGTTTTGTCCGATTACCTCGTTTACCGTACGCTCTATGGTGGCGATTTGCTCGTCGGTAGGGGCTACCGGCAACGGATAATCGCACTTGCTCTTCTTCCTTTCGATGTGGCTGCTCTTGGATCGTCCGCACTGGAACATCCGCACCATGGTTTGATTTAAAACATGTTCGGCAGTGTGCATGGGAGGATACTCTGCTTTATTATGTTCGTTGAGTTGAATTTCTTGTTCCATTCCTATTGAGATGAAAATTTCGACTAAAGTAGTATTATCCGACAATAAAAACAAATAAAAAAACAAAAAGCATCCCTATAATCCTGCTTCCTCTGGTTAAAAACATCATTCACTTTACAAAAAAACAGAACAAAGATGGATATACTTACAAGTTTTTTTCTCATATTTGCAGGTCTAGAAAACAAGTTTTACAATATGAGCGACAAACATTTGGACAGAAACACAGATCCCCTTCAAATCGTACTTGATAATACCATGGCCAAAGTATATGTGTGCGACGTTGATACCTATGAAATCGTCTTTGCCAACAAAGCCATGAAATCAGGTTTCCCCTTTGACATCGAAGGTAAGAAATGCTGGAAGTCCCTCTCATCTTTCAATGGTCCTTGTCCCTACTGTAAACTCCACGAAGTACTCAAAAAGCCATTGGGAGAGCCGCTGGATTGGGAAAATTACAACCCGGATCTCAATGCTTGGTTGCAGATGAGCAATTCCATTGTAACCTGGAGCGACGGAAGAAAAGTGCACCTGATCACCGTCACTGATATTTCCGAAATCAAGAACAATGAAACCAAGCTGAAAGAATATCAGGAGACGCTCGAAAAGCTGCTGGCCGAAAAGACCGAAAGCGAACAGCGCCTCAAGGCTATGGCCGACAATATGCCACATACATTCGCTTTCCACATCCAGCGGAATAAAAACTCGGCCAAAGTAATGTATATCACCAAGGGGGTAGAGGCTATCTGCGGAATTTTGCCCGAAGACGTTCTGGATGACATTAATCATTTATGGAAGCATATCCACCCCGAAGACCTGCAGAAACTGGCTCTGGAAACAGCCAATGATAAAAAATCACTTACCCAGGAGGTACGATTCACACGCCCCGATACCGGAGCACATATCTGGCTGCATCTGGCCGAAACACCCCGCCCAAGCGATGGAGAAGAAACCATATGGGATGGTATTGCTATGGATATCACACTGCGCAAAGACATAGAGGAAAAGCTTAAAGAGTCGCAAGAAGAACTCATACGTAAAGCGCAGCAAATTAATGACATAATCGGAAATATGGTCAAAAGCGCAATCTACCGTACACACCTGGACGAAAACAAAAACATCGTACTGGATTATGCTTCCGGCAATATCAACGAACTGTTGGGCATCTCTGAAGAGGAACTGAAAGAAAACATGGGAATTTTCATCTCTCATATCCACCCTGACGATCAACCCAGTGTTATCCCACAAATTGTAGGAAGTACCGGATCTATGGGCGAAGCCGAAACAGAAGTCCGCTACATCCGGAACAATGAACTCTGCTGGATGAGACTCCAGTCGAAAGGGTTCACAAAGGATGGACAGATCTATCGCGACGGTATCTTGTTCGACATCACTGCACAGAAAAAGATGGAAATGGAGCTGATCGAGGCGCGCAACCGGGCCGAAGAATCCGATCGGTTAAAGAGTACCTTCATGGCCAACATGAGTCACGAGATACGTACCCCGATGAACGCCATCGTGGGATTTCTGGACCTGATGTGTCAGGAGGGAGACGACACCCTCGACGAAGCAACCAAAAAAGAATTTACCCAACTGGTGATGACCAATGCCAACCAGTTGCTCCAACTCATCGGCGATCTGCTCGACATTTCGAAGATCGACGCCGGACAGATGAAGATCATTCCGGAACAGGGCGATCTGAATGCACTGATGAAAAGCATCTACCGCTCGTTCTCCTCTGCCAAAACACTTAACGGCAAATCGATCGACTTCATTCTCGACGAAAGCGGGCAGGACGAAGTGGGAATCTTCACCATCGACTACACTCGCTTGCAGCAGGTACTGGGCAATCTGATCGGGAATGCCCTCAAATTTACCGATACCGGCTATGTAAAGTACGGATACAGTACCGCCCCGGAAGGAATCCGGTTCTTCGTCGAAGATAGCGGAATCGGCATGGCTGGAGATAAGCTCAGCGAACTGGGCAAGGCATTCAGCCAGATCCACGACCCTGTTTTAGCTCCTAAATACGGAGGTACAGGTATCGGAGTAGCCATTTCCAAAAACCTGGTGGAACTCATGGGAGGTATCCTCGAGGTAGATTCCGAACTAGGCAAAGGCAGCCGCTTCGTATTCACCATACCCCAATAGGAGAACTATATCCCGGCAAACTTGCACAATTTGTAAAAAAAAGCTCGTTAAAAAGCAGAATCCCGTTAATGTAACATTTATTAACTCATTTAGGCAAGACCCCCCTGAACAAAGCCTCTCAGGGAGCGTTATACTAATGTGTTTTTCATAGTATTAGATATAAGATTAATTAAAGAGATGGTATTTGCTTGCGATAAGTAAATGCATCAGAAACAGAAGCGTCTGTTTTTTGATAAATGTGTTTAAAGGAGGAACGGCCAAGGTCGTCCCTCTTTTTTTGTCTTGATTTTATCTCATTTCTTAGCATGTTCCAAATAAAATTTGTACGTTTGCTAAATAATAATAACGAATAAAGCATTAATGAACACATCCGTCATATTTCAATTCCTTCATGAATTGGGCGCTAACAACAACCGTGAGTGGTTCAATGAACACCGGGACATGTACGAAAGCGCACGTGCTGAGTTTGAGAATCTATTGACTGCCATCATTACCCGCATCTCCCTTTTTGACGATTCCATCCGGGGGGTACAAGCATCCGACTGTACGTACCGCATTTATCGCGATACCCGTTTCTCGTCCGACAAGACTCCTTATAAGAACCATTTCGGCGGATACATCAATGCCAAAGGTAAAAAGTCCGACCATTGCGGTTATTACATACACATCCAGGAGGGCTATTGCATGCTGGCCGGCGGAAGCTATTGTCTGCCTACACCCATCCTGAAAGCCATACGCGAAGCTATATATAATAATGTGGAAGAATATATCTCCATCGTAGAAGACCCCGCCTTCAAGAAATACTTCCCTGTCATCGGCGAAAACTTTCTCAAAACCGCTCCGAAAGGATTTCCCAAAGATTTTGAATACATCGACTACCTGAAGTGCAAGGATTACACCTGTGCCTACATGGTACCCGATCACTTTTTCCTGGCTTCCGATATGCTCGACCAGGCTGAAGGCGCCCTCCGACAGATGAAACGCTTTGCCGATTTCATGAATTTCACCATCGACGATTTTGAATAACAGATAGATTACTAATTAAAAACAAGTATAATTATGGTAGTAGATACTTTAGAAAACCTGGAAAAATATGCATCCTTGAATCCTCTGTTTGCCCAAGCAATAGAGTTTCTGAAATCGAACGACCTTCAGGCCCTGGAAATAGGGAAAACGGAACTGCAGGGCAAGGACCTGGTTGTCAACGTACAGCAGACAGCTCCGAAAACCAAAGAACAGGCCAAATTAGAAACACATAACGTATTTATCGACATCCAGATTCCGCTCAGTGGAACCGAAGTTATGGGCTACACAGCCGCCAAAGACTGTGTGCCGGCCGATGCTCCGTACAACGCCGAAAAGGATATCACCTTCTTCGAAGGACTGGCCGAAAGCTACATTCCGGTGAAGCCGGGCATGTTCGCCATCTTCTTCCCGCAAGACGGACACGCGCCGGGCGTAACTCCCGATGGTGTAAAGAAAGTGATTGTCAAGGTAAAAGCGTAATAAAAATCATTGTAGTATGGAGAAAACACTTCAGTTAATAGCCAACGACCCGTGGCTGGAACCTTACACCGGTGCCATCACCGGACGTTATCAACACGTACTGAACAAGAAAGCGGAACTGACGAACAAAGGTAAGCAAACCTTATCAGACTTTGCATCGGGATACCTCTACTTCGGCCTGCACCGCACAGACACAGGATGGACATTCCGCGAATGGGCACCGAATGCTATGCAAATATTCCTGGTAGGTACATTTAACAACTGGGAAGAAAGCAAGAAATACAGTCTAAAGAAACTGAATGGTGGCAACTGGGAAATAAACCTCCCGGCTGATGCCATGCAGCACGGCGACTTGTACAAGCTGATTGTTTGCTGGGAAGGCGGACGCGGCGAGCGTATACCGGCCTGGGCCAACCGGGTAGTACAGGATGAGCAGAGCAAGATTTTCAGCGCGCAGGTTTGGAGCCCCGAAAAGACGTTCAAGTTTAGCAAGAAGGATTTCAAACCAACCACAAACCCGCTGCTGATCTATGAGTGCCACATTGGCATGGGCCAGCAGGAGGAGAAAGTAGGTTCGTACACCGAGTTCCGTGAAAAAATTCTGCCGCGCGTGGTGAAAGCCGGATACAACTGTATCCAAATCATGGCTATACAGGAACATCCGTACTATGGCAGCTTCGGCTACCACGTATCGAGCTTCTTTGCCGCTTCTTCGCGTTTCGGGACGCCCGAGGAGTTGAAAGAACTCATCGACACAGCTCATGGACTGGGTGTGGCGGTCATCATGGACATCGTACACTCGCACGCCGTGAAAAATGAGGTAGAAGGATTGGGCAACTTTGCCGGCGATCCCTGTCAATATTTCTACGAAGGCGGACGCCGCGAACATCCGGCATGGGACTCGCTCTGCTTTGACTATGGCAAGAACGAGGTGATACATTTCCTGCTATCCAACTGCAAATACTGGCTGGACGAATATAAATTCGATGGCTTCCGTTTCGACGGGGTGACTTCGATGTTGTACTACAGCCACGGGCTGGGAGAGGCGTTCATGAACTACGGCGACTACTACAATGGTCACCAGGACGATAACGCCATCTGCTACCTCACGTTGGCCAACGACCTGATTCACCAAGTAAATCCTCACGCCATCTCCATTGCCGAAGAGGTATCGGGCATGCCGGGACTGGCTGCCAAGGTAGAAGACGGTGGATACGGATTCGACTACCGTATGGCCATGAATATTCCGGACTATTGGATCAAGACCATCAAAGAGAGGATCGACGAAGACTGGAAACCATCGAGTATGTTCTGGGAGGTAACCAACCGCCGGTCCGATGAGAAGACCATCTCGTACGCCGAAAGCCACGATCAGGCACTGGTGGGCGACAAGACCATTATCTTCCGCCTGATCGATGCCGACATGTACTGGCACATGCAGAAGGGCGACGAAAATTATACGGTTCACCGCGGTATCGCTCTGCATAAGATGATCCGCCTGTTGACAGCGACCACTATCAACGGTGGATACCTGAACTTCATGGGCAATGAGTTCGGCCATCCGGAATGGATCGACTTCCCACGCGAAGGAAACGGCTGGTCATGCAAATATGCTCGCCGCCAGTGGGACTTACTGGATCGTGACAACCTGACGTACCACTATATGGGCGACTTCGACCGGGAAATGCTGAAGGTTGTTAAGAGTGTGAAAGACTTCCAGGAGACTCCGGTACAGGAAATCTGGCACAACGATGGCGATCAGATATTAGCTTACTCGCGCCAGGATTTGGTATTCGTATTCAACTTCAGCCCGATGAAGTCGTACGCCGACTACGGGTTCCTGGTTCCAAAGGGAGCTTACGAGGTGGTTCTGAATACAGACGATAAAGCCTTTGGCGGCAACGGCCTGAGCGACGACTCGGTGGTGCACTTCACCATGCCCGATCCTCTGTATGCCAAAGAAGGTAAAGAATGGATGAAACTCTACATTCCCGCCCGTTCAGCAGTAGTGCTTCGGAAGAAAGGGAAGTAATACATCGACTATAAAAGAAGCCGCCGGAAAAGTTTTATCTTTTCCGGCGGCTTCTTTTATAATACACAAATTACAATACAATCTTCAGGATTTTACCACTGTAGGCACCAACGGATGTTTCCGTGGCTTTGTATGGTAGCAAGCAGATTTCCTCGGCTTTTCCGCTCAATAGATCCGTGGCTTTGTATGTCATTTGCGGAATCTGCAGGAAATCGAAGGCATGCGACGGTACATTGATGGCCACATCTACCGGTTGGCTGTCGAAGTTCACCACAATGAACAGCAATTCGTTGCGGTACTTACGCAAGAAGGTGTACTGTTTGTGCTCATTAAAACGCCATCCCTGCTGGTTGGCATACATCAGATCGAAGAACGATCCTTCGGAGATGGCTTTCTCCTCATTGCACAGGGTCAGCACTTTACGATATATATCCTGCAAGTACTTCTGTTCCTCGTTCAGCAT
>JAVBVI010000093.1:0-58163 GCA_031554505.1 Bacteroides sp. | reverse complement strand
AGTTGGTATTGCGGATCGGACAGGGCATCATAGGCCATGCGCAGCCCCAATGCTACATACATGTCGGTTTCTTCGATTTCGCGGTCGATGGAGAAGGCTTTGCAGGGCAGATTCTCCATGGTTGCTATTTCGTGAATGGTTGTTCCCTGAGGAGGGACGACGGGGGCCGATTCGCCCTGCGGCAGCACCAATGTGCCGTTTTGCTTTTCGAGCAGCAGGCG
This sequence comes from Bacteroides sp., assembly GCA_031554505.1. Taxonomy (GTDB): domain Bacteria; phylum Bacteroidota; class Bacteroidia; order Bacteroidales; family Bacteroidaceae; genus Bacteroides. Next base: position 57,942 of record JAVBVI010000093.1, on the reverse strand, counting down.
GTCTTTGTCGAATACGAACCACCAGGCATTGTTTATCTGTTTCATTTTAAATACTCCTTTTTGGCGCTGCAAAATTACGAATATTCTGTCAATTTATGCGTTAATAAAGATTAGTTATCAAGAACAATGATCAGAAACAGGATGTATAGCCGGATTCTATAAGACTATACTTCCCTCGATGCCAATCTCATCCATGAAATACTGGTCATGACTTATCACCAATACCGTTCCTTCGAACTCCCGGATGGTAGCCGTGACGATCTCCGTACTCTGTATATCCAGGTTATTGGTTGGCTCATCAAGGACGAACATGTCCGGTGTGTTGTTCCCGATCATTAGGCAGCAGAACGCCAAGCGCATCTTCTCGCCACCGCTGAGCTTGGAGCAGGGCTTGTCCCATACCGCTGCCGGGAAGAGGTAACGGTTCAGGATCGTCTTCACCTCATGTTCCGGTAACTGGCGGGAGTTGAATGCTTCGGCTTGTTGCAGTACGGTGCGATCGTTGCGTACCAGGGAATATTCCTGGTCGAGGAAGACGTACGTGAAGTCAGCCCGTGTCAGGGTGCCGCTAGTGGGAAGAAGTTCGCCGGTGATGAGGCGCAGTAAGGTGGTTTTCCCGCTGCCATTGGCGCCTTCGATGCGCAGGCGGTCGCCGCTTCGTATCTGGAAGTCGAGTGGAGTGGGGAACAACGGAGTGTTTACGATCGGTTCACCGGTTGTTACTTTATCGGCTGTTGGCTTCTCATTAGTCGGCATGCCATAGCCGAAGTTGATGGCTTCGCCCGTCACCAGAATCTTCCCGGCATGTAGCCCCGATGCGCTGAAATCTGTCTTCAACCCTGCCGAGCGTGATAGCGTGGTGCGCAGTTGTGAGGCTTCGCCGCTAAGTTTTTCCATTTTCTCGGCGTGGATGCCGCTCAACTTGGCGGCACTTTTTTCTGCCATATCTTTTAGTCCACCCATGGCGATGCGGGGTACTCCCTTCTTGAGGTTCTGCTTCTCTCCCCGGACGTTCTGCTTCTCCCGCCGTTCGGCTGTTTCGCGGGCTGTTTTGCGGGCCAGACGGAGTTCTTTTTCCTTCTCTTCCAACTGCTGTTGGAGAGCGTTGAGGCGGATGCCTTTCTGTTCTTTGTAAAATTCGTAATTGCCGCCGTAGCTGACAATCTCGTTGTGCATCAGTTCGCAGGTCAGCGGGAGCAGGTTGAGCAGGGTGCGGTCGTGGCTCACCACAAGCAGCGTAGCCGAGGTGCGGCGGACAAAGTCGTACAGCCGGTTCCTTCCAGCGGTATCCAGGTGGTTAGTCGGCTCATCGAGCAGGATGGTCGACGGTTCGTGAACCTCCATCCCGGCCAGAAACACCCGCGTCTTCTCCCCGCCACTGAGCGGACGCATCGGTTGGGTGAGGACGAATTCGCGCAAGCCCCAGGCGTCGAGAGCCGCCTGTGCCCGTTCTTCAATGTTCCAATCGTCGTTCAGTACCGTGAAGTGTTCGGCATTCACATCGCCTGCCAGGATGGCGTGCAGGGCGCTTATCTTCCTGTCTATGTGCAAGGCTTCGGAAATGGTGAGTTCGTCATACTGTCCGAAGTGTTGCGGCACATAGTACAAGTCGTCTGGGGTGGTGATGCTTCCTGTCGATGGACGTAGGCGATGGGCGATGATTTGCAGCAGGGTCGATTTGCCCGAACCGTTGTTGCCCACCAGAGCAGCTTTCTGCGCGCGGTTCACGGTGAGTGACAGGTTTTGGAATAATATCTCTTTGTCGGCGTGTATATACGCAACGTTCTGAATAGTAATACTCATGGGTTTCCGGATGTTTGGAGGTTGTAAACTAACGAATCATCGAAGACGGGGTGGCCGAAGAAATGGCCGTGTAGGGTAGGGCGACAACATATTCCGGACTAAACAACACTGGCTGTGATGCTTAGCAAACAAGAAAAAGCATAAATAAGTGATGTTTACCGGGATGAGATGTCTTACTTCGTAACTTTCATTGGAGTATTTTTGAGTTCACCGGCAAAGATAAGGTTTTTAATTGATAATTGACAGTTGACAGTTGACAATTATGCGAACGCACTGCGATAACTGTCAATTGTCAATTGTCAACTGTCAATTATTTAGAACGCTTCGGAGATACGGAAGTAGAGCCCCCAGTCACCTTTGCCTACAGCCGCATCTACACCCAGGTTGATGTGATAGGATGGGAGGGCGAGGAAGCGAAGCCCCACACCGCCTGCCGGAAGTAACGGACTCACATAATCCTCGTCGGGAGTGGCAGCCATGGCCAGCCCGAAGAATCCCACAGCTCCCCAACGTTTATAGAAGTTCCAGCGGAGTTCGCTTTGGAGGGCGTAGGTCTGGTCGCCCCGGTATTCTCCTTTGGTATATCCGCGGATATCCCGGTTGCCGATGTAGTTCTGACCTACGAAAGGGAGTGCTCCCAATCCTACGTTCATGGCGAAGCGCGATGCCAGGATCTTGTTGCGGTCCAGCCGCCGGTAGTAATTCACTTCACCATGCATCTTATAATAGGTGTCGGAGTTCTCCATCCATACCGGGAAGAAGTTGACTCGCATCCCTCCTTTGAAACCTTTCGATGGGTTGTAGGGACTGTCACGACTGTCGTACATCACATTCACCGCGAACGAATTCATCCAGCTCGTGCTTATTGAGTCGGGTTGCGGGTCGGGATAGTCCAGATCCAGGTGCGACTTGAACATCTGCCCGCCGATGCCCACATACAAATTGTCCCACACCCGCATGGAGGGAGCGAAGAAGAAATAACCTCCGTGATTGTTGTACGGCACTTCGACGCTGGCTTCGTCCATCTGCTCGAAGGTTTGGAAGTTACTGTTCATATACCCGCCACCCGCCATGAGCCGGAACCGGTCTTCGGCAAAGTAGAGTTGCCCCATCACCGAAGCATTCCAGTTGTTCTTTGTGGTCCATTTGCCCACTACCGATACACTGGACGGTTTGGTACCCGGCTTGTCGCTTAGCGTGAAGAAAGCCATGCCCGCCGCTCCGAAGCCCGTACCCTTGGAACGGTCGAACGAAATGATCGGCATACCTGCGATGCTTAGTTTTTTCGCAGGTTTGGTAGGTATGGCTGTAGAGTCGGCCTCGTGGGGCTGCGCCTTTTTCGGCAGCAGGACGAGGCACATGGCCATCAGGAAGAAACTTATTCTTTTCATTGCGGAAGGTTTGAATGGTTCTTAATGTGTTAACAACAAACCTTTCCGCAAAAAGTTTACTCGTCTCGCAAGGCTTCGGAGGGTACCGTCCGTGCTGCCCGTGCTGCCGGAATCCACGTGCCGATGAGAGCTGTGACCAGTAACAGCAGGTAGGTGATGACGGATATAATAAGGAAGTGCGGTACCGGTTGGTTCTGTATGTACATCGGGTTACCATCCGGGGTGGACTGGGCAAATCCTTCGGCTATTACTGTTTGCAGCACAATGAACACTCCGGCGATAAATCCTGATGTCACCAGCAGCCAGGCTTCGGTGAGGAACTGCCTCAGAATGACCTTTTGGTCGCTTCCCAACGCCATGCGGACGCCGATTTCCTCCCGGCGGGCATTGCAGCGCAGCCAGAACGTACCCGATACCCCGAGGAACGTACAGAGCAGGAAGAACAATGCCAGCCCCGATTGCAGGCGGAAGGTGCCGGTAGTCCCCATGGTGTATTCAAACTGTTGGCTGATGGTAGGGAAGTCGGTCAGCGATTCCATGTAGAAGTTTCCTAATTTCATCTGGGGGCGCATCTCTTTCTTAAAGTTTTCGGCGAAAGCTGTGGAAGCCATTCCGTCGCGTACACGGAAACAGATTCGGGCACTTCCCGGTAGTCTGTTGGCATTGAGTTTATTGGGAAATATACAGAGCGGAGTGGGCTGTTCCATACTCCGTGTCTGGAGGTCGGGCAGAATGCCCACTACCCGGTAGGAGTTGGAGTCGCCGGTGAGCACGTATTGCCCTACGGGGTTCTCATGTTTTTGGAATAGTTCTCCGGCCAGTGTCTGGGTGATATATATGGAGTGCTCGTCGGCCTCTTCCACTAGGTTTGTTTTACCGGCCTCGTTGGTAAGCGGTATGCGGAACACGTCTAAGTAGTCAGTGCCTTTCACGATCCAGAACGATTGCATGTCTGCTTTGAGGGTGTCGCGGTACAACGCATCTCCCGACCAGAAGTCGCTTTGTGGGTACGACCCCTGGAAGGCAATGCTCGCAGCCACCACTCCGGGGTATTGTTTTACTTTGTCGAAGATGCGTAGGAAGTTCTCCACACGGGCGGAGTCACTGCTCATCTCTGTGTTGTACAGACGATGGGTAGACTTATATTCGTTGATGTTCAGTCGGTAGGTGTCTTCCAGTTGGTATCCATCTTCGATGGCCCGGTCGGCCATCAGTACATACACCGGATCGATAACCACCCACAGGAAGTAGGTAGCGACGACGAGTTCTATCCATATCCAGGCGTTGGAGCGACGTTGCTTCCAGAGTTGGCGAAGTATTTGGGAAATCATATAGCTTTATTTTTTATCGTTCAATGAATAGACTATTTCTTTGCGCAGTGCGTTCCAGGCCGGAATGATGGCCGAAAGCGTGTTCAGTATCAGGCAGATGGCGAAGGTGATACCAAATACCGTGGGGTTGAACAGCATGTCGAAGGTGAAGAAGGTATCAACCTGATCGGGCAGCGCGTCAACCATGTGGGTGAATAAGGAAGGAAGCCAGTTGCGCCCGGTGTAAATCAGCAGGTAGGAGACTACCAATCCTACGATTCCTCCGAGAAAAGTGAGTAGCAAGTTCTCCGTCAATATCTGATTGAGTAACTTCCCTTTTGAGGCTCCGAAGGCTTTGCGTACGCCCAGTTCGGATAGCCGGTGGTCCATACGTGAAGAGATCATACCGGCCAGGTTCAGTGCCGGTACCAGCAGCAGGGCGGCGAGCAGGGTGCCGAGTACACGTATCAGGCTGTTCCAGTCGGGGGCCTGGTTGGAGTACTCATAGAAGGTGCTCTTCCAGTAGGGAACGGGTTGGCCGTTCAGTTCCAGCCGGTATTCCTCCTGCGAGGCGTTCAGCTTCTGTATTTTCTCGTCTATCGTTTGCTTGATGGTTGTCATGGCTGCCTTGTCGCGGGCCAGTATGTAGACATGAAAACTACCCAGCAGTCCTTGCGCCCAGGCCGATGGCTTTATGGAACCGGGATTCACCGTGAAAGGCACCCATATGTCGGCAAAACTGGCCGGTGTGATGTACGATACATCCCGGACAACGCCGCTGACGCGGTATTCGTCGTCGTTCATCAGGAAGGTGCGTCCTACTGCTTCTGTTTCGCCAAAGAGCTTGCGGGCGGTGGATTGGGAAATGACTGCCATACGCAAGCCTGATTGGAAGTCGGCGTCGGTAAATGGCTTTCCGGTGGTGAACGAACAGTCGAACACTTGCCAGAATTGCGCGTCTGTGTACTTTACTTGGACGGGCTGTACTCCCAATTCGCCCGGAAACTCTACCAGCGGGTATTCTTGCCATACATTCTGAATAGCTGTGACGGCCACAGCGTCATCACCGACGAGCGGGTAGAAATAATCGCATACAGCCTGATAGGAGAGGTAAGAGCTGCTGTAACCTTTCTGGTTGGTTCGGTGTACGGCCGCCCCTTTGGATACCAGTATCCGGTCGCGGTTGTTTTCCGGATATACCGGTGCCATCTTGATGTAGTAGATGATGACTACGGTCATCGTCAGGGCAATAGAGAGCCCCGTACCTAATATATAGATGCTGCTGAACAGCGGGTTCTGCTTGAGCAACTGCCAGGCTTGTTTGAAATAGAGCTTTATCATATTTATGTTGGAATGATTGACTGCAGCGTGTGCAGACGAATGATGTTTATTAATCGCTGTTTTTAGTTTCTCACTTTCAGCTTGTTCTTATTCTTGTACGAGGACATGTCGCTCACCACCACCCGGTCGCCCGGTTTCAGCCCGCTGGTCACTTCCACATATTCGAAGTTCGAGTCGCCCAGTTGCACTTTGCGTTTCAGCAGTTCGTTGTCCGAGTCGAGCACGAAGAGTTCGTACTCACCCCGTCCCACGTAGTACGAGGCATTGGCGATGCGCATCACATCTTCCTTCACGGCGTTCATCACGTAGACATCTGTTTTCAGTCCCGAGCGCAAGCGGCGGTTGTTGTCGTCCAGTAACTGTACGGCGAAGGAGATCACTCCATTCTTCGAGAGCGGTGTCACGCTACTGATGGTACCTTCCAGCTTCTCGTTGCCTATCTTCACGATGGCCTTTCCACCGGCAGCCACGCGGTCACCGTACGTATCAGCTACTTCGCCTTCCACCTTGAAGTGACTCAGGTCGGAGATGATAGCCACCTGTCCGCCTTGTGATACCTGTGCACCCACCTGGTTGTTGATGTAGGTAAGGATAGCCTTACGGGGCGAACGGATCTGGGCATCGTCCAGTGTGCGTTTCATCTCGGCCAGACCTTTGCGGAAGATGTTGAAGTCCAGTTCCTGTACCTTCATCTCGGCAGCGGTGATCTCCTTCTCGTTGGCAAACTGCTGTATCAGTTGTTCGTGCTCCAGTTGGGCAACGTTGTAACTCAGTTCCGCTTGACGTACCTTGTCGGTGGTTCCGGCGCCGAGGCTGTCCAGGTAGAACTCATTGCGCAGTTCCACCTTCATGCGGTTCAGCTTCATGGCCGATACCTTGATTTGCATCTCCATGTTGGTGAGCTTCGTCTGGTTGTTCACGCGTAGCTGATCCAGTTTGTAGCGGCGCATTTCGTCTTCGTCGAGTAGTTTCTTATAGTCTGTCTCAGCGCTTTGCAGGTCGAGTTTCAGGATGGGCGTGCCTACATCCACGCTGTCTCCGCCTTTGCGGTACACTTCGACAATACGGCTGTTGATGGGCGAGTTGATGATCTCTTCGAAGGCCGGTACCACCTTGCCCGAGGCGCTGACGCTCACTTCGATGGTGCCTTTGTCGATGGTGGAAAGCACTAGGTCCTTCTGCTGCACACCGGTGCGCATCAGGGAGATAAGTACACTGACCGCTACGATGACGGTGATGCCAATAGCTGAAAAACGGATAATCTTTTTGTTGCGTTCTTTGGTACGCACTTCTTTTGGAATTTCTCTGTCCATATAGTTGCTGTTTTTATTGTTGCGTAAATAATCTGGTATATAGCTATCAAAATGCGTGCCGAAAACGTAAGTTGTTGATTATTAGTGATGATGTGGTGTTTTTGTGTGTTCGAATTCGGACATACTTGTTCGGTTTTGCTAGCGCATGGCTCTTCTTTCTTTTGCCTTGATGCAAAAGAAAGAAGCAAAGAAAAAATCAAGGCTGCATTTTCTCCGCTACTCCGCCTTTGCGGAAAACGATCGGAGCTCCAACTCGCTCGCTACGCTCACTCAAACAATCGCTCCTTTACTCGTTTTCCGCAAAGGCTCCGCTTCACGCTCCGAAAATGAGGCCAATCCTTTTTTCGCCACATCGCTTCGCTCGTGTCGTTGGGTGTTACGTCGCTTCGCTCGTTTGGTTTTTGTTGGGTGTGTGAGAGTTATTGGGCGGATGTCTTGTTAGGGGGATCTACTGCACTCTGGCTACACCGTTCGTTTTTTTTGATTTCATCTTGCACGCTTGCACGAATTTTGGGGTATGTTGTTGCGTACGTGCGTGTTAATCCGTGACGGATGCCTGTTTTATTCTACACGGATCTTGCACGTTTCGGGGTATTCGTCACGCATCTTACTTTCTGTTTGACAGGTTTGCCTCTGGGTTGCAGAAAGTTTCATGCCCGGAAACTCGGTGTTTCATCGGAGGAAACGAAGTGTTTCGTGCCTTGAAACAGAGTGTTTCGTTTGATGAAACACACTGTTTCCGGGCATGAAACTCAGTGTTTCAAACGATGTAACTGGGTGATAGCTACTTGCTACCGGGCTGTTTCAATGCTGGCAACGGAGTGTTTCCCCGGTTGAAAAAACGCGTTTGAGTGGTTGAAACCGGCGATTGCCTTACTTTTATGGTTTTTCGTCAATTATATACAGCTCTTGGCAGTTACAAAAGAACACAAGTAGGAAAACAAACGTGACGGATACCCCAAAACGTGCAAGATCCGTGTAGAATAAAACAGGCATCCGTCACGGACTAACACACACGTACGCAACAACATACCCCAAAATCCGTGCAAGCGTGCAAGATGAAATCAAAAAAACGAACGGTGTATCCGGAGTCCCTAGATCCCCTTAAAAGCAGCCAAGCCCCTCGCACACCCAACACAAAAATCACACGAGCGAAGCGACGTAACACCCAACGACACGAGCGAAGCGATGTGGCGAAGAAAGGATTGGCCTCATTTTCGGAGCGCAAAGGCGGAGTAGCGGAGAAAATGCAGCCTTGATTTTTTCTTTTTGGTTCTTTTCCTTTTGCATCAAGGCAAAAGAAAAAGAATAAGCACAGCGCTATCGTAACCGTAGACGATCACCAATCTCCGGCACATAATCGCCATCCTTGCGATTCATCTTATACAAGCTCTTCAACTGTATGCCATACTTCTGCGAGATAAGATGCATCGAGTCGCCATCGCGTACCACATAAACCGTGTAAGGTTTCGAAGCCTTTTTCTTCTTACCTTTCAGGTAGATCACGTCGCCGTCGGTGAGTGTGTATTCGCGGTGCAGGTCGTTGTACTTCACCAGCTTCTTCCAGCTGATGTCGAACTCCTTACCCAATCCCTGGAACGTGTCGCCATTGCGGGCAATGATGTACGCGATATCATTGGCAATATATACCTGGTGCGGACGGAGCACTACATCCGATTCTTTGCGTGACGAACGTCCCGCGCGCGTATCATATTTATAGAGCTCGTAATCCTCGATGATAGTGATGAGGCGGTTGGCATACGACGGGTCGGTGGCATAACCTGCCTGTTTCAGTCCACGTGCCCAACCCTTGTAGTCCGTGATATCGAGTTTGAAGAGGAAAGCGTAGCGGGCACCCCGTTTCAGGAACAGCGAGTGGTCATCGTACGAATCCTTCGGGTTGTTGTATGCCCGGAAGCACTCATTGGGGCGGTCGTCCGTGTGGCGTACCGACTTCCCGTTCCAGTTGCCTCCACACTTGATGCCGAAGTGGTTATTGCTTCGTCGGGCCAGTTCGCTCATGCCCGCGCCGCTCTCGAGCAAGCCTTGCGAAAGGGTGATGCTGGCTGGGATCTTATGCTCTTTCATTTGCTCCACAGCCATGTCACTGTATTTGTTGATATACTCTACGTAGCGGGCGTTACGGCGTTGTGCCTGGGCTCCTACCGTGAGTAGAATCAGGGCCGAAACGGCGATTAATCGGGAAAGTTTGTTATTCATGCTTACAGCTTTCTGGTAACAGGTCACAAAATTCATAAAAATAATTCGGATTATCAATCTCTTTTCTAACTTTGTGACATTTATCACTCTACAAAATTACTTAAAACAATGAAAGACCTGACGATTACCGCCTTGATACGTGCCTATCAGTACGACGAACTCAGTGAAGCCGACCGCACATTGGTCGACGCCGCCAAGGAATCCACCGCCCGCAGTTATGCACCTTATTCCCGCTTTTCGGTGGGAGCTGCTGCTTTGCTGGGCAATGGCGTAGTGGTGACGGGAACCAATCAGGAGAACGCTGCCTACCCGTCGGGTCTGTGTGCCGAACGTACCACGCTGTTCTATGCCAACTCGCAATATCCCGACCAACCGGTACAGGTGCTGGCCGTTGCCGCCCGTACGGAGAATGGCTTTATCCCCATGCCCATCCCTCCCTGCGGCGCCTGCCGTCAGGTGATACTCGAAACCGAGAAGCGATACCATACCCCCATCCGTATCCTGCTCTACGGACAGAACGAGGTGTACGAGGTGCATGGCATCGGCGACCTGCTCCCCCTCTCATTCGATGCGTCGGCTTTGGAACTCTGATGAGGATTGACTGAAAAAGAAACGGACTGTTCGCTTTTGATAGTTCGTATATGGGCAGTATGTTCGTTTTCGGACAACTGCCTTTTTGTTTAATGTATTCATAATTAGCTCGTTATTGTTTTGGCACGGCATTTGATTAGAAAAGGCCATGGTGCCGAACAATAACAAACTATATAATTTACAAGTATGATTACATTGAACTCTCTTTCCAAAATCTACCGTACGGACGAAATCGAAACGGTAGCACTCGAAAACGTGAACCTCACCGTCGACAAGGGCGAATTTCTCAGTATCATGGGACCGTCAGGTTGTGGTAAATCTACCCTGCTCAATATCATTGGACTGCTCGACACACCTACGCTCGGAAGTATCGAAATCAACGGCACAAGCACCGTAGGTATGAAGGACAAAGAACTGGCTGCCTTTCGTAACCGCACACTCGGCTTTGTGTTTCAGTCGTTCCACCTCATCAACTCCCTCAGTGTACTCGACAATGTGGAGCTTCCGCTGCTGTACCGTCGCGTCAAAGCCAGCGAGCGTCGCCGACTCGCCATAGAGATGCTCACCAAAGTAGGACTGAGCCACCGCATGCGTCATTTCCCCACACAGCTTTCCGGCGGACAGTGCCAACGTGTAGCCATCGCCCGTGCCATTGTCGGCAATCCCGAGATCATCCTTGCCGATGAGCCTACCGGTAACCTCGACTCAAAGATGGGTGCCGAAGTCATGGAACTCCTTCACCAACTGAACCGTGAAGACGGACGCACCATCGTCATGGTGACGCACAACGAAGACCAAGCCAAGCAGACCTCACGTACCATTCGCTTCTTCGACGGACGTCAGGTACAGTAAACCTTCATTCCTCTGTAGAGTCTGTGTGACTCTGTGGTGAATCAATCTTTCCAAACGATATGATAAAACTTTATTTCAAACAAGCCTGGCAATTGATATGCGAGAGCAAACTACTCAGTGCGTTATCTATTGTCGGAACAGCATTAGCCATCTCCATCATCATGGTGATCATCATCATCCTGCGGGCCAAAACTGCCGATTACGAACCGGAGGTGAATAGAAGCCGTATGCTGTATGTCAAGTGGGGCAGTGCCGTCAGTAAAGACAATTCCAACCGGAACTATAGCCGGCTTTCCCTGTATGATATCCGCGAGGCTTTCTATCCTCTCAAGACTCCCGAGGCTGTGAGTGCCATCTTCCATTATGGCGCAGCACTTCTGTCTGTGTCTGGCAGTACAGACGAAGTGAGTTGTGATCATATCATGTATACCGATGCCGCCTTTTGGCGAGTAAATGAGTTCGGGTTCCTGGCCGGAAAACCCTACGATCAAGCATCGTTCGATGCTGCGATCAGGCAGGTGGTGGTGTGCGAAAGCGCCGCCCGTAGCCTGTACGGCGGAGTGCAGGAAGCCATCGGTCGCCGGATAAAGATCAATTATGTAGAGTATACCGTGTGCGGAGTGGTGCGAGACGTAAGCAAGTTTGCCGAGTGGACCTATGCCCAGGCCTGGTTGCCCTATACCACCAATAGCGAAATCACGCAAATCAATCTTTCGGATTGGGGTGAAGGACATTCCGGTAGTTACTGTTGCCAGATGTTGGCCCGTTCCAGTGCCGACTTCTCTGCCATACGGGAAGAACTGAAGCAGTCCATGGCAAAAATGAATGCCAACTCGAAAGAGTTCGAACTGGACATCATGGACCAGCCCGATGACTTTATCCACCAGATGCTTCATCAATTTGCTAACGGAGGTGTGTCGTTCTCTTCCATCGTGCTGCGCTACGTGGTTATTATCCTGGTAGTGCTGATGGTACCTGCCGTCAATCTCTCGGGCATGTCGCAAAGTCGTTTGCACAAACGGGTAGGGGAGATGGGGGTGCGTAAGGCATTCGGCGCCACCAAGTTCGAACTGATCCGGCAAGTGTTGATTGAGAACTTCATACTCACGTTGATGGGAGGAGTTATCGGACTGGCCTTCTCTTACCTGTGCATCGGGCTGATGTCCAACTGGCTGCTCGCCTCGGGTGGCGGGGGAGTGGCCGCCATGCACACTTCCATGATAAGTCCGTGGATATTTCTGGTAGCGTTGTTCTTCTGCCTGGTGCTCAACCTGCTTTCGGCAGGCATACCTGCCTGGCGTGTAGTCCGTACCTCTATTGTTAATGCTTTGAACGAAAATTAGCCATGCTGAAACATTTATTCTCTCTCATCTGGAACCACCGCCGGCAGAACTTCTGGCTCATGGCCGGGTTATTGCTCATCTCTATCTGTTTGTGGTATGCGATGGACTATGTCTATTGCATAGCCGTGAACCAGAATCGCAAACTGGGTTTCGACTGGCATCATGTGTACAACTTATCGGTGGGTGCGCTGACTCCCGAGAGCGATGAATATGTAGCCGACGAGCTTCATTCTACTCACGGCGGACGGGATATCATCACTTTCCTGGACCGGATGGAGCATCATCCGGCGGTGGAGTCGGTTTGCTTCACGCGGTTTCATAAGCACTATGTCTGGACGAACAGCAGTAGTCAGTTTATAGCCGATACACTGAATATTTCCTCATTCATACGTTATGTGACGCCCGACTATTTCCGGGTGTTCCGTGTACAGGGTGCCGATGGAACTTCGCCCGAGGAACTGGCCGATAAAAGGACTCACCGGGAAGTGGTCATCAACCAGAAAATGGCCGAAAAACTGTTCCCGGATAAAAATGCCGTCGGGCAGGATCTCCGTTCGGTAGGCGATGAAAACAGCTACCGGGTGATTGGCGTCTGTGAGAATCAGAAGTACAACGAATATGTAGATTATTCGAGAGCTGTCTATTATTTCTTTAATATGGAGGAAGTCAGTGGGATGAATTGTCAGGAAGCCCCATGGCATGGGTTCTATATGCGCGTTCGCCCCGAGGCCGACTCGGAAGATTTCGCCCGTACCTTCCGGAAAGAGATGAGCGCGCAGCTCCGCATCGGCAATCTCTATCTGGCCGATATACGGCCGATGTCTTACTATCGCGATGAACAGTTGAAAGATTACCGTAGCGAACTATATACCAACCTGAGTGTGGCTTTCTTCTTCCTGCTGAATGCGTTCTTTGCTGTATTGGGTACTTTCTGGACGCGTACCCAGCAACGCCGCAGTGAATTGGGACTGCGTATCGCGCTGGGTAGCTCGAAGAAGGGGCTGAGCCACATGCTTTGGGGCGAAGGATTACTTCTGCTTACGCTGGCCTTTATTCCGGCAGCTATCGTATGCTACAACCTCGGGCTGGCCGATTTAGTAGCTACCTGGCCTGTGGAGTTCACTACCGGACGCTTCTTTATAGGATTGGGCATTACCTACCTGTTGCTGGCTCTGATTACCTTGCTCAGCATCTGGTTCCCAGCCCGCCAGGCTATGAAAGTAGAACCGTCGGAAGCGTTGCATAATGAATAACATCTAACAATATGATAAAAATATATCTTAAACAAGCCATCTACCAACTTCAGGAAAATAAACTCCTGAGTTTCATTTCTATTGCCGGCACGGCCATGGCCATCGCCATGATCATGGTGATGGTCATCGTGCAGCGGGTGGAAGTAGCCAATTACGCCCCCGAAGTGAATCGCGACCGGACATTGCACATGAAGTGGATGTCTACCGCCTGGCCCAATAGCCCCGGTTCTACCAATGGCCCGATGTCGTTGCGTACTGCCAAAGAATGCTTCAAAGAGCTGACCACACCCGAAGCAGTGTGTGTCTATTCACCTCCGGGAGGCAACTTATTGGCCTCCGTACAGGGTGGCGAATTGATGTCGGTGGATGTGTTACAGTCCGACGAGGCTCTTTGGACCGTATTCGAGTTTGCTTTTCTCAGTGGGAAGCCGTACGACCTGGCCGACTGTGAATCGGGTATAGCCAAGGTGGTGATCACCGAGAGCGTGGCCCGCAAGTTGTTCGGGACGACCGATGTGGTGGGACGTACCATGAGTCTGGACTACGCCGACTATACCGTGTGCGGTGTAGTGAAAGATGTTTCCCAACTGGCCTCCACCGCCTATGCGCAGGCTTGGATTCCGTACAGTACCTCCAACATCACCGACCTCACCTGGTCTGTAACCATGGGGATGATGCGGGTAGCCATACTGGCCCGTTCGGTCGATGACTTCCCGGCTATCGGCGAAGAAGTGGAACGGTTGAGATTGAAATACAACGAATCGCTCGGCGACCGATACGTGCAGTACCGCGATCAGCCCGATACGCAGTTCGTGTACAACAACCGCAAGTGGGCCAATCTGGAACCTGATATCAAAGGAATCATCATCCAGTACGTCCTGGTCATCTTCCTGCTGTTGCTCGTGCCGGCCATCAACCTGTCGGGTATGACCCTTTCGCGTATGCGGAAGCGGTACCCCGAACTGGGCGTCCGTCGCTCTTTCGGCGCTACCAAAGGCGAATTGCTCAACCAGATTCTGCTCGAGAGTATGGTGTTGACACTCATCGGAGGAGTCGTCGGACTGTTGTTGTCCTACGGAAGCATCTATGTGCTGAACGATCTGTTGTTTGCCAAGTCCGAGAACTCTTTCCTTAACGGAACGAATACTGTTTCGGCATCCACCTTGTTCGATCCGGTTATCTTCGGGGGAGCTTTCCTTTTCTGTCTGCTGCTGAACCTACTCAGTTCCGGCGTTCCCGCCTGGAGAGCTTCCCGGCAGAATATTGTTAACGCACTAAACTCATAGCACCATGTTGACCAAACATATCATCAAACAGATATGGAACGAACGTCGTTCCAACAGTTGGATCTGGGCGGAATTGCTGCTCGTATCGATCGCTCTCTGGATCATTGTGGACTGGGGCTATGTACAGCTCAACACGTATCTGCAACCTCGCGGGTTCGACTACGAATATACCTACCAACTCCGCCTCAACAGGCTGACACCCAAGAGCAGCAACTTCGTTCCCGTTGACCAGAAAACCACTACTGACGGAGAGGACTTCGTGGCTGTGGTGGAGCGGTTGCGCCGTCACCCCGACATCGAATACGTAAGCGTGTCGCACAACGCGTCGCCCTACAACGGTTCGAATAGTTTATGGAAACTGACGCACGACACACTTTCCGTCGACCGATTGGTGCGCCTGTGTACCCCCGACTTCTTCAACGTGTTCCGTTACGAGAATGCCGATGGTAGCGGCAGTCAGTCCCTGGCCGACGCATTGAAGGAGAATACGATTGTGGTAACCCGTAATTTCAGCGACGCGTTCTCCAAAGGGAAAGAGCTGTTGGGAGCAAGCTTTTTCCTCAACGACGACACTACGGCGCTGTACAAGGTAGGGGCACTTACCGTACCGGTACGCTATGGTGACTTCAATCCCGACTGGAATATGAAATACTTTGCCAAGCTGCTGACCGAAAAGAATCTGGCCGAAATATCGGGAGCGGATATCCCTTATTACGAGATATGCGTCCGTATCCGTCCGGAAGCCTCGGAGGAGTTTGCGGCGAATCTGCTCAAAGATTCGCCCCGGCTGTACAATGTAGGCAATGTCTACATACAAAACGTCCAGTCGTTCGACAGTATCCGGTATGGCTTCCAGCTCGATACCACGAATGAGGTGCAGAAGCGCGTCTTCGTACTCCTCTTTCTGTTGGCCAATATCTTCCTGGGTATTGTCGGTACCTTCTGGTACCGCACGCAGCAACGCCGCTCCGAGTTGGGACTTCGTGTAGCGTTGGGAGCTTCGCACCGCAGCCTACGATCGTTGCTCATTGGCGAAGGTATCTTGATTCTCTTGGCAGCTTTCCTGCCCGCCCTGATAGCTTGTTACAACATCGGTATCGCCGATCCGATGAATGTGTGGGAGATGGAATGGGGGCCGGCACGTTTCATTCCCGGTATACTCATCACCCTGGTGTTGATGATACTCATGATCGTGGCAGGTATCTGGTTCCCCGCCCGCCAAGCCATGAAGATACAACCGGCCGAAGCGCTGCACGATGAAGGATAAGCTACCCTCTCTTGTCTGCTCCCCACATCATCTTCGTACGGAGGGTATCGAAAAACACATGGTTGAAGCGCTTTACTACCTTTATGGAGTAAGGCGCTTTGCGTATAGTGAGGCGTGTGCCTTCTTCGCACGCTTCGTTGTATCCGTCGATGGCCACGAGGAAGTTATGGCTGCGGCTTTCCACATCGAGTGTGATCTCCCAGTCGTCGCGAATCACGATAGGACGCACGTTGAGGCTATGCGGAGCTACCGGGGTAATGGCAATCGTTCCCGAATGAGGCACGATGATAGGGCCGCCTACACTGAGCGAGTAAGCAGTGGAACCCGTAGGAGTGGCAATCACCAAGCCGTCGGCCTGGTAGGTAGTGAGAGTGGCCCCGTTGATGGCTGTGCGGATGCTGATCATCGACGAGGTGTCGCGTTTCAATACGGCAATCTCGTTCAGGGCAAAGGGTTCGATCTCCAATGTCTTGCCCTCACAGGAGAGTTGCAATACACTGCGTTCCTCCACCGAGTAATTTCCGGCATAGATCTCGTCGAATGTATCTTGCATCTCTTCCGGGGAAATATCGGCCAGGAATCCCAATCGTCCCGTGTTGATACCCAGGATCGGGATGTTCTTGCTGCCCACTCTGTTGGCAGCTTTCAGGAAGGTACCGTCGCCCCCCACGCTGATCACCATGTCGGCGTCGAAGTCGGCACCGTCTATCAGTTCCGTGGCCTGTATAGACAGACCCAGTTCAGAGGTGAGGAACGAGTGGAAGTCGCGCGAAACGAACAGTTCGGCTCCGTGCTCGTGGAGCAGCCGGAACAAGGATTCCACATGCGAGGATTTGCGGGGTTGGAAAGTATTTCCGAAAATGGCGAACTTCATAGGCGCAGAACATTGGATTATGCCGCAAAAATGGCATTTTTTTTTGGTTTACATGGTATCGTGTCGCTAATATTTGTATTTTTGCACGAAAGTAAACAGGAAATTATGACTCATCTAAGTGTAAATATAAATAAGATTGCCACCTTGCGCAACGCTCGTGGAGCTGATGCTCCCAATGTGGTGAAGGTGGCGTTGGACTGCGAGAGCTTTGGTGCCGACGGCATCACGGTGCATCCGCGTCCCGATGAGCGGCACATCCGCCGGAGCGATGTGTACGAACTGAAACCATTGCTCCGTACCGAATTCAATATCGAAGGTTATCCCGACGCGACATTTATCGACCTGGTACTGAAGGTAAAACCTCATCAGGTGACCCTGGTGCCCGATGCTCCTTCGCAGATCACCTCCAACTCGGGGTGGGATACGAAGACCAATGTGGAGTTCCTCACCGAGGTAGTCGGCCAGTTCAACAGTGCCGGAGTACGTACCTCCATTTTCGTCGATCCCGATGTGGAAATGGTGAAATATGCCGCCCAGGCCGGAGCCGACCGGGTGGAACTCTATACCGAGCCCTATGCGACGAACTATCCTAAATGTCCCGAAACGGCCATTGCTCCCTACGTGGAAGCTGCCACAGCCGCTCGTAAACAGGGATTGGGACTCAATGCCGGGCACGACTTGAGTTTGGTGAACTTGAATTACTTTTATAAAAACATACCCTGGCTGGACGAAGTTTCCATCGGTCATGCGCTGATTTGCGATGCGCTGTACCTGGGACTGGAATGTACCATTCAGGAATATAAAAACTGTCTCCGCTGATGAATGCAATGCTGTTACTGGCCCAAGTAGCCCCCAGTCTGGCCGACTCACTGGCCACCGACAATCCGGTGCTCACCCCCGTAAGTGTTCCCGAAATGAATATGCTCGACATGGCTGTCAAGGGCGGTTGGATCATGATCGTACTCGCCGCTCTTTCGGTGGTATGCTTCTACATCCTCTTCGAGCGTATCTATATCATTCGCCGGGCCAACCGGGAAGATCCAATGTTCATGGAGAAGATCAAAGACTATATACATGCCGGTGAAATCAAAGCCGCCTTGGCCTACTGCCGGACGGTCGACACTCCTTCGGCACGTATGATCGAGAAAGGAATCAGTCGTCTGGGGCGTCCCGTGAACGATGTGCAGGTAGCCATTGAGAACGTGGGCAACATCGAAGTAGCCAAGCTCGAAAAAGGACTCCCCGTGATGGCCACCATCGCCGGTGGTGCGCCGATGCTCGGATTCCTCGGAACCGTTACCGGTATGGTGCGCGCCTTCTACGAGATGGCCAATGCCGGTAGCGGAAACATCGACATCACCCTACTCTCGGGAGGTATTTACGAGGCGATGATTACCACCGTGGGCGGTCTCATCGTGGGTATTGCCGCCATGTTCGCCTACAATTACCTGGTGATGCTGGTGGACCGGGTGGTGAACAAGATGGAAGCTCGCACCATGGACTTCATGGACCTGCTCAACGAGCCCGCGCGGAAATAATTGACAATTGACAGTTGACAATTTTCTTTTTGCTAACCACTAATCAGTAATCAAAGTGGCATTAAAACGAAGAACTAAAATATCACCTGAATTCAGCATGGCATCGATGACCGACGTCATCTTCCTGCTGCTTATCTTTTTTATGATCACCTCCACGGTGGTGTCGCCCAATGCCATCAAAGTGCTCCTGCCCCAAGGCAAGCAGCAGACATCGGCTAAACCCCTCACCCGCGTGATCATTGATAAAGACCTGCGGTACTACGCCGCTTTCGGGAACGAGAAGGAACAGGCGCTGGCGCTCGACGAGCTCACGCCCTTCCTGCAAAGTTGCGCCCAGCGCGAACCGGAAATGTTCGTGGCGCTCTATGCTGATGAAATGGTGCCCTACCGCGAGATCGTGCGGGTACTCAACATAGCCAACGAGAATCATTTTAAAATGGTGCTGGCCACCCGCCCGCCCGAAAGAAATAAATGATGGACCGGAAGAAAAAGGGGGAATACATAGGAATGCTCGGAGCGTTGCTGGTACATGTAGCGTTGCTGGCTCTTTTGCTTCTCATCACCATTGCTGTGGCACCACCCCATGACGAAGCGGGCGGAGTGCCCGTAATGCTGGGCAACGTCGATGCAGCGTATGGCACGTATGACCCTGCGGGCATGGTCGATGTCGATATTCTCCCGGAGGAAGCTCCTGCCGAACCTGCTTCGGTACCGGACCCCCCCGATGCAGATATGATCACCCAGGTCGAAGAAGAAACAGTGGCCATGCCAGCCAAGACGGAAAAGAAACCTGAGGTGAAAAAGCCGGAGGTAAAGAAACCGGAAAAGACCGAGGCTGAGAAGGCTGCCGAAGCTAAACGACTGGCCGATGCAAAGGCTGAACAGGAGCGAAAAGCCGCCGCCGAAGCTACAGCGCGGAATGTGTCGGGGGCCTTCGGGAAAGGATCGCAGATGGGTACTGGCCGGGGAACAGCCGAGAGCGGGACCGGACAACAGGGAGTACCTACCGGTAACTCGTCCACAGGAGCTATGAGTGGAGTAGGAGGCTACGGCTCGTTCAACTTGGGCGGACGTTCGCTAGGTGAAGGCGGTTTGCCGCGTCCGGCCTACAGTGTACAGGAGGAAGGAACGGTGGTGGTAGCCATCACGGTAAATCCCGCTGGGCAGGTCATTGCCACGAGTATCGACCGTCGTACCAATACGGTGAACACTACCTTGCGCAAAGCAGCGGAAGAAGCGGCCCTGAAAGCCCGTTTCAACACTGTCGACGGGGTGAACAACCAGACAGGTACGATCACATACAATTTCAAACTAAAGTAAGTAAAAACATAGTAGGTGGTTAAACCAAAATTCGAACAGATTATGGGAACAATTTATGCTTTTTTTGCAGACGGTTTCGAGGAAATAGAAGCCTTTACTGCCATCGACACTTTGCGTAGAGCCGGAATGGACGTGGTTATGGTATCCGTCACTGGTGATGAAATAGTAGTGGGCGCACATGACATATCGGTGCTGTGCGACGCTATGTTCGAGAATTGTGACTTCTTCGATGCGGAGCTCTTGCTATTGCCTGGTGGTATGCCCGGAGCGGCTACGCTCGAAAAACATGCGGGCTTGCACAAACTTATCGCTTCGTTTGCCGCCAAGAACAAACCGTTGGCTGCTATCTGCGCCGCTCCGATGGTGCTCGGGAAAATGGGGCTTCTCAAAGGGCGCAAGGTGACTTGTTATCCCAGCTTTGAACAATACCTCGAAGGTGCCGAATGTGTGGACGAATTGGTGGTGCGCGATGGAAACATCATCACAGCCATGGGACCGGGTGGTGCCATGCACTTTGCTCTGGCCATCGTCGACATGCTCGATGGCCCGGAAAAAGTAGACGAGTTGCAGGAAGCCATGTGCGTTAGATTCTGATAGCAACATGGACCGGATAGCTTTGGTCGTAGCCGGCGGTAAGGGATTGCGTATGGGAGGCGATCTCCCCAAACAATTCCTTCCCGTGGGTGGGAAACCCGTGCTGATGCACACGCTCGAAGCTTTCCGGCGTTGCGACGCTTCCATACGCATGGTGCTGGTACTGCCTCGCGAGCAGCAGGAGTACTGGCGGCAACTGTGCGCGGAGTATCGCTTTGACATCGACCATGCTCTGGCCGATGGGGGAGAAACGCGCTTCCACTCCGTACAGAACGGACTGGCGGAAGTGCACGGACCGGCCCTGGTGGCGGTGCATGACGGGGTACGACCGTTCGTGAGCGCAGGGGTTATCGAGCGGTGTTTCCGGTTGGCCGAGACGCACGGGGCAGTGATTCCGGTGATCGACGTCGTGGAAACCGTACGCTATCTTACCGGTGAAGAAAGCCGGACGGTAGACCGAAACCGGTACAAACTGGTGCAAACCCCGCAGGTGTTCCAGGCCGACCTGTTGAAACAGGCCTATGCGCAACCCTTCACGCCTGCTTTTACCGACGACGCTTCGGTGGTTGAGGCTTTTGGGGTAGCGGTGCAACTCACCGAAGGCAACCGTGAAAATATCAAGATTACTACACCTTTCGACTTGAAAGTTGCAGAAGCATTGCTGACATGTTCGATCTGACCACACGCGACATAAAGTATATCTCCGGCGTGGGGCCACAGCGGGCAGGGGTGCTCAATAAAGAGCTGAACATCTACTCCCTTCACGACCTGATTTATTATTTCCCTTACAAGTATGTAGACCGGAGTCGCATCTATCGCATTCAGGAGATCGATGGAAGCATGCCGTACATACAGCTCAAAGGACATATCGTTGGCTTTGAAACATTTGGCGAAGGTCGCCAACGCCGTTTGGTAGCCCACTTTACCGACGGAACCGGCGTGGTGGATCTGGTCTGGTTTCAGGGCATCAAGTACATCCTGAGTAAATATAAGTTGCACGAGGAATACATCGTCTTCGGCAAACCTTCCTCTTTTGGAGGACGGGACAATATCGCCCATCCCGACATCGACAAGCCCAGCGAACTGAAACTGACCGCCCTGGGATTGCAACCCTTCTACAATACCACGGAGAAGATGAAGCGCAGCTCGCTCAACTCGCAGGCCATCGTCCGGATGATGGCGTCGGTCCTGACGATGATACAGGAGCCGTTACCCGAAACCCTTTCTCCACAGGTCTTGACCGAATACCACCTGATGCCACTTACAGAGGCATTACGCAATATCCACTTCCCCGGCAATTCCGACCTGTTGCGCCGGGCGCAGTACCGGTTGAAGTTCGAGGAACTCTTCTACGTGCAGCTCAACATCCTGCGCTATGCCAAAGACCGGCAACAGAAGTACCGCGGGTATGTGTTCGGCACAGTAGGCGAGGCGTTCAATTCGTTCTACTTTAAGAATCTCCCCTTTGAACTTACCGGAGCACAAAAACGGGTGCTTAAAGAGATCCGGCAGGATATGGGATGTGGGCGGCAGATGAACCGGCTCCTGCAAGGTGATGTGGGTAGCGGGAAGACGCTGGTGGCTCTGATGAGTATGCTCATCGCCATCGACAACGGATACCAAGCTTGCCTCATGGCACCTACTGAAATTCTGGCCAACCAGCATTACGAAACCATTCGCGAATTGCTCTTCGGTATGAACTTGCGGGTGGAACTGCTTACCGGCTCTATCAAAGGCAAACGTCGCGAAGCTATTCTCACTGGATTGCTCAATGGCGAGGTGCATATATTAATAGGTACGCACGCGATAATAGAGGATACGGTAAACTTCTCTTCCCTTGGTTTTGTGGTGGTCGACGAACAACACCGCTTCGGTGTGGAGCAACGGGCGCGTCTGTGGAGCAAGAACGTGCAACCTCCCCATGTGCTGGTGATGACAGCCACACCCATTCCCCGTACACTGGCTATGACACTCTACGGTGATCTCGACGTATCTGTCATCGACGAACTGCCGCCTGGCCGTAAGCCCATCGCTACCCTGCATCAGTTTGACAACCGCCGGGAGAGTCTGTACCAATCCATCCGCAAGCAGATTACCGAAGGACGGCAGGTGTATATCGTATACCCGCTTATCAAGGAAAGCGAGAAGATCGACTTAAAAAACCTGGAAGAAGGATTCATGCAAATTTGCCAGGAGTTTGCCGACTGCCGGGTGTGCAAGGTGCACGGCAAGATGAAGACAGTCGAGAAGGATGAGCAGATGAAACTGTTTGTTGCCGGCGAAGCGCAGATCATGGTGGCTACCACGGTGATCGAAGTCGGGGTGAATGTACCTAATGCCTCGGTGATGGTGATCGAGAATGCCGAACGCTTCGGGCTTTCGCAGTTGCACCAATTGCGCGGCAGGGTAGGGCGGGGGGGCGACCAGTCTTATTGTATTCTGGTCACTACTTATAAACTGTCCGAAGATACCCGCAAACGACTGGAAATCATGGTACGCACCAATGACGGTTTCGAGATAGCCGAAGCCGACTTGAAGTTGCGCGGTCCGGGCGACCTGGAAGGCACGCAGCAAAGCGGCATTGCTTTCGACCTGAAGATAGCCGATATCGCACGCGACGGGCAGTTGCTTCAGTACGTACGAGAAGTGGCCCGGAAGATTGTCGAAGCCGATCCGCATGCCGACGATCCGGCCAATGAAGTGCTGTGGAAACAGCTAAAAGCACTTCGCAAAACGAATGTTAACTGGGCTTCCATAAGTTGAAAAACGGTTAAACATGCACATTCTTTGCATTAATGTGTTGTATAACATGTTTGTCTCTATCTTTCATGTTTATAAGTAGTTAGCGAATATCTATTCGCTTCTTTGTCTTTCTTTGCATGAAAAATAGTTAAGCAAGTTACTTGTTTTTCAGAGCTAAATACTATCTTTGGAAGAATTTTATTTGAAAACGAAGTGTTCTTCACTTAGAAAAAGAGTAAACACATGATTGAAAAAACGCTGGTACTTTTGAAACCCTGCACACTCCAACGCTCGTTGGTCGGTGACATCATACACCTATTTGAACGTAAAGGATTACGGATAGCCGGCATGAAAATGATGTGGTTATCTGATGAACTTTTGAGCGAACACTACGCCCATCTCAGTACAAAGCCCTTCTTCCAACGCGTGAAAGATTCCATGATGACAGCTCCTGTTATCGCTTGTTGCTTCGAAGGAGTGGACGCGATCCAAACCGTTCGTACATTGGCTGGTCCAACCAACGGTCGTCTCGCAGCGCCGGGAACTATCCGGGGGGATTATAGCATGAGCTTTCAGGAAAACATCGTGCATGCATCTGACTCCGCTGAATCCGCTGCCACTGAATTAACCCGATTTTTTAACCCCGAAGAGATATTCGACTACAAGCAATGCACGTTTGACTACCTGTATGCGAATGACGAATATTAATGAAACAGACAAAACGAATGAAAATCAATTGCCTCAAGACAGTGTTAGTTGCCGCCATGGCGCTGGTCAGCCTGAGTTCTTTCTCGCAAGACCTGATAGCCCGCCAAGCTCCTATCGACAAGAAACTGAAAACAGTTGACTCATTAGCTTTACAAAAGCAAATCCGTGCCGAACAATCCGCCAATCCCGGCTTCGATCTTTATCCCAATTGGACCAATAAGTCTGCACATGCCTATGGTAAAGATGCGGTGATCCCCGATTCATATTCCTTTGACCTGACAGGTTTTTGTATGCCTACTACCAGTACTCGTGTTACTTCACCTTTTGGCACTCGTGGGCGTAGAATGCACAAGGGCATTGATGTGAAGGTGCTGGTGGGCGATACTATTGTGGCTGCATTTGACGGAAAAATACGTATGGTAGCCAATGAAGGCAGACGCAAAGGATACGGATTGTATGTGGTGATACGTCATGATAACGGACTGGAAACTGTTTACGGACACTTGTCAAAGCAATTGGTTAAGGAAGATCAACTGGTGAAAGCAGGAGAAGTGATTGGTTTAGGTGGAAATACCGGACGGTCGTTTGGGTCGCATCTGCATTTTGAAACGAGATTTTTGGGTATTGCCATCAATCCTGCCCTTATGTTCGACTTTGCTAAACAGGATATCGTAGCCGATACGTACATGTTTAGAAAGACGAAGGGATATGAACGGAACTTGGCAGGCTCACATGATTCGGAGCTTGCTACCAGTGATGATCCGGCAGCTATCCGCTACCACAAGGTGAAGAGCGGAGATACACTCGGAAAGATTGCTTTGCAACGGGGAGTGTCTATCGATCGACTTTGTAAGTTGAACCGCATCACTCGCACTACAATACTGCGCCTCGGACAAGTATTACGCTGTTCATAAATTCATACATAATTGCTGAGAAGAGGGTACTTTAATATAATTTAGAGTACCCTCTTTTCTTTTTTCTTTAATTATTGTTACCTTTGCGCTCTATTTGTCAAGGAAATGAAAGAT
Organism: Bacteroides sp.; assembly: GCA_031554505.1. Taxonomy (GTDB): domain Bacteria; phylum Bacteroidota; class Bacteroidia; order Bacteroidales; family Bacteroidaceae; genus Bacteroides. The sequence continues at coordinate 33,168 of JAVBVI010000093.1, read as the reverse complement.
ACCAAGCAACAATTCGAACATGTCATCGCTTTGTGCCGTGACCTATTCGCCAAGAAACTGCACGATTACGGTCCCGCATGGCGCATCCTGCGACCGGCTTCCGTCACCGACCAGATATTTATCAAAGCCAATCGTATACGAAGCATCGAAACCAAGGGAGTTACTTTGGTTGACGAGGGAATACGCTCGGAATTCATCGCTATTGTGAATTACGGCATTATCGGACTGATACAGTTGCGGCTGGGTTATGCCGAGAAAGCCGACTTCACGAATGAGAAAGCGCTGAGCTATTATGATCAGTATGCACAGGAAGCTTTGGACTTGATGCTGGCCAAAAACCATGACTACGATGAGGCGTGGCGCAGTATGCGTATCAGTTCGTACACTGACCTGATTCTGATGAAGATATACCGTACCAAACAGATCGAAAGTTTGTCGGGTCAGACGTTAGTGTCCGAAGGAGTGGATGCCAACTATATGGATATGATTAATTATTCCGTATTCGGGCTGATCAAAATAGAATTTGAAGGAGGAGAATAAACATATTGTTCTGACGGTCTGGACCAATGTCTGCCGGTTTCTGCTGGCTGTGGCATTCATCTTCTCAGGTTTTGTGAAGGCGGTCGACCCGATGGGATTCCAGTACAAGATACAAGACTATCTGGAGGCTTTCGGAATCTCTTCCTGGATACCTTCTTTCCTGCCGTTCATCCTTTCTATCGCACTTCCGGCTATTGAGTTCTTTATAGGGGTATGCCTGTTCTTTGGTATCCGGCGTGTGGTTTCGTCTACATTGGCTTTGCTGCTGATGATTGTTATGACGCCCCTGACATTGTACCTGGCTTTGACGAATCCGGTGAGCGACTGTGGTTGCTTTGGTGATGCCTGGGTCTTGACCAATTGGGAGACATTCGGAAAAAATATAGTGTTGTTGCTGGCTGCTGTGTCGGTGTTCACTTATAAGCAGTTGGTGTTGCGTTTCTTCTCCATCGCCAGTGAGTGGCTGGTGGGACTTTATACGGTTTTGTTCGTGGTGGCACTGTCGTTTTACTGTCTGGAATATCTGCCGGTACTCGACTTCCGTCCGTACAAAATAGGGAAGAATATTCCGGAAGGGATGAGTATCCCTGAAGGGAAGCGGCTGACACAGTATGAGACCACTTTCCTGATGGAAAAGAGTGGAGAGGGGAAAGAGTTTACACTGGAAAACTATCCCGATAGCACTTGGACTTTTATTGATACAAAGACAGTGGTGAAAGAGAAGGGCTATGAACCACCCATTCATGATTTCGCTCTGATCGATCAGAAAACGGAAGAGGATATCACTGAACAAGTACTGGCCGATTCCAGTTATACGTTCCTGCTGGTGGTACACCGCATCGAAGAGGCTGATGATAGTAACATCGACCTCATCAATGAGATCTATGACTATGCGGTGGAACATGGATACGGGTTCTACGCGCTGACTTCTTCGGATGAGTCGGCCATTGAACAATGGCGTGACCGAACCGGAGCAGAGTATCCTTTTTGCCTGATGGACGACATCACGCTGAAAACCATCATCCGTTCCAATCCGGGACTGGTGCTGATTAAAGCCGGAACCGTACTAAATAAGTGGAGCGACGAACAACTGCCCGATGAGTATGCGTTGACAGACAGACTGGAAGAATTGCCGCTGGGAAAACAAAAGCAGGTGAGCGATCTGCGGACAGTGGGCTACGTGTTGCTGTGGTTTGTAGTCCCTCTGATGTTGCTTCTGGCTTTGGATCTGACTGTGGTGAAGCGGTTCGAACGGAAACGTCTGAGAAAAAATACATAATACATTAACCCTTTTATAAATAGAAACAAAAATGAGAAAGAACATTGTTGCCGGAAACTGGAAGATGAACAATACACTCCAGGAAGGCATCGCTCTGGCGAAAGATTTGAATGAAGCATTGGCTAATGACGCACAGAACTGCGACGTAGTAATCTGTACTCCGTTTATCCACCTGGCTTCTGTGACTCCTGTGGTAAACCCTGCTAAGATCGGTGTAGGCGCTGAAAACTGTGCCGACAAAGTATCGGGTGCTTATACCGGTGAGGTATCGGCTGCTATGGTAGCTTCTACAGGTGCCAAGTATGTGATTCTTGGCCACTCAGAGCGTCGCGCTTACTACGGCGAAAACGTGGAAATGCTTCGCGAGAAAGTACTGCTGGCCTTGGCCAACGGACTGACTCCGATCTTCTGCATCGGCGAGGTACTCGAAGAAAGAGAATCTGGCAAACAGAACGAAGTGGTTTTCGAACAGCTCGATTCAGTATTCACTCTGTCTGCCGAAGATTTCGGTAAGATCGTATTGGCTTACGAACCGGTTTGGGCTATCGGTACAGGTAAGACTGCTACAGCCGACCAGGCTCAGGAAATGCACGCTTACATCCGCTCTACTATCGTAACAAAGTACGGCAAGGAAGTTGCAGACAATACATCTATCCTGTACGGTGGTAGCTGCAAGGCTTCTAACGCTAAGGAATTGTTTGCTAATCCTGACGTGGATGGTGGTCTGATCGGTGGCGCTTCATTGAATGTAGCCGACTTCAAGGGCATCATTGATGCTTTCAACGCATAATTATTACACAAGGCAAGCTGTGCCGGGAACTTCCCGGTACAGCTTCATTTATTTTTCAGGTATGAAAAGATTGGGTTTACTTTTACTGTTGTTGTCTGTCTTGGCGGGAGCGAAGGCGCAGGACATTATTACCAGTCTGGAACGCGATGCCGTGGGACAGGGTAAGGTGACTATCCATCAGGATGTGGCTGTACAGGCACTAATGAGTGCCGGTACGACCAGTGAGCAGAGTGTGATCAAGACATCGGGCTTCCGCATACAGGTATATGCCGGCAATAACACACGTGATGCCCGTAACGAGGCAAATGAAGTGGCTTCCCGGGTGAAAAAATATTTTCCCGATCTGAAAGTCTATACGCTCTTTAACCCTCCCCGTCGACTTTGCCGCGTGGGCGACTTCCGCAGTTTCGAAGAGGCCGATGCCGTCATGCGTAGGATGAAGAGCTCCGGCGCGTTCAAGGAAATCTCTATTGTTAAGGATCAGATCAATATATCTTTATAAGAAGAATCATGTTTGAAAGAGATGAAACCGTACCTTCTTCCGTTGTGGAAGGACTGAAAGATCACTATCGGAGTGTTATCGAGTTGTTGGGCGAAGATCCTGAACGCGAAGGACTATTGAAAACACCCGAACGGGTCACGAATGCTATGCTCTACCTCACGCAGGGGTACCGTATCGATCCGCACGAAGTGCTTCTCTCGGCCAAGTTCAAAGAAGAATACAAGCAGATGGTGATTGTGAAGAATATCGATTTCTTTTCTTTGTGCGAACATCACATGCTCCCGTTTTACGGACAGGCACATGTGGCTTATATACCCAACGGATACATCACCGGGCTGAGCAAGATATGCCGGGTGGTCGATATCTTCTCTCATCGCTTACAGGTGCAGGAACGCATGACTTTGCAGATCAAAGAGTGCATCCAGCAGACACTGAACCCGCTGGGTGTGATGGTGGTAGTGGAAGCCAAACACATGTGTATGCAGATGCGCGGGGTAGAAAAACAAAACTCGGTTACTACTACTTCGGACTTTACCGGAGCCTTCAATCAGGCTAAGACACGGGAAGAGTTCATGAATCTTATCAAGCACGGATAAACGTGTGCATTCTACAGGGATGGGGCTATCTCAGCACTACGCGGTCGCCCTGGCGTTTGGCCAGTAATCCCTGAATTTCTCTCAACTCGTTGAAACGTTGTAGGATGGCATTGCATTGGTCGCCGTCCAGCGATGGATCTTGCAGGCTTCGCAGGATATGCTTGATCTCCTCAGTCACAATGGCGTACTTGAAATTAATCATCAACATAGGTACCAATTCGAGCAACCGCTCTTCGTCGGGCTGCATCTTCTGTGATTTGCTGAGCTGATAACGGTCGTTTACCAATTCGGTTGCTAAGCTGCTGAGAATAGGATCAGGGTGTGTGATGAAATAACGTTCAGCAGTGAAGTTGGCATTCCTGATTTGCCCGGCAGCATCGGAAAGTATCCGGCGATGCAGTGGGTTGTGGAACGTCAAGTCGTCCTCCTTCAAATCATTGATCACATATTCGATGACGGAAACAGGCAATTCCTGGCCTGCTTCATCTTTGGCATAAAACATCACCTTCTCTCCGTAACGTACTACCATTTGGATGATTTGCCGTTCGTAGCGGTAGAACTCCTGTCCTTCTGTCCCTTCCTGGGGGATGAACGATTGGTAAGTCTCTTCCTGCTCCGGTGGGAAGGGGGGAGGGACATCACCTTCGGGGTAGGGGGAGGCTAAACCACCCGACTGATAGTTACTGCCGGGCCGGCTTTCCTTTTCGGCCTGTGTTTCCCGAAGCTTAGCTACTTCGGATACGAGTAGTTTGTCTTCAATGCGCAGCAACTGGCTGCACTCCTTAATATAAATATCGCGTGCGATGGCTTCCGGGATTACCGAGATGCTTCGTACGATTTCCTTGATCAGTTCGGCGCGCTTCATCGGGTCTCGTTCGGCATCCTTCATCAGGAGTCCGGTCTTGAAGCGGATGAAGTCCGTTTCGTGTTCCGCGATGTAAGCCTGGAAGTCAGTAGAGTTGTGCTTGCGGGCGAATGAGTCGGGGTCGTCACCATCGGGCAGCAGTACCACCTTAATGTTCATTCCTTCCTCGAGCAGCATGTCAATACCGCGGATAGAGGCTTTGATACCTGCCATGTCGCCGTCGTACAGTACCACAATGTTATTGGTAAAGCGGTGGATCAACCGGATCTGTCCCGGTGTAAGCGAAGTTCCCGACGAAGATACCACGTTCTCCACGCCCGATTGGTGCATGGAGATGACGTCAGTATAACCTTCGACCAGAAAACAGCAGTCTTGCTTCACGATGGCTTGCTTGGCGAAGTAGATACCGTACAGCTCATTGCTCTTGTGGTAGATTTCCGATTCGGGGGAATTGACGTACTTGGCCAGCTTCTTGTTTTCCGTGCTTAGCACACGTCCACCGAAGGCTACGACCTTACCCGAGAGCGAGTGTACGGGGAACATCACCCGGCCCCAGAAGCGGTCGCGCATACGGTGGTCGTCCGTTTCGTAGCAGAGCCCGGTTTTTACGAGGAAGTCCTTCTTGTACCCTTTGGCGATGGCTTCGCGAGCCAGTGCATCGCGGTTCTCGGTGCTGAACCCTAATTGGAACTTATCGATGATATCGTCGCGGAAGCCCCGTTGGCGGAAGTAAGCCAGCCCGATGCTGCGACCTTCGACATGGTTGCGCAGAATGCCCTGGAAGTATTCACGGGCAAAGTTGTTGACAATGAACATGCTCTCCCGGTCGCTCTGTGCCTGCTTCTCCTCATTGGACAGTTCCCGTTCCTTTACCTCGATGTTGTATTTCTTGGCCAGGAATTTCAGCGCTTCGACGTATGTCATCTGTTCGTGCTCCATGATGAAGTGCACGGCATTGCCGCCTTTTCCGCAACTGAAACATTTGCATACCCCTTTGGAGGGCGATACGCTGAACGAAGGCGTTTTCTCGTTGTGGAACGGGCACAGACCGACATAGTTCACACCGCGTTTGCGCAGGGTGACGAACTCCGATACCACTTCCACGATTTGGGCGGCATCGATAATACGGTCTATGGTTGCTTGATCGATCATCTTTTAGCGAGTACAAATGTAGGAGATATTCTTGGATAATCAAACACCACTTTGGCTACTTTGTGCAATAAATTCTGATCCATAACTCTTTAGCTGAGAAAAAATACTATATTTGCATCAAGCAACCCCGAAAACTATGTACCGAAAAATACTTATCATATTAATACTACTGGCTAATCTCCCTTGGGCGGTTGATGCGCAGGAACCTCTTGGAGAAAACGTACCACCCAGAAAGAAATTCGTACAGATCCTGAGCTCGTACAGTTATGAGGACGAGTGGGATACTTCCATAGCCAAAAGTATTGTCAGCAAGATCAGTGATATAAAGCCTGAAATTAGTCTAACAGTGAGTTATGCCGGTATTGGCAGGCACAACTCGTTCTTAGCCGAGCGCTTTGCCATGCAAGGAGCTTTTGCGAGTGGCAAGCTGAGTGCGAAGATTGCCACGCCGGATGTGTTGGTACTAATAGGCGACGAGAGTTGGATGCTTTACCGGGTGATGGATCTTCGCGGATACTGGGAGAAGGTGCCGGTGGTGTTGTGCGGCATGTCGTTCGAGGTCATGGCCGACTATTCGCGCTTCTTCCCTTATAAGACATTGCCCGACAGCTTGATGATCCCATTGCAGGAGTCGCTCCGGTCATTGCCGGTAACGGGAGTGGTGATGCGCAATAATTGCATAAAAACGCTGGAGCTGATGACCCAATTGCTGCCCCGTTTGCGCGAAGTGGTCTACCTCACCGACCAAAGCTACCAGGATGTACACGAGGGAAAGTTAATCCGTCAGTCGATGGGACAATATCCCGAACTTTCCTTGCGTACGTTGACGGTCGGCAGTAACAATGCCGATTCCGTGCAGCAAGTTATTGACGGTCTGCCTTCGTCGGCAGCTTTGTTGGTCAACATGGCCCAACTGCCCGAACGTTCCCCGGTGCCGGTCTTCTCTTTGCGCGAGTCCACTGCCCGTCAACTTCCCTTCGTAGGTGGTTACGTCCCTACGGTCGAAAAAATCAGTTCCTGTACTGCCCAGCTCATCATGCGCGTGTACAATGGCGAACCTGCCTCCTCCCTTCCTTTTGTTAATGTCGATGAAGTCCCGGTTCTGAACAAGGCGAGTGTTATGCACTTTGGGTTAGAATCGCATGCCGATGCGGTACAGGGAGTGGTTTACTACAACAATCCCCCTTCGTTTTTCGTACGGAACATACGCATCATCGCTTTTTGGCTTCTTGTAGCCATTGTGGTGTTCTTCTCCGTCTTGATTTACCTTCGTTCGCGGGCCAACAGCCGCCGGCTGAAAAACTCCCTGAAGACATTCAGGCAATTGTACGACAAATACCAGATGATCTATACGAGTATGCCTCCGGGACTGTTCTCGCTCGATAAGGACGGATCGGTACTTCAGCGCAACGAAGGTGCCAATCTGCTTCTGGAACAGTGTCCCGCACATGTCAGGGAGAACTTTAACCTGTTCCGCTCCTCCATTTTGAACGAAGACGAACAACAGAAGGTGCGCCAGGGAATCCCGCTGAGTGTGCAGCGTTGGGTGGGAAAAGCCTGTTTCCGGTTGATCATCCGCCCCATCCTGAACGAGGAGACCGGTGAGAATAATATTCTGATGGTCATGACCGACTATACCGAGATAGAACAGGCGCGGAGTGAGAAGGAGACGATATACGACATGCTGAACTTTGCCATGAACGCTTCGGCCTTGGGAGTAGCCGAGTACAATCTGATGGACAAGAAAGGATTCGCCACGCAGGCTTGGTATGCCAACCTGGGTCTGGAACCGAGAGCAGACGATTTCACCGACGAGCGCGACACTCTTTTGCCGGAGTACCGGCAGAAGGTAGCCGACTGTCTGGAACGGATCCGGAATGGCCAGCAGCAGTTGTTCCAGGAAACGGTTGCTGTACACTATCCTTCGGGCGAAGATCATTGGATATACTACTTCATCCAGCTTATGGAGTATGCTCCGGAGAGCGGACGGGTCATGGTGGCCGAGCTGACTTACCACATGGACGAACAGGTGGCCTGTGAGAAGGAGCTGACCGCTGCCCTGCACAAAGCCCGCGAGGCCGACCGGTTGAAGAATGCTTTCATAGCCAACATGCGCGAAGAGATACGCATCCCGCTCTGGGAGATTATCGACAGCTCTACCCAATTGACACAAGAAAAGAATCCGGAAAAGATGCGGAACCTGAACGAATGCATCGAAATGAACAATCAGGTGTTGCTTAACCTGATCAACCAACTGATTGAAATCTCAAAGGGAAAGGATGAATGACATGAAGCAGCGACTCTTTTCAATGATAACAGGCCTTTGCCTGGCTTGCCTCCATTGGGTGGCAACCGTATCGGCCCATTCTCCCGGAGGAGATACACCCCCGGTGAAGCGAATACTGATGATAGACTCCTATCGCCAGGAGGTGTATTGGACTTCGGCATTGAGCAAACGCATCGAGGCATCTCTGCTGGTACAACATCCGGAAGCCCGGGTGATACGGGGAAGTATTAATGCCGATGTCAGTGTCAGCCCCTCGGGAAGTACGCTGGCGTTGCGCTCCATTTTATGGACGCTGACCGAGGATACCCAAGAGGCTCCTCCGGCTACTTCGCTCGAAGTGTCCAGCCTGTTTGCCAACAATGTGGCGCCCGACGTGCTGGTGTTCCTGGGCGATGAAGCTTTTATGCTTTACCTCCGCTATGCCTTCCAGTTGCAACACTGGGCTTCGGTTCCGGTGGTGCTTTGCGCTGTGAATGAGTCGGTCTCCAGCCGGACATGGGACCCGCAGGTGCCCGATGACTTTACTAATATGGAATCGGTGGAGCACTTCCGGTACTACGAGAAACTATTTTCCCAAACGCAGGGACTGAGCGGGGAACCTTATGTGCATACCCGTCCTTATGAGGTGGGAGGTGTGAAAGGGTATATGCTCAACACGCATCTCAACTATACCGGGGTGAAAATACGCGTGCCCATCCGCGAGAACCTGGAGCTGATACACCGCATGATGCCTCAACTCAAGGAACTAGTCTGGGTGGACGATCCTTATTATGCCTCGCAATATGCCTATAAGCAGGTGCGGGAGGAGATGAACCGGGTCATGCCGTCGGTGACACTTTCTTCCATGCTGCACGACCGTACCAATATAGACTCCATCTTCGATGTGATGACACAACCCGTCGAGGGGCGGGCCTTCCTCACCTGGGGACTGAACGTGGATGCTTCGCACAGCGAGCGTTCCGAAGAGGAAGTGGAGCAACTCTTCTCAGAAGGCAAAGGTGTTTCGCCGATGTTTACCCTAACTCCAAGGGATTTTACCAGCAATTACTGGCTGGGCGGATGCTACGTGTCGCAAGACGAGGTGGTGGACAAAACCATTTACCTCATCGACCGGGTGCTGAAAGGCGACTCGGCCCGGCTTATCCCTTTCGAGACGGTGGACCGGTCTGGGGCGATCCTGAATCGTTCGGCATTGATACGCGAGGGGCTGAACCTGAAGGCTGATCAGTTGGGAAAGGTCACTTACGTCAACGAGCCGCTTACGTTCTACGAGAAGTACGAGTGGCAGGTGTTGGTGTCGCTTCTTGTACTGAGTATTGTTGCCGGGGTGTTGGTGTATCTCATCGTGCAGCACAGCTATGACAAACGGATCTGGAAGAACTACGAACGCTACAAGCGGCTCTATGATAATCTGCAGGCCATCTATAGCAATAGTTCCCTCGATCTGGCTTTCTATTCCCCGGACGGATACTTGCAGTTGAGCATTGTCGGCGGACAGGAAGGTGTTTCCTGGCGCGGTGACCGGGAAATCTTTGCTCCCAATCTCTTCCAAACGGCCTATCTGACGGCCTCGCAGAAGAAGTCGCTCCGGAGGACCGGTAGCCTGAACTGCGAGATCAAACTCGACGAGAAGGGGCATCTGGCCGAACATGAACTGGCCGAACAGAAGTGTTTCCATATTATCGTCAAGCGCATGGACGAGACTTCTCCGGACGATTACGGATACATCTGCACGGTGCTGGATCTCTCGCAGTTGTCGCAAGACCTGAAAGACAAGCAGCGCTTCGAGTCGCTTTTCCGTTTTGCTTCGGATACGGCCCGCCTGGGAGTGGCTTCTTATAATCTGGAAACAGGCCATCGGTTGGCTACCGACTCCTGGCATGCCATTCTGGCCGAACCCGGAGTAGATACCGGGCTGCCGAAGTACCGCAATGTACTGCTGGACGACCGGGTGTTGCTGCTGGAATACAAACAGAAGTTGCTGGCGGGCGAGCCTGTCGACGATTTCGCTGCCGATATCCGGGTAGTCACCCCCGAGGGCGATATACGCTGGGTGCGGCAGAACTATTACTTCCTGCCCGAGCATCGCTTGCTTATCGAACTTAGCATGGATATCGACGGACAGAAGCAGGCCGAAACGCAGCTCCGGGAAGCGAAGCAGAAGGCCGAACGTGCGAACGAAGAAACAACCAAGTTCCTGGCCGACATCAGCCATGAGATTCGTACGCCACTCAATTCCATCGTAGGCTTCTCTGCCGTGCTGGCTGCGCGGGACGAGGACTCGGAAGGCTTTATACCGATCATCCAACGCAACAATAAGCTGCTCATGGCGCTGATCAACAACATCCTCGACCTATCCGAACTGGATTCCGGCCAGGTGGTATTCCATAAGGAATGGATCGACGTGACGGCATTGACCGGGGAAATGGAGCGTTATATCCGCGCCAATCTGTACGGCAAGCCCCTCCGGGTATCGGTTTCCTTGCCCGACACCGACCGGCGCATCTATACCGACCCGCTCTACTTCCACAAGTTGAGCATGAACATTCTCTCCAATGCTGTGAAGTTCACCGATACGGGTTCCATCTCCTTCGGTTACCGGGATGAGTCCGATCATTATTACTTTTATATCTCCGATACCGGCTGTGGCATCCGGCAGGAAGATATGACGCGCATCTTCAAGCGTTTCGAGAAGCTGAATGCTTATATACAGGGTACCGGATTGGGACTGGCCTTGTCCAAGAGCATCGTGGAGCATCTTGGAGGCGAGATAGGAGTAGAGTCGGAGTGGGGCAAAGGAACTACCTTCTGGTACACCCTTCCGAAGACATAGATAGGGAAATATCCGGACATATTCCGCTTCCGGAGCTCTTTTTTGTCAAGAGCAGGTTTATGAAAGTTTAACAGCTGGGAGAGTGTTGCAAGAAGCTAATAGGATAATTCTTTATCCTATTAGGATACTGAATTATCCTCTGAGGAAAAGAAATTATCCTAGGAGGAAAAGAGCCGGTTGAAAGGAGCAAAAAGGTCGATTGCTTCTTGCTCCGAAGCCGATTGCTTCTTTCAATCGGCTTTTTTCTTCCTTTCAACCGGGGAAAAGTAGGAAGCTTACTGGGCACATCCGGTAGTAGAAACAAAAATAGGGAAGCCGTGGCTTCCCTATTTCATTGGCAGTATAAACTGAATACACTGTACCTTTACGTTGACAAAGATAAGCATTTTACTTACCAAAGTCAAGCTTTTCGCCCGTTATTTTATCTTCTCCCGGATCTTTGTCAGATACTTCTTCATGCCCTCGGCATCCTTGGTGGTGATAATCTCCAGTAAGTTCTTCAGCTCCGTGCGGATACCCTCCACTTGCGACGGCGTGCGGGGGTTGAACAGAATCTCCTGCAACAAGAAGTCGTCCTCGCTAAGCAGTCCCTTGGCAATAGCCATGTGCTTCTTGAATGTGGTACCCGGCGCTTCCTGATGCTTCATCACAGCGGCAAACACGAAGGTAGATACGAACGGGATGGAGAGCGAGTAAGCCACCGTCTCATCATGCCCGTCGAAGGTGTACTCGAAGATGTTCAGCCCCAGCCCGCGGTACAAATCCTTGAAGAATACCTTACCCAGGTGGTCGCTTTCCGAAATAACGATGGCGCTCTCGCTGCTCAGATTGCTTAGGCTGGCGAAGGTAGGACCGAACATGGGGTGTGTGGACACAAAGCGGAAGCCCGATTCTTCGTAGAAGCTCTGCAGGCCGTTCTTCACCGAAGCGATGTCGCTCAGGATGCAGCTTTTGGGCAGCACCGGTATCACGTGACGGAAAGCGTCGATGGTGTACTTCACTGTGGCGGCGTTGATCACCAACTCAGGTTCGAACTCCTGAATCTCTTCCAGGGTGGTGAAGCGGTACGTGTTGTACACGAAGCGCAGTTGGTGCGGGTTGATGTCGAACACAGCCGTTTCGTGGTCGAAGCTCAAGATATCGGTAAAGAAGGAGCCCATCTTTCCGGCTCCGAGTATCAGTATTCTCATGACTAATCTTTATTAATGATTTCCATTTGCTGGCGTACCGACTCTTCGTGGATGGCCTCGAATATCTTCTTCATAAACTCTCCGTCCATACCGCACTGTTCGCCTTGCTGACCGCGCTTCTCGAGGATCTCGCTGTAACGTCCCGTTTGCAGTACGGTGATGTTGTGTTCCTTCTTGTACGTGCCGATTTCGCGGGCAATGCGCATACGCTTGGCCAGTTCCTGGATCAGGTTGTCGTCGCACTCGTCGATCTGCTTACGCAGTTGGGTGAGGTTCTCGGTGGTTTGCTTCTCGGTACGGATCACGAGCAGGTTGAGGATGTAGTCCAGCACATCCGGAGTGATCTGCTGCGAAGCGTCGCTCCACGCCGCGTCCGGGTTGCAGTGGCTTTCCACGATCAGCCCGTCGAAGTTCAGGTCCATGGCCTGCTGGCAGAGCGAAGCCACCAGTTCGCGCTTCCCGCCGATGTGGCTCGGGTCGCAGAAGATGGGCAGTTCCGGCAAGCGGCGGTGCAGCTCGATGGGGATGTGCCATTGCGGCAAGTTGCGGTAGAGCTTCTTGTCGTAGCTGCTGAATCCGCGGTGGATGGCTCCGAGACGCTTTAGTCCGGCATTGTTGATGCGTTCCAGTGCGCCGATCCAGAGGTCGAGGTCCGGGTTCACCGGGTTCTTTACCAGTACCGGGATGTCTACACCTTGCAGCGCGTCGGCTATCTCCTGCACGGCAAACGGGTTAGCAGTGGTGCGGGCGCCTACCCATACCATGTCTACGCCAGCTTTCAGACATTCGTATACGTGTTTGGCAGTAGCCACTTCGGTGGAAATATACATGCCCGTTTCGCGTTTCACTTCCTTCAGCCAGGCCAGACCTTCTACGCCTACGCCTTCGAAGCCTCCCGGTTTGGTACGCGGCTTCCAGATGCCGGCGCGGAATATTTTCTGTCCCTTGGCGGCCAGTTGGCGGGCGGTGGACATAACTTGTTCGTGAGTCTCTGCACTGCATGGTCCGGCGATAACGATGGGACGTTTGGGCTCAACGCCCGGCAGCAAAATTGATTCGAGTTCCATATTTGTAGTTTTATTTATTTGTTCTTACTTAGTCATTGCTTGAATGCGGCGCAAAGCCTCTTCCAGTTGGGCGTCCTTGCAGCACAGCGAGATGCGGATGAAGCGGGCGCCATTGCTTCCGAAGATAAATCCCGGCGTGATGAATACCCGTGCCTCGTGCAGCACCTTTTCTGTCAGCTCCTCTACGTCGGTGCAGGAAGCCGGTATCTTTCCCCAGAGGAACATTCCCACCTGATTCTCGTCGTATGTGCACCCCAGCGTGTGCATGATCTCTCCGGCCAGGCGGCGGCGGTTGCGATAATTTTGGTTGTTGCCCTCGTACCAGTCGATGTCCGCTTCCAGTGCCTTGACGGCAGCCAATTGTATGGCGCGATACATACCACTGTCTATATTGCTCTTTACCTTCAGAATCCATTGCACGAACTCCGCGTTCGAGGCCAGCATCCCGATGCGCCATCCCGGCATGTTGTGGCTCTTGCTCATTGAGTTGAACTCGATGCAGCATTCCTTGGCGCCCGGTACGGCGAGAATACTCAGCGGGCGATCGTTCAGGATGAAGCTGTACGGGTTGTCGTTCACAATCACAATGTTATGGCGGCGGGCAAAGTTCACCAACTGCTCGTACATCTCCATCGTGGCGTTAGCTCCGGTGGGCATGTTAGGATAGTTGGTCCACATCAGCTTCACGCGGCTTAGGTCCATACGTTCCAGTTCGGCGAAGTCGGGCATCCAGCCGTTCGCTTCTTTCAGGTTGTAGTTCACTACATCGGCGCCCAGTATCTTGCTCAGCGACGTGTAGGTAGGGTAACCCGGATTGGGCACCAATACCTGTTCGCCGGGGTTGACGAAGGCCAGCGTCACATGCAGGATACCTTCCTTCGAGCCGATGAGCGGTTGAATCTCCGTGTTGGCATTCAGCTCCACGTCGTACCAGCGGCGATACCAGTCGGCAAAACCTTTGCGGAGTTCGGGGATACCCACAGTCATCATATATCCATGCCCGTTGGCATCCTGTGACTGTTCGCAAAGCACGCGGATGACTTCGTCCGAAGGCGGCATGTCCGGGCTACCGATGCCCAGGCTGATGACGTTCTTGCCTTCGGCATTCATCTGTGCCACCTCTTTCAACTTCTTGGAGAAGTAGTATTCGCTCACGGCCGACAGCCGGTCGGCCGGGCTTGCCTTAAATGCTTGATTTACCTTCTGCATATTCGCCTAATATTTTAAGTTCTTTGGTTAGTGGAGTGATCGCTGTAATAGATTGCTTGTAGCGGAGGAGGTCGTCGAACACCACATCCACGTAGAATTGGTATTCCCATTCCCGTCCGATGATGGGGAGCGACTGTATCTTGGTGAGGTTGATATTATAAAAGGAAAGGATAGAAAGTACCTGCGAGAGGCTTCCTTCCGAGTGCGGCAGAGTGAATACCATGTTCGCTTTGTTGGTGGTTCCTCCTTGTTGGCGGCGCAGGTCGTCGGCTTGCCACGGATCGGCTACTACGAGGAAACGGGTGAAGTTGTGCTTGTTGGTCTCGATGCCTTCCTGTAGAATCTTCATGCCGTAGCGTTCGGCAGCAGCTTTCGAACAGATGGCGGCATGTCCGCGCAAGTTGTCGCGCCGGATGATCTCCGCGCTGAGGGCGGTGTCTTCGCCTTCGACCACTTTGATGCGTGGGTGGTGGTTCAGGAAGTCGCGGCACTGCATCAAGGCGATGGGGTGGGAGTTGACCTCGGTGATATCGCCCCAATCTTCGTCGGGTAGGCAGACGAAGCTGTGCGAGATGCGCAGTTTGAATTCCCCGATAATCTGCACACCGCTCTGACGTACCAGTTCATTGTTTTGCAGCAGACTGCCTGCGATGGTGTTCTCGATGGCCAGCAGACCGATGACCTGGCTGTCCCGGCGGATGGCTGCAAACACATCCTCAAAGGTGGCACAGCATATCAGCTCGATCTCTTCTCCATCGAAATATTTGTGGGCGGCTATCTCGTGATACGACCCCAGTGTTCCTTGAATGGCAACTTTCTTCATCTTTCCGTGTGTAAAATAAAAAATCCCGCATCCTTTTACGGAGCGGGATTTATATGGTTATAACTCTCTATTCTTGTTCTTAAGCATCCTGTCACTTGATACATACAAACTCCCGCTCTACTTTGTTGCTAAAGTAAAAGTAAAAAAAGAAGTAATATGCATAAGTAAATGAGTTCATAACGATGCTCTTTTCTTGTTTTGATGCGGCAAAAGTAATGCTTTTTTATGATATGCCAACAAAATAGAAGTTTTTTTTCTGCTTTTGTGCAAATTTTATTCCCTCATCCGCCTGCCGTTTTCCGATTCGGAAAGAATGATGTATCTTTACGCCCATAAACAAACCATACACACAATCATGGAAAATTTTAGCGAACTGATAAGGAATCGCCGCAGCATGCGGAAGTTTACCAACGAAGAACTTACGCAGGAACAAGTAGTGACTTTGCTTAAGGCTGCCCTGATGTCGCCCACCTCGAAACGCACCAATGCCTGGCAATTTGTCGTGGTCGACGATAAGGAAGTGCTTCAATCGCTGGCTCACTGCAAAGAGCATAGCGCCACATTCATTGCTGATGCTGCCCTGGCTATCGTAGTAACAGCCGATCCGTTGGCCAGCGATGTCTGGATCGAAGATGCTTCCATCGCCTCCATCCTGATACAATTGCAAGCCGAAGACCTCGGGCTGGGAAGCTGCTGGGTACAGGTGCGCGAGCGCTTCACCGCCGCCGGCATGCCGTCCGACGAGTATGTACGCGGCGTGCTCGACCTGCCGTTGCAACTGCAAGTGCTCTCGGTCATCGCCATCGGGCACAAAGGCATGGAGCGCAAACCTTTCAGCGACGAACACCTGCAATGGGAAAAGATTCACCTGAATAAATTCGGAGGAAAATAATCATGGCTGCAACTAAAGCAAATAACAACAAAGATACGTACCTGGCTACGGCGTACACACTCATCCTCCTCGGACTTCTGTTCCTGGTCGACAAGTTGGTGCACTTCGCCCAGCACGGACTGGAGTGGGTGATGGCGAAGGACAATATGATTCTGTATGCGGCCGTCATCTTCCTGCTTTTCAAACGCGATAAGTCGGTGGGCTGCGTGCTGGCCGGATTGTGGCTGGTGCTGAACCTCGGTTTAGTGATGTCGCTCTTCAGTACATTCTCGGGCTACTGGCTGCCCATCGTGTTGCTGGTAGCAGGTATTATCCTCTACTTCATGTCGCGCAGATGAGAACGGCGGAAGTCAGCGTGGTATTCATCGGTGCCGGGAATCTGGCGACCAACCTGGCCCGGGCAATGTGCCGGGCGGGGTACGACATCCGTCAGGTGTACAGCCGTACGGAGGAGTCGGCCCGTGCGTTGGCCGAGTCAGTGCATGCTCACTGGACTACTGCGCTGGATGCCGTGACCAATGATGCCACTTTGTACATCGTGGCACTGAAAGATGCCGTTTTGGCAGAGTTGCTTCCGCAGATTGCCGCCGGGAAGGACGACGCGTTGCTGGTGCATACCGCCGGAAGCATCCCGATGGAAGTGTGGCAAGAGTATGCCGTGCGGTATGGGGTGTTCTATCCCATGCAAACGTTTAGCAAGCAGCGTGAAGTTGATTTCGGGGAGATTCCGCTCTTTGTAGAAGCCGCCTGTTCCGAAGATGCCACCTGGCTGAAAGAAGTAGCGTCGACACTCTCTGGCAAGGTGTACGAAGCCACCTCCGAGCAGCGGAAAAGCCTGCACCTGGCGGCGGTATTCACCTGCAATTTCAGTAACCATATGTATGCGCTGGCCGCCGAACTGTTGGCCCGGTATCAACTGCCGTTCGACGTGATGCTGCCGCTTATCGATGAAACGGCCTGCAAGGTACACCATTTGGACCCGCACGAGGTGCAGACAGGCCCCGCCATCCGGTACGATGAGAATGTGATCAACGCTCACCTGGCTATGTTGGCCGACGATCCGGAGATGCAACATCTGTACGAAGCCATCAGCCGAAGCATTTATAATAGAAGATAAATAACTGTCAATTATCAATTGTCAACTGTCAATTACTAACATGAGTACCATCAATTACGACTTACAAAAGATAAGAGCCATCGCTTTCGATGTGGATGGCGTGTTGAGCGGAGATTGCATTTCGCTTCACCCTTCGGGCGAACCGATGCGCACAGTGAACATCAAAGACGGCTATGCTTTGCAACTGGCTGTGAAACAAGGCTTGCACATCGCCATCATCACCGGTGGACGGACGGAAGCGGTTCGCAAACGTTTTGCCGGATTGGGCATCACGGATATCTACCTGGGCTCCTGCGTGAAAATACACGACTACCGGGACTTCCGCGACAAATACGCCTTGAAGAACGAAGAGATTCTCTACATGGGCGACGATATCCCCGATCTGGAAGTGCTCCGCGAATGTGGACTTCCTTGCTGTCCCAAGGATGCGGCCCCCGAGGTGAAAGCCATCTGTCGGTATATCTCACATTGTGTAGGTGGCCAAGGCTGCGGACGCGATGTGGTGGAACAGGTGTTGAAAGTGCAAGGTAAATGGATGAACGGAGACGCCTTCGGGTGGTAACTACTCAGAAAAAAAGATCATGTTAGATAATCTAAAGAAATACAGCATCGTGCTGGCTTCCAACTCTCCCCGCCGACGCGAACTTATGTCAGGGCTTGGGGTGGAGTATGTCGTAAAAACCCTTCCCGATATCGATGAGTCATTTCCGCCGACACTACAAGGAGGTGATATCCCCGCCTACATTGCCCGTGAGAAGGCCGATGCCTACCAATCAATGATCCAGCCCGGCGAACTGATCATCACTGCCGACACCATCGTGTGGCTCGACGGGGAAGTACTGGGTAAGCCAGAGGATAAGGCGGATGCTGCCGCCATGCTTCGTAAACTTTCCGGTAAATGCCATCAGGTATATACAGGAGTCTGCCTGACCACCTGTGATTGGCAGAAATGCTTCACTGCCGTATCGGATGTGACATTCGCTACGTTGTCCGACGAAGAAATTGCCTACTATGTAGAGAAGTACGCCCCACTCGATAAAGCTGGAGCATACGGGGTGCAGGAGTGGATTGGCTTTGTGGCCGTTGAGAATATCTCGGGCAGTTACTTCAATGTGATGGGACTTCCGATCCAACGGTTGTATCGGGAA
The DNA here is from genome assembly GCA_031554505.1 of Bacteroides sp. Classification (GTDB taxonomy): domain Bacteria; phylum Bacteroidota; class Bacteroidia; order Bacteroidales; family Bacteroidaceae; genus Bacteroides. The sequence continues at coordinate 14,878 of JAVBVI010000093.1, read as the reverse complement.
CTCACTAAGTTATAGTTATATAGCACTCACAAACTGCTTAAGGCCATGTTGCGCAAGTGTAGCACATCTAAAATAATTTGCTATATTTGCGCAATTGTTTTACTGGTCGCTATATTTGCAGGACAGGACTTGGAACCATAATGCCTTTATAGGGATTATGGCTCTTTTTTATTTACATATAAAACAATTTAATTATGGGTAAATTTATTGTAAAGTTAGAGGACGGAAAATCATGTGGCCGTTTCCTTGTAAAAGATTGCAAAGAAGGTAAAGAAATTGCTTATTCATTTAAAAGTCTCAAAAATTCCGACGAGATTATCTTTGCAGAAATCTTTAAGAGCAAAAAAGCGGCTCGATCTGCTTGCTAAAAAGCATCTTGGTCGGATCAAAATAATCCAGTCATACTGGAAATTGTTGAAAAAGAGGAAGAGTAACTCGTTCCTCCGGAACCGGGGCTTTTCAATTCCCCAACGAATGCAGGCCTCGAATCACTTCGGGGCTTTTTCTATCTCTTAATATCAGTCAGTTTGTTACAGCTTAAACTCTTTTTTTAATACTTCCTCATCTGCATTGTACTTGCTTGCAATCATGCTTATTATCTTAGGGGTCACCTCCGCATAATTAAATAACTCATACAAGGCTTTTACGTTGTATATTTTTTTATCATAGATAGATGATTTCTTATTTGTTAGAGTTTCATTGTCAATAAAAGTCACGTGTACTATCATCTTTTCTATGGGCATTGATCCTACTGTATACCCATGATTAGAAATCATGCAGAAGCCGTCTTCTGTTTTATGAGTAGCAGAGTTTGCGTTGTATATCATATAATATTCAACTGCGGTAAGACCTCTTGTGTTGATATTGTTGGGTATTAAATATCGTTCATTGTATCTTTGTATAAAATGGGCGGTGTATTCCATTACAATAGGTGACTCAGTTCCAGAAATGGCAATGTATCCATTTTTGATATGTCCGTGAACGGGTGCATGTGCGAATATGACTACTCCACCATAGATTGCAACCACAAAGGTTATTGTCCAGGTGTTTTTGCTTTTGGTGGTTATTGTAACTTTTTGTATAGTCGATAGCAAGATTCCGGTCTTTGTACGCTTGTTGAAAGAGTCATACGCCATGTCTATTTTTGTTCTCATTAATCCGAAGTCTTTCAAGGCTTCTGCTTTCTTCTCTTCTGGGGTCATTGATGATACGAACATAATTTATTAAGTTTGGTTTTACGAGTTGCGAAGTTATGGTTTCATTCGGAATGCTGCGTAAGGATATCTGAATTTATGCGTATGCCGGGGTGTTTTTTCTGCCACCCGAAGCTATTCGGGCAGAAATCGCCATTCACCAAGTAATTTCCCCAACCCACAAAACAGATTATTCCCTTCTGTCTTCTTATCATATCTTTGTACCGTAAGCTTACAGATATAATATAGGCGGGTTCCGAAAAGCCTTGGATAGAGTAGGAGAGAAATAACTAATTGAATATGGAAAAGAGATATCAAATAAGCGTCAGGGTTGCAGCGACATGCAGAACTCCACACTCCAGTGATTATACAGTTGTAGATGATTTTATTGGAGAAGGCAATACTGATGGGGCATGCAGAATGAATGCCGAGAGTAAAGCTGGTGCAGAATGGGAGAGATTGTATTTAGCAAGATGGAGAGCTGAACGCCCTGTCGGCAAGACGGGCTTTAATAGTGGAACTTCACTTGAGTATAATATTCTTAAACGCTATTAATGATAGAGGCAGCCGAGTAGCTGCCTTTACTTTATCCTTTCATCATCATGATGTCCGCGCGCGTTGTTAAATGAATATTCAAGAAGTTGTAATTACATAGCATTTACCAACTGTCTGAGGTAGTCAAGGGGTATATGATTTACTGATGATCCGTATCTAAAGGTGGAAAAAATAAAAGCCGGGGGTAATCCGGCCTTTATTTTTCTCGTTAGTTCCAACTATTTATTTTTTTACTTCTTCCACAGGTATATAATATTTAGTGGTAGTTGGAGAATAGATACCAAAAGTTAATACGCTCAAAAAACCATCTACAAATTCCCAGGTGTTTTTGGTAGTGTAGTTTGCTCTGTCTCCTACGTAATCAGATGCTTTTTGTTCGGCATTTTTTAGTGGAAGCAATCCCCATAACAAGATGGGATTCTGTTTGGATGCAACCTCAACCTGAGGTGTGTTTGCTGTAATGTTCCCATGGTATACTTTTGAAGTGTAGCATGAACTCATGGAGAGAGCGATAAGGGCTAGTAGTAAAATCTTCTTCATAATACATTGATTTTAATCGTTAATAATCACTTAAATTTGTTTTGTAAATATAAGCTCTCTAAATCCCCCAAACAGTAGGATTTTCCTATTGTTTGGTAGGGTTTTCTCTAAAATTAATATATCTGAAGAATTTAAATAAGATCCAGCATCAACGGAATGTCTTCCTCGGTGATGCCTTGTTTCATCAGGTATTTCTTATCCTTGTAAAATAGCTCGACGAATGCATCCTTGGTAGGCGAGAGATTCTTAGCCTTGGTGTAAAACGATACTGCTTGGGGTAAATCGCCCATCGACCAGGCCACATGTCCGGCATTGAGGAAGTCTACCTGTGCTGGTTTGTAGGCAATAATCTTCTCGTAGTACCGGGTAGACTGTTCGTGCTTGTTGCGTACGAACGAGCACCAGGCAATGCCACGCCATGCTTTCAGACTGTTTTCTTCCAGATAGTCGAGCTTGAAGAAGTATTTCAGCGCTTCTTCGTACTGCCGGAGTTGTGCCAGACAGTTGCCTAGGTAGAACAGCACCGAATGGTTGTCGGGGGTAGCTGCTTCCACCTTTCGGTAGAACTCCAAAGCCTTCTCGTATTCATGATTCATGCGATAGCACGTAGCCAGGTGACTGTTGGTCCACAAGTTGTCCGGTGTAAGCATGTCGGCGTCGATGTAGGCTTTGATGGCTTCGGGATATCGCTTTTGCTTTTGCAGTACGTAGCCCAATTTCTGGTGCAACTCGCTCCGGCTCGTTGCCGACTTTTGCGTCATCTCCACTATTTCGGCAAAAAGTTCTGAGGCTTCGGCCCAGTGCTCCTTTTGCAGATAGAAGTTGGCAATCGGTTCCAGGCAATCCATGTTGAATAGAATGTCTTTCAGGATGTCAATTTTGTATAGTTCGATCTTCTCCTTAAAGATATCGCGAAACTCGTGGCGGCGGGAACTCAACTTGAAGAAGCGGTACAAGTCATGCAGATACTGATTGCTGAGTAGCTCCGGCTGCTCGTTGTAAGCCTTCATGTTGTCGGACTTGGTCCGCTCTGTCAATTCCTCTTTCTGTTGTTCCGAAAGTTGTCCCATCATCATGTCGCGTTGCATCTGCGGAATGCGCAGGATGGTGAATGCCATCGAGTACTTATCGCTGTTGCAAAAGTAGGGCGATTGCAGAATGATGCTCAGCACATCGCCCAGGCTTTCTTTGCGCATCTCTTTGATGACGCTGGAATGCTGCTTGTCGAAGGGTAGGAACCAGTTGTTGATATCTTGGAAGAATGGGTAGGTTTTCAGGGCGGCGAAAGAGCTCATGTACACATCCGCCCCTTCCAGTTGCAGTTCGCCCATCTCCCGTATGTGTTCGCCCAGCTTGGAGTTCTCGAATGATTCCCAGTCGGGGTTGCTATCATCTTTCTCCTCTTCCTGTTCTTCCAGGCCGAACTTCATGTCGCGAAGGTTCGAAGCGTTTTTCAGCATTTCGGGGATAATCTCTTCCTGCATCTTCTTGTTGATCTTCTCCGTTTCCTGGCAGAGCAGCATTTGCCGGTACACCCGGGCGAGGTCTGTGTCCAGCTTCATCTCTTCATTGAGTAGCAAGACCCGTTGTCCTACCTCGGGATAGAGTTTCAACCGTTCAGCGTGTAGATGGAAGACGAAGGCCAGCCCCACCAGTGCCCGTTGGCTGACACCCGCATGCCGATGCCGGTAGGCGTCCATGAGCCACATCATCTTGCGCAAGTCGAAGCAGTACATCAGGCTGAGCATCACTGCACTGGTGAAGAGACATAGGTCGTCGGCTGCCAAAAGCTCAGAAGTGAGTATGGCTTGGGCGTCGGTTTCGTCTTGCGTACTCCAGGCGCTGTTGGTCCATGTGTACATGAATACCTGTTTCTGCATATTTTCGTGCCGTCTGAGTACCTCGTCCATCTTGCTATCCGACTCAAAGCTGCTGATGGCCAGGTCGTCACCAAACGATTCGAGGGTATGCATCTGCATGACGAGTGAGTAGACGATGTTTTCTTCCTTCTTCCGTCGGCGGTATTCGTGGTAGAGGAGGGGCGAAACCTCGTCGAGCAGGTACAGGCGGGTTTGGTCGGCAATCTCGATGGCTTGTGCCAGGAGTTGCGTGTAGAGACGTTTGCGGTCGGGGTCGGTCGTACCTTGTTGCATGTACTGCAACATATAGTTGTACGACGTCTGTATTTGTTCCAATCGGGAGTGTAGCGTCCAGTCCGGACATTGCCACAGGTACGATTCGAGCTGCGTCAACGCTTCTTTCAGTCTTTTCTGCCCGATTAGGTTGCGAATGACGTTATACTGTTCGTTGGCGAGTTGTTCTTTCATGAATAGGTTCCTTTCTTGCGTATATTATTTCTTCCCTATCCAGGTGAGCCGTTTCCAGAGTCCTTCGAACGGTCCGTGCCTGTGGGTGCGCATCCACCAGGAGCAGAAGGCCATTTGCAAACATACAAAAAATATACCAAAAATGAAACTGTACGTGATTCCCAGGTAGCGACCCAGTTCGAAGCCCCAATGATAGAAAAGAAGTGACCCGATGACAGATTGGCCGATGTAGTTTGTCATGCTCATCTTGCCGTACGAGGTGAACTTCATCAGGAAGCTGCGGTCCTTCACCCGGTAGAAGGTGAGGAGCAGGCCGGTGACCAACACGAGCATGAAGCTCAGGTTGCTCAGCGAACTAATGATGAGACCCAGCGGTACCCGGATAGCAGTCCGTTCGATGAAGGCGGGCAGCATGTTGTTCAGGCCGTACAGCGGGAAGAAGCAGAGCAAGGCAATACCGAGTATCTTGAGCCATAACTGCTCGTTCTCTTTACTATAAAGGAAAAGCCCGCGGCGGCCCACCAACATTCCAAACAAGAAGAGTCCGGGTGTCTGCAGGATACGTCCGTGTTCCAACGCCCAAGTGAAGTTGGCCAACTGGCCTTCCCACATATTCATGCGGATGGTTTCGAGGAAGGAACCATTCTTTTGTACCTCGAAAGCTATGCCGAAATAGTAGTTGGCCAGACTCTTGCCTGCTTCGTAGTCGGGATTGAACAGGGCATACACTACTTTGCCCCAATCCATGGGTTGCAGGACGAGAATGGCGGCGATGATGGTCACCGTCCGGTCGCTCAACCGGCAAAGCAGGGGAAGTATCAGACCCAGAAGGGCATACATGGTCAGGATCTCGCCGGTGAAGAAAGCGGCATTGAACTGACCGATAAGGAAGAGGATGAACAACCGCCACACGAAGCGTCCGCGGAAGTCTTTTCCCCGGCGTTGCTGGTTGTCGTTCTGTATGTAGAAACTAAACCCGAAGAGCAATGCGAACACGGCATATGCTTTTCCGCCAAAGGCGAAGAACAGTCCGTTCCAAATGGCCTTGTCGGTGAACTTCATCCATTCGAACGGAACCGAGTCCGGGAAGGAGTAGAAATTGAAATGTTCGATACTGTGCAGTACGATGATGCCCATCACGGCCAGTCCTCTCAGGACGTCGGCCACGTCGATGCGGGCGTTACTTTCAGCAAGTTTGTTTTCCATGATTTTGTTTTTCACCACAAAGTCACACAGAGTCCCACAGAGTTTTTATTTGCTATGAAGGATCTGGAAGACATCTGGCTTTTGTTAGTTATATGTATTACCCACAGGTTAAACAGAATTTGCCGGAGTGTTTATTACTAAGGAAGTAAAAACTCTGTGGAATTCTGTGTGACTCTGTGGTGAATCTGAATTCTTAAAAGCGAACCTGTATCTGGGTTTGTATCAGATTGGAACTTTCTCCGTTTTTCGGTGCCTGATGGGTGTATTGTGCCTGTAAGCGGCAACGGGGATAGAACCAGTATTGCACGCCAGCTACGTAGTTGGTCTGTTTGAAGTTCACTGCTTTATCCTTGTTCAGGTACTCGTAGGAGGCAATGACTTCCAACTTCGGAAGAATCTGCGTGTATCCGGTGGCATAGAAACCGTCGCTTTTCACATCGCCGTCTTTACCGACCATGTATTCCGAACGCAGTCCGCAATGCTTACCCGTCAGTACGCCGCCGATGCTCCAGCGGGTACGGGCATAGTTCTCACCAGCTTCGATACCGGCAAAGGGAGAGTAGGCCACAGCGCAACCAGTACCCCGTACGAACGAACCACCCACGGTGAGCCATTCGGTAGGGTTGGCAGTCAGCGATCCTATCACATCCTTCTGGGTGTTCTTATCTTTGGTGTTGATGCCCTGCCCGTTCATTACCGCCAAGCGGTAGTTCAGCAACTTGCCGAGTAGGTCGCCGTGTACCATCAAACCTATATCACGACCACCGGAGGCCGGATAAAGCGGGTCGCTGCCATTGGTGCCTACCATGTAGGCTACAGGAAGGGAGAAGCAGTTGATGAGTTCCACCGAACTGGGCGAAAGCTGGTTCTCAATGGTATAAGGCGATTTGAATTGTCCGAAGCGGGCACGGATTTGCGGGAGGAACTTGTATTCCGTGTACAGCTCCAGTAGGTTGCCGCCAGCGTTGAAGTCGTACATGAAGTAGCACGACCATTCGTCGGTAATCTTGCCGTCGGCCATGAAGATGATGCGTTTCACGTCGAACGTATTGTCCGGGTTGGCAGCATCGTTGTAGGTATATCCTGCCTGAGCATATCCCGACAGCGTGATGCGTTCCTTGAGTGTGTTGACGACTTTGTTAATGTTTTCCTGGGCAGAAACTTGTCCGATAACAAGAAGAGCGAACAGCGAGAGGAGGGGCTTTCTCATACTTGTAAGATGTTACATAAAAGGGGCTGTGTCCAGGTTTGTATGCTGAGACACAGCCCCTTGTTATAGTGAACTGATAAAAGTTTCGGGAGATTATTCTTCGATAGCAGCGATACCCGGCAATACTTTGCCTTCGATAGCTTCGAGCAATGCACCACCACCGGTCGATACGTACGATACGCCGTCGGCCAGACCGAACTTGTTCACACAAGCTACTGAGTCACCACCACCTACGAGCGAGAATGCGCCGTTCTTGGTAGCTTCTACGATGGCTTCGCCTACTGAGCGTGAACCGCTGGTGAAGTTGTCGAATTCGAATACGCCTGTCGGACCGTTCCACAAGATAGTCTTGGATGCTTTGATCACGTCTGCGAAGATTTCTTCTGTCTTCGGGCCGATGTCCAGACCTTCCCAACCATCAGGAATTTCACCTACGGCGCAGAAGTTGGTATTAGCATCGTTCGAGAAAGCATCGGCAATCTTAGCGTCCACAGCCAGAACCAGATTTACACCTTTGTCTTTTGCTTTCTGGATCAGTTCCAAAGCCAGGTCGAGCTTGTCGTCTTCGCAGATAGAGATACCGATCTTGCCACCCATCGCTTTGGTGAAGGTATAAGTCATACCACCGGCAATGATCAGGTTGTCTACCTTACCCAGCAGGTTCTCGATGATTTCGATCTTGGAAGAAACCTTTGAACCACCCATGATAGCGGTAAACGGACGGTTGATGTCGCTCATCACCTTTTCCACAGCCTTCACTTCTTTCTCCATCAGGTAACCGAACATCTTACTGTCTACGTCGAAGTATTTAGCAATCAGTGCTGTTGAAGCGTGTGCGCGGTGAGCTGTACCAAAAGCGTCGTTCACGTAGCAGTCGGCATACGAAGCCAACTTCTTGGTGAATTCTTTCTGACTTTCTTTCACAGCTTTCTTAGCAGTTGCCTTTTCTTCTTCGGTAGCATCTTCGGCCAGTCCTCTGGGTTTACCTTCTTCCTCAGCATAGAAACGGAGGTTTTCGAGCAACAGTACTTCGCCCGGTTGTAGAGCAGAAGCTTTTACAGCAGCTTCTTCGCCCATGCAGTCGTTGGCAAACTGAACTTCAATGCCCAGCAGGTCAGATACATGCTTCACGATATGTTTCAATGAGAATTTGTCGGCAACGCCTTTCGGACGTCCCAAGTGCGAACCGATGATGGGGCTACCACCGTCGGCCAGGATCTTCTTCAAAGTAGGAAGAGCTGCGCGGATACGGGTATCGTCAGTGATGTTGAAGTTTTCGTCCAAGGGCACGTTGAAGTCCACGCGAACGAATGCCTTTTTGCCGGCAAAATTGAATTTGTCAATTGTTTGCATAATACTCTGTTTATTTAAATAATGATAGTTTTCTTGTTTTAGTGAGCGCAAAGTTACTTTTTATTTCTCTCTTTCGCTATGAAATTATTATTTATTCTTTGTTTTTTGCTCTCCTTTTGTCCAAATTGTAGAGATTGCTGTAGTATTTACACCACAATTGCAACCCACAGGTGTCACATTTGGGCGTGCGTGCCAGACAAACGTATCGACCGTGCAGGATGAGCCAGTGATGGGCGATGGCGATGTACTGTTCGGGGATGTGCCGTGTCAGCTCTTTTTCAACGGCCAGCGGGGTGGTACAGCGATCGTTCACCAGGCCCAGACGGTGGCTTACGCGGAATACGTGGGTGTCTACGGCCATAGCGGCTTTGTTGAACACCACGGACTGTATCACGTTGGCTGTCTTTCGCCCCACACCGGGAAGCCGTACCAGCTCGTCGAGCGTGGAAGGCACCTGGCTGTCGAACTCGTTGACCAGCATACGGGCCATGCCGACCAGGTGTTTAGCCTTGTTGTTGGGGTAGGACACGCTGCGGATGTATTCGAAGATTACTTCGGGCGTGGTGGCAGCCATAGCTTCCGGCGTAGGAAAGTCGCGGCACAGTATGGGAGTTACTATGTTCACCCGCTTGTCGGTGCACTGGGCGGAGAGGATCACGGCTACCAGCAACTCGAACGGACTGTCGTAATGCAGTTCGGTCTCGGCCACCGGCACATTCTGCCGGAACCAATCGATAATCTTTTCATAACGCTCTTTAATTCTCATCTCAACTTATTCTGGTGATAATGTGGAGTTACTTTAACTTGGAAATAGATGATGGAAATCACTGTGAGGCAGGCTCCGAAGAGGAAAGCCATGTCGAACGAAGCTACCTGGGCGATGTAGCCGCCGGCAACGAGCCCGATACCGATACCTACGTCCCACGAGGTGAGGTAGGTCGATGTAGCCGTACCGCGCTGACTGTTGGGAGCCAGGTTGACAAACATGGTATTGAATGCCGGAAACATGGTTCCGAAGCCGATACCCAGCATCAAGGCGATGAGGAAGAACACGCCTTCGGCAATGGTCGCGTTCACTTCCATCATCAACCGGCTGGTCGATAGCAGGAAGAAGGAACCGCATACCAGGACGATACCCAAGAAAATGACTTGTGTGATGCGCCCTTTGTCCACCTGCCTTCCGGAGAAGAGGCGCGACACAGCCATCCCTACTGCCATGAAGGTGAAGAAGAGCCCGGAACTGAGTTGTATGCCGATCTCATCGGCATAGACTGCCACATAGGTGGTCGTTATGCCGTACGGTATGGAGAGCAGCAAGAGGGCAATACCTGCCGGAATACCTTTCAATAGAATGAAGCGGTCGAGCGATACGGGTTCCCGTTTCACCGGTTCTTTCGGCGGAGTCTTGATCAGGCAGGCGGTGACGAACCCGATGGTGCCACTTATTAAGGCACAGATGAAGATGGTTTCAAACGAGAAGGTGCCGTGCATGAAGAGCCCGATCATCGGCCCGAAGCTCATGGCCATGTTGTTCATCAGTCCGTAGTAGCCTACTGCCTCGCCACGGCGTGAGGAGGGGCTGATGTCGATCACAATCGTATTTCCCGCTACCGTTACCGTCCCGAAGGCGAATCCATGTGCTACACGTAGCATGATAAACAACGTCAACGTGCCGGCCAGGACGTACCCGCCGAAGATGGCTATAAATACAAAGTAGGAGAGGAGGTACAATGGTTTACGGGCCAATGTGTCGATGAGGTAGCCCGAGAATGGACGCATAATGAGTGCTGCCGCGGTGTAACATGACAAGATGATACCTACGGCCGCGTTGCCGGTGTGGAATACTTCCGTGAGATAGAAAGGAAGTACAGGAAGTATCAGATAAAAGGCAAAGTACAAAAGGAAGTTCGCTGCCAGAATAAGGCAGTAACTGGGAGTCACAAGCCTGTCTTTTGCCATAATCATAGTTTTTAATTGACAGTTGACAATGGACAATTGACAGTTCTTTAATTGTCAATTGTCCATTGTTAATTGTCCATTATTTAGTAAGCGCTCTCGAATTCCTTCAAGAAACGCGTATCGTTTTCAGAGAACATACGTAAGTCCTTCACCTGGTATTTCAGGTTGGTGATACGTTCGATACCCATACCGAGGGCATAGCCGGTGTACACCTTGCTGTCTATGCCGCAAGAGTCGAGTACATTCGGATCGACCATACCGCAACCCAGGATCTCCACCCAGCCGGTATGCTTGCAGAAAGGACAACCCTTACCGCCGCAGATGTTACAACTGATATCCATTTCGGCGCTAGGTTCCGTGAACGGGAAGTACGACGGACGCAGACGGATCTTCGTATCGGCGCCGAACATCTCCTTAGCGAAGAGCAGTAATACCTGTTTCAGGTCGGTGAACGATACTTTCTGATCCACGTACAACGCTTCTACCTGATGGAAGAAACAGTGTGCGCGGTAGCTGATGGCCTCGTTGCGGTACACACGTCCTGGACAGATGATGCGGATAGGCGGTTGGGTAACCTCCATCACACGCGTCTGTACCGATGAGGTATGTGTACGCAGCACGATGTCCGGGTGCGCTTCGATGAAGAACGTATCCTGCATGTCGCGTGCCGGATGATCCTCGGCGAAGTTCAACGAGGAGAATACGTGCCAGTCGTCCTCTATCTCCGGACCTTCGGCGATACTGAATCCCAGGCGGGCGAATATGTCGATGATTTCGTTCTTTACGATGGTGAGTGGGTGGCGTGTACCTAGTTCCACAGGGTAAGCCGAGCGGGTTAGGTCCAGGCCGTCGCAACTGCTGTCCTGGCTTTCGAACTGTTCCTTCAGCGCATTGATCTTTTCCTGTGCTTTGGTCTTCAGCTCATTCAGTCGCATGCCGACTTCTTTCTTCTGCTCGGCAGCTACGTCGCGGAAATCCGCCATCAGGTCGTTGATGGCTCCTTTCTTACTCAGGTATTTGATGCGGAGCGCTTCGAGTTCCTCAACGCTGGCAGCTTTCAGCGTTTCCACCTCTTCGAGGAGTTGTTGGATTTTAGCTATCATATCTTTTTGTTGTTATGTGCGTTTCTGTATACAACGGTGCAAAGATACACTTTTATCACCATTCGGCGGACAAAATGCAAGAGAAACTTTTTGGGCGCCGCAAATCAAAAAGAAGTTTACCTCTCATTAAGGAACTCTAATTTAAGGTTCTTTAAACCCATACATTTTCAGGGAAAAATAAAATGACTAACTTTGTGACAGGTAATTATTAAATCAATTCCATATAAAAACAATTAACTATGAAGGTACCCGTATTTATAGAAAGAAGTGAAGAAGGGTATTCCGCATTAATGGAATATTGTGAGAAACTCAACATTGGTTTGAGTGGCTCGGGTGAAACCGTAGAGAAAGCCATTAGCGATTTTCTACATGTTCGTGATGACCTGAAGCGGTTCTATAAAGCCGAAGGAATGGACTTCCCTACCGATCTGGAATTCGATTTCAGATTTCAGGTAGCTTCCGTTTCTTGATGGACGAATTGTTGATTAACAAAGAAAGACAGCTCTTTTGCGGGAGCTGTCTTTCTTGTTTTCCCCCAGTAAATTGTGCAAAACCCAAACACACTCACGCACTTGGTCTGTAATGCCCTGTTCATCGGGGTTACAGGTGCGTGCGTGAGAGGATTTTCTCCTACGCACCTCTCACGCGCCTATTTGTTCAGTTGGCTGTGCGATTCAAAATCAAGGCTTCGCATCCCCATCCCCATAGAGTTTTTGTTTTTGCGCTCCAGCTTCTTCACTTGCTCTGAAACCCGCTGTTCATCGGGGTTGACGGTGAAGGGGTGGGTCTTCACCGGAATTTCACCCCTTCACACTGGAATAGGTGCCCGGAAGAAAGAAGCATTTGCCCCGGAAGCAAGAAGCATTTGCCTCGGAAGAAAGAAGCAAAGTGCCCGGAAGCAAGAAGCATTTGTCTCGGAAGCAAGGAGCAAAGTATCTGGAAGAAAGAAGCATTTGCCCCGGAAGAAAGGAGCTTCCAACGGGCGCTACGCGTTTTATTTTTTCCTGCTACGCCTTTCAGGAAAACGCGTAGCGGGCGTCAAAAAAACGCGTAGCGCCCGTTGAACAGCACTTGCAGATCTTGAAAGAAGAAGTTAGTTACCTTGAAAATAAATGTAGAAGGCAACAAAAGGGTCATCGCATGCTTTCCCAATCAGGGTAAGCACCTTTTAGTCTGCTGTTTTAAAGCGGTATGCCCGCTGATTTTGAAAAGCTCGCCGACCTTGTATAGGTTGCAAGAGGGTGGTCTGACGCTAAAGAGGCTTCCCGTCTATTGTAATCATATTTTCTCTGATGTTTGCCTTGCCCCGGCTATTAAAGCCTTCAATGCAAAGAGAAACCTCATAAAGAGTGCCCATTTTTAGCCCTTTTTCCTCCCAAACCTTAAAGTGGTCGCTGATATTTATCGTTTCTTTGATATTGCCGCTGCCTTTTTTGGTTGTACGAATACTCCAATACTGCTTGAACGTCGTGTTGCCATCTATCGAAGGTTGATTTATTCGATTGGTTTCAAAGATTTCGTATTCTATGCCGCCGATTGTTACATTTCCCAGAGAACCTCTATTTCCGGGTGGACGCCACGCTCCCCAGCTTTCAACAATATAGAATTCTACCAAAGGAGCGCCGTTGTCTTTTCTTGTCCAACCATATACGCACATGTATGACGCCCCTTGTCCTTCCGGATGGTAATCGATATCATATTTAAGGGTAATATCACCGACCTGGCTATGCGTTTGTCCCGCGTCGAATTTCTTACCTGTACGCATAAGCGTATTCTTGTTGTTCGTGGTGTCATACTCTGACATAAAGGCACCCCCGCCGGTAAGTGTCATGGTTGCTTTGTTCTCGGAAGAACCCGGCCTGACGTCCGTCCAGAATTCGTAGTCATAGCCGTCCAAAGTACCTTCGGAGTTTCTTACTAATGTTTTATGGCCTGCTTGGGATGGATCTTCAATAAAACCCATTCCCGTCAAACCGAAACCCAGCAACAGAAATACCATCGCAATAATCACAGCATTTTTTCTTGATCTAATCATGTTACCTTTTTGTATTTATTCCTGTTTATTAGAATTTAACTGCCAAAGATACAAAATTTACCTATTTGTCACAACGTCTTCTACGTATTTCTTCCCTGTGTTTGCCAAGTTCTTTCCCCATAGTGTAAATTTTTTGTGAATAACTGGTTTTTGATTCATCAGGTTTATTATTTAGCTATCGTTACCTTTTTACCTTTCAGAATACTTGCAGTATAAAAAGCCAATCCCGCCCAGACAAAGGTAAAACAGACCAGATATTCCGAACCAAACGTTTCACCGTAGACAAATACTCCAAGAAGAAGCTGAAGCGTGGGGCATACATATTGAAGGAATCCCATGGTGGATAACGGAATAGCTTGTGCGGACTTTCCAAACCAAAAAAGTGGAATGGCGGTAACAAGGCCACTCGACACCAATAGGGCGGTTGTCGTGGCAGATGATGGGAAGAAAGTGGTGGTCGCACTGCTTCCGGCAGTGTAGAACAGAAACCCCAGGGCAAATGGGAAAACCGCCATCGTCTCTATCGTCAGTGCAGGCATGGACTCCAGATTGGCTTTCTTCTTCAGTAATCCATACAGTCCGAATGTCGTGGCAAGGAGTAGCGATATCCAAGGAAACTGGCCATAACTGATGGTGAAATAGAGAACGCCGATGAGGGCGAGCCCCACCGCTATTTTCTGCATGGTAGCCAGGCGTTCTTTTAAAAACAGGTAGCCAAGGAATACATTAACCAACGGATTGATATAGTAACCCAGGCCAGCTTCCACAATATGATTTTCAGCTACGGCATAAATGTATATGCCCCAGTTGGCACTGATGGTGAAACCGGCCAGGCCAAGTCTGAGTAACAATCCGGGGCGTTTCGCATAGCTGATAAATGTCTGCCGGTTGGTGAACAGTACCCAGGCAAGCAGCAATACAAACGACCAAACGATGCGGTGAGCCAGCACATTGACGGCAGGCACACCTGTTATCATTTTCCAGAAAAGGGGAAAAAGCCCCCAGATGATGTAGGATGCCACGGCATAAACAATGCCTTGGTTATAGCTCAACTTTGTATGATTGGATGACATTGGCTTTCATTGATTTGAGCGGACAAAGGTAAGCTTTTAAACGGAATTATTCACTGTCTGCTGATTATGGAAAAAGAAAAAGAGCCCTGAAAAGGACTCTTAAAGAAGGTGGAGCGTATCGGACTCGAACCGATCACCTTAACACTGCCAGTGTTACGCTCTAGCCAGATGAGCTAACGCCCCATAAACGAGGGTTTCTTTCGTTTTGGTGGCGCAAAGATAATGCATTATTCTGGAATAATTGCTATGTTTGCAAAAATAAAACGAAAAAAGTTATGCTTATCTACAATACAACTTTCCAGGTGGACGATGAGATCCACGATC
>JAVBVI010000125.1:0-22729 GCA_031554505.1 Bacteroides sp. | reverse complement strand
TTGGTTGTTGGCAGCCAGTCAGTAAGCCGGTATTCTTTCATGCCGCGAAGATACGGATATTTATCGGATGCGGAAAGAATCGAAGAATTTCATAGCCTGTGGACAATCTTCTTTAACCATATAAGCCAGTTTGGTGTAGAGCATATAGACGATCTGTTGGTGGGCAAGCAGACGGAATAAGGAAAGACTTCCATCGGTATCACGGACTGTGATGCTCCACCCCTCTAACACTCCCAATCGAATGTTCTTTTGCTCTACCAAGGTTCCGTCCTTTTCGAGCATTTGGTATATCAGAGCCGAGAGAATGTCCTCTTTATTGGGTATGTTGTTTTCCAATCTCATTTCGGCAACAGAGTATGCAAGTACCGAGTCTTTCAGTTGGGGTGCTGCCTCTTTATTATCTTTGATCAATGCCATCCCTTCGTCAAGACTTATTACCTCCTCGCTAAACATGAGCTTTGTTTCTTCTTGCAGGGTGTAGCATATAGCTATAGTTGCCGTCATTTCGGGTGTAGTGCTTATCTGGATGGACGGTGGAAAAGGGAAGTTTATCGTATAAGATAGGTCGTCCAGAGAGCCTCTCGTGAGCGTTTGTTCGTCTGGTAGCTCCATGCGAAACGCTTTTGTGAATTGTAAGATATAAGCATTGAATCCTTCGTTCGGACGGGTCTTTATCTCCAATACATACACCCTGTTCTTTGTGTGTGCGATACAGAAGTGTATTATCTCCTTTTTGGGGGTACTGAATTTGTAATAGGTAAATGTGATGTTCCGGTTGAACGTGCTTTTGTCCATCAGCTTCAACTGCTTGTCATACAGTTTCCCGGCAATCAGTTCTTCCGCTTTACGAGTGGCGTAATCCGTATTCTCCTGGTCGCCCGTTTCCCATACACTGATCTCGTAATATTGGTTAGGATGTTTTTTGTCGGTCATCTTGCTTGTCCACCGATGATTGGTTTCCTCATCGTGTCTTTCAATCGTACCGATAGGGACTTGGTAAAACAAGGCATTAAAGCCATACACTGACGAATGTACCGGATGAGTCGGGTCGAAATCGTCCATGTCCTGTGCTTTGCAATGTAAGCAAGATAAGGAGAGAAGAACACAAAGGTAATAAGGTAAGAAGGTTCGCATAGCCGTTGTTTTTTAGATGGTAAACTGTACTCTCATCACTTCCCCGTCATACACCTCGCGGAAGCCGATCTTCTGTTCTGCCAGATACTCCTTCAGGTCCTGAAAAGCCTCCGCATGGGTCATGACAATCTCCAGCTTCTCGCCGGGCGAGGCTGTGCAGATGGCTTTGATGGCCGGGATGAGCGGACTGTAAGCCGTGGTGCTGCGGGTATCGATGGTTTTCATGATTCTTCTTCTACTTCCGCGGGAGCTTCCGCCGGCAACCAACTGCGGTATAGCTGGATGAGTTGTTGCAGGCCGAAAGCCTTCATGTTGTTGTGGTATATCACGTCGATGCACAGGTCGAGTAAGTCCTTGCTATCTTCTTCCTGGCTAGCGATGAGCGAGCGGATGGTGAGTTTCAGCTTGTCGAGTACCGGCTCGTCCACGATGCCATGACTGGCTATCAGGTTATCGAACAAGGCATAATGGCTGATGGTTTGCAGATTCTCTTCCGAAACTTCCAGACTTCTGGTTCCGCTGGGGTTGGCTTGTATTGTGTACATGATATTTTGTTTGATTGGTTACTTTGCTCACAAATATAAAACATTTCGCCAAATGTTTCTTTTTTTCTTTGCAAAAATTACTTGTTTTCGAAGAAATTCAGTACAGAGGCCATGACGGCGGAGCGATCGGCTTCGAGCGTGATGCTCTCGAAGGGGAATCCGAGGGCAAATACCCGGTAGCTTCCCTGATAAGCGATGCCCGCACACTGGTTGCCAGGCTGGTACGTGAAGACCGGGAAAGCCGATGCTTGCGGTACAAGGCAGTCGGGGGCAGTGACGGCATACTGCTGGTCGTTGGGCAGGCGCGGGATGTTGAGCGTACGTCCCAGTCCGCTGATCTGTCCGGAACTTTTGTCACGCAACGAGCTTTGGTATCCGTATTTCAGTATATTCTCCGTGAATTCCCGGTTGCCCTGCGAGTTGCTCATGTCGCTACCGATGTACGAACCGCTTACCAGCAGATTACCGCCCGACTGGCAATAGGCTGTCAACGCCCGTTGCATGGCCGATGAGAAGGTCTTGTAATACACCCGGTTGGCGGCATCTTCTTTTTCCAATCCCAGAATCAGATCCACCACCTGATAGGCTTCCAGCGGAACCACTCCGCTCTCCACTGCCTCGTTGCTACACGATGCGAAGCTATACCGGCCTGTGGCCTGGATGGCTTTGCCGTGCACGAAGGAGTAGTCGAACGTGTTCCCGGCCATACGCAGGCTCTCCAATTCGCTGCCACTGTAGCCCAGACTACCTTTGCCTTCCTTACCGATTTGTCGGCGATCGAACCCTATCTGGGCACCCGCTAAGGAGATATCAGACAAATAAGGTACGCCGGGATCCTGCTCCAGGTCGAACCCGGCGGCCTGGGCCGTGTTGATCCATGCCGGACCGCTGACACGGTTGAACCCATTCACGATCAGTACCTTTCCTTGTTCCTGACGAGCTTTACAGGCAGCCAGTATCTCCGAAGGGAAACTCTCGCCACCGCGGTTCACAGCCGTCACCTTGAATGAGTAGACCAGTCCCGGTTCTATCTTCACTGTGCATGTCGGTTTACTGACGCGCACGCCATTGTCGAATCCACCATAGCCCACACGGGTGTACACGATGTATTCCCGGGGCGAAGCCGACGGTTCCAGCGGGTCTTCCTGTCCTTGCCAGGAGAGCTCCAGCGTGTTCCGTTTATCGCCGAAGCGGATGGCGAAACGTTTCACCGGCAGGGGTTGTACCACGTAGTCGTCGCCATGTTGGGTGGCATTGAAGCGTAGTATCGCCTTGTAGATGGCCCGGCTTACGGTAAACTTAAAATGGGGATCGTGTCCCCACTGCATATCGGCGAAGTTCTGGTGCGACAGCAGTTCGACAATGGTGGATGGTACGGCCGGCAGACGGGTTTCGCTATAATTGCGGTCCCACAGGGCGCGGCGTGTCCACGAAGTCTGATAGGTGGACTGAACATCTTTTTGAATCTGGGTGAGCAGAAGGTCGGCCAAGTCGCGTGAGGCCAGGCGGTCCGTTCCTGCGGCCAGTTTCCCCTGATTGGTATTCGTGGTATAGATAGCCAGCGAACCGATTACCTCGTCGATGGGGCTTGCGCCGGCATCGCTGTGCAGGGCCATGCTCAGCTCGATGGGTACTCCCAGACCGGCTTGTCCGGGGTTGTATACCGATCCGCCGGAGAGATAATTGATGGAGTTGGAGCGGGCGTTGATGTCGTCCGAATAGTCGTCGGCACCCTGCTTACCACCGTAAACCGTGTAAGGCATACCGTTCCATTGGGCCGAGTAACGAGCCCCTTCGAGGTAACGCGGCAAACCGCTTACCCGTCCGCCCCGGGCGATGTTGCCCATACCGCCACCGAAGCGTACGGCGTCGGCACAGACCACTCCACCATCCCGGCTCTCGTTGCTTAGCACCACCATACCATAGTCATTGCTGCCTTTGTCAAAGGAGAAAGTCCCCAGATACACCCAGGTACCTCCACCGATGCGTTGGTTCACCTTGAACTCAGTGACTCCTCCTTTGTGGAACACCAGGTACTTGGCATCGTTTACACTTTGCGGCAGCGATTGGTACGATACATATACGGCATAGTCGCCTGTGACGGGGATGTCGGGTATCCATTCGGCAAAAGCTTTGTTCTTTTTCTTTTCTGTCCGGGCGAAGCGTGCCGTACCCGCCAGGAATGGGTTCTCGCCATCTTGGTACACCCGTTGAGCAGGAGCGAAACCCTTCGTGCTGGCGGTGCCCCAACGTGCTTTGCGGCTCGGTACTTCAAGATAGGTGGAGGTGTTGCGGCCATCATTGTCCACCACCACCTCGTTGGCTTGCGTGTCGCGTTCGCGGGGAGTGAATACGTTGGCACCAGCCCCTTCGAGCATGGGGATGATGTAAGGAATGATGTACGACTGGGTGAACAGGTCTTCTGTGGTGCAGAACAGGTTAGGCCGCTGCCAGCCCCATTCCTTCTTGTCGTTTTTATAGTAGCTTCCGTGGCTCTGCCAGAGAGCGATGTGCCGTCCGTCCAGTCCGCGGGAGATTTCATAGGGGCGCGAATCGTTCGTCACCCAGGGAGTGCCTTTGTAGTTGATGCCGAGTTCGAGGCGTTTTTTGTCGGTCTTCCGACCCCGGTAGTAGTTGGGTACCAGATCGTCGATGGGTCGTTCACCGGCCAGGACGGTGATGTCGAAATAGTTGACAGGTCCGGGCAGCAGGTTGCGTATCTGGCGGTAGATGTTTTCCACCGTTTCGGGCAGGAAGGGCTGATAGGCGAAGCTTTCCGAGGCGCGGACGGTGATGCGTCGACGGTCGAAATTGATGTCTACCCCTGCCAGCTTGGTGGAGTTTATATGGGCGGTAGGCGCGCTGTAGGCAGCGAAATACTCGTTGAGTCGTTGCTCCACCGTGCGTTCAATGTCTTGTGCGGCGATTCGTCCGGTGGATAGCAGGACGAGCAGTATCAGGATGGTTTTCTTCATTGTCATGTATGGAATTTATTCACCACAGAATCACACAGAGTTCTTTAGCTATTCGGTGTAGAGATTACGCAGCTGCTCCAGGTTGACCTGAAGATGGTGCGTGAGGTAACGATCCATGCCTCCGAATTCCTCGTCGATGATGCGGAAGGCAGCCAGGAGGAATTCCTTTTGCACGGTGAGCGCCGGTGCGAAGTCCGGATATGCCCGGGCCAGTGCGCCGTATTTTTGTTGCAAATATTGGGCCGAGAGGAGGTAATCGTCCATGATCGTTTCACGATCTACGCCCAGAGCCGAGAGCAACAGCGCGGCAGCTATTCCGGTACGGTCCTTTCCGGCGGTGCAGTGAAAGAGGATAGGGGTACTGGACTCGTTGGTTAGTATATGGAAAAAATCCTGGTACGCAGGTTGGAAGTGGCGGATGATGTGCACGTAGATCTGCTCCATCTTGGAGGCAAAGTTGGTCGTTCCACCTTCCAGAAAGGAACTCACATTGGCCGCGTCGATGCAGAGTGGGTAGTACTCTACGCCGGCAGGAAGCTTGTCGGGTACGCTGGCTTGCTCGCTTTCGCCGCGCAGGTCGATGTCGGTACGTAGGGGTAGGGTAGCGAGGTATTCCAGATCGGCGGCGGTGAGCTCGCCCAGCTCGTCGGAGCGTAGCAGGGTTCTCCACTTGACTTGTTTACCTCCGGCGGCTGGGTAGCCACCCAGATCGCGCATGTTAAAAGCTCCCTCCATAGGGAGCAAACGGTCCATTTCCATGTTTCTTTTTTTATTTCACCACAGAGTCACACAGAGTTTCACAGAGTTTTTAGTTGATCGTCGAGACCACAGGGAAACTAAAAACTCTGTGAAACTCTGTGTGACTCTGTGGTGAATCTTTTCAACAGCGAAAAATTACAGTGGAACGTATTCCACAAATGCCTCCATGGCTTCGTACGAGGCCAGTCCAAGGCGGTCGTACAAGTCGGCAGTGGCCCGGTTGCGGTCCTCGCTGCGTTGCCAGAAGAGTCGTTCGTCATTGCCCAGGAACGGCGCGCTTTCCATCTGCGATTGGTGTTTCAGGATGGAGTTTCGTTTGCTGCGCAGTTCTTCGGGACTGATGGGTACGGCCATCTCTATGTTTTCAATTTCCCATTCGGCCCAGGCGCCCCGGTACATCCAGATGCGACAATCCTTGAGCCACTTGGCATCCTCTTCCTTTTCCAGGTCGATGGCGGCAAATACGGCGTCGGTACACACCCGGTGCGTTCCGTGCGGGTCGGCCAGGTCGCCGGCCACGAAAATCTGGTGCGGTTTCACCTCGCGGAGCAGGTTGCGTACCACCTCCACGTCGGCCTCACTGATGGGATTCTTCTGGATGCGTCCTGTTTCGTAGAACGGCAGGTCGAGGAAGTGGCACCGGCTCAGCGGGATGTTGTTGTACGAACAAGCCGTGCGAGCTTCGCCACGACGTATCAGTCCTTTGATGGTGAGCACGTCGGCCGTGTCGATGTCTCCGTCCTTCTTGGCGCGGAGGAACTGCTTGATTTCCGTGTATTTGTTCTTGATGATCTCGTCCTCACTGTTGTTGAACAGTTGGTTGAAACCATTGATGAAGTGCATGAAGCGTACGGCTTCCTCGTCGCCCACGGCACTGTTGCCCGAAGTCTCGTAGGCGATGTGCACCTCGTGTTTCTGCTCCACCAGCCGGCGCAGCGTACCTCCCATGGAGATCACGTCGTCGTCGGGGTGAGGGGAGAAGACGATGACCCGCTTCGGGTACGGCTTGGCCCGTTCGGGACGATACGTGTCGTCGGCGTTCGGTTTGCCGCCCGGCCATCCGGTGATGGTGTGCTGCAGGTCGTTGAATATCTTGATATTTACATTGTAAGCCGATCCGTAGAGTGCCAGTAGCTCGCTCAGTCCGTTCTCATTGTAATCCTTATTGGTGAGCTTCAGGATAGGCTTGCTGGTAAGCTGACACAGCCACACGATGGCACTGCGTATCAGCTTGTCGTTCCACTCGCACGAGGTGACGAGCCACGGGTGGTGTATGCGGGTGAGGTGGCTGGAGGCCGAGAGGTCGATGGCCACGGTAGTGTTATTGTGCGTTTGCAGGTACGATGCCGGGGTGGTATCGGTGATGGGGCCTTCCACGCATTCCTTGATCATCTGGGCCTTGTTTTCGCCCCAGGCCAGGAGGAATACCCGCTTGGCCGAGAGGATGGTGGACACCCCCATGGTAATGGAACTGATGGGTGTGCTCTCGAGGCTGCCGAACGTCTTGGCGGCTTCCTCACGCGAAGCATTGTCCAGCAGGATGAGCCGGGTGGTGGAGTTGAGCCGTGACCCCGGCTCGTTGAAAGCGATGTTACCTACCCGCCCGATGCCCAACAGGGCCACATCGATGCCTCCGAAGCTCTCGATGCGTTGTTCGTACAGGCGGCAATAGTCGAAAATAGTATCTTTGGGGATGGTTCCGTCCGGGGTGAATACGTTCTGCCGGTCGATGTCTACATGGTCGATGAACATTTCCCGCAGCGAGTTGAAGTTGCTATTGATAGCATCCGGCGTGAGGGGATAGTACTCGTACATATTGAAGACGATGACGTTGCGGAAGCTGAGCCCCTGTTCGCGGTGCATCCGTACCAGTTCGGTGGAGAGGCTGCGGGGGGAGTTTCCTCCGGGCAGTGCGAGGATGCAGAAGCGTCCGGCCCGTTGTTTCTCGCGGATCACCTCGGCTATTTCGCGGGCGATGTTGTTCACTCCTTCCTCGATGGACTCGTAGATATCCGTCGGGACTTTCTCAAATCGGGTCAATACCGATCGTTCAAATGCATTCTCGGGCCTGTAGTATTTGGGGGAGACCCTGTTGAGAGTGATTTGAGAACTGAGATTTGTTTTCATACAATTGATTTGATGTTAAGTTTTCTATACTGAGTTTAGCCGGTCGACGGCTGTTAATTGCATACAAAGATACGAAAGTTGTTCTTTATGTGAACTACCTTACTGTAGGTATTGTTGCGCTTTTGAGGGGTTTTTAACAAATGTTAGGTGCTCTCTTCGATACAGAAACGGTCGGCATCAGCCCAAGCCGGAAACTTCGTCCGGAACTGTTTCAGCGTCTCCAGATGGAGCTCGGCGGTGCTTGTTCCTTCGTGTCCGTCGGGCAGATAAGCCAGCACTTCGGCACGGGGAGAGCAGATGATGCTGCCGCCATCGTACCGCAATCCGGCGGCATCGGTACCCACCCGGTTCACGCCGCATACATAGCATTCGTTCTCCAGGGCACGGGCACGTAGCAGGGTGTCCCATACGGAGCGACGAACGTCGGGCCAGTTGGCCGTGTATATCAGCAGGTCGTACTCATTATTCACGTTGCGGCTCCATACGGGGAAGCGCAGGTCGTAGCACACCAGTAGCCGGATGTTGAAATCCCGGTAGGTGAAAATACCCTTCTCCGTTCCGGCGTCGAAGTACTCGTTTTCGCGCCCCATGCGAAACAGGTGACGCTTGTCGTAGTAATGTTCCTCGCCCTCGGGGGTGAGGCAGAAGGCGCGGTTGAAGTACTTCCCGTCTTCCACCGCCATATAGCTTCCTGCCAGGGCAATGTTCGTCTGGGCGGCATATTCGCGGAGGGTGGTGAGGGTAGGTCCGGTGCCGGGTTCGGCCATCGCGCGGGTATTCATGCTGAATCCGGTGGAGAACATCTCGGGCAGCACGGCCAGGTCGGTCGCCCCGCGAAGCGTTTCGAGCGTTTCGCGGAGGCGCCGCAGGTTTTCGGGCTTATCTTCCCAGCGGATGTCCGTTTGTACGATGGATATTCTCATCGGGGGAAGTTAATAAGCGAAGTTCTCGGGGTGTTTCCCTTTGAAGTCCTTGTAGTAGAGCTTTATTTCCTGCATGTCCTTCTCGATATCGCCCGAGGGCACGATGCTCTTGGTGGCCGAGATGGTCTTGGTGGTGTAGTCGATGCCTATCAGGACGATGGGCACACCCGCTTTCTGGGCGATGTAGTAGAAACCTTTCTTCCAGTTCTTGTTGGCCTTCCGGGTACCCTCGGGGGTGATGGCCAGATGGAAATGGCTGCGCTTGGCAAACGTTTCGGCCATCTGATCCACCAATGATGTCTTCTTGCTGCGATCCACCGGTATGCCGCCCACGGCCTTGAACAACAGTCCCAAGGGGAAGAAAAACCATTCTTTCTTCATCATGAAGCTGGTTTTCCGGCCGATGGCTCCGTAGAACAGTTTGCCGATAAACAGGTCGAGGTTCGAGGTGTGTGGTGCGGCGCAGACGATGCATTTGTCGTACTGGGGCACGGTGACGTTGGTTTTCCAGCCCAACAGGCGATAGTAAATAAAGCCGTATATTGTTTTCTTCATGTCCGCTGCTTATGCCATTTTTTTGAGTTCGCCGCTGATTTCGTCGATAGACACCTTGATGTCGCTGTGGAACTTTTTGTAGAAGCCCTTCACGTTGCCCGGCTCGGTGTGGCTGATGCGTGAGATGAACTCGTTATTGTCCTTCATGATTCGTTCGACGAGGGCTCTGAGCGTGTTGTTATCGGTTTGTGCAGAGTGGTTGGCTGCCAGATAAAGGAACTCAGTGATGAGACAGTCATATACTCCCTGTACATTTTTCTTCAGTTTTCTTCTGCTTGTCATAATTGCAAGTTTTATTTGTTAGTATTCGAAATATTTGGTAAAGATACTCCATTTTGGAGCAGATACCAAACGTTCCGGCGTTTTTTTGCTGTGTGCGATGCGGCTTTTTTCGCGTGCGTTTTGTTGTTGTTATTACTATATTCTTCAAGAAGAATATTATCATCAACAGCAAAATGCGCGCCCGATCACGCGCGCTCGCGTAAGTAAAAATACTTTTGTCGCTGACTGATAAGAAGTTAAATAAATCAACTTTCACGTTTTTTGCACGTTTTTCCGTCCAGTTTTCGTGCAGTTTTCCGTCCAGTTTTCCGTCCAGTTTTTGTGCAAACTTCTTTTTTTCTTTCAAGAAATCGGGTAAAACTCGCCCGGTTTGCAGGAAGCATTTGCCCCTGCGGCAAGAAGTAACTGGGGCTACAGCAAGAAGTAACTTGAGAGATTGAAAGAAGCAATCGGGGCAACAGCAAGAAGCAACCGGGGAGATTGAAAGAAGCAATCAAGGGAATTGAAAGAAGCAACCAAGGAGATTGGAAGAAGCAACCGGGGAGATTGCAAGAGGCGACAAACCCTGATTGAAATGTCGGGTTATTTTATATTGATTTCACATTTATATCACCGCTTTATTTTCGTAATTCCAGAAAAATTGCGAAATTTGCAGCACTTTTACGAAAAAGATTGGAATACAATTACTAACCCCTTTAAATAAAACAAAGAGAAAATGACTAAAAGTGCATTGCAAATTGCCCGGGCTGCCTATCAGCCCAAACTTCCGAAAGCCCTGAAAAGCACCGTGAAGGTTGTTGAAGGTGACGCTACACAGTCGGTTGCCGACCAGGAAGCTATCAAGCAGTTATTCCCCAATACATACGGCATGCCGCTGATCCGTTTCGAAGAAGGACCAGCCGTACAGCTTCCCGCACTCAACGTAGGTGTGATCCTTTCGGGTGGACAGGCTCCGGGTGGACACAACGTAATCTCTGGTTTGTTCGACGGTATCAAGTCGCTGAACAAGGACAGCCGTTTGTTCGGATTTATCCTCGGCCCCGGCGGATTGGTCGATCACAATTACATGGAACTGACCTCGGACATCATCAACGAATACCGCAACACAGGTGGATTCGATATCATTGGTTCGGGACGTACCAAACTGGAAACAACAGAACAATTCGATAAGGGTCTCGAAATTCTGAAACAACTCGGTATCAAAGCGTTGGTTATCATCGGCGGTGACGACTCGAACACCAATGCTTGTGTACTGGCCGAATACTACGCTGCTATCCAGGCTGGTGTACAGGTGATCGGTTGCCCCAAGACCATCGACGGTGACTTGAAGAACGAAATGATCGAAACATCATTCGGCTTCGATACGGCTTGTAAGGTCTATTCGGAAGTGATTGGTAACATTCAGCGCGACTGTAACTCGGCCCGCAAATACTGGCACTTCATCAAGCTGATGGGTCGCTCGGCTTCGCACATCGCACTGGAATGTGCCCTGCAAGTACAGCCCAATATCTGCATCGTTTCGGAAGAAGTAGAAGCCAACGACATGTCATTGGACGACGTGGTGACTTACATCGCTCAGCGTGTGGCCAATCGTGCCGCTCAGGGCAACAACTTCGGTACGGTACTCATCCCCGAAGGTCTGGTGGAATTCATCCCCGCTATGAAGCGCCTCATTGCCGAACTGAACGACTTCCTGGCCGAAAATGCCGAAGAGTTCTCACAAATCAAGAAATCGCACCAACGCGACTATATCATCCGCAAGCTCTCGAAGGAGAATGCCGATATCTACGCCAGTCTGCCCGAAGGCGTGGCTCGTCAGCTCACGCTGGACCGCGACCCGCACGGTAACGTACAGGTATCGCTCATCGAAACCGAGAAACTGCTGTCAGACATGGTAGAAAAGAAACTCAAAGAATGGAAGAAAGAAGGTAAGTTCGTTGGTAAGTTTGCCGCTCAGCACCATTTCTTCGGCTACGAAGGACGTTGTGCTGCTCCGTCGAACTACGATGCCGACTACTGCTACTCACTGGGCTTCACGGCTTCTATGCTGATAGCTAACGGTAAGACAGGTTACATGTCGTCTGTACGCAACACTACTGCTCCGGCCGAACAATGGATTGCCGGTGGTGTGCCCATCACGATGATGATGAACATGGAACGTCGCCACGGCGAAATGAAGCCGGTAATCCAGAAGGCTCTGGTTCGTCTCGATGGCGCTCCCTTCAAGGCATTCGCTGCCAACCGCGACGAATGGGCGCTGCAGACAGCTTACGTATACCCGGGTCCGATTCAGTACTTTGGTCCGACGGAAGTTTGCGACCAGCCTACCAAAACTCTGCAACTGGAACAGGCGAAGTAATACACTTCCTCTGTCACCATCCATAACGAAAGAGGTTGTTCGCGAACCCCTTGTGTTCCGGACAACCTCTTTTATTCACTCTTATTAGCCACTCTGTTTTAATGTCTTCTAAAACCCCCACCACTTCGCGCAGAAAAAAGACCACTTTGACTTCGCGCAGCGGCACTTCCCGCAAGAGGAAGAAGCCCGTGCGTAAGCACATGCCTGTGTGGGTACGCAATCTGTATGCAGCGTTGCTCATCGCTTCTTTCTCAGCAGGATTCTATTACTTTGTGATACGCCCCTATGCTTATCGCTGGCAGGAATGTGCCGGACGGAAGGCGTATGGCATCTGCGTACCCTGCTGCTACGAAGTGCATGGCATTGATGTCTCGCACCATCAAGGCATCATCGACTGGGATCAGTTGGTGCAGAATCAGGTAGAGGATTACCCCATTCAGTTTGTATTTATAAAGGCTACCGAGGGCGGCGACCATAGTGACGATGCCTTCGCGCGCAATTTCGAAGAAGCGGGCAAGCGTGGTATCATCCGCGGGGTTTACCATTTCTTTTCACCCCGGACCGACCCGTTGAAGCAAGCGGATTTCTTTATCCGTACGGTGAAACTCACCAAAGGCGACCTGCCTCCGGTGCTCGACATCGAGGTGAGTGGCAAGAAGTCGCCTGCCGAACTGCAAAAGAGCGTCCGTCTGTGGCTCGACAAGGTCGAGGCGCATTACGGCGTAAAGCCCATTCTGTATACTTCGTATAAATTTAAGAACAAATACCTCGCACACACCGACTTCGACCGATATCCGTACTGGATAGCCCCTTATTATGTGGATTCGGTGAAGTACACCGGTCGCTGGCATTTCTGGCAACACTCTGACATCGGCACCGTGCAGGGTATCAAAGAAGAGGTCGATCTGAATGTATTCAATGGAACCATCGAACAGTTGCAGGAACTCGCGATTGATTAATTCACCACAGAGTCACACAGAGTTCCACAGAGTTTTTATTTCTCTTAAAAAAACGCTTAGTGTCTTCTTAGGAAGGTGCTAAGCGTTTGTTTTATTGGCTACCTGAACCGGCCTTATTGTTATATAGCTTTTATTACCCGTTTTTATATTTTACTCCATGAACTTTCCATAGAGTTCGATTCTTATTGCTTGACAACTATTCAAAATTAATAACAAGTATGGCAACAATCAAAATCAAATTCCGTCCTTCTTCCATCAAAGAGAAAGAAGGCACACTCTATTATCAGATCATCCATGAACGGATAGCCCGGCAAGTCGCTACAGGTTATAAACTGTACCACATCGAATGGGACGGTCGCTCGGTGCAAATCGGACTGCCATGGCTCAACGAAGCCCGGAACAACTACCTGCTGGCACTGAAAGGGAAAATAGAGAAAGACATCCGTAGGCTGGAAAAAAGCATCGCCACGTTGGAGAAAAAGAAACATCCCTATACGGCCGACGATGTACTGAATGTTTACTTGGCGTCGGAACCAAAGGATACCCTGTTCGCTTTCATGGAAAACGTGATCGAAGGGTTGAAGCGATTAGGGAGAACACGTACCAGTGAAACCTATACCACCACATTGAACAGCTTTATCCGTTTCCGTGAAGGGGAAGATATCTTGCTGAGTGATATCGATTCCGATCTACTGGTATCCTACGAGGCTTATCTGAAAGCAGAAAACGTCTGCCAGAACAGTTCGTCCTTCTACCTCCGTAATTTACGGGCGGTCTATAACCGGGCGGTGGAAAAGGAGGTGACCCCGCAGCGATTTCCATTCAAGCATGTATATACTGGTATAGATAAAACCGTGAAACGGGCCATTTCATTGAAGGAAATCCGGTTCATCAAAGAACTCGATTTAGGCCCGGATTCTTCGCAGGCATACGCGAGAGATCTGTTCCTGTTCAGTTTCTATACCCGAGGTATGTCGTTTGTGGACATGGCCTTTCTCCGGAAGAAGGACTTGAACAACCGGGTGCTTTCCTATCGGAGAAAGAAGACCGGGCAACAGCTTTTCATTCGGTTCGAGCGGTGTATGCAGGAGATCATAGACAAGTACGACACCGTAGATTCGCCCTATCTGCTGCCTATTATCCAACATCCGGGTATGGACGAGCGAAAACAGTATGAGAACGCCGCCCACCTGGTAAACAGAAAACTGAAGAGGATAGGGAAGAAGTTGGGAGTGTCTATTCCGCTTACCATGTATGTGGCCCGCCATGCCTGGGCCAGCATTGCCAAAAGCAAGAACATTCCAATCTCTGTAATCTCCGAGGGCATGGGGCATGATTCGGAAACTACGACACAAATTTATCTTACATCATTGGATACCACAGCTATTGACAAAGCGAATAGATTGATATTGAATTTATTATAGGAACGAGGAAGGAATTGTAGGGCAGATCAGGAGGTCTCTTCCTAAGAGAAGGATCGATGCCGCAAAAATATAAAATTTATTGAATATAAGCCAATAAAACCGATGAAATTTAACCTTGAAAAGTAAAGAAGTTGAGTGAAAAGAAAGGAATCGTTGAGCAAACTCTGAATTTTAGATGAATATCTGGCTGATAAACAGACAGTACAGTATCCGATCCTTCTCTTAGGAAGAATCGGACCGTAAAAACATGGAATAAAACAATATTCACTCTTAATAATTATCATATGGAAATAAAAGAAAAAGAAAAAGAAATGAACACAAACGAAATGTATGAATCTCCCCAAGTGGAGGTCATCGAAGTCGAAGTAGAAAATGGGTTTGCTGCCAGTACCGAGCGGTACGAAGAATATCCTTGGTAGCTTAATACTTAATAAAATTATGATGAAAAGAATTTTGTATGTATCACTGGCTGTTCTGGGACTCGGAATGGCTGGCTGTTCCAATGAAGAGTTGGGACAAGTGCAGAGAGGCAATGACGAAGTGAATGCCTCTATCGACACAGAAGGAACACGTACCGCTATGAGTGGTACCTCTGTAGTTTGGAGCGAACGTGACGAGATCGGTGTTTTCGCGAATAATGCTTCTCTGGGCCATATGAATGTAAAATATACCTTGACCAGCGGAGAGGGGACTACCAGTGCCACCTTTAACGGAACACCGGAAGGGGGATATGTAAAGCGAGTGGCTTACTACCCGTATTCTGACTTAGCAACCTATGTCGGATCGGCCATATTGTTGAATCTGGCAGATGAATTTACTTATGCAGAGAATGCAAACAACAAAGCTCCGATGGCTTGCCTGGTGAGTGAAACTGCACAAAGTATTCTCCCCTTCAGGAATGCCGGTGCGTTGATGAAGGCTACCCTTACTAATATCCCGGCAGGATATACATGGGTGAAACTGACTTCGAAAGATGGTTTGACCCCAGGAGACGCTCCGGCTATTGCGGGTGCTGCTCAAATCACATTTGACGGTGACGGTGTTCCTACCTTAGCAATGGCTAGCGGTGATGGTAAGTCGATTACAATCAATTTTGGTACCGATGCTTCGACAAGCAAAACATTCTACTTCCCGCTTCCGGTAGCCGATTATCCTGCCCTGGAACTCTCTATAGGGAATGACACAGAAACAAAAGTGTTAAAGACAAAGGCATTGCCTGCCGCACGCAATAAGAGTTTTACTACCGAAATCATATTCGATGAACTAACAGGAGAAATCCCTGATGAAGTCTCCTCGGTAGCAGAAGCCTCTGCAGCTTTGCAGAGTAGCAATGCAGTATCTTTCACGAGTATTGCTTCAGCAGGTACGATTGAAATTCCTGACCGAGCAACCCCCAATCTCAGTATTTCGTTTGATCAGATTTCGATTTCCGATCCGATTGTAATTCAAAGCGCTTCCGGGGCTACGAATGTGGCTGACAATGTAATGGTATCTATTCCAGAATCGGAAACGGCTCCCCAATTCAATATTGATCTTCCGGCATCTACTGTTACCCTGGCAGCCAATGGTGGGACGGCTACTTACGATGTTGTTACAGCCTCGACTGCCGCCAATACACTGATTATCGATAAAGGTGTAACCGTAAACAAGGTCGTTGTGAATAAAGGTAATATTCGTGTAAATAAAGGAGCAACCCTAGGAGATATAGAGAACAAGACTTCCGGAACAGTGACCATCTATAAGGAAGCAGATGCCGTAATTCCAAATGGCCTGGGCAGCGATTTTATGGTTGTCGATGCAGCAGTTGCAGACATGAAAGAGATCTTCACCAAAGGCGGTACATATACTCTGCAAAGCGACATGAACATTATAGGTACCAACGTAGAGGTCCCTGCCGGAATAGCAGCAACTCTTGACTTGAATGGTCATACCTTAACCTCTTCCAATTACGGAGTTACCGGAGCCAGAGACAATATCTTAGTAAAAGGTACATTTACGTTGCAAGACAGTAGCAACGGCGCAGGTAAAATAGTTGCAAGCAAAGACTTCGGCACAGGTGTTTCTTATGGTCTTATTGATATTAATGGTGAAAATGCTAAAATGACCATGGGAAGCGGTTATATCTATGCTGTACGCACAACACCCGCAGACAAAGGCCAATATGCCGTAGTGGTTAGCAAAGGGGGCGATTTTACCATGACAGGTGGCAAGATTGAAGCCGGATGGTATGCAGTAACAGGAAACGGCAATGATGCTGCTACCAATTCTGTGATACAAATCAGTGGTGGAGAGCTGATTTCAACAGCCGATTATGCAATCTATTTACCACAAGCAGGAACAACCACAATTTCCGGCGGAAAAGTTAATGGTGCTTGCGGTGGTATAGCTATTAACAGAGGTGCTCTGAATATTTCCGGAAACGCACAAATTCTCTGTCAAAACGAGGGTAATACAGGCACTTGGAGTGACGGAACCGGCAATATGGGAAATGCAGCATTGGTGGTAGCTGCGAAATATGGCAATTGCACAGTAAATATCAGCGGAGGTACATTCTCTTCTCTGAAAGATGCAGCAGTGCTTGACAAGCCGGTGAGTACATATACCAATACAATCAATGTTACCGGTGGTACATTCTCGGATTTGGGTGCCCTGCAATATCTTGGAACAGGTGCCAATGTAAAGGTTGCCATGAACGGCGATAAAAGCAGCAAGGGTTTTAAAACGAAAGACGGGCAAAAAGTAGAGATTGATATGGGAACTCATACATTAACACTTTCCGACCCCACAGTAGGTTCAAGCGGAACAGAAACAAACAGTTGCCAGCTGCTGAAGGGTTCTACAGTTACATTCAAAAACGGAACGTTAACAAGTAACAATGATGCTATTGTTATCCAAAACTACTGTATTCTACTTTTGGAAAACATGATACTTAATACACCCAATGCTGATTATTCCATATCCAACAATAATGGAAGTTGTACGCTTAACAATGTGACAATCAATGCAAAAGAAGGAGGTTGCGCATTTGACGTATATTCTTTCAGTTCTTATGAAGGCGTAACTGTAACTGTCAACAGCGGCACAATCAACGGTAATATTGAATTTGACGGCAATAACAGCAAGAAGAATGGTAGGCTCATTATTAATGGGGGAACCATTACAGGAAACCTAACTGTTAATAGCAGTTATTACGATGCTGATAGCCCAAACATCACTATCAGTTCCAGTGCTTCGTGTAATGGAACTGGTTGGAGTGACTATGTGCAGTAGTAGAATACTTGTCCTGATTCGATAGTTTTATGAACTAATTTCAAAAGGCTGCCCGCTGCCATAGTAGGGCAGCCTTTTCTCACTATACAAAAACGCTGTAGTTATGAAAATTCTGCCCAACCTCAATCTCCACACTGTTGCCGGAGAAATCCTGGTGGTCAACCAAGGTACACGCAATGCCGATTTCACCCGTGTTATTTCGCTGAATGCTTCCGCACGACTGCTGTGGGAAGAACTCTTCGGCAAAGATTTCACCGAAGAAGAGGCGGCCGCTGTATTAGTCGGCAAATACCACATCTCACAAGAACAGGCAATACTCGATGCCGAACGCTGGATAGAAGCGCTCAGGAAATGTGATGTGATTACTGATTGATACTGTCTTTCAACATCAGAAGATGAACTTCACCGCAGCCCAGCGGTTCTTCTCCCGATGATGCACGAAGGTGAGCCCGAGTCGTTCGGCTTCCTGGCGGATGGCGGGAATATCTTCCACATAGAACCCACTCATGTATAGTTCCGAGCCCGGATGCATGCAGGCCACATACTGAGCCATGTCGGCCAGCAGGATGTTACGGTTGATGTTGGCTATCACCACGTCGAACGGGCCTTTGCCGGTGAGTGCCGAAGCATCGCCCAGCTCTATATCGATGCTATCCAGACCATTCAAGGCAATGTTCTCGATGGAATTGCGCACGCACCAGTCGTCAATGTCAATGGCCAGACAAGGCGCAGCTCCCCGCATACGGGCTAGGATGGCCAGGATAGACGTACCGCATCCCATGTCGAGCAGCGACTTTCCGGCAAGCTCGGCCTCCAGCAGTTCGCCGACAATCAGGCTCGTCGTCTCGTGGTGTCCCGTTCCGAAAGCCATCTGCGGATTGATGACAATGTCGAACTCCACCTGGGGCACATCCGTGTGAAATGTGCTATGCACCACGCAACGGTTGCCGATGACGATGGGTTGGAAGAAATTCTTTTCCCACTCCTCGTTCCAGTCACGATCCTCCGCTTCTATATAAAAAAAGGTGATTTTTGTGTCGGGTAGGGGGAAGTGCTCCACCGCCTCGCATATGGTGGTATAGTCGCAAAGCGACTGCTGGATGTACGCCGTCAGCCCACCTTCGCATTCCAGGAAACTCTCAAAACCCACTTCGCCCAGAACGGCGGCCAGCACGTCTGTCACCGTTTCGGTGCAAGGACAGGCAGCAAATGTAAACTCGTAATATTTCATCGGTCGTTTTATTTGCAAAAGTAGGGAAAAATAGGGAAATCCCTACCGTTGTTTGGGGAAATTCTCCCATTATTGATGAATACCTTCTTTATCTTTGTACCGTGAAGAAAAGGATAAAATCAATAAAACCACGTGAAGATATGAAAAAGATAGTCTTATTAGTGACATTTGCCCTCGGACTCCCGCTGGGAATGATGGCGCAAAGCAATGATGATCTCTACTACATCCCCTCCAAGGATAAGGAAGAGAAGGCACCCGAAAAGAAGGAGCCTGAGAAGAAAGTGGTGACTACGACTACTGTCTACACGGCTCCCGCATCTACTACAACGACCACCGTGGTAGTAAAGGATCGTAAAGGAAACGTCCGCGACGTGGACGAGTACAACCGCCGTTACGACGCACGCGACAATGAATTCGTCATGGAAGACGACACGCTGGTGATTCGCGAAAAACGCTATACCGGACTGGATGGCGAATGGGTAGATGGCTTCGAAGGTTCACAGGACGACCTGGAATACGCCGAACGCATCATCCGTTTCCGCAACCCGCGCTTTGCCATCAGCGTTAGCAGCCCCATGTATTGGGATATAGTATACGGACTCAACTCTTGGGATTGGAATGTATATACCGACGGACTTTATGCCTACGCATTCCCCACATTCAGCAATCGCCTGTGGTGGGATTGGCGCTATAGCTCTTATGGTTGGGGTGGATATCCCTACTATGGATACGGTTGGGGCGGCTATCCTTATTATGGATATGGTTGGGGCTATCCTTCCTATGGCTGGGGTGGCTTCTACGGAGGTTACTACGGTGGCTGGAACAGTTGGTATGGCGGTTACTGGGGCGGAGGTTACTACGGTGGCGGACACTACCACGGCGGATACTATCCGGGCGGTGGTGGTTACTACCATGGCGGCGCATATGGAGGTGGCCGCGAGTATACCAACCGTCGCTCTTTTGGTACAGCCGGATCGCACACGACAAGTACTTCCCGTGTCAGCCTTACAAACGGACGCAGCTCTGCTAATGGTGTCTCACGTACCGGAACAGATGTTACCCGCCGGGTGACCACAGCCGGTGATCAACAACGTACAGGTGTGACCAGCACCCGCCGGGTGGTCGGTACACGTACCACTACCACCGAACGCCAAGGAGTAAGCACTGAACGCCGGGGAATAAGCACTGAACGTCAGGGAGTAAGCGAACGTACCGATGGAACTCAGACCCGTCGCAGCACCACTACCTATACACGGCCCAGCAGTACCCGCAGCAATGTGAACGAAGGAACCCGCCGCAGCATCATGGATGTGACGCCGGGAAGCAGTAGCCGCTCGTCGGGTACATCTACCCAACGCAGTTCGTCTACATATAGTCGTGGAAGCTCTACGGCTCCGGCCAGAAGCTACTCTAACGACAATAGCAGCCGTTCGTCGAGTACACCCACCCAACGCAGCTCGTCGCCTTCGTATACACCCAGCAGCAGTTCACGCTCCAGCAGCAGTAGCAGCTATTCCAGCGGTAGCTCATCGAGCAGCTCCAGAAGCTCCGGCAGTAGCAGCAGCAGTAGCGGTGGAGGCGGTACTTCCAGAAGCAGACGATAGTAAACAGTATAAACGGAAAATAGTAAGTATATGAAAAAGATAGTATTGATGGCCACAGCTGTGATGCTGTGTGCTTTAGCAGGTCATGCGCAGACGATATACGATGCGGTTAAGTTTACAGATAAAGATTTGAACGGAACAGCACGATTCGTTGGTATGGGTGGTGCCATGGGCGCACTTGGTGGGGATATCTCTACCATCGCTACCAACCCGGCAGGTATTGGTATCTACCGGAGCAGTGACATCATGACATCGTTTGGCTTTTCGGCCTACGGTACCGAATCGAACTACCTCGGTACGAAGTTAAATAATGACAAGGTGCAGGGATCGTTCGATAATATCGGCGCGGTGTTCTCCACCAAAATAGGAAATTACACTTCCTTGCGATATGTCAACTTCGGGTTCAATTACAAGCGTGCCAAGTCGTTTTATAACAATACATCCATGGAAGGACGCATTAACCTGGGTGCAGGCGATGTGGTTGTGAACCAGACTTACCAGATGGCTAACCAGGCCAACACCTTGCTGGACGAATATGGTGTCGACCTATGGGCGCTGGATCAAGATGGCGTGAACCTGTTCAGAAGAAATGATGTAGGATGGCTGTCGGCTTTAGGATATAAAGGCGGTGTCATTCTAGCTAATGACGAGGGATTCGGATATACAGGTTATCAACCTTATTCTAAATTTTACTCGGAAGAACGTGGAGGCATCGACCAGTATGATTTCAATGTGGCATTCAACTTTAACGACCGTTTTTATCTGGGACTCACCATTGGAGCATACGATGTGAACTACACCAAGTATAGCTATTATGACGAAAGTTATGGCTCGGACGAGTATGGTGATGATGAGTACTACTTTCTGGAAAGCAACAACAGAATCGATGGATCAGGATTCGATTTTAAGGTAGGAGGTATCCTGCGTCCGTTCGAGTCGTCGCCCTTACGCATCGGATTTGCTGTGCACACCCCAACTTTCTACAATTTGACATTGACCACAAGCGCGTATCTGCAATCAAAGTTCGCCGATATGGAGTATCCGGCAGAAGTAGACACCTATGAGAAACTTGGCGGAAACGATATGTCGCGCGAATTCAGACTTCAAACTCCCTGGAAGTATAACCTGAGTTTGGGATATACAGTAGGTAGTAACCTGGCGCTGGGTGCAGAGTATGAATACCAGGACTATTCGACAATGAAGTTCAAGGAGCCTGGTGGGTATGATATGGATTTCGAAACCAGTACAGCCAATGATTACCTGAAGGGTGTAAGCACTCTTCGTTTAGGAGCTGAATACAAAGTTATTCCACAGTTTGCCCTGCGTGCAGGATATAACTACGCATCGACGGCTTTTAATGACATAGCATACAAAGAACTGCCGCCCAACTCCGTCAATACGGATACCGACTATGCTAATGCCAAGTCTAAAAGCGATTATACTCTGGGTATCGGTTATCGTGGTGATATGTTCTATGCCGATCTGGCATACAAGTTCACTACATACAAGTCTGACTTCTATGCGTTCCGGGATGTAGAACTTAAAAAAACTGATTTGACAAATACCCGTAGCCAAGTATTATTCACACTCGGTATGCGCTTCTAATAAAATAAATTCCATCAATAGTTTTTAGTTTGTGAATCCCCGGAGGACAGTAAATGTTCTTCGGGGATTCTTTTGTTAGCTAGCGCATGGCTTTACTTTCTTCTTTGCCTTGGCGCAAAGAAGAAAGTAACATAGAAGAAAATTCAAGGCTGCGTTTTCTCCGCTACTCCGCTTGTACGAAAAGCGATCGGAGCTCCAACTCGCTCACTACGCTCGCTCAGACAATCGCTCCTTTATTCGTTTTTCGCACAAGCTCCGTTTAACGCTGCGAAAATGAGGCCGATCCTTTCTTCGCCGCATTGCTTCGCTCGCGGCTTTTACCTTTTTGTGTTTACTTCCGAGGGTGAATGCTATCAGTTTAAGCCCCAAAGGGGCGTTAGCAACAGCATCGGGCAACGCCCGATGGACCTTGTGCCTCACTTTTAAGCTCTGTAAGGGCGAAAGCCAATGCTCAAAGGCTGTTGGCCTTAAACTGATGACATTGGATGTAAGCTTACGGGGTAGATGCCCCCTAAACGCACGCCAGGAAGTGGTGCTGTCGTTTCTGTTTTAATGTGTCGTTGAATCTGTTTGCTATAATCTCTCCGTGCGAAAAACGTGTTTCTATTCGCCATTCGCCATGTTTTTCGATTTATTATACTGAATAAGTGATGTTTATCTTATGGTGAATCCCTTTTTTATTCACCATGCATTCACCATTATTGGGGGTATTCACCATTGTTTGCTTCCTGCAATTGCTCTCGTAGCTTCCTGCAAACAGCCAGTTTCATCAGACGAAACTCGTTGTTTCACTTGACGAAACACTGTGTTTCACTTGATGAAACTCATTGTTGTACTAAGAAGCTGTTTTGAATTATGAAATTATAGTATAATATACTGAATATCAGTTGGTTGATTGAATATTGTTTCGTAACTTTATGGTTACCAAGACATAAGTTATGAGTAGCTATCCAACCAACCTCACTGATAAACAGTGG
>JAVBVI010000127.1:0-25461 GCA_031554505.1 Bacteroides sp. | reverse complement strand
ACGCTTCGCTCGGTGGAAAGTGGAAAGTCAACCTGTATCAGGTATAAAGCCATAAAAGGGTTTCGCTCTGAAATGTAGACAACCCGGTACAGGATTTAAGTTTAAAACAGTCAACCAAAATCAGGACGCTACACCGTGAAGACCATGAATAGCGGTGAAGGAGCCCACTCCATACTGTAACATCGATGAACAAGGGAGCTCAGAGTGGTTGAAGGATATGGAAGGATCAAACAAACTTCCGGGTATATACAATAAAATAAATCGAAATATTTTATTCAAGGGAAGAAACCGGGGCTCTTCCCTTGAATAATGATGAATCCCTATGGTGGACTTAGCTAATGATTCGTTCCAGGGCAAGGGGTAAGTGTGTTGGAAGGGTTAAGTGCTTCGGTACCCCCTATCAAATAGGATACACCCGGTACGTTCACACTGCTACAGCAATCATAGATGATACCAAATTGACTAATATAGCCCACTATTGTTCCCAGATACGACGCGGCAACTCCGGTAGCTTTTATTGATGTCGACGCGTTATGAGAAGTATGCACCATACCACTACTATATCCTACGATGCCGCCTGAATAGGCTTTCGTTGTCCCTTCTGTACCTGCCCCAACACCGAGAAGATGCAGTCGACCCACCGCACATCGGCCTTTGAAGCGGGGAAGAAGGCTTTGTAATTACCTGTGCCTGTAGGTTCGTCTGCCGTGCTCTCAAAAGTGGCGGTAGCATTTCCATTGCCGTCAGTAAGAACGAAGCCTACTCCTTTCCCGTCGCGGTACAGCTTAATAGAATCGCCCGTTGCCCATTTTACCCCCAAGCCCGTACCGATACCATCTTGTTTAGCATCGCTGTATGCCAAACGGGTGGTACCGCTCTCACAGGTAGCTGTAATGGTTACGACCTTTTTTGCCGGAGTTGTATCTACAATTTCTAATTCGTTGTTGCTGCAAGCGGTGAGCAATGCTACCATAGCCACTGTGGCAAGGGTAGTTGTTAGTAATGTATAGTGTTTCATTGCTCTATGGTAAGAATGTTATTAACCATATCTTCTAACTCATAGGCAATACCGGCATTGTAATGCGTTTGGATGTTACTACCCGTCATTCCGCCGCCGTAACCGAAATCTTGTCCGCTACCGGAAAGTACCGATGTGCTGCCTTCTACTTCCAACTCCAATACTTCGATGGAGGGTGCTGTGTCTTTTCTTTTCTCATCTGTGTTTACTTCTCATTTTATTATTCCATTGTCGCAACCAATTATGTTGGGGGCAAATATAACTTCCCAACCTATTCATGGGGTACCGTGTATGCAATAGTGAGGTACCATATTTACAATTTTAGGAAGTTTAACAGATGTATTATGCATTGGCCTTTTGGCCTAAAACAGCCTATTTTTGCTGTTTTTCCGATGGAATGGGGTATTTTGAGTAGTAAGAGTGGTGGTTCCGATATTAAAAGTTACAAGAATACAGTGGCGGAATATAAAAAAATTCCCCTCTCCGGTAAAGAAGAAGGGAATATCGGTTGGTGTCGTCCAGAAACCACCACAGGAAGGTAGCGGAAAGAAGGAGCCGGGGCCGGTTGCCATTGGCACGCAGAAAGAGGAAGATGGCTCCGAGCAGAAACATGGCAGTCGACAGTGTGTTGAGTGTCAGAATGAGTTGATCCATGAAGAGGGTTGTTGGTTAGATGCAAATTTAGTCATATTTTTTGTCTGTATGCGATGTGGGATATTTTGTTTGCTTAAACAGAATATACTTGTCAAAAATACGTTACAGATAGTTTTCGGTTGAGTATGTCTCTGTGTACTTAGGCAGGACTCGCTGGAATTCGCTTGATATGGTGTAAACAGAACGTTTTGACCGGTTGTAGCCCGATGGATCGGCAGATTTTTACAATCCAGCATGTTTTGTACAATCCCGTACTTTTTTTATTTGGTGGTGGTGAGGTTGCGGTTTATCTTTGCTTATACCGGGTTGAGCCGGATAATACCTGTTTTGATAAGTGTTTGGATGTGTATTTACATTTACAATTAACAATAATATGGAAGCATTAGAAAAGCGAGCCACTTATGTGGCGCCATCCATCGAAGTGATTGCGATGGACCAGGAAGGAGTGATGGCGGCCAGTCCGTTTACCGGCGGCATTAGTGATTATAGTGGCAATAATGGAGGAGTATTTGGCTCCCAAGCCATGCGTACCCACGGCCCTATTCGGGAACTTGAAGACCTTATTAATGACATTCTAACTACTGAACGATGATGAGAACACCACAGAACTACTTACTTGCCCTGACAGCGAGCCTGCTTGTATTGGGCACAGCCTGTACAAACAATGAAGTGATTACTGAAACGGATACTAATACAGGTAAGCAAATAACTTTGTATGCCACGCATGCCGCACAGGGTGCTCAAAGCAGAATGAGCCATGAATATATCAGTGGCGATAATAAGGTGGAGGTAAAGTGGACTGACGGAGATGCCTTCCGGTTCTTTGCCGGGACTGCTACCGGGGTAGACTTTGCTACGACAGACGACGATATTGATAAACCGGAAAGAAAGAGTGCTACGTTCACATCTACAGGAACAGTATTGGCAGCATCAAGTTATCAAGCCTTTTATCCTGTCCACCGCGCCGGAACCACTTGGGCAAATTGCGTGTTCAGCGTACTGGGACAAGTACAAACTGGGGATAATGATACCGACCACTTACCCGATTATAATTACATGACATTATCATCGGCCACCACAGATCTTACTAATCCCTTAACATTCAAGCACCGCATAGCTATTCTGCGCTTTGAAGTAACACTGCCTTCTTTAGATGACGGAGTGAAACCAACATCATTAACTTTAAGCACCCCCGAGGTGGCAGGCTTAACAGTAGTGCAAAATGCAAGCGGCCTAAGTGTACCGGATGGTGGCACTTCCAAGCAGTTAACATTAGTATTGGAGAATGTAACTCCTGTTGGCAATAAATTTACCGCTTACCTGGCAGTACTTCCTTCTACACTTAGTCAGAAACTGGCATGTGCTGTGGCACTTAGCGATAATACTATCTATAATTATACAGTTGCTATTGTCGGTAATCCGACGTATGATGCCGGCAATGTATATAATACGGCTACCGAACTGGATTTCACTAAAGAAGATGATCCAGCATATAATGATGTTATCACCTTTACGGGAAGCGAAAAACCTGCGGGAGAAGAATTCTCACGACTACTTGAGAAAAGCGGCGAGAATACAAGCAACTGGGGGGCCAGTGAATCCGACCCTTACCTGATAACTACTGCCGAACAATTAAAATACCTGGTAGTGCAAATAAATGGTTCGACAACTAATGAAAGATGGACCGGCAAATATTTTAAGCTCACTAAAGATGTAAAGGTTACTGCTCCTACTTGGACAGCTATAGGGATTTCTATTCGCGTCGCCCCCCCTAATAATAACTACTCATTCAGAGGGCATTTTGATGGTGCCGGGCATGTTATAAGCGGAACTTTGAGCACTACCGTCAATGATATGGTTTATCATGGAGTTTTTGGAAATATAGAAAATGGAACAGTTAAAAATCTACATGTGAAAGCTAATGTGGTAAGAACTTCTACTAAGTATTGTACCTTGGGAGGTGTAGCAGGTCGAATTGCAGGAGAATCTAAAATAATCAATTGTACAATGTCTGGTAATGTGACAGGGGAAGGAGGTGATGGACAGTATTCCATGGCAGCTGGAGGAATTGCAGGAATGGTGATTGATACTTTTGCAGAAGTCATCTTCTGCTCGAATAGTGGTACAGTAAACTTGACAGGTGGAGCAACTAATACTTTGATAAGAACCGGAGGGATTATTGGTCTTTGTAGTGGATTCGTTTCGTATTGCGTAAATCGTGGAGATGTTTCATCTACTACTACAGGCAGTGGAGCTAGTGCAGGCGCTCGTGCAGGAGGTATAACAGGTGTTGATGGGGATATTTCTTATTGCCAAAATTTTGGAACAATAAGCGCAGCAAGTACCACCACTAGTATTGCTGCCGCAGGGGGTGTCTCAGGGGGTATCTCAGATTTTGGACTTACTATACATACCAGTTATAATGGAAGTACAAGTATTATAGCTACCGGTACAAATAAATATGCCGGATTGTTACTAGGTTATGGTACCTCAAGCGACGTATATAATTGTTGTACAAGTGTGTCGGAAGCTGGTATGTATTTGATTGGTGGAACTGATTCGAATCCTCCAACAAATACACTTTCCAATTGTACAACAATTGTACACTAAATTCAACCGAAAGACCAAAAACGAGTTTAGAGAAGGGAAGATACGCTTTTCATCGGAAAGATATCAGATTGACTAACCAACAGGCACATAATTCTTCTCCACGAGAAGTAATTATGTGCCTCTAATGTTTTTTGGACAGTTAAGGCTGGAAAGGTTTCTCCCGCATCAACCCGGACAACTTATAATAATTCTCCAGTTGCTTGTTGATGATAGCCTCCCCGGCCCCTACTTCAATCATGTCTCCGTCCTAATCGGCACCGAAGCCACCCAAGGCAGCCGATAGCTTCGCCGGGAAGCTTAGCACGCATGCCAAGCAGATAAGTAAGGGGGCTTTTTTCATAAATCTCTTTGTATACTACCGGATACTATGAGCCTATAGCCTGTTTCACAGCGATGGAGTTTTTGTACTGCCGGGGAGTTAGCCCGGTCTTTTTCAGGAAAGCCGAGTGAAAAGAAGACAACGAGATAAAACCGCAATTCTTGGCCACATCTTTCACCGTGATGTTCCGGTCCTGCTCA
Organism: Bacteroides sp.; assembly: GCA_031554505.1. GTDB lineage: Bacteria > Bacteroidota > Bacteroidia > Bacteroidales > Bacteroidaceae > Bacteroides. The sequence continues at coordinate 20,660 of JAVBVI010000127.1, read as the reverse complement.
AAGATTTCCTGTGCCTTCCTGATGCGGTAGTCCTGTACCACCTGGCTGAAGGAGGCATTGTACCCGTCGTTGAAGAAGCGCGACAGGTACGTGCGGTTCAGCGGAAGCACCACAGCCACGTCCAACAGCTTGAAATCCATATGCGTGTACGGCGTGCGCTCGTTCATCCATTCCTCGAAAATCATCTTATACTCTTCCAGGTGATCCGTATAGGTCCCTTTCAGCAGAGGACTTTCGCCCGTTTCGTTCAGCTGTATGGCCAACTCCTCGTTCATGGTTTCCCGGAAAAAGTTCTCCGTGTACGGATTCTCCTGAAACAAACCTTTATACAGCAAATAAGCAAAAGTAGTGAAGCAAAAGAACTGGTGTGCCTCGTATGCCCAATACCACACACGGAAGATAATGAAACAATAAAATACGCTAATCAGGAGAAGTCCGCACATGAAGTACGTCATCCAGGAGATATCCATATTGTCCGGGGAGGATAGATTCCGGGTGCACCACTCCTTATAGTATTTACGATAGTGGAACAATACCCAGTGCATGGCAATCAGGTAGACCAGATTGAGTACAAAAAGGGGAATGCGGAACCAGACATTGAACTCGTGGATATGATCCAGCATATCAGTAGCGTCCGAAAGTACACGGACAGGCTCGCCCTCTATGCGAAGAACGGAATGGTACAGCACGGTAAGCCCCAACCAGGGAAGTACCACCCCGGCACCACGCTTCCACCCTACCCAACCGGGACGCACCACTTCGAAGATGTACAGCAACGTAAGGGTCAGAATGAATGTACCCGTAATAACGACGGTGGGAGGAAAGAAGATGGTCCGCATGAGGGTGTAGTAACTGTCGTCGGACCGGCTAAGCACTGCCATCAGCAGGGAAATTCCACACAGGAGGAAGATACCCGACAGCAGTTGGCGGGAACGAATACCCCGGGAACGGAGAAGGAGGAAGATACCGCCCAGAATGAACAGCTGTACACAAGCTATGTGTGCAAGGAAGATGGGATTGACCATATAAAAAAGAAAGCCACAGACTACGGCCGGAAGCACAGTCTGTGGCTTGTATGTATTATCTTAGAACAACTTGGCAGGATACTCGCCGGCATCTACCAGTGCTTGTATCTTGGCTACCACGTCGGGGCGGTCTTCGGCATACGTCACGCCGAACCATTTGCTGGTGGTATCGAGCACTTTCACGCGGGCGGTGTTCTCTACGATGAGCTTGTTCACCATTAACGGAATGAAGAACTCAGCCTTGAGGTTAGCCATATTGGCGGCCAGGAATTCTTTGAAGTATTCTTCCGAATGGGCGAAGTAGTCGGGAGTGAATCCCCACATGTTCATCGATACCGGGGTGTTGTCAGCGATGCTTACCAGTTGATCGTTCTCGTCTTTGAACGATACTTTACCGTCGATACGTTCGATAGCAGTGCGTTCTACTACGGTAGTCAGGTAGCCGTCAGCATCGGTTTCGCATACGCCACGGGCTACGGAGCCGCTTTCGCTCAGGGTGTTACCCACGCGGTAGCCTACCATGCAGTAGTCGTTGGTCTTGCCTTCCATCTCGGTCAGTTGCTTGCCCAGAACGGCGAAGCTGTCGCGTCCGTAGAAGTCGTCGGCATTAATCACGGCAAAAGGTTCGTTGATTACGTCCTTACCCATGAGTACGGCGTGGTTGGTTCCCCACGGTTTCACGCGGTCGGCCGGACAAGTAAAGCCTTCGGGCAGATTGTCGAGTGCCTGGAAAGTAAGTTCCACCGGGATGTGGTTCTTGTATTTGCTCAGAATCTTTTCACGGAAATCTTGTTCGAAGTCCTTACGGATCACAAATACCACTTTGCCAAATCCTCCACGGATAGCATCGTAGATGGAATAGTCCATGATAGTTTCACCGTTGGGTCCCAGACCGTCCATCTGTTTCAGACCTCCGTAACGGCTGCCCATGCCGGCAGCGAGTACAAATAAAGTAGGTTTCATAAGATTGTATTAATAATTGGGTTATATGTTGTATTTCAAAATCCCTGCAAAGATAGGGAAAATTGTTAATTAGAACGGATATCCGATGGCAAAATGATAACCCAAACTTTTCCCGAACGGGCCGGTGATATTGTAATATCCCTTGCGCCCAGTGTCGTAAGGAAGATGCAATGCCACCCCGCAATCGAAACGAAATACCAGGAAGCCAAGGTCGTAGCGGATACCGGCACCGGTGTTGACGGCAATCTGCTTGGCGAAGTCCTTGAAGGTAAACTTGGCATGGGGGCGGTCGGCATCTTCGCGAAGCAACCATACGTTACCGGCATCGACAAAAACAGCCCCGTGCAGGTCGCCGAAGATACGGAAACGGTATTCGGCATTGGCTTCCAGACGGATGTCGCCCGTCTGGTCTATGTAGGCGCTGTCGGCTGGCTGGTAGCCGCCGGGGCCGATACTACGAACGGTAAAGGCACGCAAGCTGTTGGAGCCTCCCACGTAGAACTGTTCGCTATAGGGAGCTACATCGACGTTACCGTACGCACAGATCACTCCGCCGGTGAAGCGGGTGGCGATGCTCTGGTTCTTGTCGATCTTCCACAGGTAGCGGAACTCGGTATTGAGTTTCAGGAACTGGGCAAAGGGGGTACCGATGAATTCTTTGTTCTTCTCGTTGAAGTCGCGCCCGGCCAGACGGTAGATGACCGAGGTGATGTTTCCCGCCGAAGTTGCATCGGCCTGGAACCAGATGGGATGGTTCACACCACGCACGGTGGAGTTATCGTACGTATAGATGTACTCCACGGCCGGAATGAACTGGTTGCGCAGACTGCTGTAGAGCGACGGATTGTCCTTTACCTTCTCCTTAAAGGCCTCGGTCTCGTTCTGCAATACGTTGAACGACAGGCGGAACGGGAGCACACTGTGGCGGCTCACCCGCTTGGGTTGGAAGTTGTACGCCACGCTACCGCCAAAGCTGAGGAGCTCGTAATACTTGGCCCGGTTCAACTGGTCGGCATACACCCGGAAGGTGGTCGTGGCCGGGAAGTCGTACTCATGCTTGCCGAATTTAGGGAGGAGCACCCGCGGGAAGGTGAGCGAGGACGACAGTCCGTACTCCCAACTGTTCATCAGTGAGCTATTATCCCCACCGCCGGTCTGCCACTCATAAGAGCCTTTGAGCTTGATGTCCCATGTTTCACCCCCGCCGAAGACATTGTTCTTCGTCAGGGTGAAGGCAGCTCCGGGTCCGGTCTGGTCGTTACTCTTGGTCACCACGTTGAGTTCCAACTGCGCATTGTAAGGCTTGTCGAAGGTGGCATTGACCCGCAGGTCGAGTGTATCGGATACGTTGATCGTATCGCGCGGCACGTATTGCATGTCGATGTACCGGAAGATACCGAGCTGAGCGATACGTTCCTGGACACGTTTCTGGCGATACTCACTGTACAAGCCCGCTTGCTGGTCGGCCCGGATGGAGTCGTTTCGCACGTAGGCCTGATAGTGCAACCAGCGATACATCATATTGGGACGGACTTGCAGTTTGTCGTAATAGTGGATGGTGATGTCCTTGTAGTGCAGGCTGTCGTTGGGTGCTTCGCCTCCCTTTCCCATGAGATAGACGTTCGTATTGCCCACAAAGTAGGGTTTCTGCGCCGCAGTCGGTAAACCGGGCACGGGGATAAGCTTCAGACTAATATGTCCACCGGGCACCAGAGTGGTATCAGCCTGATAAGTAAAGTAGTCGGGACGGAAGTAGTAATATCCCCGGTTGCGGAGCTGGGTGCTGATGCGGGAACGTTCCTCGTCGAGCAAGGTCACATTGAACTGATGCCCGGGTTTAATCAGGGTACGCTGCCGCCCACGCTCCATCAAAGTGAGCATACGCCGGTTGAAACGTTCGTAAAAGATGGTATCAACATAATACGGATTGCGCATATCGACGGTATACTCCACGGAGGCTTTCTTGAGGCTGTCCTTGCCCTTGTCGGGAAGCACAGCCGACTTTACCGTTCCGTTGAAGTAACCGTAATCGTGCAGGATATTGGTGGCTACCTTGGCACGCACTTCGGGATTGACGGCGGAGATGAAGACAGGCGGGTCGGCGGCAAAACGGTTGTACATCCACCGGCCGAAACCTTTGTTATAACGGGCAAAGCGATTGTATGCCAACACTTTTATAGGTATGGGAAGCACACCGAACATCTTCGTGCTGGGAGATTTGTCCAGCGCCGCGTCGACCTCGTCCATGGCCGTGACCCCTGTCTTGGTAGCGGAGCGGTCGTTGACTGTGGTCTGGTAGCCGGTATAAAGCACTTCACCCTCTGGCAGATGCTTGGTGGTGGAGCAGGACGAAAGCCCGCACATCACCGCCAGCCAGCCAACGAGGGCGCCGGCTACTGCCGTTGCTTGTATTTTCCTACGTATGTATTCCGGTTTCTTCTTCATGTCGATATATCTTTCATGCTTCCGCGAAGCTACTTCTTCTTTTTAAAGATAAACAATTCGCTCAAGCGGTCGAGCTTCTTGCGAAGCACCAAGCCGACGCCTGTTTCCGTGATCTCGCCATCGAGGTTGTCGTACGTCTTATCGTGGAACAACCGTACATACCGGGTTCCGGCAGCATCGAGTCGATATTCCACCGAGATGTTATCGATGAAGGATTCGGCATCGTTCTGGGCATTGCCTCCGGTAGATACCCGCCCGCCGAGCACCACTTGCACACGGTCGCTGAAGAGGCGTTGGGAGTACTTGAAGGTGAAGTCGGTCTGCTTGTTGCCCGAGTCTTCGCGCCCTTCCACACCCACGGCGAGGCTACCGCCCTTGATGCTGTTGCCCACTACCGAATTGATCTGACTGGCCAGCAGACTGTTCAAAGCATTGCCCATGTTGAGTCCGCCGCCGCTGGTTTTACCTACATCGGGCAGGTAAAGCCCGGTGGCAAGCATGGCTACCGCCAGTTGGTTTCGTTCATCTGCTCCTTTGGAAGCGAGTTCAGACTGGATTCCCGTGTCGTCGGGAGCTTCGATCTCGAAGGACAGCGAGAGGTTGTCCAGTCGGTTCTTCACCACCACAGAGAGGTCGAAGTTAACCATGCGCGACGAGCCATCGTCATTAGCTACTGAAGAGCGTGTACGTTCGGTGGCCCGGAAGTTGAGCATCGGATCCATCAGGTCGCCCGTCCACTCCACATAACTGTCGCTCTTAATCTGGAACTCTTTCAGCGGAATAACAGGCAGGGCGTATTTCATCATTCCCCCACTCAGGGTGTAACGTCCGAAGAGCGTCATGTCACCGCGCGGGGAGTATTTCAGTGAAAGGTCGCCACCGCCCATCAGTTCCACCCGGCTGCTGCGGTCGGCACTCAGGTCGGCCTTGAGACGTACGGCGGGTTCGATGTGTACGGTCATAATGAGATCCATCCCGCCAAGCGAGAGTTGCTGTTCCTCAGCTTTCCGGAGGGAAGTGGTATCGTTGAAGGAGACGAACGTGACGAGATCGCCCAGACGGTCTTGCACGGACAAGGGCGAATCGGTCAGTACGTAGGTTACGTCAGTATTGCCCAGCAGGTTCATGTTGCCTCGCATCACCAGCGCGTCGAGCGGACCGCGAAGGGTGGAGTTGAAGTCCACATATACCTTGCCGTACACCAGACTCTCGCGGGTACGGGGGGCATTGAGCAGGGTATAGTTGCGGGCATCGAGTTTCAGATTGGCCGTGGGCTTGCTCAGGTCGCGGAAGTCCACATAGCCGTCGATGGTAAAGGGGTTCTTGCTGGTGGTATAGATGGCAAACTTATCGAACACGGCGCGGCTGTTCTCCACCTTCATCGGGCGGTCGTCGAAGGTAAAGCGGGCGCCTGCCTGGCGGGCATAGATCGACACGCTGTCCAGCAGCAGTTGCCCGTTGAGCAACGGTTTAGCACTGCTTCCGGTGAGGTGCAGTTCGCCATCCAGATCGCCTGTGAGCGTCACCATCTGGTCGGGCACGAAGGCGTTGGCTATCTTCAGCGGGAAGTGCTCCAGGTTGGCATTGACTAGGATGCTGTCCCGGTCGGGACCAATAGGATATAAGGCTCCGTCGGCCGTCATGATCTCCTCGCTTTCGTGTGTGAGGTAGGTGTTGATATGCTGCTTCCCACCTTCACCGGGCAACCAGGCGGCACCCAGGGTGACATCGCCGATGCGTTGCTTCTCGTATGTCAACTCATCGATGGTAGCCTCGGCTGAGATCTCGAACGGGGTGGCAGGCTTCTGTACATAATGCACCTCCGCGGAGAACAAGCCGGACACATCGGGAAGATAAGGGAGTAGCTGACTCAACTCGCTCAACCGGATACGGGTGATCTCGACGTTCATATTCTGGAGCGAGATAGTATCTTCCCGGACCGACTGCATCTTGAAGCCGGTACCTTCACTGCCTTCCATATCGATGCTGGCATAGACCCGCATATTGTTGTGCAGGTAGATCCAGTTGTTGTCTTCCTTAAACTTGAACTTGCGGAACGCCACGATGGGATTGTCGGGGATAACATTGATCACCAAGCCGTCGCCGCTCCGGCGCGGACGGGCACGTACACCCAGCAGCAAGCCGGTTTCACCTTTGGCATTCTCGAAGTCCACTGTCAGTTCGGCATCGCCGGTACGAATCTCGCCCGTGACACCAGCCTTGAAGGAGATGTGCGGGTTCTTCGGGGTATTGATAACGGCACCACGCAGACGGACATGGGAAGTATCCTGCCGGGCAGCGAAGTAGACCGTGTCGAGTTGCAGGGTGTCTACCTTCAGGGAGTTGACCGTGGCCCGCCCGTTGATTCCCCGTTCGGGAGAGGTGTTGAAGCGGACCGACGTATTGCTGTAACTGATCTTGCTGGCCGCCAGGTACCACGCCAGCGGATTCTCTTTGCCGGCTGTGAAGGTGATGCGGGTAACGGGCAGTTCCTGCCGCAAGGCGGTATGATCGAGGAGTTTGTTCTTCACCTGCCCCAGTAGCAGGGCGACAAACTTCTCGCTTTGCTTGATGAGCGGGTCGACACCGGCTCCGGCACTAAAGTCGAGCAACAAGTCGCCCGAGGTGAGTTTGGCGGTAATGAACTCCTTGCGGGCTTCTGCTTCGAGTTGGAACACCAGCGGGTGCTTCTGCAGCTCCGGCAGCAATCCCAACTCACGCAAGTTGATGTGAGTGGCATTCACCTTTACCTTCCCGTCGGGATAGCTGTGCGCCAGATTGTACTCACCATCGGCGGTGAGCCTGATCAATGCGTTGTCGGACACCAACCGGGCAGTAGCAACGGAACTCTTCAGGGCGCCGTCCAAGTGTACGTCGGCCAGGTGGTAACGTCCGTAATGCAGGGTATCGACCAGGGCCTGAACCGTAGCACTGGCACTACGCGAGGTAACATCTATGCCACGCCCTTTCAAGGAAGCGGAGACGGCCAGTTCGTAAATGGAATCCTGGGGAAGGAAGTGATGCACCTGGAAGTCGGTGACTTTCAGATCGGCCTGGTAGGCTTCGGTAGCCTCATCGAAACGACCATCGAGTGCCACGGTTCCCCTACCCTCTTTCACCTCCATGCGCGCTTGGTACGTTTTGCCTTCCATACCCAGGTGGGCTTTCATGCGGATGCTGTCAGGAATGGCCAGTCGTGCCCCCATTCCGGTAAGCGAGGTAAGAAAGCGCAGATTGCCGGTCACGGCGTCGATATCTACCTGCACCCGACGGTTTACGCTGTCGGTGACATGCAGCAGTTCACCTCCGCCACGCAGCGAGAAAGCTCCCGGCAGATCGGCCCGAAGCTGGGAGATACGCATGCGATCGAGACGTCCCTCTACCCCGGCCTGGATTACCAGCGGACGGAACGGATATTCCGTCTGAAAGGCTTCGGGTAGTGCACCGGCCAGCAGCATGACATCCTGCTTGCCGATGTAAGCGTTGAACCGGGTGGACAGCTCGCCCGACGTGAGGATATGAGCCAGGTCCCAGCCTGTTTGGAGGGAGAAGTTCATCTCCGAGTGCGACGTTTTGAGTCGGATATAGGGTATCTCTACCCCTTTATCATCGGAGCGGATACGCCCGGTAAGGGTGTCGATGCTCAACCCGGAACGTTCGTTGAGCGAACACTCGCGGATCAGGGCATTGATATGGGTTCCTTGATAGAATACGGAGTCGAGCGCCAGGCGGATATCACGAACCAGGATGTGCGAGGGGTCGAAACCTTTCGCGACTCCCGCGCCTTTCCCAACGTTGTACGTGGCAGACGCCCCACTGAGCAGGAACTGTTGCCACCCATAGACCTGCCGGCCCAGATCGGCGTCGGCATTCTTCAACAGGGCTTCGCCGATATGAGCCCCCACATATACGGAATCATCGGGCATCTGCATTTGGAAGGAGACATTCTTCAGATTCAGATCGCGCAGGGCGATGTTCCAGCGGAGAGCCGTTTGGGTGGTATCTTTCGGAGTGGCGGTGGTATCGGCTCCCATCGTGAGCCGGATGTGCGTATCGGACAGTTCGATCCGGTTCACCAGCGCCACTTCCTGTTCCAGATCGGCATTGGCCCGGAGGGAGAAACGTCCCAGCACGCCTTGTATCTGCATACCTTCCACCAGTTGGGCGGAGTTGACGGTGCCTTGCCGGAGCATCACCTCGTCCACTTCGACCTTTCCTCTGAGCAGAGGCCAGGCCTTGACACGTACATTCAGACTTTCGAGGGTAAGGAGAGTATCAGGCGCCTGCACCACCTGCACACCACTAACCAGCAAGTTGAGCGGAAAACGCAAGTCGATACGCCGTACTTCTATCTGCATACCGGTAGCTTCGGATGCATAGGCCGTGGCCTCCTTTCGCAGTAGATTCTGCACAGGAGGCACGTAGAGAAGTATCATCAGTATGATAAAAAGCAGCACAGGGGTAGCCAGTATCCAGACTGTACGCTTTAGCCATTTTCGTTTCATGGGGATGCAGCTACGATAATTTGATACAAAGTAAACAAAATTAATCGTAAAAAGATTGGTTCGTCTGAAAAATGCGCTACTAGAGGGAGATAAACGAATTACATGGGAAGAAAACAAATTATCTTACCGGGTAAATAGGCGATCACCAGTAAAACCATGTGTGATGCAAAATAGGTATATGATCGGAGGGGGCAATGTATGGGATGTACATCTGGTACTGTCTAAGATGTACATCCCATACATTGTTTCCCGCTAAGTTAAATTAGGAAGGTCGTCAGAACCAGCCGCACAGGCAGGAAGTTATCTTATGATAGCTTTTGAACGTACGCCCGGGCTTCTTCGACTACCTTTTTCAAGATGATGAGTGCCTCGCCGGTCCGGCTTTTCAGCTCGTCGGAATACTCCTTGCCGCGCTGCACTTCCAACCACCGCAACAGGGGTACCGTACGGACGGCGCCAATCATGGTGAGCAACGGAAGCAACTTGTGCGCCATAGCGGCCACACCATCGGTGTCGCTCTGGGCATCGGCTGCCTCCATCTGCTCGATGTTCTTTTCGGTCTCGCTGATGAACGACCCGAGGATGGCGCGCGAAGCTTCCGCATCGCCTTCGGAGAAGGTGAGCAGAGCGGAGAAGTCGAGCCCCTTTAACTGAGTATTGAAGATGCTCAGTAGTTCCTTCACAGAGAACGGCTTACGCAAGCAGCCCGCAAAGCCGTGACGAACGAATTCCATATCGTCGGTCTCGCTACGGGCGGTGACGGCGATGACCGGAATGGTCTGGGCATGCGGTATGTTGGAGGCACGAAGCAGTTTCAACAGGTCGAACCCATTCATGGCAGGCATTTGCACGTCGGTGAAGAGGTAGTCGAACGTTTCCGCGCGCAAATGGTCGAAGAGTTCTTCGGGCTGTTCGCAGCAAACGGCCTCAATGCCTTGCCGTTGCAGCATGGCAGAGGTGAGTTGCAACTGTATCTTGTCGTCGTCAATGAGCAGGACACGGATGGCACCGGGCAAAGGCAAAACATGGTCTGTCTCGGCTACCATCTCCGGCTGTGCCTCTCTTTCTTCTACCGGCGACAAAGGCATAACAACTGTAAAGCAGCTACCCTGGCCCAAGGTACTTTCAACTTCGACCCGGCCTTCCAGCAACTGTACCAGCTTCTTGACGATGGAGAGTCCCAAGCCGAAACCTTCTTCGCCCTGAGCGCCCGACAGACGGGTGAACTCCTGGAAAATACGTTCCTGGTCGGCAGGTTCCATCCCCTTGCCGGTATCGGCTACTCCGATGCGCAGCATGGAGTCTTCGTAGCGAATGTCGAGGGTGATGGCGCCCTCGGAAGTAAACTTGATGGCGTTGGAAAGCAGGTTGTCCGTGATCTGTCGAATGCGGAGCGGATCGCCCACGTAGCAACCGCCCAGTTCGGGCGACAGGTGGTAATACAACTTCAACCCTTTCCTCCCAGCCAACGGTTCGAAGCAGGTATGTATCTCCTCGAAGAGTTGCGATGGGTAGAAGGAGATGCGGTTCACCTCTGCTTTGTTCAGGTCGAGACGGTGGAACTCCAGTAAATCGCCCACCAACTTGAGCAGGTGCTCGGAGGAGGACTTCATATTCTCCAGGTAGAAGCGTTGCCGCTCATCGGTGACCAGGCCGGACAGCAGTTCGGAGTAGCCCATGATGGAACCGAGGGGTGCCTTGAAGTCGTGCGTGATGGCAAGCATCATCTTCTCACGGGCCACCAGCAGCTCCTCATTGCGCCGGTTGGCCGCTTCCAACTGACGGCGATAGCGGTTGCTCCGGGTGATGTCCCGCCAGATCAGTACAAGGAATATAGCCGAAAGTACAATGGCACACATAGACACCCGGCCAATGGTTTCGGTGGAACGCTGGCGTATCTCCAGCCCTGCTTCGGTATTCTCGCGGATGCGTTCCAGTGCTTCGTTCTCATACCCACGGAGTACGGTGTCGATGCGAGCGGTAAGCTGGGCATTCAGTTCGCGGAAGTATTCATTGTCCCACTTGAATTTCTTGCTCTTGTAAGTCTGCGGCACCACCACTTCAACCGGCTTGACTACCGGCTGGGGCTGACCGTTTTTCAGCAGCGTAGTATCCCGCGCCACCTGAGTCGATGTACTGACTACCACGGCCGAGTCGGCCTTGGAAGGCACAAACACCTCGCCCAACCGACGAAGGAAACCTTTCTTCTGGGGAGTGGTGATGATGGAGTCGCGCCGGGTCACCACCCGTTCCTGTACCACATTCTTGGGCACGGGAACCTTCTCGGAGGCAATCATCTCGTTCATTTCGCTGACGGTCAACAAGCTGTCATTGGCCTGCGTCAGTTCCTGAAACATCCGGAACGCGTTCTGATCTTTCTGGTTCAACCAGTAATAGATACTGTCGGTCTGCAAGGAGTGCAAGTCGTCCGAGTCCGACAGTTTTTTCAACTCCCTGCGAATGAACATCAGGGAGAACAATACCGCCAACAAAAGCAGGAAATAGCCAAGGGCGATCTTAACTTTGGTGAATCGCGATGGTTTCATTTAGTTTGGTTTCTAAACCGGAACCATAACATGAGTCCGGCACTTGTTAATCCGAAGGGAAAAGCCATCCATACTCCCATAGCTCCCCAGCCCAGGGTGAATCCGCAGAGGTAACCCACCGGCAGGGAAATAAGGAAGTAAGCTATAAAAGCGATCAGCATCATCGGCTTGACGTCCGAGATGCCGCGAAGGGCGTTGGCGAAGTTGATCTGCAACCCGTCGCCAAACTGGTAGATAAGCATAAGTATGATAAGCTGTGCCGTCAACGTGGACACTTCTTCGCTGTCAGTGAACCATCCGCCCACGTGGTTGCGGGACAAAAAGATGATGATGGAAAGCACCACGGCCGTCAGCATAATGAGGTGGAAGCCGGCATAGGCCGAGCGACGGACATTGACCATGTCGCCCCGCCCCTTGAAGTTGCTCACACGAACAGCCACGGCGGCGCCCATGCCATAGAATACCATAAAGGTGACTTGCGAAATGGTGCACATGATCTGGTGGGAAGCCAGGGCGATGGTTCCGATCCATCCCATCATCACTGCACTGAGACTGAAAGAAGCGGCTTCCATCCCCATCTGCAGGGCGATGGGCCAGCCCAAGGCATTGAGGCGGCGGAACAGGATACGCGACCAACCCAACCGGAAGAATCCGCTACGGTAACGCTGAAAACGACTGCTCTGGAAAAAGACGCCGGCAAAGATCACCACCATCACGATGCGCGCCAACAGGGTACTGATGCCTGCACCAAGCAGTCCCCACTCGGGAAAGCCGAACTTACCGTAAATAAGCAAGTAGTTGCCAAGGATGTTCAGCAGGTTCCCCCCCAGGAGTATCCACATGGCTGTCTTCGTGTCGGTAATGCCGTCGGTGAATTGTTTAAATCCGTTGAACAGCAGTACGAACAGGAGGGAAGCCAGTTGGGTGAGATAGTAGGGTTTGATCAAGGGAATCAGTTCTTCGGGCTGCCCCAAATGCTCTAAGTTAAAGTAGAGAATCGTCATGAGCAGCGTCAGCAACAAGCCTACTAATCCATTGGCCAGCAAACTGCTGCGCAAGGCTTGCCCGGCTTCGGGCAACTGCCGGTTGCCGAACAATCCGCCCACCACGGGAGTCAACCCGTAGGAGAAGCCGGTACTAAAGATGATAAGCAGCGCGAACAGGTTGTTGACAAACGAGGCCGCACCCAGTTCCGAGGTACTGTGATGCCCCACCATCATGGTATCGGCAAATCCGAGGATGATAATCCCCAACTGTCCGATCACGATGGGAAGGCCCAAGTAGAACAGGGCTTGGTAATGTTCCTTATAGGTTGTCAACAGGTTCTTCATTTATACAGCTTTATAGTGCAGCACCACCCCATTGTCTCGTTGAAACAAACGTTGTGCCACTTCGGTGAGGTGGGGAGCCGTCACCGAACGGTAACGTTCCACTTCCAGTTCCAAGGCCTCGGCCCGGTCTATCAGTTCGAACCAGGCCAGGTTGGTAGCTACGTTGAGGTAATTGATATTACCGAAGATTTGAGTCGATTCGAATTTATTCTTCACCTTCTCCAACTCCTGCTCGCCGACCGGTTCTTCCTGCAGGCGTTGCAATTCTTCGCGCACGGCCGCCTCGGCCTGTTCCAGGGTGACTCCGGTAGCCGGCTTGCCCGACACGTGGAACAACCCGGCATCGATACTGCCGGAGATGGAAGCGTCGATGCTGGCAAAGACTTTCCGCTCCTGCACCAACCGCTGGTTGAGCCGACAGGAACGCCCGTTGCTGAGTACATCGGACAGGATATCGTACGCGTAGTAATCGGAATGCCGGCGATCGCTCATGTGGAAAGCCATGTAGAGTGCGTCAAGCGGTACGTTCCGTTCTACTTCCAACCGCCGTTCGACCTTCTGCACGGGTTCCTGGGACAGGTGACGCAGGGGTACTTCCCGCCGAGGGATGGGGCCAAACCACTTCCGGGTGAGCCGCAGCGTCTCTTCCCAAGTGATGTTCCCGGTGACGGACAGGATGGCATTGTTCGGTGCATAGAAGCGGAAGAAGAATGCCCTCACCTCGTCCAGCGTGGCTTGTGCGATGTGCGACAGATCCTTGCCGATGGTTGGCCAACGGTACGGATGCACTTCATAGGCTAGCGGGCGCAACAGGTGTCCAATGTCGCCATAAGGCTGATTGAGGCAACGTTGTTTGAACTCCTCCATCACCACCCCGCGCTGCACGTCGAGTGCCCGTTCGCTGAAGTCGAGGCTCAGCATCCGGTCGGACTCCAGCCAAAAGGCGGTTTCCACATTGGGACGCGGCACGGTGAGGTAATAGTTGGTGATGTCGTTATTCGTCCAGGCATTGTTCTCCCCGCCGGCCAACTGGAGCGGCGCGTCGTAATCGGGGATGTGCACAGTGCCACCGAACATCAGGTGTTCGAACAGATGAGCAAAGCCGGTATGATCGGGATGCTCATCGCGTGCACCGACATCATACAGGATGTTGAGTGCCACCATCTGGGTGCTCTCATCCTGCGAATGAATCAGCCGTAGCCCGTTGTCGAGGACGAATTTGTTGATTTGCATAGACGTTTACTCCAGAATGACCATCCGGACAATCCGCACGTCGTCCTCAGGACGGTCGCTGGGACTGGTTTTCACCCGTTGAATCTTGTCGACCACGTCCAGGCCTTCCACCACTTCACCGAACACAGTGTACTCATTGTCAAGGTGCGGTGTACCTCCAATGGTGGTGTACGCTGCCATCTGCTCGGGAGTAAAATGGAAATCGGGCTGCAAGGCAGCTTCGGCTTCGGCCTGTGCCAACAAGGTATCCTGCAGGGCATAGAGTCCTTCTTCGTCGTTGTCCTTACGCATTTTGTAGATTTCCTTCATGTACATCTTCGCCTTGGCGTTGAAGATGGCAGTCAGTCGGCCTTCGTTTTTCTGCTGTTCCATACTAAGTAAGGTAGAGTCGTTGAACACCTTACCCGTCACGATGTAGAACTGGCAACCGGACGAAGCTTTCTTCGGGTTGACTTCATCGCCCTGACGTGCTGCTGAAAGTGCACCTTTCTTGTGGAAATACTGCGGATAAACGAACTCGGCCGGAACGGTATAGCCTACATCGCCGGCGCCCAGCGACTTGCCTTTGGGTGCATCCTTCGAGGTCGGATCGCCGGCCTGAATCATAAAGTCCTTGATAACCCGGTGAAAGAGTGTACCTTCGTACAGGCCTTCCTTGACCAACTTCACGAAGTTATCCCGGTGCAAAGGCGTCTCATCATACAGTTTTACCCGAATGTCGCCCATTGTAGTTTCGATTTTAACGAATGTTCCTTCCATGCTTCCATCTTTTTTTTGTCCCGGTTTGCAGGCTATCCCTACACACACGAGTCCTGTTAATAGTACCAAATACAGCTTTTTCATTAGCATTTGTTTATTTTAAGTTCGCAAATATACTATTTTCAACTAAATCCTGTTACCTTTGTCAGACAAAAAGAGGGAATCCAAGCCACATGAAATCGATACTGATCATCGAAGACGATATTACCTTTGGAATGATGCTGAAAACCTGGTTAGGAAAAAAAGGGTTTGAAGTATTGTCTGCAAGCACTATTGCCCGTGCTGTGAGACAGTTGGAGACGAGTTCCGTCGACCTGATTCTGTCCGACCTGCGACTACCTGACAATGATGGGATCTTCCTGTTGAGATGGATGAACGAAAAAGGGCTGACCATCCCCCTGATTATCATGACGGGGTATGCCGACATACAAACGGCCGTTCAGGCCATCAAGCTCGGTGCCATCGACTACGTGGCCAAGCCTGTCAATCCGGACGAACTTCTGAAAAAGATGTCGGCTGCTTTCTCGGACGAGGAAACAGTCCGGCCTGTAGCACCTGCCGCGGGAATGAAAGCATCTACTCCTTCCCAATCGCCTTTCCTGGAAGGGAACAGCGATGTGGCCCGCCAACTCTTCAACTACATTGAACTGGTAGCTCCTACCAATATGTCGGTGCTGATCAATGGCGCCAGCGGTACGGGAAAAGAGTTTGTAGCCCACCGCATCCACCAGCAGAGCAAACGCCACAACCAACCGTTCATCGCCATCGACTGCGGAGCCATACCCAAGGAACTGGCTGCGTCTGAGTTCTTCGGACATATCAAAGGTGCTTTTACCGGGGCATTGAGCGATACCACCGGGGCTTTCGTGGCTGCCAATGGAGGCACCATCTTTCTGGACGAGATAGGCAACCTGAGCTACGAAGTACAGATACAGTTGCTCCGCACCTTGCAGGAGCGAAAGGTACGCCCCGTGGGCTCCACCAAAGAGATAGCAGTCGACATCCGCTTGCTGACAGCTACCAACGAGAACTTGGAGTTGGGCATCGAGAAGGGAACGTTCCGCGAAGACTTGTACCACCGCATCAACGAATTCACCCTCCGCATACCTTGCCTGAAGGACCGCCGGGAGGACATTCTGCTCTTTGCCAACTTCTTCCTGGATCAAGCCAACAAGGAACTGAACAAACGTCTGACAGGTTTCGATCCCGAGGCTTGCAAGGCGTTGCTGGACTACCACTGGCCGGGCAACCTGCGCCAGATGAAGAACGTCATCAAGCGCGCCACGCTACTGGCTCAAGGCAACTTCATCACTCCCATTGAACTGGGCGACGAGCTCAGCCAACCGGCGGCTGCCGCAAGCAGCAACCTCGCACTTCGGAACGAAAAAGCCGAGAAAGAACAGATTCTGGAAGTATTGCGGCAAACGGGCAACAACAAAAGCAAAGCGGCCAACCTGTTGAACATCGACCGCAAAACACTGTACAACAAACTGAAATTATACGACATCGAACTGTAGCACAGATGTGGAATATTTCCACACACCGCCCCAGGTATTCCCCATATTTCCACACTTTCCACAACTCCCTTCTGCTAAATAAGCACTCATTTTCACGCTTTTAGCACATTTATCTTTTTTGGCACATCGTTTGGACTATATATTATGCAGGCACTCAATGTGTACTGCATATGATTTTACGCAATTCAATTAACGTTGCCGAAACTCTGAAAGAATAAGAAAAAAACGATGATCTGAGAAATAAAAAGTAGTAGTAGTAGTATTGTTCATGTTTGCGTGTGGTGGCCGACAAGTCCGCCACACATTAAGAGACCCTCAAGAACCGCAAATGAGGACGCTAGATCTCTATGACCTAAACCTAAACTCTGAGCTTGTGCACTTCCGTACCCACATGGCTCCGCAAGGACGCCTGTGCTTATGGAAGTTGCTAAAAATAAAAAACCATCCCGGCTTGTCTATTCAAGGGATGGTTTTTTATTTTAGATCAACTCGAAGCCGTTCCACAAGTTCCCTTCCGGAACCGGCGCTTCTTGTACAATCAGATTTTTCGATACGGGGTGCACGAACTCGATGTGGCGGGCATGCAGACAGATGCTTCCATCGGGGTTGGAGCGCGGAAAGCCGTATTTCAGATCGCCCTTGATGGGACATCCCATCTTGGCCAACTGGCATCGTATCTGGTGATGGCGCCCGGTCTTGAGGTCGACCTCGAGCAAGAAATAGTTGTCCGAACGACCTATCACGCGGTAGTGCAGAATGGCTTTCTTGCTATCGGGTACCTCGCGGTCGTACGCATAGCTCTTATTCTGCCGCTCATTGCGTACCAGGTAATGCACCAGTTCGCCCTCCGGCTCCTTCGGGGCCTCTTTCACAATGGCCCAGTAGGTTTTCTTCACCTCTCCGTTGCGGAACATTTCGTTCAGCCGGGGAAGCGCCTTGCTGGTACGGGCGAAAAGAACAAGCCCGCTCACGGGGCGGTCCAGTCGGTGTACAACACCGATAAAGACATTCCCGGGCTTGTTGTACTTTTCCTTGAGGTATTGTTTCACCGTCTCGGAAAGGGGTACATCGCCCGTCTTGTCGGCCTGGACTATCTCGGAGCAGGTCTTGTTGACTATAATAACGTGGTTGTCTTCGTAAACGACAGTCATCCGCGCTGATTACATATTCATACCACCGTCTACCTGGATCACCTGTCCGGATACGTAGGCAGACATGTCAGATGCCAGGAAGGTAGCTACATCGGCTACATCTTCGGGCGTACCGCCACGACGCAACGGAATCTTCTTAGCCCATTCGGTACGTACTTCTTCGGACAGAGCTGCCGTCATGTCGGTGATGATGAAGCCCGGAGCGATGGCGTTGGCACGTACACCGCGTGAGCCCAGTTCCTGAGCGATTGACTTGGCAAGGCCGATCATACCCGCTTTCGAAGCAGAATAATTAGACTGTCCGGCATTGCCATGAACACCAACTACAGAAGCCATGTTAATGATACTACCAGCCTTCTGACGCATCATGATGGGCGTACAGGCATGTATGAAGTTGAACGCCGATTTCAGGTTCACATTGATCACCATATCCCATTGTTGCTCGCTCATGCGCATCATCAGACCGTCGCGGGTGATACCGGCGTTGTTTACCAAAATATCGATGCGTCCGAAATCTTTATGAACCTCTGCCACCACCTTTTCAGTATCTTCGAAGTTGGCTGCATTCGATGCATAACCTTTGACTTTCACGCCGAAGGCTTCTATTTCTTTGGCTGTATTTTCGGCATTTTCGTCGATCACCAGGTCGGTAAATGCGATGTTAGCTCCTTCCGAAGCAAACTTTAAAGCGATAGCCTTGCCAATACCACGTGCGGCACCGGTTACAATGGCTGTTTTTCCATCTAATAATCCCATGTTCTATTTATAATTAAATTAAATGTTGGTTCTTCTCAATGCGCCAAACACAATGTTGGCTACATATCGTTTGCGGGTTTCCATATCCAGATTGGCCCCTACCTGCCCCCGAATGTAAGGCACTTCGATTCCTTTGACACAATAGTGTACCAGCGCCGCCGTCATATCCACGTCGTCGATCTGGAATACACCTTTGTCTTTTCCTTCCTGCAACACACCTTTGAAAAGCACGATCTCTTTCGAGTCGAACTTCTTGCGGACTTTTTCCACCCGCCAAATGTCACGGAAGAACACAGCACGGAGCGTACCATTCCGATAAACGACTTCCTTGATTGCGTCAAGCCGTGTGTAGATCATCTCGAGGATTTTCTGATCGGGCGAAATGTTTTTATCAGCCACCCGCTTCATCATATCCGACAGGATTTCCAGTTCGGACTCTACAACAGCCACATAAATCTCTTCTTTGCTTTTAAAATACGTATAGAGCGTGCGTCTACCTTTTTTCGAAGCAAGAGCGATATCGTTCATGGTGGTATTCTCCACCCCCATCTTAGCGAATAGCTGACGGGCCACATCTACCAATTTTGCTTTTGTCTTTGATATGGTCATAGGTTACATGAATTGCACATTGCTTATTAATGTGTGCAAAAGTAATTCTTTTCTGTCTACCATACAAGAAATCAAGTGTAAAATTAACAATACATAGTATAGGAATCGTCCATACGTGGAGCCTTTACAAAGAGGCTTAATGAGGGGAATATGCTTTTTTTCGAAAATAATCTGCGAATAATTTGTTTTCTCATATAAAAGCACTACTTTTGCACCCACAAACATCGCGGAGTGGAGCAGTTGGTAGCTCGTTGGGCTCATAACCCAAAGGTCGTCTGTTCGAGTCAGGCCTCCGCAACTAAACAAAAAGAGTCGCTAAACAGTGACTCTTTTTGCTTTTTATACCTTTATCAATATGTATTTCCATTAAAATCAGAACAAATGAAAGTCGCCGCAACGTTATCCTTCTTTGTCTTATTACTTGGTTCAATCTCTGTTTCTGCACAAAACAGCGTTGAAATAAATGGAATAGTTCTCGGAGACACTACCGGGATTATACACTTGTCTCAAGAAGGACAATCCCTCTTTGATGCAGATACTTCCCTTATTGCTAACCGTAAATTTTCTCTAACCAAAGAGCTTGATTTCCCGGAATGTTTTTCTATCCTTCAGAAGAAAACAGATCAAAGGGAATTTTTCTTCCTGCCTTTATTTTTAGCTCCGGGCGACAAGGTCGATATACTGTTATACCCTGGCGACAGCATTGCTTATTCCACCGTCAAAGGATCGCGCATGAATGAGGAATACCAGGATTACCGCAAAAACATAGAAAACCTCGGAGAAGAAAAAGTCGCAGCTTTGCGTGAAGCCTATTTCAGAGCAGAAGAAGCCAATGACTCTGCCTTAATGGAAGAACTGGCCGAAAAAGGCTCTGACATGATGAATGAATTGCACATCCTACGCCGAAACAAAGCTTTGGATTACATCAAGGCTCACCCGGACTCGCATATTTCGGCCTATATTCTATACGATTATTATAAAAGGGATGCACACGAAAAGGGAAATGGAGCAGAAAACCCCAATCTTACCGAAGAAGAGATGGACTATTTGTTGGGGCTCCTGAAAGAGAACGCCCGACAATCGAAATACGCAAGGTATGTGGCCACAAGAGGACGCAACCAGATCGGGACAAAAGCAACCGATTTTACGTTGAATGATGCCAAAGGAAATAAAACTTCACTTTTCGAATACTCCAAGGATAAAACAACTTTATTGGTTTTCTGGGCATCCTGGTGTGCTCCCTGTAGAAAAGCCAACCCTCAGTTGGAACAATTATATCAGGAAAACAAAGAGAGCGGATTTACGATTGTTGGTATTTCGCAAGACCGGGACAGTAAGACTTTAAATAAGTCAATCCTGACAGATGGTATCACATGGACTAATTTACTGGACAGGAAGAAAGATAGTGTCACCGATCTGTTCAATATACAGTCATTACCTGCCAAGGTATTGATTGATGCCAAGGGAACAATTATCGCAATAAACCCATCTTTAGAAGAAATCAAAAGGCTATTGGGGAAATGAAACTCTAAATTCTTTTACGTTTTACACCTGAAACGGATTAGCCCTTCACAGTTGTGACGAGGCCTCTGCAATAGTTGGGACATTTTCCAGCCATTCACTCCTCCCTATATGTTTTTTGATTTTATTCGTCACGCCTTGAGTTCTTTTGTCCTTTTTGCCTTCCAAGTTTCATCAAGTGAAACATCCATGCCAACAATCTTGTCGCCAAAGGTGATGTAAATAGTTGGTTATAGCTACCTTTGTCTGGTTATTCACCAATAAATCTAGCTATATGGATACAGTTACATTTCCCAGTG
>JAVBVI010000064.1:0-33098 GCA_031554505.1 Bacteroides sp. | reverse complement strand
TGGCGGCCCGTACGTATTGCGCCAATATTGTGATGTTCGGCTTCCTGACCAGCATTGCCATGGCGCAGGGAGGGGCCATCTGCATCGGGCATCTCATCGGCGAAGGGAAATCCCGTGCAGCCTTCATCTTGGGCAAGTACGTGATGAAGCGTTCAGTGAGCATCACCTTCGGACTGTCGTGTCTGCTGGCGGCCTGTGGCCCGTTCATCCTGGGGGCGTTGACATCCAATCCGGAGATTGTTCGTCTGGGTGTGTGGATACTGATCATCGACACGGTGCTCGAAATAGGACGACCCATCAATCTCTTTGCCACCAATGCCCTGCGAGCGGCAGGCGATGTGAACTATCCGTTCTACGTCGGTCTGGTGGTGATGTGGAGTGTGGCGGTAGGTGTGGGCTACTTGTTCGGTATTCCTCTGGGATGGGGGATCTGTGGCATGTGGGTGGCCTTCGTTCTCGACGAGAATATACGGGGTGCTATCTTCGTACGCCGATGGTACGGCATGAAATGGATGAACAAAAGTTTTGTGCGGACGTAAAATGTCCATATATTTGTAGCAATCGATTCGCCTATGGAATGGTTAAATAGTCTCTTCATCGAACATTCCGCCCTACAAGCCGTAGTGGTGCTTTCGCTGATTTCTGCCATCGGGTTGGGATTGGGGAAGATTCGTATCGGTGGTATTTCTCTGGGAGTCACTTTCGTTTTCTTTGTGGGTATTCTGGCGGGTCACTTCGGCTTTTCCATCGACCGGCAGATGCTGAACTATGTCGAATGTTTCGGCTTGGTGCTTTTCGTTTATGCCTTGGGATTGCAGGTGGGACCGGGATTCTTCAGTTCGTTCCGCAAAGGTGGGCTGTCGCTCAATATGCTGGCGGTGGGAGTGGTTCTACTAGGCACGCTCCTGACAGTATTGAGCAGTTACCTGACAGGAGTATCACTGCCCAACATGGTGGGTATTCTTTGCGGAGCGACGACCAACACACCGGCTCTGGGTGCTGCCCAGCAGACGTTGAAGCAGTTGGGCATGGAGAGCAGCACGCCGGCATTGAGCTGTGCGGTGGCCTATCCGCTAGGAGTGGTGGGGGTGATCCTGGCCCTGTTGGTCATCCGCAAGGGGTTGGTACGTAAGGAAGACTTAGAGGAAAAGAACGATAAACACGAGAACCAGACGTATGTTGTGGCTTTCCAGGTGCACAATCCGGGGATATTCGACAGGAGCATCCGGGAGATTGCCCAGTTGAGTCAGGTACGTTTTGTCATCTCCCGCCTGTGGAGAGAGGGACGGGTGAGCATCCCCACTTCGGAGAAGACACTCAAGGAGGGCGACCGCCTGTTGGTGGTCACTTCGGAGACGAATGTAGGCAAGCTTACCGTGCTCTTCGGCGAACAGGAGAATACGGATTGGAACAAAGAAGATATAGATTGGAACGCCATCGACAGTCAGCTGGTGTCGCAACGCATTGTGGTGACACGTCCGGAGATCAATGGCAAGAAGTTGGGTTCGCTTCGTTTGCGCAACCATTACGGTATCAACATCAGCCGGGTGTATCGTTCGGGGGTGGAACTGCTGGCTACGCCCGACCTGATTCTGCAAATGGGCGACCGTCTGACGGTGATCGGCGAAGCGGCTTCGGTGCACAACGTGGAGAAGGTGCTGGGCAACGCCATCAAGAGCCTGAAAGAGCCGAATCTGATCTCGGTATTCATCGGCATCGTGCTGGGATTGGCTTTGGGAGCTGTTCCGTTGGCTATTCCCGGCTTCGGTACGCCGTTGCGATTGGGACTGGCGGGTGGAGCCATCATTGTGGGCATCCTGATCGGTACGTTCGGACCGCGTATGCACATGATCACGTATGTCACCCAAAGCGCCAATCTGATGCTTCGTGCCTTGGGACTGGCTTTGTATCTGGCCTGCCTGGGACTGGATGCGGGTACACGGTTCTTCGAAACGGTCTTCCGTCCCGAAGGAGCTTTGTGGGTGGCGCTCGGCTTCGGCATCACGCTGATACCGGTGCTTATCATTGGATTCATCGCGTTCAAGGTGATGAAGCGCGACTTCGGCACGGTGTCGGGAATGCTCTGTGGAAGCATGGCTAACCCCATGGCACTGAGCTATGCCAACGATACGACCTCTTCCGACACGCCGTCGGTGGGCTATGCCACGGTCTATCCGCTCAGCATGTTCCTGCGGGTGATCATCGCCCAGTTGTTAATCATGTTTTTATGTTAATCAATAGATAGTTATGAGTGCACAAAGTAGCTTTTCGCCCGAGAACATCGCAACCGACCTGCGTTACCTGCAGTTGTTGTCGCGTAGTTTCCCCACCATTGCCGACGCCAGTACGGAGATCATCAACCTTGAAGCCATCCTGAACCTGCCTAAGGGAACGGAGCACTTCCTGACGGATATCCACGGCGAGTACGAGGCCTTTCAACATGTGTTGAAGAATGCTTCCGGCGCGGTGAAGCGGAAGGTGAACGAGATTTTCGGCAACACGCTCCGTGAATCGGAGAAGAAGGAAATCTGTACACTGATCTATTATCCGGAGGAGAAGCTTCAGTTGGTCAAGGCGCACGAGAAGGACCTGGACGACTGGTACCTCATCACGCTGAACCAGTTGGTGAAGGTGTGCCAGAACGTGTCGTCCAAGTATACCCGCTCCAAGGTGCGTCGTTCGTTGCCGGAAGAGTTCTCGTACATCATCCAGGAACTGCTGCACGAATCTACCATTGAGCCCAACAAGCATGCTTACATCGATGTCATCATCAGCACCATCATCTCCACGAAGCGGGCGGACGACTTTATCATCGCTATGTGTAACCTCATCCAGCGGCTTACCATCGACTTGCTCCACATCGTAGGCGATATCTACGACCGTGGACCGGGTGCGCACATCATCATGGACACTCTGTGCGACTATCATAACTTTGACATTCAGTGGGGCAACCACGACATTCTGTGGATGGGAGCGGCCTCGGGCAATGAGAGTTGCATGGCCAACGTGATTCGTATGGCTATGCGCTACGGCAACATGCGTACGCTGGAAGATGGCTACGGCATCAACCTCCTTCCGCTGGCTACCTTCGCCATGGATGTGTATGGCGATGATCCCTGTACCATCTTCGGCCCGAAGCTGACCTTTGCCGACACCACGTACAGCGAGAAAACCCTTCGCCTGATGACGCAGATGCATAAAGCCATCACTATCATCCAGTTCAAGCTCGAAGCTGAGATCATTGATCGCCGTCCGGAATTCGGCATGCAAGGGCGGAAGTTGCTTGAGAAGATCGACTTTACCAAGGGCGTATTCGTGCTCGATGGTGTGGAATATGAGATGCGCGACACGAACTTCCCCACTGTGAATCCGTTCGACCCGTACCGCCTCACGGAGGAAGAACGGGAGCTGATGGACAAGATACATTATTCATTTATGAACAGCGAGAAGCTACGCAAACACATGCGTTGCCTCTTCACGTATGGCGGTATCTATTCCGTGTGCAACTCCAACCTGCTGTTCCATGCCTCCATACCGCTCGATGAAAAGGGCCATTTCAAACATGTCACCATCCGGGGTAAGGAGTATTGGGGCAAGAGCCTGTTCGATAAGGTGGACCAACTGATACGCACGGCTTACTTCGACGATGAGGCCGACGACGAGCAACAGTTTGCCAAGGACTACGTGTGGTACCTCTGGTGCGGACCCGATGCTCCATCGTTCGACAAGGACAAGATGGCTTCCTTCGAGCGTTACTTCGTGCTGGACAAGTCGGTGGCTCTGGAACAGAAAGGCTACTATTACAAGTTCCGCGATGAAGAGAAGGTGTGCGACCGTATCCTCGAGGAATTTGGCGTCACGGGAACGCATACGCACATCATCAACGGACATGTACCGGTGAAAACCACCCGGGGCGAACAGCCTATGAAAGCCGGAGGCAAGCTGTTGGTGATCGATGGTGGTTTCTCGAAAGCCTATCAGCCCGAAACGGGTATTGCCGGATATACGCTGGTGTATCACTCGCACGGCATGCAGTTAGTGCAGCACGAACCGTTCCAGTCGAGCCAGAAAGCCATTGAAGAAGGGCAGGATATCAAGTCGACCACCTTCGTTATCGAGTTCAACTCACAACGGATGATGGTGAAGGATACCGATAAAGGCCGGGAACTGGTGACGCAGATCCGCGACTTAAAGAAATTGTTGGTAGCTTACCGCACGGGACTGATTAAGGAGCAGAAATAAAAACTACTCGTAGGATATATTCTTCAATACTTCAATCCGGTTAGCTTTCACTTCTGTGCTGAGTAATTCGATCAGGGAAGCTGTATCCAGTTGCGTATCCGGCTTGAATGCATCCGACCTCATGTATTGCAACATGCTATTGTATAATTGCCTTACTTCCGGTTTGTCAGTGACCGAAGCAAGGTCGGACATACAGATCAGCAGCTTGCCGCTTTCTATCGCAAATTCAAAGATCAGTCCCAGCTTATGATTCCTTTCAATATTGTCTATTACCTGTACGATGGGTTTATATCCTGTCGGCAACCGGTCTAAGATAAACGGATAGCTCTGCTTGATGATGGAGAACCATTGCCAGTTGGTATGGAAGTCGGTCGGGAAATCGTTGAATAGAGGATGCCGGGCATCAGTAAGAATGCCTAAAGTACCCGGTGAAACAGGCTTTTTGTTATTCTCGCTGATATTCTTGAACATTCGGAAGTTCCAGTAGTCTGTTTGGAACAGTCCGCCTACGGTGAGCTTTTCATAGGAATTGCGCTGGGGAAACCATAGAACTTTCTCTCCTTTTTTCAACTTGTTTAGTATTTCCTGGCTCAGCGTGTCGGTCACCGTTATATCGCGGGAGGGGAGGATTTCGCTTTTCCCCGGATATATCCAGAAAGGATAAGAATTCTTGTAGGAAGTTCCGGCGATGCTTAGGAATAAATCCAACCGTTGGGCTTTGGTGATGGCAGAGATCTGCGGATGGATGGTTCCTACCTGGATCAGCCCCGTCTGCCGGGAGGTGATGGGGAAGTTTCCTTTGTCTACCGTCCGGCCTTGCAAGTCTTTCAACTCCCAGGTCATTTCTTTGCCTTCCAGGGTGTTTTCTGAATAATTGGCTATCTTTATATCAGCTGTCAGCTGTTCGGTATGCGTCCAGCAGAACTTCTCGGTGATAAGCAAAGGCACCGTTTCGCTACAGAACTCTCTCCACTTTTCCGGTGTAATCAGTCCCTTACTATCCATAAATGCATCAAGTATACCCACATAGGCCGAGCCTTGTCCCGGATAGTCTTGCAGGTCGAGCAACTGGAATCCTCCGAAGCCCGGAGTACGCAGATCCATTTCTATATCTGCCCGGTACAGTTCGGCAGCCCATACACCCGATGCCCGGAAGAAGTCATCGGCTTGGTGGAGCATGCCGGCCTCTTCGAGCCTTTTCCTGAATATCTCCATATTCCAGGGATAGAGCACACCTGTATATTTCTGTATTTCCCGGTAATTGGGATATACTTGGAATTGCCCCGTCTCATGGCTGACAACCGGAACCGTACATTGGGCCGTAGCCGGAGAAAAATCCATCACGGTGTTGGGGTAAGTATGATTGATATACCCTCCGTCATACGTATCGGCAAAGGAGAATGAACCGCGCGTATGGGTGTTGAACTGTTGGGGGGCTTCGCCGCCTATCCGGCAGGTAACCAGGAAATCTTCTCCCGGCAATTGCCCCCGGTAGCCGAGGAAGTTATTCGATCCGAAAGCATACAGATGTCGGTTGTCTGTCTTCCGGAAGGTGGCGATAAGGTCTTCCATGATGCTTAAATCTCCAGAGAGTTCGTTGCCTAAAGCGAACATAACAAAAGAGGCATGATTGCCATATTCGTTTTGTATGTGGATGCCCTCTTTTCGCAGAAATGAAACGAGGTATGGGTTGTCTTTCCTCAGGTTCCCCCAGAACGGAAGCTCCGGTTGCAGATAAATACCTTCCATATCGGCCGCTTCGAAACAGGCTTTGGGAGGACACCAGGAGTGAAAGCGGTAGTGATTGATGCCATAGGATTTGGCAACCTGGAAATAGTGGCGCCAGGTCTCTACATCCATAGCCGTATGTGCCGTCAGCGGGAATACGCAGGCATCGTGTTTCCCTCTAAGAAAGGTGGTATGTCCGTTGATGGCAAACTGAGTACCCTGCGTGGTAAACTCTCTTAATCCGAAATCGACCGATTGGGTATCGTATCCGTTCAGGGTCACTTCCAACTTGTACAGGGCAGGATGGAACTCGCTCCACAGCAATGCTTTCTCTCCCAACGGATATTCGAACTCATAATCTCCTTGCGATGGGGTCAATGGATACTCTACTGTTTCTGCCTGATGATTGGCGGACGTGTTCCATGCGCTGGCCCGTAACGTGATCTTGCTGCCTTTGGTTATCAGTTTCGGCGACGATACCTTCACTTGGATGCCGACCGTTTTCTTTTGAGCATCCGGATAGAGCTGTATCTCTTTGATATGTAGTGGGGTTCTGGCTTCCAGATAGAGTTGGCCGATGATGCCGTTCCAGTTGGTCTGGGTAGATTCCGTATAGGCATGCGAGTTATCTAGTAGTTGAGAAGGAACAGATTTCCCGTTATCGATCAGAATCGTGATTTCGTGCTTCCCGGCAGTCAGGAGACGTGTCAGGTCATACACCTGTGCGGTAGAGATGTCGTCGTTCTTTCCCACTTCTTGACCGTCCACCCAAATGTGGGTCGGTTTTGTTCGCTCCAGATAGAGGACAATGTCTTTATTCTTCCATGCTTTGGGAATATTCACCTCTTTTTGGTACCAAGCTTTCCCGACATAGGAGTAGTTGCGCGATAAATGAGTAGTTATATCTGTCTGGGCATTCTTATTCCCCTTCCGGTTGGTGTCGGTGGTTCCTGGAAGCGTTATGACATCGGAGAACGTAAGTTTCCGAATATCCCGTTCCTGGTTTACATCGTCCGGATCGAGTTCGAATAGCCAAGTACCTTGCAGGTTCATCTGCGGGCGGGTAAATTCTTTTTGTTTTTGCGCCCACAGTGAAAGGGCGAGACAAAGTAGTAGAATGCTCAGATTTGTTTTTCTCATGGCAATGCTTTCAATGTTTAATAGCCGTCTAAGATAGACTTTTTCCCGGGAAACAGGAACTGTTTTTTAATAAAAAGGTCTTAAACGAATTCTTTGCATGAGAATTGTCTTGATTTTGAAGGCTTGTATAGAGCATCTCATGGATCATCAGTAAAACCATGTGTGATGCAAAATCAAGGCTTCGCGTCCAGACTAAACGAACTAAAAAGCGCTTACCCTGATTTAGAAAGCATGCGATGACCCTTTTGTTGCCTTCTACATTCATTTTCAAGGCAACTAATGTCTTCTGCCAAAGTCATGCAAGCGCCCGTTGGAAGCTTCTTGCTATTACCCTGGAAGCTTCTTGCAATGTGGTCAGTTTCTTCTTTCTGTTGGGGCAAATGCTTCTTTCTTCAGGGTCAGTTGCTTCTTTCTTCCGGGTCAGTTGCTTCTTTCTTCCGAGGCAAATGCTTCTTTCTTCCAGGCACTTTGCTTCTTTCTTCCGGGGCAAATGCTTCTTGCTGTCAGGACGGTACACGGTGAACTTTGTGAACCCCGGGTGAAGAAGGCCCCCTTCACCGTCAACCTCGATGAGCAGTGGGTTTCAGAGCAGGTGAAGATGCTGGAGGCTCCAAACAAAAACTTTATGGGGATGGGGATGCGAAGCCTTGATTTCGCTTAATACATGGTTTTACTGATGATTTCTGGTGATCCCGTTCCCAAATTTCCATGTAGAGAAGCCGAAACGTACGGGCATAAAAAAAGGCCATCTATCACAGACAGCCAATCTTTTTGTTAACCTTAAATCTAATACTATGAAAAACACATTGCAAAGGTAGGGAATTTCTGGTAATCAGCAAGTAATCCGTTAATTTATAGCCTTTTTATAATGTTGTTTAACATATCGGCGTGTTCGTTAACGGAAATCTTATGTCTGTTAACGAATAGTAAGAGAATCGGCTATTGTTTTCTGCAGAACAACCGGCTCGTTGGTGGTGATGAAGTCGGCCTTCATCTGAATGAGCCACTTCATATCGGCCGGTTTGTTTACCGTCCAGACGTTGACTTTCAGCCCGAGGGTATGGCATTGTTCGATCCATTCGGGATGCTTACGGAATACGTTCAGTGGATAGTCCGCTCCGGCGCAACCCAAGTCCTTCAGTTCCTGCGGAGAGAGGTCGCCCTCCAGGTAATACACCGGCGTACCGGCCGGAGCCAGGCGGATAAATTCTTTCACGGCATGGAGTGAGAACGAAATATACTCTATTCGGCTTTCCAATCCTCGTTTTTGCACCATTCCAACGATGCGTTGCACTGCTTCGGTTTCTCGTTCGGCTTTTTTGTGCGCTTTCAGTTCCAGGATTAAACGGGTTTGGAGTGTATCGGCTGCTTTCAGATATTTGGAAAGGGTGGGGAGGTTCTCGCCATTGTCGAGCTGCAGGGTGGTAAGCTCGGTGGAGGGGGAGAGTTCCATGTTTTTGCCACCGTAGGACGGGTCATGGTTGACTACCAGTTGGTCGTCGGCTGCCAACCATACGTCGAATTCGCAACCGTAGCAACCGATGGAATCGGCCTTTATTAAGGAAGTAATGCTGTTTTGTGCCGAACCGTCTGTCTTCCAGTAACCTCGGTGGGCAATGACTTGAGTTTGAGCATAGAGGCTGCACGTCAGCAGGGAAAGCAGGGCAGTGGTGAGGAGGTTTTTTATCTTCATAAGGCAATGGGGTTTGTTAGAATAACAAAATTAGATAAAAAAAGGATGCCTTGGACGAAGATTATTGATATTTAATGGTTTTGTCATGTTGTAGAGCGATCACATACGAGCAGATGGGGCGGCTTCTGAAGGTTTAGGTTGGTTGCAGACATTGTGACATTGTGACATTGAGAAGAGGATAGCGACCGCCCCTCTACTCGTCTGTGATCGTATTTAATAAGCTACTTCGTGCACGCCTGCTACGGCGCGTCCGCTGGGATCGTTCAGGTGGCGGAAGGCGAGGTCCCAGGCCAATGCTTCGGCAGTGGAACAGGCTACGCTGGGTACACTCGGCACGCTGCGCGCGGCGCTTTCGCCGGGGAAGTGTTCCTCGAAAATACTGCGGTAGTAATATTCTTCCTTGTTCATCGGGGTGTTGATGGGGAAGCGTTCGGCGGCATGTTCCATCTGTTCGTTGCTCACGGCTGCGGACGTGAGGGCTTTTAGCGTGTCTATCCACGAATATCCTACACCGTCGCTGAATTGCTCCTTTTGTCGCCAGGTCACGCTTTCGGGTAGCATGTGGGCAAAGGCTTCGCGCACGATCTTCTTCTCGATGGTCTTTCCTGGTGCCATCTTGGCGGCAGGGTTCAGGCGCATGGCTACGTCCAGAAACTCCTTGTCGAGGAACGGCACACGTCCTTCTACTCCCCAGGCCGATAGACTCTTGTTGGCCCGCAGGCAGTCGTACAGGTAGAGCTTGGAGAGCTTGCGTACCGTTTCTTCGTGGAACGACCGGGCATCGGGTGCTTTGTGAAAGTAGAGGTATCCGCCGAAAATCTCGTCGGCTCCTTCGCCACTTAGCACCATCTTGATGCCCATCGACTTGATGACACGTCCCAACAGGTACATCGGGGTGGAGGCGCGGACGGTAGTCACGTCGTACGTTTCGATGAAGTAGATCACGTCGCGCAGGGCATCGAGACCTTCCTGGATGGTGTAATTGATTTCGTGGTGTACCGTACCGATGTACTCGGCCACCTCGCGGGCTTTGATCAGGTCCGGAGCATCTTTCAGCCCGATGGCGAACGAGTGGAGCTGTGGCCACCAGGCGTCGCAGTGCCCATCGGTCTCGATACGTTTGGCGGCATATTGCTTGGCGATGGCCGAGATGACCGACGAGTCGAGCCCGCCGCTAAGCAGTACACCGTAGGGTACGTCGCTCATCAACTGTCGCTGCACGGCTTTTTGCAAGGCCTCCCGAAGTTCGTTCACATCGGCTTCGTTGTCCTTTACGCTTTCGTACTCCTTCCAGTCGCGGGTGTACCACGGCTTCATCCGGGCCTCCCGGCTGTAGTAGTAGTGTCCCGGCAGGAATGGCTCGTACGATTCGCAGAAACCTTCGAGTGCTTTCAGTTCTGAGCCTACATACATTCTTCCATCGCTATCCCGGCCTATATATAAAGGTATAACGCCGATCGGGTCGCGGGCAATAAGGAACTCGTCGCGCTCCTCATCGTACAAGGCAAAGGCAAAGATGCCGCTCAGTTCTTCGAGAAAGTGGATGCCCTTGTCACGATACAGGGCGAGGATAACCTCACAGTCCGATCCGGTCTGGAAATCGTACTTCCCGGCATAGCGGGCACGGATGTCGCGGTGGTTGTATATCTCGCCGTTTACAGCCAATACCTGTTTCCGGTCGGGGCTGTAGAGGGGCTGCCCACCACTTTGCGGGTCGACGATAGATAGGCGTTCGTGAGCCAGTATGGCAGTCCCACCGCAATAGATACCGCTCCAGTCCGGACCACGATGACGTATCTTCCGGGCCATGCGAAGCGCTTTGGAACGCAACTCGTCTGTTTGCGTCTTTATGTTGAAGATTCCTGCTATTCCACACATAATGATTTGTTTATTAAAGGTTAATGTTTTGACTCTGTGGTGAATCAATCTCTCAGATATTTATCGATTTCATCGGCCGTTTTGCGTCCTCCCGCCATGGCTCGTACTACCAAACTGGCTCCCGTAGCCAGGTCGCCTGCCAGAAAAACGTTGTCCGGCACTTGGAGCGGCTCCGGTCGGAGGAATCCCATGGCGAGCAGTACGAGGTTGGTTTCGATGATTTCCTTCTTTCCGGTCGATTTCATTGTCATTTGACCGCTTTTCGGGTCGGGATGCCATTCCACTTCTTCCACCTCCACGCCGGTCACTTTACCGTCCTTATTACCGATGAAATGGTTGGAAATCAGGCCCCAACGACGAATACAGCCCTCTTCGTGGCTCGAGGTGGTTTTCAGTACATTGGGCCAGGAGGGCCAAGGTGTATTCGGGTTATATCCTTCGGGTGGTTGCGGAAGGATTTCTATCTGCGTCACAGAAGCTGCTCCTTGCCGTACAGAGGTCCCGATGCAGTCTGATCCGGTGTCTCCACCGCCGATGACCAGGACTTTTTTGCCTTTGGCATTAACCAGTTGATCCTTCGGGAAGGCTTGTCCTTCGGTGATCCGGTTCTGTTGTGCCAGCATCTCCAGAGCCAAATGGATACCCTTCAACTCGCGTCCCGGAATCGGAAGATCGCGCGGCGCCTCGGCACCGGTGCAGAGGCAATAAGCATCGAACCCATCGGGTAATTGGTGGATGTCTATCTCTTTAGACATCTCAAACTGAATACCTTCGGCTGCGAGAAACTCCATACGACGGTCGATGACAGCCTTGTCGAGCTTGAAGTTCGGAATGCCAAAGCGAAGTAAGCCCCCCGGAGCTTCGGCCTTGTCGAAGACGATCACCGTGTATCCCTTCCGGTTTAATTGGTTGGCCACGGTGAGACCGGCCGGTCCGGCGCCTATGACAGCTACCCTTTTGCCATTGCGCACAGGCTGTAGCACCTGGATATATCCTTCACGAAAAGCAGCTTCCACGATAGCGGCTTCGTTTTCGCGGATGGTCACCGGTTCGTCGCACGACAATTTCAGTACGCAACTCTTCTCGCACAGAGCCGGGCAGATACGTCCGGTAAACTCCGGGAAGTCGCACGTGGAAGCCAGGATGCGGTAAGCTTCTTCCCAGTTGCCCCGGTAGAGGGCATCCTGCCATTCGGGTTGCTTGTTGCCGATGGGACAGGCCCAATGGCAGAAAGGAACCCCGCAGTCCATGCAGCGCGAGGCTTGCAACTTGCGGTCGTGTGTGTTCAACGTTTGCTCCACCGGACTGTAGTCGGTGATGCGTTCCAGTACAGGCCGGTATCCGGCTTCCTGGCGGTGTATGCTTAGAAATGCTTTCGAATCTCCCATATCTTTGTTCTCTGTCTATCGGTTAATAATCGCGCTGCATCTCGGCGATGCGGAGTTGCAACTTCTTCATTTGTTCTTCCTGCAATACTTTCTTGTACTCGATGGGCACCACCTGGATGAACTCGTCTACGTAGCGGTTCCAGTTGTCGAGCATCGTGCGGGCTATCTTAGAGCCGGTATAGAGGTAGTGCTGTCGGATGAGCTCGTGCAGGTCCTTGCGGTAGCTGGCTTCCTCGATGAGCGAGAGTTCCACCATCTCCATGTTGCAGAAGTAGTCGAAGTTGCCCTCCTTGTTCCATACGTAGGCTACGCCACCGCTCATACCGGCGGCAAAGTTACGTCCCGTATCTCCCAGTACCACCACGCGTCCACCCGTCATATATTCGCAACAGTGATCGCCTACACCTTCCACCACAGCAATGGCGCCGGAGTTTCGTACGGCAAAGCGTTCGCCTACCCGGCCGTTGATGTACACCTCACCGCTGGTAGCCCCGTAGAGCAGCGTGTTCCCGGCGATGGTATTCTCCTCGGCTTCGAAGTTGGAACGTACCGGAGGCAATACAGCAATGCGTCCGCCGCTGAGCCCTTTGCCCAGATAGTCGTTGGCTTCTCCTTCGAGCTTGAAGTTGACACCCGGCACCAGGAAGGCTCCGAACGACTGTCCGGCCGATCCTTTGAACTTCACGTTGAGCGTTTGTTCGGGCAGTCCCTTTTCGCCATACTTCGAGGCGATGACTCCGGAGAGCATGGCCCCGCAAGCCCGGTCGGTATTGCCGATAGCATACTCCAGCGATACTTCCTTGCCGAATTCGATGGCTCCCCGAGCAGCGTGGATCATCTCCATATCCTTCACGCTGGCTATGCCATGTTCCTGGTCGATAGTATGACGGATGGCTGCCGTATTGTCGATGCGGGCCAGCATCCGGCTAAAATCGATCAGGTCTGTTTTAGAGGCGTCGGTTTCCGACGGCTTACGGACGATAAGGTCCGTCCGTCCCACGATGTCATCCAGCTTTTCCACGCCGATCTCGGCCAGATGTTCCCGTACCTCCTGTGCCAGGAAAGTGAAGAAGTTCACCAGGTATGCACTGTGTCCGTGGAAGCGTTTGCGCAGCTCCTCGTTCTGGGTAGCTACCCCCACCGGACAGGTGTTCATGTGGCATTTGCGCATCATCACGCATCCCAATACGATGAGTGCCGAAGTGGCGAAACCGAACTCCTCGGCTCCGAGCATGGCCATCAGTACGATGTCACGTCCGGTCTTCAACTGACCGTCCACTTGCAGCATCACCTGTCCGCGAAGTCCGTTCAGAACCAATGTTTGCTGTGTCTCGCTCAGACCTAACTCCGGCGAGATGCCCGCATAACGGATAGACGAGGCGGGGGATGCACCTGTACCTCCCTCGGCTCCCGAGATGACGATCAGGTCGGCTTTTGCTTTGGCTACACCGGCTGCAATGGTTCCCACGCCGCTTTCGGCCACCAACTTTACGCTGATCTTGGCCTTCGGATTGACATTCTTCAGGTCGAAGATGAGTTGTGCCAGATCCTCGATGGAATAGATGTCATGGTGCGGCGGCGGTGAGATGAGCGAAATGCCCGGAATGGAATGGCGGGTCTTAGCGATCACCTGATCCACTTTGTATCCCGGCAGTTGTCCGCCTTCGCCTGGCTTGGCACCCTGTGCTATCTTAATCTGTATTTCGTCGGCATTCACCAGGTACTCCGTCGTTACGCCAAAACGTCCCGAGGCTACCTGCTTGATGGCGCTTCGCAGCGATGTCCCGTCTTCTTTCGGAAGGAACCGGCTCGGGTCTTCACCCCCTTCGCCTGTGTTGCTGCGTCCATGTATCTGGTTCATGGCGATGGCCATGGCTTCGTGCGCTTCCCGGCTGATGGAGCCGTAGCTCATGGCGCCCGTCACGAAGCGGCGCAGGATATTTTCCACCGGCTCCACCCGGTCGATGGAAATAGGCTTCCGCTTGAACTCGAGGAAATCGCGCAGGAAGATGGGGGCTTCCTTGCCGTCTACCAGCGAGGTGAACTCTTTAAATTTCTTGTAACTACCCAGGCGGGTAGCCAGTTGTAGGGTGCTGATGGTTTCCGGGTTCCAGGCATGTTGCTCGCCATCCTTGCGGAAGGAGTAGATGCCTTTGTTGGGCAGCAGCCCGTCGGCAGAGGCAGGGTTCACCGTCGGTGCGAATCCATCCTGGTGGAGGGTGATGGCGTCTTTCGCTACCTCATCCAACCGGATACCACCGATGCTGGAGCTTAATCCGCCGAAGTAGGCCTTGCTCAGTTCTTCACTGATGCCCACTGCTTCGAATATCTTCGCACCGCGGTAGGAACGGATAGTAGAGATACCCATCTTGCTCATGATCTTAAACAAACCTTTACAGATGGCTTTGATGTAGTTTTTCTCCGCTGTGGCATAGTCGAGCTGTACTTCGCGCTGGCTAACTAACTTATCGAGCACGGCAAAAGCCATGTAGGGGTTGAGCGCGCTGGCTCCGAATCCGAGCAACAGGGCGGCGTGCATCACTTCGCGTATCTCGCCGCTTTCTACGATCAGGGCTGTCTGTACCCGCTTGCCTACCGAGATGAGGTAGTGGTGTACGGCGCTCACGGCCAGCAGGGAAGGGATGGCGGCATGCCGGGCATCTACGTCGCGATCGCTCAATACGATGTAGTTCACCCCCTCCGTTACCGATTGTTCCGCCTGTTTGCACAGGTCGGCCAGTGCTTCCTGCAGTCCGTTTCTACCCTTGGATGCCTCGAATAGTATCGGCAGCTTCACTGTCTTGAAGCCTTTGTAGCGGATGTTGCAGAGGATATCCAGTTGGGTGTTGGTCAGGATAGGGTGGTTCAGACGTACCATCTTGCAATGACTTTCGTTCGGCGTGAGGATGTTCATGCCTACGGCGCCGATGTATTCGGTGAGTGACATCACCAACTCCTCACGTATCGGGTCGATGGGAGGGTTGGTTACCTGGGCAAACTGCTGACGAAAGTAGTTGTATAGCAACTGTGGCTTATCCGAGAGGATGGCCAGCGGTGTGTCATTGCCCATCGAGTTGGTGGGCTCGGCACCAGTAGAAGCCATCGGTGAAAGAATCTTTTCTACATCCTCCTTCGAATAGCCGAATACACGTAGCATCCGGTCGTACTCCGGCAGACTGTGGGCTATCTTGCGACCGCTTTTCAGCTCGTCCAGTTCGATGCGGTTGCCGGCTAGCCAGGTGCGGTAAGGTTTGGCCTGGGCCAGTTCCTTCTTCAGATCGCCGTCATAGTAAATCTCTCCTTTCTCTGTATCGATGAGCAGGATCTTTCCCGGTT
This sequence comes from Bacteroides sp., assembly GCA_031554505.1. GTDB lineage: Bacteria > Bacteroidota > Bacteroidia > Bacteroidales > Bacteroidaceae > Bacteroides. Next base: position 17,693 of record JAVBVI010000064.1, on the reverse strand, counting down.
GCAGACGTCCCTTTTTCTTGATGTTCGATGGCTCGAAGTCCATGACGCCTACTTCTGAGGCCACGACCATCATGTCACTCTGGGTGATGAGGTAGCGTGCCGGGCGCAGACCGTTACGGTCGAGCATCCCTCCGGCATATCGTCCGTCGCTGAACAACAGAGCTGCCGGGCCGTCCCATGGCTCCATGAGGATAGAGTGGTATTCGTAGAACGCTTTCAGCTCCTCGCTGATAGGATTCTTCTGGTTGAACGATTCGGGTACAAGCATGGCCATGGCGTGCGGCAGACTGAGCCCGGACATCACCAGGAATTCCAATACGTTGTCCAGGGAAGCACTGTCGCTCATGCCTGGTTGCACGATGGGGCGTATCTCCCGGATATCGCCCAGGGCAGGCGAGGAGAGTACGCTCTCACGGGCTTCCATCCATCCGCGGTTTCCCCGGATAGTGTTGATCTCGCCATTGTGCGCCAGCAGGCGGAACGGCTGAGCCAATCCCCAGGTAGGAAACGTGTTGGTACTGAAACGCGAGTGCACCAACGCCAGTCCGCTGGTGAAGTAGCTATTTGTCAGATCGGGAAAGTAGGTACGCAGTTGCAACGACGACAGCATACCTTTATATATAATATTGCGTGTAGAAAGTGAAACGATATAAAAATCGCTGCGCGACGGGATGGACGACAGGCGTACCCGGTTCTCGATCTTTTTCCGGATAAGGTAGAGTTTGCGTTCGGCCGTGGTAGTATCCGTAAATCCGGTGATGAATACCTGCTTGATATCCGGCTCATTGGCCAGAGCCGATTCGCCCAGGATTTCCGGACAGGTAGGTACATTGCGCAGGTGCATCAGCGAAAGTCCCTCTTTCTCCACCTCCTCGATGAAGATACTCAGGATAGAGGCGCGATCTTGTTCGTTTTTGGGGAGGAAGAGCAGTCCGGTGCCGTAGCGTCCCTTTTCCGGTACGGGGATGCCTTGCAACAGGATAAACTCGTGCGGTATCTGCAAGAGGATGCCTGCTCCGTCTCCGGTCTTGTTGTCGGCGCCTTCGGCTCCCCGGTGACGCATATTCTCCAGTACCTTCAAGGCAGATTCCACCAGATCGTGCGATTTCTCACCGTGGATATTCACCAGCATACCTACACCGCAGGCATCGTGTTCGTTGTCCGCATCATACAGTCCGATGCGATCGTACTTTTGTTGGTAGGGAGTTGCCTTCTTTCTGTTGTTAAAAAGTTCCTGATTTTCCATTTTCGATATCAATCTAATAGTGCAACAGTTGTTTCTGTTTTCAAATGTTTGGCAAAAATAGAGGATTGTATTCCAAAAAGATAGTGTTTATGTTGTTTTGTTTGACTTTAATTCAAAAAAGAAAGAGTAAATATTGTAATTTGTAATCTGATTTGCTTGTTTTGGTTTCAAATTGCAATGTTTAGAGAAAGAATATTGTTTTATTTGTAAGCGCTTTCTTTTTGCATGGTAAATAATAGATACTTTAACAAAAAGATCATAAAACATCTTTTTTATGTATTTATGTCAAATAAAGAACATTATTCTAGTCTTTGTGTTAATTATAATCGTATATTTGCAACCGAAATAAAAATAGGAATCTATGTGTGGAATCGTAGGCTATATTGGTAAAAAGGAAGCCTATCCCATCCTTATAAAAGGACTGAAACGTCTGGAGTACCGAGGGTACGATAGTGCAGGGGTAGCATTGATTAGTGAGAACCAACAGTTGAATGTGTATAAGACGAAAGGAAAGGTCTCCGAGTTGGAAAGTTTCGTCGAACAAAAAGACATTGCCGGTAATATAGGTATCGCGCATACACGTTGGGCTACTCACGGCGAACCATGCTCTGCCAACGCTCATCCTCATTATTCCTCTTCCGAGACTCTCGCTCTCATTCACAACGGTATCATCGAGAACTACGCTGTTCTCAAAGCCAAACTCCAAAGCAAAGGGTACGCATTCAAGAGTAGTACCGATACCGAAGTTCTTGTTCAACTCATCGAATATTTTAAAGTAACCAATAAGCTCGACCTGCTGGCTGCCGTGCAGCTTGCTCTGGGTGAAGTGATCGGCGCTTATGCCATTGCTATCCTGGAGAAAGATCATCCGAACGAGATCATTGCGGCCCGTAAGAGCAGTCCGCTGGTGGTGGGCATCGGTGAGGAAGAATTCTTCCTGGCTTCGGATGCTACGCCGATTGTGGAATATACCGATAAGGTGGTGTATCTGGAAGATGGTGAGATAGCTGTGATCCGTCGAGGGCAGGAACTGAAGGTGGTCGACCTGGACAATGTAGAGATGACACCCGAAGTGAAGAAGGTGGAACTCAAGCTGGGGCAACTGGAGAAGGGTGGATACCGGCACTTCATGCTGAAAGAGATTTTCGAACAGCCCGACTGTATCTATGATTGTATGCGCGGGCGCGTTAATATAGAAGGTACCAGCGTGGTGCTTTCGGCTGTCATCGACCATCAGGCGAAATTGCTGAATGCCCGTCGTTTCATCATCGTGGCTTGCGGTACGTCTTGGCATGCCGGACTCATCGGCAAGCATCTCATCGAGAGTTTCTGCCGCATCCCGGTAGAAGTGGAATACGCTTCGGAGTTCCGTTACCGCGATCCGGTGATCAATGCCGACGACGTGGTGATAGCCATTTCGCAAAGCGGTGAAACAGCCGATACGTTGGCTGCTGTGGAATTGGCCAAGAGCCGCGGGGCATTTATCTACGGAATCTGCAACGCCATCGGTTCGTCTATTCCCCGCGTCACGCATACCGGCTCGTACATTCACGTGGGACCGGAGATCGGGGTGGCATCGACCAAAGCCTTCACAGGCCAGGTCACGGTGCTCACCATGTTGGCACTCACATTGGCCCGGTTGAAAAAGACCATCGCCGAGGAGGAGTTTCTGCACGTAGTTAAGGAATTGCGGCAGATACCCGAGAAGATGAAACAGGTGCTGACCTTCAACGATCAGATAGCCGAACTGGCTAAGATATTCACCTATGCGCACAACTTCATCTACTTGGGACGCGGTTATAGCTTCCCGGTGGCGCTCGAAGGTGCCCTGAAGTTGAAAGAGATTTCGTATATTCATGCCGAAGGATATCCCGCAGCAGAAATGAAGCACGGACCCATAGCCCTGATCGATGCCGAGATGCCTGTGGTGGTCATCGCTACACAAAACGGGCTGTACGAGAAGGTACTGAGTAATATCCAGGAGATAAAGGCACGAAAGGGCCGGGTGATTGCCATTGTCACCGCGGGAGATACGGTGATCAGGCAAATAGCCGATTATTGCATCGAACTTCCGGAAACAATAGAGTGTCTGGACCCGTTAATAACTACGGTACCCTTGCAGATGCTGGCTTATCACGTGGCGGTGTGCAAGGGTATGGATGTGGATCAGCCGAGGAACCTGGCCAAATCGGTTACCGTGGAGTAATGAAACCGTGTTTCCTCTGATGAAAATAGATAATTGTGGATTGTAAAACAGTAAATTGCGAATGCTAAAACATGAATGTGGCGTAGCCATGATCCGTCTGCTCAAGCCGTTGGAATACTACGAAAAGAAGTACGGTACCTGGATGTACGGTTTGAACAAACTTTATCTGCTGATGGAAAAACAGCACAACCGGGGACAAGAAGGTGCCGGACTGGCTTGTGTAAAGCTCCAATCGAATCCAGGTGAGGAATACATGTTCCGTGAACGTGCCGAAGGTTCGAATGCCATTACCGAGATATTCGGGGCGGTACAGGCCAACTTCAAAGACCTGACGAAGGAACAACTGCATGATGCCGGGTTTGCGAAACGCGCATTGCCTTTTGCCGGCGAGGTGTACATCGGCCACCTGCGCTACAGCACTACCGGCAAGTCGGGTATCTCCTACGTACATCCCTTCCTGCGGCGCAACAACTGGCGGGCCAAGAACCTGGCGCTCTGCGGTAATTTCAATATGACCAATGTGGACGAGACATTTGCCCGCATCACTGCCATCGGGCAGCATCCCCGCAAGTATGCCGATACCTATATCATGCTGGAACAAATGGGACACCGCTTGGACCGCGAAGTAGAGCGTGTCTTTAACAGGGCCGAGGCCGAAGGACTCACCGGCATGGACATTACCCATTACATCGAAGATCAGATAGACCTGGCCAATGTGCTGCGTACGTCGAGCAAGGAGTGGGATGGGGGATACGTCATCGCCGGACTCACCGGTAGTGGCGAGAGCTTTGCCCTGCGCGACCCATGGGGGATACGTCCCGCCTTCTGGTATGCCGACGAGGAGATAGTTGTACTGGCCTCCGAACGTCCCGTGATACAGACTACGCTGAATGTGCCGGTGAGTGAGATCAAGGAATTACAGCCCGGACAGGCACTGCTTATCAATAAGGCCGGCGAACTCCGTACAGCCCGTATCAACAAGGCGCAGGAGAGAAAAGCCTGCTCATTCGAACGTATCTACTTTTCCCGCGGAAGCGATGTCGATATCTACAAAGAACGCAAGTTGCTGGGTGAAAAGTTGGTGCCGCGCATTCTGAAATCGGTGAATAATGACCTCGATCATACGGTGTTCTCTTTCATTCCCAATACTGCCGAAGTGGCTTTCTACGGAATGTTGCAAGGATTGGATGATCATCTGAACAAGGAAAAAGCGCAGCAGATAGCCGCTCTGGGGCACAACCCGACGACAGAGGAGCTGGAAGGTATCCTTTCCCGCCGCATCCGTTCGGAGAAGGTGGCCATCAAGGACATCAAGTTGCGCACATTCATTGCCGAGGGCAACAGCCGTAACGATCTGGCTGCCCACGTGTATGACATCACCTACGGCAGTTTGGTGCCGAATGTGGACAACCTGGTGATCATCGACGACAGCATAGTGCGCGGAACTACCCTCAAGCAAAGTATCATCAGCATACTCGACCGCCTGGGGCCGAAGAAGATCGTCATCGTATCCTCGTCGCCGCAGGTGCGCTATCCCGACTATTACGGCATTGACATGGCTCGCATGAGCGAGTTCATCGCTTTCAAGGCTGCCATCGAACTGTTGAAGGAGCGCGATATGAAGGATGTCATTGCCTCGGCCTACCGGAAGTCGAAAGACCAGATGAAGTTGCCCAAGGAGCAGTTGGCGAACTACGTGAAGGAGATTTACGCTCCGTTCACCGACGAGGAGATTTCGGCCAAGATGGTGGAACTGCTCACCCCGGCCGATACCCGGGCCAAGGTAGAGATCGTGTACCAGCCTATTGGGGGGCTGCACGAAGCCTGCCCCGGTCATACCGGCGATTGGTACTTTACCGGCGACTATCCCACTCCGGGTGGGGTGAAGTTGCTCAACGAAGCATTTATTCATTACATAGAACAATTATACCAGTTTTAGCACAGGCTGTCCGTTACTTTTCGGACAGCCTTTTATTTACGTAACTATATGAAAAATGTAACATTGATTCTTGATGACGGTACCCGCTTCTCGGGACAGTCGTTCGGCTATGAGAAGCCGGTAGCAGGCGAAGTAGTGTTCAACACCGCCATGACCGGTTATCCGGAGAGCCTGACCGACCCTTCGTATGCCGGGCAGTTGATGACGCTCACCTATCCGCTGGTGGGCAATTACGGGGTTCCTCCTTTTACCCTCGAACCGAACGGGCTGGCCACCTTTATGGAAAGCCGGAAGATCCATGCCGAAGCGATTGTCGTGAGTGATTATTCCACCGAGTACAGCCATTGGAATGCTGTAGAAAGCTTAGCCGACTGGCTGAAACGGGAGCAGGTGTCCGGCATCACCGGCATCGACACGCGTGAACTGACCAAGGTGCTGCGCGAACACGGAGTGATGATCGGCAAAATCCTATTCGATGACGAGCCGGAAAATGTGCCCGAGACACTGGTGTACGATGATATCAACTTCGTAGACCGGGTAAGCTGCCGGGAGGTGATCCGCTACAACGAAGGTCCCGGAAAGAAGAAAGTTGTGCTGGTGGATTGCGGCGTGAAGACCAACATCATCCGCTGCCTGCTGAAACGCGACGTAGAGGTGATCCGTGTGCCGTGGAATTATGATTTTAACACGCTTCCATTCGACGGACTGTTCATTTCCAACGGTCCGGGCGACCCGGATACCTGCGACGCTGCCGTACAGAACATCCGTCGGGCGATGCAGAACGAACAACTCCCCATCTTCGGCATCTGCATGGGCAACCAGCTCCTGTCCAAAGCCGGAGGCGCTTCCATCTACAAACTGAAATACGGACACCGCAGTCACAACCAGCCGGTGCGTATGGTTGGCACCAACCGCTGCTTCATCACCTCGCAGAACCACGGCTATGCGGTGGACAATGATACGCTGGGTGCCGACTGGCAGCCGCTCTTCGTCAATATGAACGACGGTTCCAACGAGGGCATCCGCCACCGGCGTAACCCCTGGTTCTCTGCCCAGTTCCATCCCGAAGCAGCCAGCGGACCTACCGATACGGAATTCCTGTTCAACGAATTTGTAAACCTCTTAAAATGAAATATATTCACCACAGAGTCACACAGAGTTCCACAGAGTTTTTATTTAGAAAACTCTATGTCCAACAAAGCAAGAGAGAAAAACTCTGTGGAACTCCTGTGACTCTGTGGTGAATCAATCCGCTTACTATATGGAAAATAAAATAAAGAAAGTATTGCTGCTGGGTTCCGGCGCCCTTAAGATCGGTGAAGCCGGAGAGTTCGACTATTCCGGCTCGCAAGCCCTCAAAGCCTTGAAAGAGGAAGGCATCGAAACCATCCTGATCAACCCGAACATTGCCACGGTACAAACTTCGGAAGGGGTGGCCGACCAGATTTATTTCCTTCCCGTCACTCCGTACTTCGTCGAAAAGGTGATCCGGAAGGAGAAGCCGGACGGCATCATGCTGGCCTTCGGCGGACAAACGGCTCTGAACTGTGGGGTGGCGCTCTACAAGGAAGGTATCCTGGAGAAATACAATCTACAGGTGCTCGGCACACCCGTGCAGGCCATCATCGACACGGAGGACCGGGAGTTGTTCGTGCACAGGCTGAACGAAATCGACGTGAAAACCATCCAGAGCGAAGCGGTGGAGAATGCCGCCGATGCCCGTCAAGCTGCCGCCCGTTTGGGTTATCCGGTGATTGTCCGGGCAGCCTATGCTTTGGGTGGTCTTGGCTCCGGTTTCTGTGATAATGAAGAACAACTTAACGTGTTGGTAGAAAAGGCTTTCTCGTTCTCACCTCAAGTGTTGGTGGAGAAGTCGTTGCGCGGCTGGAAGGAAGTAGAATACGAGGTGGTGCGCGACCGTTTCGACAACTGCATCACCGTATGTAACATGGAGAACTTCGACCCGCTGGGCATTCACACGGGCGAGTCCATCGTTATCGCCCCGTCGCAAACGCTGACCAACAGCGAATACCATAAACTGCGCGAACTGGCTATCCGCATCATCCGGCACATCGGCATTGTGGGCGAGTGCAACGTGCAGTATGCCTTCGACCCTGAGTCGGAAGACTATCGGGTGATTGAGGTCAATGCCCGCCTCTCGCGTTCCTCGGCTCTGGCATCGAAAGCTACCGGCTATCCGCTGGCCTTCGTGGCAGCCAAGCTCGGTCTGGGCTATGGATTGTTCGACCTGAAGAACTCCGTTACCCGTACTACCAGTGCTTTCTTCGAACCGGCGCTGGACTACGTAGTGTGTAAGATACCGCGTTGGGATCTGGGTAAATTCCACGGTGTAGACCGCGAACTCGGCTCGTCCATGAAGTCGGTAGGCGAGGTGATGGCCATCGGCCGCACGTTCGAAGAAGCTATCCAGAAAGGCTTGCGCATGATCGGGCAAGGGATGCACGGTTTTGTAGGCAACAAGGAACTGGTGATTCCCGACATCGACAAGGCCCTGCGCGAACCGACCGACAAGCGTATCTTCGTCATCTCCAAAGCGCTCCGGGCCGGGTATACTATTGATCATATCCATGACCTGACCAAGATCGATAAGTGGTTCCTGCAAAAGCTGGTGAACATCATGCATACGGCCAAGGAACTGGAGAAATTTACGGACGTTCGGGACCTGCCTGTTGAACTGCTCCGCAAAGCCAAGGTACAAGGCTTCTCCGACTTCCAGATAGCCCGTTCCATCGGCTTGGAAGGCGATATGGAAATGCACAACCTGCACATACGCCGCTACCGCAAGAGTGTGGGCGTGCTGCCGGTGGTGAAGCAGATCGATACACTGGCCGGTGAGTTCCCTGCACAGACCAACTACCTCTACCTCACGTACAGCGGCACGGCCAACGATGTGAAGTACCTGGGCGATCACCGCTCCATCGTGGTACTCGGTTCGGGTGCGTATCGCATCGGTTCCTCGGTGGAGTTCGACTGGTGCGGCGTGCAGGCGCTGAATACCATCCGTAAGGAGGGGTGGCGCAGCGTGATGATCAACTACAACCCGGAGACGGTTTCCACCGATTATGATATGTGCGACCGCCTCTACTTCGACGAGCTTACTTTCGAACGGGTGATGGACATCCTGGAGTTGGAGAACCCGCACGGTGTCATCGTCTCCACCGGCGGACAGATACCGAACAACCTCGCCATGCGCCTGGACGAGCAGCGGGTTCATATCCTGGGCACCTCGGCCCGGAGCATCGACAATGCCGAGGATCGCGAGAAATTCTCTGCCATGCTCGACCGTATCGGGGTGGATCAGCCCCGCTGGCGGGAACTTACCTCGATGGACGATATCCATGAGTTTGTGGCCGAAGTGGGCTTTCCCGTTTTGGTGCGTCCGTCGTACGTACTCTCGGGGGCGGCGATGAATGTTTGCTCCAACAGCGAGGACCTGGAACGCTTCCTCAAACTGGCGGCCAACGTGTCGAAGAAACATCCGGTGGTGGTGAGCCAGTTCATCGAACATGCTAAAGAGGTAGAGATGGATGCCGTAGCGCAGAACGGCGAGATCATCGCCTACGCCATCAGCGAACACATCGAATTTGCCGGGGTACACTCCGGCGACGCTACCATTCAGTTTCCGCCGCAGAAGCTTTACGTGGAGACGGTACGCCGTATCAAGCGCATCAGCCGCGAGATAGCCAAGGAACTGAACATTTCCGGGCCGTTCAACATTCAATACCTGGCGCGCGACAACGATATCAAGGTCATCGAATGCAACCTCCGGGCTAGCCGATCCTTTCCATTCGTAAGCAAGGTGTTGAAGATCAATTTCATAGAACTGGCTACGAAGGTGATGCTGGGGCTTCCGGTAGAAAAACCGTCGAAAAACCTCTTTGAGCTCGATTACGTGGGGATTAAGGCATCACAATTCTCCTTCAACCGCCTGCAAAAAGCCGACCCTGTGCTTGGGGTGGACATGGCTTCTACCGGCGAGGTGGGATGCATCGGTACCGATACGTCGTGCGCCGTACTGAAAGCCATGCTTTCGGTGGGCTATCGCATTCCGAACAAAAACATTCTGCTTTCCACCGGTACGCCGAAACAGAAGGCTGACATGCTCGATGCTGCCCGCATGCTGGTGAAGAAGGGATACAAGCTTTTTGCTACCGGTGGCACGTACAAGTGGCTGATGGCCGACGGTGTCGAGTGCACGCAGGTGTACTGGCCCAGTGAGGAAGGACAGCATCCGCAAGCGCTGGATATGCTGCACAATAAGGAGATCGATATGGTGGTGAATATCCCCAAGAACCTCACCGTGCATGAGTTGAGCAATGGATACAAGATTCGTCGCGCGGCCATCGACCTGAATATACCGCTCATCACCAAGGCCCGGCTGGCCAGCGCGTTTATCCATGCGTTCTGTACCATGAGCATCGACGATATCGCTATCAAGAGCTGGGAAGAGTACAAGTAAGCCGCGGTAAGAGCCGTGGAGTTAGTTGCCTTGTAAATATGTTTAGGTCTATTGTAATGCATTGTTACAATAGACCTAATTTTATTCCAACAGGGCGTTGAAGCAGAAGTGTCCGGCAACTTGGAAATCGGGACAGACACTGTCTGCCCGGAACAGTCCGAAGACCGACGAGCCCGATCCGCTCATGGAGGCATAGACAGCTCCTTGCCGGTACATCTCTGCCTTGATCTCCCCGATAACCGGGAATTGCGGGAACACACTTTCCTCGAAATCATTCACCAACGCATCACGCCACTCACTAATGGGACGGCCGATGACCTCCCGCAACAAAAACTCCGGACGATGCGGACGAATCCGTGCGAATGCATCCCGGGTAGAGACAAACACCTCCGGCTTTACGATGCAGAGGCGGTATCCTTTCAAGGAAACGTCGATGGGCGAGAAGAGGTTGCCGATGCCCTCGGCAAAGGTAGGCGCGTTGCGGATGAAGAAAGCACAGTCGGCTCCCAACGTAGCGGCGTATGCCTCCAGAAGTTCCACAGTCAGCCCCAGGGCGAAGCGTTCGTTGAGCATCTTCAGCATGAAAGCCGCGTCGGCCGATCCGCCGCCCAGTCCGGCACCCGAGGGGATGTGCTTGTGCAGGTAGATGTCCACCGGCGGAAGCGAGAACTCCCGTTGCAGCAGGCGGTAGGCCTTCATCACCAGATTGTCGTCCGGGCTTCCGGCCACTTCGATGCCCGATACGTGCAGGGCGCCATGGCCCCCGGTAATCTCCAACGCGTCGGTCAGCGGAACGGGATAGAACACCGTCTCCAGGTTGTGGTACCCGTCGGGACGCTTTTCGGTGATGTGCAGCCCCAGATTTATTTTGGCATTCGGAAACGCAATCATAAGTAGATATGAACTGTTCTGGTGAATAATGGATTGATAACTCGTCGATAATCTTTTGAACCGACGGACGGCAAAGTTAAGAAATAGTTTTTATCTTTGCCCTCCCTATCAAGTAAATGTAACACATTACCATAATGGCCGAACAAAGAAGGAATACCCGCACCCCGAAGAAGACTCCCCATCCGATGAGCGATTACGGACGTATCAGTCCGCAGGCTCTCGAGCTCGAAGAAGCTGTGCTGGGTGCGTTGATGATTGAGAAAGATGCCTATGCGCAGGTGAGCGAGATACTGCGTCCCGAGTCGTTCTACGACCACCGTCACCAGTTGATCTATACCGCCATCACCGACCTGGCCATTAACCAGAAGCCGGTGGATATCCTCACCGTCAAGGATCAGCTCAGCAAGCGGGGCGACCTGGAAGAGGTGGGCGGACCGTTCTATATCGCCCAGCTCAGCAGTCGGGTGGCGTCGTCGGCGCACATCGAATACCACGCCCGCATCATCGCCCAGAAATACCTGGCCCGCGAGCTCATCACCTTCACCAGCCAGATACAGACGAAGGCGTTCGACGAGACACTCGACGTGGACGACCTGATGCAGGAGGCCGAAGGCAAGCTGTTCGAGATCTCCCAGCGCAACCTGAAGAAGGACTATACGCAGATTAACCCGGTCATTGCCGAGTCCTACCAACTGATCCAGAAGGCCGCCGCCCGTTCCGACGGATTGAGCGGACTGGAAACCGGGTTCACCAAGTTGGACGGCATGACGTCCGGCTGGCAGAAGTCCGACCTGATCGTCATCGCTGCCCGTCCCGCCATGGGTAAGACGGCCTTCGTGCTCTCCATGGCCAAGAACATTGCCGTGAACTACCGCGAAGCCGTGGCGCTCTTCTCGCTGGAAATGAGCAACGTACAGTTGGTCAACCGTTTGATATCCAACGTGTGCGAGATTCCGAGTGAGAAGATCAAGAGCGGTCAGTTGGCCGGATATGAGTGGCAGCAGCTGGACTACAAGTTGAAAGACCTCATCGACGCTCCGCTCTACGTGGACGACACGCCTTCGCTCTCGGTGTTCGAACTCCGTACCAAGGCCCGCCGTCTGGTGCGCGAACATGGGGTGAAGATCATCATCATCGACTACCTCCAGCTGATGAACGCCAGCGGTATGGCCTTCGGCAGTCGTCAGGAAGAGGTAAGTACCATCTCCCGTTCGCTCAAGGGATTGGCGAAGGAGTTGAACATCCCCATCATCGCCCTGTCGCAGCTCAACCGTGGTGTGGAGAGCCGCGAGGGCATCGAGGGCAAGCGTCCGCAGTTGAGCGACCTCCGTGAGTCGGGTGCCATCGAGCAGGATGCCGATATGGTATGCTTCATCCACCGTCCGGAGTATTACAAGATCTTCCAGGACGACAAGGGGAACGACCTCCGCGGCATGGCCGAGATTATCATTGCCAAGCACCGTAACGGTGCCGTGGGCGACGTGTTGCTGCGATTTAAAGGGGAGTTCACCCGCTTCTCCAACCCGGACGACGACATGATTATTCCCATTGCGAACGAACATGGAGGCACCTCGATGCTTGGTTCGCGTATGAATGTGCCGCCTCCCTCACAGGAGTTCCAGCCGCAGACGGATAATCCGTTCGGCGGAGTGGGGAACGATGGGCCGTTGCCTTTTTAACCTATCTCTGTGGGTTTTATCCTCAGGATTTCCGCTCGGGTTTTGTTGACTATAATTACTGTATTAGTTGAAAAGTTGAACTCTCCAAATAGGGGAGTTTCCGCCAAATCCGACAAATCCGCCAAGGGGGGCGGTTTAGGGGTGCTCTATTCGTTCATGAAAGTTTTAAAAAGCGCTCTGTATGTGTTTGTGAGCGGTTTTTCTTCTGAAAACAATTCCTGTTTACATGGAAGGTGTCGCTGATTGTGTGTTGTTGGTAATCTCGGGAAATTGATATCATTTCTTTGTGTGGTTGTTTGAATTTATTGATTTATTGCATAGTTGTATATTTTAATAAGACTATCCGTATCTTTCCCCTTATGATAATCATATCGTTTGAATTTCAACATTTCTTACATTTGTTTTATGCGTTTGATTTCTGTTTTGTACAACATTTTGCTTTTTGATATAACTGAAATAGCTGTGTGAATAAAAAAAATGAAAAGGTAAAAAACACATACTTAAAATTTTGTAAATGTCTGATTTTCATATGTGTTGTGTGAAAAGTGAGGGTGTAATTGCGCCAATAGGCGGTTTGGCGGAAGTTTGGCGGTTTCCTCCCGTTTTTCCCCTCTTGTGAAGGTGTGTCGGTTATCGATATATTACTGTAATATCTATCGTTTTATTCTATCTCGTAAGGTAATTATATTTACAGATGAACTTATCATGAAATTATCCTCATAGGGAAAAAGATTATCCTCATAGGAAAAATAATTATCCTCATAGGATAAATAATTATCGCATGACGATAATTCCTGCTCCACAGCATACCCGTATAAAATATCCTCTGAGGAAACCAACGTTTCTTCCCGAAACGAAAAAAACTCTGCGTTTCATTCCCCGACTACGGAAAAATCTTATTAACTTTGCGGGTCTTTTTAAGAACAATCTAAAACATTACGATATGAATATCTCTTATAACTGGCTGAAAGAGTATGTAGACTTCGACCTGACGCCCGACGAAGTGGCTGCGGCGCTGACCTCCATCGGTCTGGAAACAGGCGGGGTGGAAGAGGTGCAAACCATTAAAGGAGGCCTCGAAGGGCTCGTTATCGGCGAAGTGCTGACGTGCGAAGCGCATCCCAATTCGGACCACCTGCACGTCACTACCGTCAACCTGGGAGCGGGAGAACCTGCTCAGATTGTCTGCGGAGCGGCCAACGTGGCTGCCGGACAGAAGGTGGTGGTAGCTACCCTCGGTACCATACTTTACAGCGGTGAAGAAAGCTTTACCATCAAGAAATCGAAAATACGCGGAGTGGAATCCTGCGGAATGATCTGTGCCGAAGACGAAATCGGCATCGGCACCTCGCACGACGGCATCATCGTACTGCCCGCTGAAGCTGTTCCCGGAACGCCCGCCAAAGAATACTACCACATCGAGAGCGAATTTGTGCTCGAAGTGGACATCACACCCAACCGGGCCGATGCCTGCTCGCACTACGGTGTGGCACGTGACCTGTATGCCTATCTGCTGCAGAACGGTCGGCAGGCTACTTTGAAACGCCCGTCGGTAGAGGCTTTCGCGGTGGAAAACCACGACCTCGACATTCCTGTGACGGTGGAGAACGCCGAAGCATGCCCGCGCTATGCCGGGGTGACAGTGAAAGGAGTGAAGGTGGCCGAAAGTCCCGAATGGTTGCAAAACAAGCTGCGCCTGATCGGCGTGCGTCCTATTAATAATGTTGTCGACATCACGAACTACATCGTACACGCCTTTGGTCAGCCGCTGCACTGTTTCGATGCCGCCGCCATCAAGGGAGGCGAAGTCGTGGTGAAGACCCTACCCGAAGGCACGCCGTTCGTTACCCTCGACGGTGTGGAACGCAAGTTGGCCGATCGCGACCTGATGATTTGCAACCGCGAGAATGCCATGTGCATCGCCGGAGTGTTCGGCGGACTCGACTCGGGTTCTACCGAAACCACTACGGATGTATTCATCGAAAGCGCCTATTTCCACCCCACCTGGGTGCGTAAGACCGCCCGTCGCCATGGACTCAATACCGACGCCTCGTTCCGTTTCGAACGCGGTATCGACCCCAACATCACCGTTTATTGCCTCAAACTGGCTGCCCTGCTGGTCAAGGAACTGGCCGGAGGAACCATCTCCAGCGAGATCAAGGACGTATGCGCGACACCTGCACAGGATTTCACGGTGGAGCTGACCTACGAACGGGTGAACGCCCTCATCGGCAAGGTAATCCCGGTGGAAACAATAAAGAACATCGTGACCAGCCTGGAAATGAGAATCACCGCCGAAACAGCCGAAGGACTGACGCTGGCCGTACCTCCCTACCGGGTCGACGTACAGCGCGATTGCGATGTGATAGAAGACATTCTCCGCATCTACGGATACAACAACGTGGAGATACCCGCTACGCTGAAGTCGAGCCTCACCACCAAGGGCGAAGCCGATAAGTCGAATAAACTTCAGAACCTTGTAGCAGAGCAACTTGTGGGCTGTGGGTTCAATGAAATATTGAACAACTCGCTCACCCGCGCCGCCTATTACGAAGGGCTGGAAACCTACCCGGCTTCCGCTTCGGTGATGCTGCTCAACCCGCTCAGCGCCGACCTGAACGGCATGCGTCAGACGCTGCTCTTCGGTGGCCTGGAAAGCATCGCGCACAATGCCAACCGCAAGAATGCCGACCTGCGTTTCTTCGAGTTCGGCAACTGTTACCACTTCGACGCCGGCAAGCGCAACCCGGAAAAAGGATTGGCTCCTTACTCGGAAGACTATCACCTGGGCCTGTGGGTCACCGGCAAGCGTGTATCGAACTCCTGGGCACACGCCAACGAGGATAGCTCGGTGTGCGAACTGAAAGCCTACGTGGAGAACATCCTGAAACGTCTCGGACTGGAGCTGCGCAACTTGGTTGTGGGCAACCTGACCGACGATATCTTCGCTACCGCACTCTCCGTACACACCAAGGGCGGCAAGCACCTGGCATCGTTCGGCGTGGTGACAAAGAAGCTGCTCAAAGCCTTCGACATCGACAACGAAGTATATTATGCCGACCTCAACTGGAAGGAACTGATGAAGGCCATCCGTTCGGTGAAGGTAAGCTACAAGGAGATATCCAAGTATCCGGCTGTGAAGCGCGACCTGGCCCTGCTGATCGACAAGAGCACGCAGTTTGCCGATATCGAAAAGATTGCTTTCGACACCGACAGGAAATTGCTCAAGGACGTAGAACTTTTCGACGTGTACGAGGGCAAGAACCTCGAAGCCGGCAAGAAGTCGTACGCCGTGAGCTTCCTGCTCCAGGACGAAACCCAGACGCTGAACGACAAGATGATCGACAAGCTCATGTCACGCCTGGTGAAGAATCTGGAAGACAAGCTGGGAGCCAAATTAAGATAAAAGTTTAAACTAAAATACATCAAAACCAATGGGAAGAGCGTTCGAATATAGAAAAGCTACCAAGCTGAAAAGATGGGGCAACATGGCCCGTACATTCACCAGAATAGGTAAACAAATCGCTATCGCTGTAAAGGCCGGCGGTCCGGACCCTGAAAACAACCCTTCACTGCGCGCCTGTATCGCTAATGCCAAACGCGAGAACATGCCGAAGGATAACATAGACCGGGCCATCAAGAATGCCCTGGGCAAGGATACCAAGGACTATAAGGAGATGAACTACGAGGGATACGGACCCTTCGGTATCGCCGTGTTCGTGGAAACAGCTACGGACAATACCACCCGTACGGTGGCCAACGTGCGCAGCGTGTTCAATAAGTTCGGCGGTTCGCTCGGTACTTCGGGCAGCCTCGACTTCATCTTCAGCCACAAATCGATGTTTACCCTGGCCAAGAAAGAGGGCGTAGACATGGATGAGCTGATCCTGGAACTCATCGACTACGGTGTGGACGAGGACTACGATGAGGACGAAGAGGAAGTAACTATCTACGGCGATCCGAAATCGTTCTCACAAATCCAACACTACCTGGAGGAAAACGGATTCGAAGTGAAAGGATCGGAATTTACCCGCATCCCCAACGATGAAAAAGATCTGGACGCCGAACAGCGCGCTACCATCGAAAAGATGGTGGAACGCCTGGAAGATGATGAAGACGTGCAGAACGTCTACACCAACCTGAAACCCGCAGCCGAGGAAGAATAATGAATAAGGTCTACAAAACCGAAGGCACCTGCAGCTCGCACATCGAAATCGAAATAGAGGAAGGGGTGATCAAGGAAGTGGCCTTCTGGGGCGGATGCAGTGGTAATTTGCAGGCGCTCTCCCGGTTGCTCAAAGGCAGGCCGGTAGCAGAAGCACTCGAACGGTTGGAAGGCATCCGGTGCGGACGACGCCCGACTTCCTGTGCCGATCAGCTTTGCAAGGCGCTGCACGAGATGGGATACTAAATATAAAACATTTCATTTTTTCAAATATTAAAATTAGCATGGCACGAGTCATGCATGGAAGGGCATTTATTGTGAAATAAGTGCTCTTTATTTTTTTATTCGGAATTATTTACGTTCCTTTGTGCCCGTAAACAATCGAACGTTTTTCATAAGTTCTTTTTTCTTCTCATTTTCAGTCGAATATCAGATCCTATTTTAAAATTTCCTTTGTTTCAATTTTTGTTTTACCATTTTTATTTTTTTTATTTATGAACATGTACATTGGAAACCTTAGCTATCGGGTTAGGGAAGCTGATTTGAGAGAAGTAATGGAAGAGTATGGCGTAGTGGAATCAGTAAAACTGATTCTGGATCGCGAAACTCGTAAATCAAAGGGATTTGCATTCGTGGAAATGCCCAACGATGAAGAAGCACAACGTGTAATCAGCGAACTGAACGGCGCAGAATATGCAGGTCGTCAGATGGTAGTGAAAGAAGCACTGCCCCGCTAATATCCGATAATAAGGCTAAAAAAATAACCACCGGTTAGGTTCTTCCTGATCGGTGGTTTTTTGCTAGCGCATGGCTTTACTTTCTCTTTTGCCTTGGCGCAAAAGAGAAAGTAACAAAGAGAAAAAGCCACGGCTGCATTTTCTCCGCTACTCCGCCTGTACGAAAAACGATCGGAGCTCCAACTCGCTCGCTTCGCTCACTCAAACAATCGCTCCTTTACTCGTTTTCCGCACAGGCTCCGCTTCACGCTCCGAAAATGAGGCCGATCTTACTACCTCGCCACATCGCTTCGCTCGTGCTTTTTCTGTGACATCGCTTCGCTCGTGTTGTACTCTAATTGAACCATCCA
>JAVBVI010000025.1:0-14774 GCA_031554505.1 Bacteroides sp. | reverse complement strand
GTCGATGAGAAGAAAAAAACAATAATTTTGCCAAAGCTGAAAAGAAAAACAGACTCAAAAAGAAGATACTTGATGAACCAATGAAAAACTTGGGGGTCAGCATCACCAGAATGAGGGGTCAGCTTCGCCAGAATACACAGCTCGCTTAACGGAAAACGCACGAGGCCAATCCCGGCTCGCCACATCGCTTCGCTCGTGTCGTTTTGTTACGTCGCTTCGCTCGTGTGGCTTGTTATGGGGTGAAAATCTTCTTTCTTACATGGGATTTTATTGGGGGTTCCAGCTTCTTCAACCATGCTGAAATCCTTTGTTCATCGGGGGGTGTGGTGAAGTTTGGCATCTCCACCTGCTCTTCACCCTCTTCACTTGTGCGTCTGGCCAGGATTTCCCCCTGCCTCGGAAGCAAGAAGCATTTGCCCCAGAAGAAAGAAGCATTTGCCCCAGAAGAAAGAAGGTTTTGCCCCGGAAGAAAGAAGCAAAGTGATCGGAAGAAAGAAGCATTAGCCTCGGAAGAAAGAAGGTTTTGCCCTGAGAGCAAGAAGCAAAGTGATCGGAAGAAAGAAGCTGCGGAGAATATTGCAGGAAGCTTCTGACGGGCGCTACGCGTTTTATTTTTTCCCGCTACGCCTTTTAGGAAAACCCGTAGCGGCCGTCAAAAAAACCCATAGCGCCCGTTGAACAATACTTGCAGATATATTGGGAGAGGAAATTAGTTGCCTTGAAAACAAATGTAAAAGGCTACAAAAAGGGCATAACATGCCTTGAAAATCAGCACAATACGAGCGAAGCGACGTAACAAAACAACACGAGCGAAGCGATGTGGCGAGCCGGGATTGGCCTCGTGCGTTTTCCGTTAAGCGAGCGACCGGAGTAGCGCGTGAAGACGACCCTGTGTTTGAGCGAAACGAAGTGGAGCGAGTTCGGGGTCGTTAGCGCTACGCAGCGAGCGAGTAGGAAAACACACGCAGCCTTGATTTTTTCTCTGTGCTTCTTTCTCTTTTGCATCAAGGCAAAAGAGAAAGAAGAGACAGCGCTAGCAAAAAAGAATCCAGCAAGCCAAACACTCACTGGATTCTCCATCATCTTCTTAACACTAAAAGTAAACCTGTCTATGCGCCGAAATCGTCGAACATCAGGTTCTTAGGCGGAACACCAAGCCCATCGAGCATGCGCTTCACAGCGTCACTCATCGGCCCAGGCCCACACATATAGTATTCGATATCTTCGGGTGCCTCGTGGTCCTTCAGGTACTCGTCGTGGATAACGTTGTGGATGAATCCCACGTAACCCGTCCAGTTGTCCTCAGGCAGCGGTGCGCTCAAAGCAATATTGAATGTAAAGTTGGGGAACGCACGTTCCAGTTCACGGAAGTCCTCCTCGTAGAAGATCTCCCCTTTCGAACGGGCACCGTACCAGTACGAAATCTTACGGTCAGACATCTTCAACGTCTTCAGCAAGTGCAGCACATGCGCACGCAGCGGAGCCATACCGGCGCCACCACCGATGTAAAGCATTTCGTTCTTGGTGGTCAGGATGGGGTGGAAGTCACCGTAAGGTCCACTCATCATCACCTTATCACCCGGTTTCAGGTTGAAGATGTACGAAGAAGCGATACCCGGGTTCACCTTCATGAAACCTTTCGTAGCAGGGTCGAACGGCGGAGTGGCGATACGCACGTTGAGCATAATCACGTCACCTTCGGCCGGATAGTTGGCCATGGAGTACGCACGGATGGTAGGTTCTGTATTCTTGCACTGCAGGTCCCACATCTTGAACTTGTCCCAGTCGCCGTGAAACTGTTTGTCGATGTCGAAATCGCGGTAGTTCAGGTCGAACACCGGACTGTCGATCTGGCTGTAGCTTCCCGGCTGGAAGTCCATGTGTTCGCCTACAGGAAGTTTTACGACAAACTCCTTGATGAAGGTAGCCACGTTGCTGTTCGACACCACTTCGCACTCCCACTTCTTCACGCCCAGTACCGACTCGTCGATAGCAATCTGCATGTCCTGTTTCACTTTCACCTGGCAGCCCAGACGCCAGTGGGCAGCCTGTTCCTTACGGCTAAAGTGTACCGTCTCCGTGGGCAGGATTTCACCCCCACCCTCCATCACCTGGCACTTACACTGTCCACAAGACCCCTTGCCACCGCAGGCGGACGACAGGAAGATATCGTTGGCCGACAGCGTACCCAGCAGCGTACCGCCGGTTTCAGTTTTTAATTCTTGTTTGCCATTCATCATCACGGTCACTTCGCCCGAGGGTGAAAGGTAGCTCTTAGCTACGAGCAGTATAACGACGAGCAGCAGGATCACTCCCAGGAAGACGCCGACGCTCGTAAATATCAATTGACTCATTGTTCTTTCCTTTCTTACTAATTATAACTTCAATCCTGAAAAACACATGAAGGCCATCGCCATCAGTCCTACGGTGATGAACGTGATGCCCAACCCCTTCAGCGGAGCCGGAACGTCCGAATAGGCCATCTTCTCACGGATGGCAGCCAGACCTACAATGGCCAGCAACCAACCCACACCCGAACCGAGGGCATACGTCGTAGCTTCACCGATGTTGACAAACTGACGCTGCTGCATGAAGAGCGAAGCCCCCATGATGGCGCAGTTCACGGCGATAAGCGGCAGGAAGATACCCAGCGACGCGTAGAGCGACGGAGCGAAACGTTCCACCACCATCTCCACCAGTTGTACGATACCGGCGATCACGGCAATAAATAGGATGAAGCTCAGAAAGCTCAGGTCCACACCCGGCACCAGCGCATCGGCTTTCAGCACATAGTTTTCCAGCAAGTAGTTCACAGGAAGCGTCACTATCAACACGAAGGTCACAGCGATACCCAGTCCCAGTGCTGTCTTTACATTCTTCGATACTGCCAGGTACGAACACATACCGAGGAAGTAAGCGAATATCATATTGTCGACAAAGATCGACTTGACAAATAAACTTAAATAATCGTTCATACTTTCTTACTTGTTAAAGATTACTTTTCCTGCAACTGCTTGCTGCGGCTGCGCTGTATCCAGATGATACAAGCCACGATGATCAACGCCATCGGAGGCATCAGCATCAATCCGTTGTTGATATACCCTGCTTCGTAAGCAGCTGCCGGGATCACCTGAATACCGAAAAGGCAACCCGATCCGAGCAATTCGCGCACGAAACCCACAGCTACGAGGATGCCGGCATAACCAATACCATTACCAATACCATCGAGGAACGATTCCCATGGGCCGTTGGCCATGGCAAACGCTTCGAGGCGTCCCATCAGAATACAGTTGGTAATGATCAGACCGACATATACAGAAAGTTGAACACTTACGTCATAAGCGAACGCTTTGAGGATTTCGCTCACGATGGTCACCAGGGCGGCAACCACCACCAACTGCACGATGATACGGATACGATTGGGGATGGTCTTGCGCAGCAGCGAGATGATCACATTGGCAAAGGCCACGATCACCGTCACCGAAAGGCCCATCACGATGGATGGCTCCAGCTTGGCTGTTACGGCCAGTGCCGAACAGATACCAAGCACCTGTACGGTCACCGGATTATCGAGGTTGAGCGGGTTAGAAAAGACTTCTTTATTCTTCTTCGAAAACAATTGACTCATATCTTTCGCCCTCCTTTATTTATTGGTTAAAAATTGATCGTACTGGCCGATGCAGTTGTGCAGCATGTTGCCCACGGCAGCCGACGTGATGGTACCACCCGAGATACCGTCCACGTAGTCCTGCCCTTCGGCCGACTTGCCCGGCTTCACCACGGCGATGGAGACAAACTTGCCATCCTTCATGATGTGCTTGCCGATGAACGGTGCCTGGAATCCCTTCAAGGCGATCTCGGCACCGAGTCCCGGAGTCTCACCGGCGTGTGAGAAGTACACCCCGTACACCGTATCCTTGTCCTCGTCCAGACCGATGTATCCCCAGATAGGTCCCCAAAGACCTTGTCCGAACATCGGTATGACGTACTTCACCTGTCCGTTCACATCGCACACGTACACCGGGAGTTGACGGTCTTTCAGGTCCTTCGCCAGTTCGGCTTTCACTTCGACGTTGAAACCACCGCTTTCGGCAGTTGTCTCGCCCTGTGCATTGATCACGATATCTTTCTTCACATATTGATGGTACAGCGCCTGCGCATCCTGATCCTTCGTATCGACGTTCAGGGCACTGAGAATCTGCTTCATTTTGTCGAGCTCCACGTTCTTGTCCTGCGTGCTTTTCAGGGCCGAGGAAACGAACGCCAGCGCGCATGCCACGATAATAACCATTACCGAAGCATATATGATAGTATATGTATTACTATTGGTATTCATATTCTTTCCGGTATTAATTAGTTAGACTTGACTACACGTTTCTCGCGACGGCCGATATTGCTTTGTACCACGTAGTAGTCGATCAGCGGGGCGAAGATATTCATCAGCAGGATGGCGAGCATCATGCCTTCGGGGTAACCCGGATTCAGCACGCGGATGACGATGGCCATCACACCGATGAGGAACCCATAAATGTACTTACCCGTTTCCGTACGGGCAGCCGTTACCGGATCGGTAGCCATGAACACGGCACCGAAGCAGAAACCACCCAGCACCAAGTGCTCGTACCAAGGCATGTGAGCCATAGCCGTATCCGGACCGATGGCATTGAACACCCAGCCCATAAAGGCACCGCCTACGAACACGGAAGCCATCACTTTCCAACTGGCAATACCGGTGGCAAGCAGTAACAACGCACCCAGCAGGATGGCAATGACACTGGTTTCACCGATAGAACCGGGGATAAGTCCGGTCACCATGTCCCACGAGAAGGGCGGGAACCCATCGGGAGTGGTAGATGTAGAAGCTATACCCAGCGAGGTAGCAGACGTCAATCCATCTACCGACTTACCCAGACCGAAGATACTGTCGCCCGATACCCAAACGGCATCACCCGACATCTTGGTGGGATAAGCAAAGAACAGGAATGCACGGGTCACAAGAGCCACGTTGAACACGTTCATGCCCGTACCACCGAATACTTCCTTGGCGAAGATCACCGCAAAAGCCGTGGCCACAGCCAGTATCCACAGCGGGCAGTCCACCGGAACGATCATCGGGATCAGGATACCCGAAACCAGAAATCCTTCCTGAATCTCTTCCTTCTTCCATTGAGCTATCACGAACTCGATGCCGAGACCCACTACATACGATACGATGAGTTTGGGCAACACGGCCAGAAATCCGTAGACGAACATTTCCAGGAAACCGCCTTCGGCTCCCGTGTGTGTGAAATGCTGGTAGCCCACGTTGTACATACCGAACAACAAGGCCGGTACCAGTGCCAGGACCACCATCGACATGATGCGTTTGCTGTCGATGGAGTCATGAATATGCGTTCCCGTTTTCGCGGTACGGTTGGGTACGAACAAGAATGTCTCGAAGCCGTCGAATACCGAGTGAAACGCGTGTAGCTTGCCGCCCTCTTCGAAGTTCGGCTTTATCTTATTGAGATATTTTCTTAACGCTTTCATTGCTATACATTATTAGATTATTACATCATTTCGGCACGGAGCGCGTCAAGTCCTTCGCGGACGATGCGCTGCAGCTCTACCTTGGACGAGCATACAAATTCGCAAAGGGCAAAGTCTTCGGGAGCTACTTCGTAGATACCGAGGGCTTCCATACGGTCGATGTCGCCGGCAATGATGGATTTGATGAGGTATTCGGGCATGATGTCCATGGGGAATACACGGTCGTACTCATTGGACATGATCATGTGACGTTCGCCACCCTTGATACGGGCGTCGAGCGTGTATTTCTTCTTGCCAAGGAGCCAGCTGAAATAAGAGCGGTTCACGCTGAACTGATCGAAGCGCGGCATGATCCAGCCGAACATTTCGTTGGTCTCATCGCCTTCAGGGATGATGGTCAACTGGTTATGGAAAGCGCCGAGGTAATCGTTCGGGCCTACCTGCTTACCGGTAAGTACGTTTCCGCTGATGTAGCGCAGATGTTTATCTTTCGTGGTGTTTCCGGCAAACACGTTGGTGAGCAGAGCCCCCACTTTGAGTTTGCGGTATCCTGTTTTCAGGACTTCGGAGCCTGTCACAGCTACGGTACGGGTGAAGTCCACGCGACCGGTATTCAGCACACGACCAATAAAGATGACAGCCTGCGGATCGATGGTCCACACGGTCTCGCCTTTGTTCACCGGCGCCACGTGGTTGATTTGCACACCCACATTACCAGCAGGGTGCGGTCCGTCGAAGGCTGTTACGGTGACATTGCGTGCACCAGTCCATATAGATGCTTGTTGTTGTAAACTGATTCCGAGATAAACCTGAGCAATCTTGGCCAAAGCATTGAGTCCGGTCTGGAAGTTGTTTTCTTCACCCTCGAGTGCAAACTCGAAATCGGGAGCCAGCGGAGCAGTATCGAAGGTGGATATAAAAATAGCGCGAGGGGCTACCGAAGGATCGGCAATCACGTCGTACGGACGCTGCTTGATGAAAGCAAACAGACCGGCATTGAGCAGCAAGTCCTTTACCTCATCGGCCGACAGGACAGTCACATCTTTCTTGCCAAACTCTTCGTAGTCCTGCTCATCGGCTGCTTCTACGACGATTTTAAGCACTTTACGGCGGGCGCCGCGCTCTACACTTGTCACTACACCGCTTACGGGTGAAACAAATTTTACTTCTGGATGATTCTTGTCGATAAACAAGGGTCCTCCGGCCATCACATACTCCTGCTCTTTAACCACCACTTTGGGGGTCACACCGGGAAAGTCATCGGGCACGAGGGCATACGATTTGGGTTCCACAGCGCCTGGAAGAAACTCTTTCATAGCTTCTCCACGGAGGTTGATGTCAAGGCCTTTGCGTAGCTTTATTACATTTGACATGCGATTATAAAATAATGGTTTCTTGAATTAGAGCGCAAAAATAAGAAATAATAATGTGAATTAATAGTATTTAAGGAAGTATTGTGGACTTTTTCTGCAATACTCCCCGTTTACGAACACAAAACCTCACTCAATCATCCGCTTTATTTCGATTGTTAATACGAATAGAAAGAAAACATTATTTAACTATAAGTATGCGGGAATTAGACAACAAAGGTTTATATTTGTTGAAATTCTACAACTTTAAAAATACTATATACAATTACAGGCAACAAAACGGATACCAATGTGTTAACAAAGCAAAATTAAATATGCAGACAGGTGAACAGGCTGAGTTAACACGATTTTATTATAAACTCTCAAAACAAATATCTTTATGAGGAAACTGATTACACTGGGAGCATTGATTACTATGTTTTTTGGGTTCAATGCCTGTACCGAGAATGAGTACATTCCCCAAGAAAACGATGAGATGATCGCCCCACTATCGCGGACGACTGTGCAACAATCTGAGATTGCCTATTGTGGAGTTTACGAAATCGTTGATTTTATGGCTGGTCAACACTACCTTGCCGGAAATATCATCGTAGGAAATGATAAAGAAAATCTTTATGTAACTTACCTCACCAAAGACGGGTGGCAATTCAAAGCTACGCATCTGTATATTGGAGAAAATCCTCCACTCAAAGCAGCGCCCGGGCAATTTCCCTATAAAAGTAAACATTCTCCTGCTACCACCGAGTATACTTACGTATTTCCGCTGGAGACTCTCACCGACTGCATGGTTATAGCTGCCCATGCCGAAGTCCAGAAAGTGGTCGATGGCGTAGTGGTACAAAGTGAAACAGCTTGGGGCAAAGGCGATCGGATCGCAGTAAATGGAAACTGGTCCATGATGTTCAACTACTGCAAGCAGGAATGCGAACCGGATGATGACCCAGATCCGGACCCGGAAATCACTTACAGCAAAGAGACTGCTTGGGGATTCGGCCCGAAGTATGGTGGCAACTGGGCCATGTATACTCCGTACAATGGTGAAGCTCAAACCGTAAACATCATCGCCGGACAGCACTACCTGGTAGGTTATGCCCACTTCACGGCTGCTGTAAACGGAAAGACAACCTTGACCATCGAATTAATTGAAGGAAGTAAACTGGCTGATGTAAAGGAAAGCGTGAAGATTCAGGGATATAATGGCAAAGCTCCCAGCGGCAATCCGGCACCCGGACAGTTCAAGACGTACAAGGGAACTTCGCTGGTTCTGGAACTGGATGCATTCAACTATTATGGAATTCATCTGGATGTAATGGTTCCTTCAACTATAGAAAAAATGTAATAGCACCTTTAGGTTGCTATTCGGAATTATCCCAGCAATTATTTCTGTCTGCAACATACACTTTTGGTTAATTTCATAGCATCTCAATCCACGAAAATCCTCTTATGATACAATCTCCTTTTAGGCGAGACTCTATCATAAGAGGATTTTGTTTATATCCGAAGCTCTGGTTATAACAGCTCCTTCAATTGCCTGCACCACTGTTCGATGCGCTGGTTGGTCAGTTCCGGTTGGTTATCTTCGTCCAGTACCAGTCCACACCATTTCCCATTGCGTAGTGACTTCGACTTCGTGAACGTATAGCCTTCTGTAGAGGTAAAGCCCACAATTTTAGCTCCGGTCTGCTCGAAGGCTTCGGCCAGAACGCCGAGGCTGTCGGCGAAGTTTTCCGGGTATTTCACCTGGTCGCCCAGGCCGAAAAGCGCCACCTTCTTTCCTTTCATTTCGAGTGTTTGCAACTCCGGGTACAGTTCGTCCCAATAGGTAGGCAGTTCCCCGTCAAACCAGGTCGAAGCGCCGATAATCAGCAGGTCGTACGTTTCGAAGTCTT
This sequence comes from Bacteroides sp., assembly GCA_031554505.1. GTDB lineage: Bacteria > Bacteroidota > Bacteroidia > Bacteroidales > Bacteroidaceae > Bacteroides. The sequence continues at coordinate 5,986 of JAVBVI010000025.1, read as the reverse complement.
TCTGCCAGGCCGTTTCTACGGCTTCGACAATGGGTTCGTCGCCCAACTCTTTGCGGATCTTCTCTGCCACCCGGGCAGTCTTATCCGATTTCAGGGCGTAAAACAATCCGATTTTTTGTACTTTCTTGTTCATATATTCTTAATTTATAGTATTAGTACTCCAGCAGCGACTTAGCAGCCTGGTATATCTTCTCTTCGGAGGGCAGAATGGCTCGTTCCAGATTCGGATGGAAGCCTACCGGCGTAAACTCGGACCCCACTCGCTGCACCGGAGCATCCAGGTAGCGGAACATATCCGAAGCTATTTCGGCAGCTATCTCGGCACCGAAACCGGAAAACACCTTGTCCTCGTGTACCACCAGCACTTTACCGGTCTTCTTGATCGACTCGAAAATGGTTTCCCGATCCAGCGGAATCAGCGAACGGAGGTCGATCACCTCGACCTCCCCTACTCCACCCTTCGCCAAACGTTCGGCAGCAGCCAGACTGAGATGTGTGGTGTTACCGTAGGTCACAATGGTGACATCCGATCCGGGGCGACGAATACGCGCTTTTCCGAAGGGAACCTCAAAATCATCGGGAACAATGGTCGATGCCTCCACTGAATTGTACTGTGCCTTGGGTTCGATGAACAGCGTAAATCCACGGGAACGCATGCTGGTACGGAGCAATCCGGCCGCATCGTCGGCAAACGACGGGCAGACGATACGTGCTCCCGGCAAGGTGGTCAATGCGCCTTCCAGGTTTTGCGAGTGATACAGTCCGCCACCAATGTAACCACCCGAAGCCAGACGCAGAGTGATGTTCGGTGTGAACTTACCGTTGCTCCGCCAGTATTCGTGCGTACATTCCACATACTGCTCCACGGCCGGCCAGAAGTAATCGGCAAACTCTGCTCCTTCGATCACCAGACGGATCTTCGGGTCGAAGCGGCTCATGCCGTTGGCCGACCCTACAATATAGTCTTCGGCAATCGGAGCGTTGAACACCCGCTTCTCGCCAAACTCCTGCTGCATGCCTTTGGTGACGTTGAATACGCCTCCCTTTTCTTTGTTAGCTACGTCCTGACCCCAGATAAAGGTGTCGGGATTGTGGCGAAACTCCGCTTTCAGTGTTTCATTGATGGCGTTCACGAAGAACTTCTTATCTCCCTCCGTTTCCTGATGTATTCCGTCGGGGTACTTCTGCGGCTGGTGTGGTTCAGGAAGCACAAAGTCATGAATAGTACTCGACTGAGGTTCGGGAGCCGTCATCGCCTTACGGTTGGCTACCGAAAGTTCCTTCTTCGCTTCGTCCTCTATCTGCTTCAACTCTTCCTCTGTCAGTCGTTTGTAGCGAATTAGCATCCGGCGGAATTTCACCAGTGGATCGGCATCCTTCACGTAAGCCAGCTCGTTCTCGTCGCGGTACAGCGTGTGCTTGTCCGAGTTGGAATGCGAACCGATGCGTACACAGTTGGCATGGACAATAACCGGCATGCTATTGGCAATGGCAAATTCACGGGCTTGGGTCATGGCATTCATCGAGTCGAACACATCCTTACCATTGCAGTGAATGATCTTCAGGTTCTTGAAACCGGAGAAGTTGTCGGCCACCTTGCGATTGGCAGTCTGGTCTTCTTTTGGAACAGAGATACCGTAACCATTGTCCTGGAAGACAAAGATCACTGGCAGATTCTCCTGGCTGGCTCCGTTGATGGCCTCATACACGAATCCTTCGGAAACCGACGACTCTCCATGCGAAGCAATAGCCACCCCCTTATGTCCGTAGTAGGCCATAGCACGTCCCACGCCGGCGGCATGCAGGTCATGCGTGCCCGTGGCCGAAGAAACGTTTTCAATGTGCCACTCCGGTTTGGAGAAGTGATTAGACATGTGCCGCCCACCCGTTCCCGGGTCAGTGGCTTTGGAGAGTCCGTTCAGAATCAGTTCTTCGGCGGTCATCCCGGCAGAGAGAGCTGTGAGCATGTCACGGTAGTACGGGAAGAGAAAGTCTTCCCCTTGGTGGAACACCTGTCCAATGGCCAACTGGATACCGTCGTGTCCCGCATAAGGAGCATGGAACGACCAGCCGAGCGATTGCAGCAGGTAGGCCGGAGCTTTGTCATCGATGGAGCGGCCCAGCACCATCAGTTTATACCACTTCTTCAGTGTTTCCACGTCTGTGGTTTTGATATCATATTTCTTGGTTGTCATATCATGTAGGTTATCAGGTTATTTCCAATTTTCCAGATAGTCGGCGATGAAGTGCAGGAAGTTTCCTCCCAGTGAGCCGTCCACCACGCGGTGGTCATACGAGAGCGACAGGTACATCTTGTGCCGGATGGCAATGACGTCCCCTTCGGGTGTTTCGATCACAGCAGGCTTCTTTTCAATGAGTCCCACTCCAAGGATAGCCACTTGCGGCTGGTTGATGATAGGAGTGCCAAACTGCATCTTGAAACTGCCGAAGTTGGTGATCGTAAACGTTCCACCGTCGATATCATCAGCCGACAGTTTGTTGCTGCGTGCCTTGGCAGCCAGCGTGTCGATGGCTACGCCTAGCCCACTGAGATTCAGGCGGTCGGCATCCTTTACCACCGGTACTATCAGGTTACCATCGTTCAGCGCCACGGCGATACCCACGTTGATGTGTTTCTTGTAGAGGATGTTGTATCCGTCTACCGATACGTTTACACCTGGATAGGTTGCCAGCGCTTTGGCTACCGCTTCGGTGATCATCGGCATGAAAGTGAGCTTCACTCCTTCTCGTTTGAAGAAGGCATCCTTGTTCTTGTCGCGCCACTGAACGAGCTTGGTCATGTCTACTTCCACGATGTTGGTAACATGCGGGGAGACTTTCTTCGACATCACCATATGGTCGGCGATGATCTTGCGTATGCGGTCCATCTCTTTTACTTCCACGCCGCTTCCCTGAGCAAATGCCGGTGTGGCAGGCTGTGCAGCCGGACGGGCCGGTGCGGTAGCAGCAGGCGTTACAGACTGAGGTGTCGCAGGTGCTTGAACGGATGCCGGAGTGGGTGCAGATACAGGAGCAGTAGCTTGAACAGGGGTAGCCACCGGAGCAGCTCCTTTCTTCTTTTGTTCGATGTATTGACGGATGTCTTTCTTGCTCAACCGTCCCTGGTAACCGGTACCCGGAATGGTCTCCAGTTCTTCGTGCGATATTTTAGCTTCACGGGCCAGTTGCAATACGACCGGGGAGAACCAACGTTCTTCGTCCGATTTCACCGCTTTAGCCGATGGTACGGGAGTAACAGAAGCAGGTGCAGCAGTAGTAGCCGATTCAGTAGCAGTTTCGGCAGAAGCAGTCGTTCCCGAAGCAGCAGCAACTTCCGTAGAGGCAGCATTTCCGGCAGCAGGTTCTTCCGATTCACCGTCGTCGATATCCACAATGGCAACCACCGTACCCACTGGTACCGTATCGCCTTCTTTATATAGTATTTCCACGACTTTCCCGGCAACAGGCGAAGGAATCTCCGCACTGACCTTGGCCGTGTTCACTTCGAACAGTACATCATCTTCGCTGATCGTGTCGCCCACCTGTACCGACCAGGAAAGGATGGTACCTTCGGTGATGCTTTCACCCAGCTTAGGCATTTTTATTTCAAATTTTGACATATACTGAAATTATTTAGGGTTTGGTTTACAATTAACAACAACTATTTTAACAAAAGGTTTAAACATATTTTGGTTGCAGACCAGTGTTGATCCATTCCGGACGGATATACTTTTCGTCCCGCAAGGCAGTGATGGAAGCCTGTTCGGCGGACGTGAACGTATAAGGTTCGTTGCCTACCGATTGCTGTAAGAAATACTGATAAGCTATCCGGGACAACTCGCCGGCATCGGACACTTGTGGTAAGAACGGACGCAGATTGGTCACCTCGCTCCGTACGGAAGGAACGGCATACCTGCCCTCTTCCACCCGGCCCTCAGACACGGTCAACACCTGTTCCAGCCTGTGCAGATCGGTATCGAACAACAGGGTACAGTGGTAGAGTACCCGGTTCTTGTGCACGCTCTGCGCACTGCCCGAAAGCTTCTTGCCCTGATCAGTGTAGATACTCAGCCGATGATCGCCCACTGCCGGAACTCCCAGCGAATGCAGAAAGTCCAACGTGCGGTTTAGGTAGGTACGGAAGTCGGGCGAGGCCGATGTTTCGACAAACGTCAGGTTGACATTTCCGGCATCGTGGTACACCGTTCCACCTCCTGAATAACGACGGGCCAGGCAGATGCCCTGTTCCCGGGCGTAGTCGGTATCCACCTCGGCACGCAGACGTTGGTGCCGCCCAATCACTACCGAGGGTGTATCACGCCACACCAGGAAATAATCCTCGTCCGTGTGCTTCAACAGGTACTCTTCCATAGCCAGGTTGAAGTACACATCCATCGACCGGAGGTCTACACAGCGCATCAGGCGTGCAGTGTTTCGTGGAATATTTCGCCCACCGTGGGATGCGGGAAGACGCTCTTCTTGAATTCGTCCACCGTATATCCTTTCTGTATGGCAATGCCGGCGATGACAATAAGTTCCGAAGCGGGATTGCCCATCAGGTGGCAACCGATGATGCGGTCGTCATCATCCAGCACCAGCTTGCAGAGTCCGCTGCCCAGTTCGTTCTCGGCAACGAAACGACCGGAATAGGCCATCGGGAGTTTCTGTACATGATACGAGAGCCCGGCAGCAGTAAGTTCTTCTTCGGTCTTTCCTACCCCGGCAATCTCCGGATTGGTATACACCACGCCGGGGATGCAGTCGTAGTTCATCGCATCGTCGATACCCAGAACGTGATTCACTGCCACTTCGCTCTCACGGATAGCGGTATGTGCCAAGAGCGACCGACCGTTGACATCGCCACAGGCATATACCCGAGGGTGCGACGTCAGCAGATGCTCGTCTGTCTTCACGGCATTGCGGTAAAGCTCAATACCCAACTTGTCCAGCCCTACCCCGGCGGTATTCGCCCGACGTCCCACGCTCACCAGGATGCGGTCGGCCTCGATGACTGAGCTTACACCGTCCTTCTCCACCGTAACGCCAGTAGCGCTAACGGCAGTAACCTTCGTATTCAGGTAGAAGTTGACGCCGCGCTTGGTATAGTCGGCCCGGACCATCGCACTGGTTTCCTTGTCCATCGCGCCCAGAATCTCGGGCATCATCTCGATGACTTTCACACGTACGCCCATGCTGTTGAAGAAGGAGGCGAACTCCATCCCGATCACTCCTCCACCTATGATGGCGAGCGACTGAGGCAACACGGTGCTGTCGAGTGCTTCCTTCGAAGTCCAATGCTCCACGTCGGCAAGTCCCGGAATGGGCGGTATCACAGTGTCCGATCCGGTACAGACGATCAGGTAATTCACCCGGTATTCTTGTCCATCACTGACGATGATGATCTCGTCGCCCTCCTCACTGGTGATGACGGCTTCTTTGTCTACCACTGTCACGCCGTATTCTTTCATTTGCATCTTCACCCCTCCGGTGAGTTTCAGTACGGTCTTGTTCTTTCGGGCAATGAGTTTCTGCATGTCAAACGACGGGTCGGCCGAAACGGTGACTCCGTATTTCGAAGCGCCTTTGATACTGTCGAGTATCTTGGCTGAGTAAAGTAGTGTTTTGGTTGGGATACATCCTTCATTGAGGCAGACACCTCCGATGTTTTTCTTTTCGAACAGTACGGTTCGTAGTCCTCCGCCTGCTGCTCGTTCGGCAGCTGTGTAACCGGCTGGTCCTCCGCCGATAATGGCCATATCGTATTTCATAACTAACGTTTATTTTAAGTGAATTAATTATTATATAACAAAGCTGCGCGGTGCTTGTTCTTTTTCTTTTGCCTTGATGCAAAAGAAAAAGAACCAAAAAGAAAAAATCAAGGCTGCGTGTGTTTTCCTACTCGCTCGCTGCGTAGCGCTAACGACCCCGAACTCGCTCCACTTCGTTTCGCTCAAACACAGGGTCGTCTTCACGCGCTACTCCGGTC
>JAVBVI010000123.1:0-35622 GCA_031554505.1 Bacteroides sp. | reverse complement strand
TTCGATATTTACAATTACATAGATTGCTTTCCGTTTGTATATTGCTGATAAATAGGATAAAAGATTATATTTTAATTGTATTTCATTGTTATTTGTTGTGCAAGATTGCATAGATGTTGTGCAATTTTCGTATATTTGCACAACCATTAATATGATTAGGATATGAGTACAGTAAAAGCATTTATCAGAACAGGTAAAAAAGACAAAGAAGCAAACATACGCTTCCGATTGTCCGATGGACGAAGTGTGCAATTATTCCATAAGTCCGAAAAGAAAGTGCAAGAAGCTTATTGGGATGAGAAGAGCGGTAAATGCAAGAAAAGGTTTGTGCCGGAAGAAATTAAAAAAGAAATAGATAGTTTTGTCGCCGAGCGCGAAACATTGCTAAAATCGTTGTACAAAGCTAACAAGGACTTAACGAGTGCGCAACTCGAAACGTTGGTAGATAAACATCTCCATCCTGATAAGTACATTGTGATACCGGAAGTAGAAACAATGTGCGTGATGTTCCAGCGGTATGTAAATGATTGGTACAATGCCGGGGAGATAGGGCACGGGCGAAAGAAGCATTATGATGTTGTTATTCGCGAATTAAAGCGGTTCTTCATTGTTGCTGGAATTGATGGTTGCCATGTGAAAGCGTTTACAAAAGATGTGCTTCTTAGCTTCCGTGAGTTCCTAAAGAATGAATATAAGATAGTAGATAGCTATCCGGGGTTATACATCGACCTAAATATGCGCAATAGGCCATCGAAAGAAAGAAGTCAAAACACCATAGCAGAAAAACTCTTATTACTCCAGGCATTCTTGACTGAATTAGAGGGTGCTGATATTATTGAGATTAGTCCGTTCCGAAAGATTGGCAAGCCTAAAAAGGCAATCATGAAGCAGCAATATGATGCACCGTTCTTCTTAAACAAGTCAGAGTTTACCACTATACTAAACGGTGATTGTCCGGATTCATTGCAACGGGTGAAAGATTTATTCATATTACAGACTTGCTTCGGCTGTCGTGTTGGTGATTTTCGGAATCTTACATTTGATAATATTGGGGTTGTTGATGGAATACCATACATTCATTACTTACCCAAAAAGACACAAAAAGATGGGAAAGTACGGTCAGAGGTTAATACACCTATCGTGCGTATAGCGTATGATATAATAATGAAATACAGAGGGGCTTTGTCGAATAATAAATTAATGCCGTTCTATCCGGACGGGAACGGAGAAACAGGATATAACTATCAAATCAAGCAGTTACTCAAACATTATGAGATAACCCGGACGGTAGCCGTCTTTAATGATGAAACTGAACAGAATGAGTATTTGCAGATTTGCGATTTGGCAAGTAGTAAGCTTGCACGTAAAACTCACGTTGATATGATGAATAAAGTTCAGGTTGATAAATACGCAGCCGGGTTGCATAAGCGTGGAAGTTCGGCAGTTGACAGATACACAGAACTTGAAATTACAGATAGATTTGTGTTGATTAGCGCAGCGTTCGGATGTGATAGATATGAGGTTGATAATCAGTTTGAAATTAAGCAAGAGGAGGTTAAATAATGAGTACGGTAGAAATGGCAATGCAATTAAGAGATGCTCTAAAATTTACAACAAAGGCTTACGAGCATATTGCAAGAGGTAAGCTACAAGAAGAAAAGGATATTCAGGAAGCTATTGGCTTGCTTAAATCATTTAAGTTTGAAAATTTCTTCCCTCTTGTTGAAAGCGAATTAATAGGTAAAGATAAGAGTCAGCAAAAGGCGTATGTAGAAAATATTTTCAACACTATAATAAAGTACACTTCTTATGCTTTTGACGGGCAAATGCTTTTCTTTTATGACTATGTTCGCATATTGGAAAGTCTTACATTGCAGAAACTGAACAAATTTCCACAATGCGATGCTAATTATTATTTGACTGGAGCAGTAGGCGCATGGAAAGTGCTAAAAAATTGGTATGATGAAAAGATACCGATAGAAGAAACAGGAGAATTTGTTAATATTCTAACAGAAGAATGCAAGATAAATCAAAAAGAAGCAATAGTAAAACAAATCGCTTCGGAAACTTTCGATAAACCTGTGGAAATAGCTACATTTTTGCAAGCACTACACGAACTAAAGTATATCATAAGTATTGCACCCGAAGACAGAAATCGCAACACTATATATAAAGCATATTTTGCCGAATTTGGATACAGAAATAAAACGGAACATGATTTTAAGAGCCTTGTATCTGTAGTTAATTACCACCTTTTATATGACGATGATAAAAAAAACAAAAAAATTAGCAGTTACAAAGATAGGCTAAAATAGTCTTTTTCAATTATTTACATCAAAGCGCAAAGGAATAATATCTTTTGCGCTTTTTTTTGTTTTTTGTTGACAAAATAGACAAAAACAAGACACAATATATTTGCAATGTCAAACAACGGAAAGTAGTCGCGACCTCTCCCGGACAGACAAATGCAAAACTTGACAATATGTTTAACACATTATTAAGAAATGAAAATTCCTTGTATGTTGTAACGGGTGCAATGTTGGAAGCGTTCGGAAAACAACTTATCAGCGAAACCCGTAAAGAACTGCAAGCCGAACTGCAAGCGAAACAGGAAGACAAGCTGATTACGAGAAAAGATGCTCGCGAGCAGTTAGATGTCAACTATTCAACTTTGTGGCATTGGGAACGCTTAAAATATTTGACACCTGTAAAAATTGGTGGTCGCGTTTTCTACCACAACTCTGATTTGAACAAGCTGAAAGGAGGCGCAAAATGACAGAAGCCACTACAAACAATGCTGCAATGGCTTCGGGGCATATGGCTGGTATCTCGGGCGCAGAAGCCTTTGATGTAAGACAAGACAAAGATACGAAATTATCCGTTCCTGTGCAAGATATTTTCGGGGAAACACTTGCAGGACAAGTGATTATAACCCTTACCCCGGAACAGTCTGCACGATTAAACTCTCTCATTAAACTTTCAGCCATCGGGTTATCCGATGTGGAAGAACAGGAGTTGGCAGACCTTGTTGCACTACGTGATTATAACCCGGATAACATCGGGCTACCGGAGTGCATTACAGCTCGTTTAATCAACCTATCGTCACCACCACCGGAGAACGTTTTCTGTCTAACACAGAACGGAATCGGATGCTTACCTAAAGGCGACATAATTGGCGGTTCGGGCAAAGCGAAAAATGGTAAAACACAAACGGAGATAGTCTTTACTGTCGCTCTACTCAAAGGCGAATATATGGGCTTTAAGGCAACCAAACAGGGCTTTGTTGTGATTTACTTCGACATGGAACAAAACCTTACTAACACAGCCAAATACGCCCAAAAGGTGCACGCATTATGCGATTGGAGAACAGATTACAATCACCCACGATTCCATGCTATCAACCTACGCGGTGACAACCCCGAAGAGCGCGGTAAACTAATTGAAACGGCTATCAAAGCACTACACCCGGACGTGGTTTTTGTAGATGGAATAAAAGACCTGTTATCGGATATTAACAATCAGGAACAGAGTGCGGAAGTCCTTAATCTTATTATGAGAATCACAAAGGAGTACGGCGTTTGCCTGTATGCGGTATTGCATGAGAACAAGAATGATGGTAATCTGCGGGGAAGTATTGGTACGGAACTTATGAATAAATCCGCCGAAGTATGGCGCACCAAACACATCAACGGAATATTTGAAGTGGAACAGACGGAGTGCCGTAACCGTCCATGTGATAGCTTTTCGTTTTGTATTGACCGTATTACTGGAATGTTATCACCGATGGAGGCAGCAATCAAGTTGACAGCCGCCCAGAAAACTGACCAGAAGATTCAAGATACCATGCGTCTGGTCTTATCCGGTCAGAAGTCACTCCAATACGGAGAACTACGGGATGCGTACATGGAACTTGGTGCGTGTAGCAAGGCTACTGCCGAAAAGCATATTGCATCAGCTATCCAACGTAATTATATCAACCGAGATATGAACTCAATCTACCGTATTAGTGCTGGTGGGTAACCCTACACCGCTACCCTACCTTACCCTATATTATATATAGGGGTAAGGGTAGGTTAGGGTGGATGATAGGTAACCCCACACTACCATCAAATATATATGATTAGGGTAGGTTAGGGTGACAGCAACAATAAAACTACTTTCTCTTTTAACTGCGATGTTTTCAGTAAAAAAAGAGAGATTCACTTTAAAGTAATAAAACTATGGACAGAATAGAATTAGCAAAAAACGTAAGAATCGACAGTTATTTGAAAAGCATCGGTTTTACAGGTGAGATTGTAAAAAGTAAGAATATCAAAGCATTTTGGCGTGGTGGAACGGGTAACTCTGTAAGCATTGACGTTGAGCAAGGCGTTTGGCATGACTTTTCCGAGGGTACCGGTGGAGATATTATTGCTTTGGTAATGCGAATACAGAATTGCGGGTTTACCGAAGCGGTTGACATACTGGTAGGCGGTAACTATGCTACCTCTTCTTTTACTGCGCCACCAGAAATAAAACCAAAGGAAAGTAAGATACATATTATCGAGAACAAAGGACGGGTTCAATCGTATGCACTTCGGCAGTACATGGGCGATAGAGGTATAGAACCGAAAACTTACGATAAGTGGTGTACCGAAGTGGTTTACAGCGTTGGCGATGGTAACAAACAATATTACGCCGTAGCTTTCCCATTGACAGGAGCGAAAGGATACGTGCTTCGAAATAAGTACGTTAAACAATGCACCAAACAGTCTTACTCTTTCGTAAATACTCATATCACCAACAAGCTTCTCATATTTGAAGGTCATTGTGATATGTTGTCCTATGATAGCGTATACCCTAACACTTCTGCGTACTTGGTTTTGAACAGCGTAGTCAACAAAAAGCACGTCCACCATATCGTAGAACAGTACAATAATGTGGAGCTTTGGCTTGACAACGATAATGCCGGAGAAGAAGCGGTGGACTACTTTAAGAAGATGTTCCCAGATATTACTATGACGGATATGCGGTACAAGTACGCACGATTTAATGACCTCAACGATTGTTGGGTAAATTTCAAAAAACATCAAACAATATGAAAACAAAAACTTACATCCGATTATTAGGCGTTTCGCCGCTCGTAGCCGCCGTTTATCTGGTGGTTAATGATTACTTATCCCACTTGAAAAGGTGGCTCAAATATCGCTCGTTTCGGTGCTGGGTGCGCTTTACGTGGTACATTAGTAGTGACATCAGCCCCGAAACCCTTGCGGCAATAGACCAAATGAATAAACGTAACATAATTTAATCAACGCGAAGGAGCGCGTAACATAGTATGAAAAAAAAATACGAAACCCAGCTTAAAAAAGCGATTCAGACAAAACAGGAGATTGTAGAGTTTGAGAAAATATTTGAAAATGTTTACGAGATTCTGACCAAAAAGTCTTTGTGCCGGTATCTCTGTTTTGACAGTGCTTTTCAATATCAGCCAGAGGACAATATTCTTATTCTTCGCAGGTATACTGAGGAAGCCAAAGAATGGAAGGAGGCAGGATGCTTTGATGCTGTCTATATGGTTGTTTTAGAGCCACAACGGACAATATTCTTTAGAATAGACAATATCAAGGGCAGCACGGAAAGAAACGTATGGCAGCCGGGAGAGTGGTTCGGGGACTTCATTCTGAATGTAAGTAAAGACGGTACGATTGTAAAGACTAAAGGAGGCAAGCATGGTACGGTATCGCCCGGCAAGTAGGGAGTACATCTACCGCCGCCGCTCGTGCGATAATTGCACCCGCCCGTATTGTGTCCCCCGGAATACCCGGAGCGAGCAATACACATGGCTCGATAATGCTAAGTGTGGTTGTATCCACTACGAGGGGCAGCACATTCGAGAGAAACCTATCAAGAAAACTAAACAACTAAAAACAAAAACAAGATGAGAAGAAGAAAAATGCGTAGCGACTATGTGAAGCGTAAGACACCATATCAAGCAAAGTTACTTGGTATCAACGAGGAAGAACACTTAGCTTGTGTACTTCATGTTTTATGCGGCTGGCCTGCTGGCAAGGCATGGGCTACGGCTTTCAGATTTGAGGGTTCACCATCAAGCGTTGGCCCGGGGAGTACTCGTTTTTTTCAAGATGTGCGGATTGTTGACGCGTGCAGATTTTACGCTCAACGCTTCCACGAAGAGAGCTACCTTGTTAATGGTAAATGGCTATAATGCTAAAGATTTACAAGGATAATGATAACAAAAATCACACTTAAAAATAAATTTAAATCACTTTTTAAAAATTATCAAAATGAAAAAACAAGAAAATTTGTCAGTGCCCTTGGCACGTATGCGTAGCGTTTGTAGTTATTACATCATTGACAAGAATGAGCGCATCAGTAAGTTCGTTTCACTGGTTCGGTCACGTAAGCCGGATGCCGACATCGACTACATTCTTCTTTTGGCAGGAACACCCGACTTGGAGCGGCAGCGCGCCATTGGGCAGACCCGTGAGTACTTGGCGGCAAGTAACACACCGGAACACTTGCATCAGGCAGCTATCGACAGCGCATCGGCAACCATCGACGATGACTACATCGCCGGTTTAGCGGCTTTATCAGACGCTTTCGACTGCTTGGAGAAGAAAGACTTGACGGTCGGTCGGGACGGCAGCATACGCCTTAGCAAGGCGTGCGAAGCACGTATTCATGACCGCGCTGTGTTTGACTACACCGACGATGAGATGGCGTTATTGGACACCGTAGCCACGTTCATTATGACCGCGCGCAGACTTAATGAGGATATGAGTATCGTTCCGGTCGTACAGCACTTTGTTACACAGGGCCGGGACTTATCAGAGCTCCCCACCGACCTGCCGAACATCTACCTGCGGGGCAAAGAGCAGACAGAACGCAAGGCCAGCCCATTCGAGGGGGACGTTTGCAGGTTCTTGAGCAGGAATCAGCATATTAGCTGGCATTAGCAAGTAGTTGCATTTGCAACCAATTAGGGGGTATGTTAGTAGCGTACCCCTTTTGTATGTCATAGGGGAAACTTCCCCCCCCCCGTAGTGTCGAGAAAGCGACTTTGTTTAATAGTTAAATCGATACTATTCTTCGTTCATAATCTTATTGTATTCTTCTTCAATATTTATAGATTCTCGTATCATAAATTTCATATACTCCAAAGTTTCTTTTTTGGTAAGAGTTTCGTCATTTTCAGCTTTATTGATAATAACGCTTAGCTCCTTTTCTGTCAAACCTGCTTTTGACATTTCCTTATACTTTTCTAAATCATCCATACGATACTTTTTGCTCAAAGATATGGATTTCTAATTTGGATGCAAAACTATTTCCAAATTTCGGGTAGGCTGTAATAACATATTTTTCTGACAAAGTAAATAGGTGGAATTACGCCTATTAAGATAGGCGGTTAAAAGAGAAGTATTGTTTGGTAGGTCGCTCTTTCTTTTGCTGCGATAATAAACATTCTTCGAGGCACGGTGTGATAACTCAAGCAATCGCCGGAGTAAAGACAATGTATTTCCTTCAAATAGACATTGCTTTTGGCAGTAAAAAGCAATTGAAAGATTACTAATTTGAAAATATCTAAATTAAACGATTGGAATATCTTATTGATTTCATATATTTGTCGCACTTATTAGAAAAAACGAAAGCGTTTAGTTATATTCTTGCCAACGGAAATCGCCAATTTCAAATCACTGCAAGAAGAAGACAACTAAATGCTCACGTCCTTATAGGGCGTGGGCTGTTGTCTGTTTGCAGTGAAGGTGTTTGGCGATACCTCGTTGGTGGGCAGGCTAACAGTTCCACGCTTTCTTTATTTTAGACCAAACCGTGGAACGGGGGCGGGCATTATAATCTACTATGCACATCATTATTATTCTACTCATTATTATCATTATAATCCTATGTCCCTCACTTTTGGGTATTCCTGTATTGGCAATTGGAGTTATAATACACCTCGTGAAAGAAATGGCTGTTCCATTAAGCGTGTACTTCATCATGCTAATTGGTTTAATAATTGCAGATAAAGTGCAAAAAAAAGAAAATGCAATAATCTATAGAATAACGGTATTCATGTCTATCCTTATGTCGATAGCAATGTTTCTTGTGTTCAATTATTCAGGAGCATATTTTATGTCATATCTTATAATATATACATCACTAATAGTGCTATGTGTTCAGGCTGAGAATCGCAAAGAGTACAAGATTCTAAATGCTGTAGCGGCATTAGGGCTCTTTTTCGGCTTTATATGTTTTCACTTAGAATTTATTTGCCCATCCATAAGGATGATTTTTGGCACTTATGAATATTCAAGAACAGAAAGGGAGTTTTGTTCTTCACTAACCCTTGTCGTTGCAGCTTTTTCTATTGGGATTCCTTTATACGTATTACAAGAGGAAATCAAAGACTTGAATTCAAGACGCGATGTCTTTTCAAAGAAAACCTTTTATAACTGGCTAAAATATGGAGTTGCAGCATTTTTTGTTTCATTCCTAATATGCTATACTTATACCTCGTATTATCACGAGATTTCAAGTAAACTCACAGACCTATATACAAAGTATCAAATGTCGCAGTTTTCGTCTGATTATATCGACGAGAAAGAATATAAACCTACTGTTTCAAAGGATGGGGATTATCACACTATTGATGGTAGTAAGAAACAAATCCAATATCAGGGAAGCAAAGAGCAAAAGGCAGACCTGAAGGCCATTGATGACTACATGAAGGAACATCCTGATTTTTAATACAAATATCATATTAACATTTTAAAAAAATACTGTTATGAACAAATTGTTTTTATTACTAATTATTACAGCATTCTTTTCCTGCTCACAAAAAGGAGAGGAAAAAACCGAAACTTACACGGCAAATGACATTACAGCAGAAAAGGATTCCACTGTAAGTAAGGTTAAAGACTTCGTAGATTTGTTTAACAAACAAGGAAAACTTATAGAAATTAAAAAATATCCTATCGGTAATTTTAAACGCATAAAAATAGAAGTTAACAAAATTAAAGATTTGAGTTCTAAAGTAGAATATGTATTTGCGATTCTGAGTATAAAATATGAAAGCACATACTATTATCACACAAAAACAGCATTTGTTGCACCTTCGGAAATTAGTGAGTTTGTAAAAACATTAAAGACGATTGAAGATGACTATTTGAACGCACAACCCACAGAGGAAACAATAGTCGGGTTTATGAGTGATGACAAAGCAAGGATTCGTGCTGAATTTTCAAATTCAAAATGGATATGCAACTTTCATGTGGAAAGAAACACGGATGAATCAGGTATAACATTTACCAAAGAAGATATTCCTGCTTTCATTGCGACATTTGAACAAGTGAGTGACAAAATCAATAGTCTAAGCAACTCAATTCAGAAATAGCATGACAATCATTTTAATTATCTTAGTCTTTTTGTGCGGCATAAGAGAGATACTAAAATAAGTGTTTAATCCTGTTATGCCAGAGCAAATTTTAATTATTCCGCTTCGGGTTGTTTGATATACCTTTAGCTAAGTTTATAACTTAAAAAACATTCAACAATGAAAAAGATATTATTTACATTCATTAGTTCAATTCTAATTATTTCATGTGCAAAGGAAAGCGAAGAGGCTTTTTTATCAGTTTCTCCATCGACTGCAATACATTTTTCAGCAGAAGCAAAAGAGTCTCCGGTTGAGATAGAAGTAAACTCAAATAAGCTTTGGGAGGTGACTTCTAATCAAGCATGGTGTATTGTGAAAAAAGGAACAAATATGTTTGCAGTTTCAGCAGCTCCTAACACTAAAGAAACTGCACCTAAACCTGCAACCATAACGGTTACCGCAGAAGATGCCAAACCTGTTGTTATTAATGTAACACAGGCAATACCTGATTTATTATCGGTATCAAGTAATTCTTCAATTCAATTTTCTGCATTTGCAACAGAAGCTCCGAAAACAATTTATGTAACGACAAATCAATCATCATGGAGTGTTGTATCAGACCAAACATGGTGTAAAGTCACTAAAGAAAATAATAGTTTCATTGTTTCAGCATCTCCTAATTTTTCAGAACAACCTCCTGCGGTTGCAACTATAACAGTGTCTGCGGGTAATGCTATTCCTGTAAAAATAGATGCAATTCAATTAGCTGCGCCTAAGATTGGAGATTTCTTTTATGAAGATGGCAGTTATAGCAATGATTTTATCAGTAACGTTAGCAACCCATGTGTCGGTATTGTTTTTAGAAAAAGGACAAATACCCAAACAGGCTTAATAATATATCCAAAACAAGAATATGGAATTAAGTGGGGTATGCAGATTATAACTGGTGCCAGCAATAATGCCGATGGAGTCGTAAATTACGAGGCTATAAGAAGCCAACCATACGCTACAAAAACGGCATTCCCGGCATTTTATTATGCAACGTCAATCTCGGCCCTGGGGACTTATAGTGTTATTCATCGTGATGAGATTGAAGTGAATTGGTATATTCCAGCAAAAGATGAGTTAATTCTTATGTATGAAAATCGAGAAGCAATAAATTCAGCTTTGGGGAAAATGCCTTTTTCAATGAGAGATACTTTTATTGATTATTGGAACTGGTCTTCAACAGAAAGTCTTGATGGGAATGAGGCATTTGTCATTGCAGTAAGTGCGGGAACTCAAAGTTATTTACCAAAATGGTCAACCTATATTATGGCACGGGTAATACATCAGTTTTAGGACTAAATCAACACGCTTTGATAAATAACACCGCCTAAGATAAATACCATTATTAGCCCTCACTATATCAGTGGGGCTTTTTTTATCTCAAAGAAATTGTCCTGCTCAATATTTTGCAATATTTTTTTGATAGATTTGCAGATATTGGAATTTAAAATCAGAATATCATGGATGAACTTAAAAAAACACAAGGGAGATTTCTTGTAAGATGGGCGATAAAATGTATTAAATCAGAAAATCTTACGTATTCTATTAAGATAAAGGATACAGACGCAAAAGGATTGGCAATAATGGGAGTTGCTCTTGAAGATAATTCCGAAAATGGAAATGGAATAAGCGTACAAGAGAAGGATAAAGATAACTGGAAGCGGTACTTCGAAGATTTGTGTAAAGAAGGAATTATCATGAAAAACCTTAATGGGAATTATGTATTTGTTTCAGAAGACAAAATCAATTTTATTATAGATATGGCAATAGGTTAAAAGCGATTAGACAAGAGCTTTCAAGAAATAGCGGATTTTCACCGTTTCCCCGTAGATAGCTAACAGGTCGCCAAAGGCTTTTGCATCGAAAAGAAAAAGGCGTGGTTCGTCTTAGTGGGTAGGTGCACTCTGTTTATCTCTTCGCAGCCGTAACAATATGGAAAATCTCAAAAAAAATTTTTTTTGGTCGGAGGCACGTATATAACCCGACTGCCGGAAAAAGCCCCCACCCCCCTGTTGCCCTCCCGGCGGTGTGCGTGGTTAGAAAGATTTTTGCTTTGGCTGAGGCTGTTTTCAATGCCCTCGGCAGGGTAGTTGTGCAAATGTTGTGCAAGTGATAAAATAGAAAAGTCGTAACAATCTGAAATACAGATAATTACGACTTAAAAATTAGGAATATTTGTGATTCCGAAGCGATTCGAACGCTTGACCCACGCCTTAGAAGGGCGTTGCTCTATCCAACTGAGCTACGGAACCATCCTTATTTGCGGATGCAAAGGTAGTGCTTTTTGTGGAAAAGCAAAAGGTTTTGTTTACTTTTTTAGCACGGAGCTATGCTTTTACCCTCTGTGAGCGATTCTGCCGCACGAATATGGCCCCGCCATTATTCAGCGTCACTTTCTTATTGCCCATTTTCAGCGTAAGCTTGCCCGACATGATGTAGACCACTTTATGTTCTTCCATCATGTCGTGGCCAATCATCTCTATAGCCATACCTTAAGCAAGTTTACTCATGCTATTGTTTACCGCTATAGTCTAGTTTTATAAGTGAAACACCTTGTCTTGGCAAATCGAAGTTAAGGCGAATCTTTCCATCTACCACTCTTACCCAACGGGGCGAATCGTACATCTGGAGATTGCTGCTGCGCTCCAGTTCTTCCATCTGCCGCTTATCGGGTTGCTGGGGAGAGCCCATTTCCAACCATTTGGCGTATGAGTTGCTGTGCTTGTCATCCACTCTGTAATGAGTAACCAAAACCTGGCTAATCTCTTTATCTCCTTCCACATACACCGAAATCGTGGCAGGTTGTACGGACGTATCGTTATGGTCATGGTAATTCCATAGCAATAATGCCGCCTCTTTTCCTTCCCGGGAAGCCAGCACACCAATGTCTGGAGCATTTCTTACGCTGTTCTTGGATATTGAATCGACAGGCAGCATGGCCGTTGATGTTGCCTCGACAAGATGGCCTCCCATCTGTCCGAACATCCGGAACACGTTCAGCACAGGTTTTGCAACGCCGTTGGTAGCCAAGTCGCGGAAGCCTGCAAACCAAGGCTGGTTCTCAAACTCAAATGCCCACGTTACGGCACCTGTAAGATTTACGTTGTGTTTTCTAGCCAACTCATAAAGTCTTGCATACGAATCTGCCACGGTACTGGAATACATCGTGCCGTTACGGTAATTGTATTGGGGAGTATATTCGGAAGAGCAGGCTGCACACCCTTCCGGGTCGAACTCGCCGATAATGACAGGTATATTCTTTAATTCCGGAAAGGAGGCCACGACTTTAAATCCAGCCTCTGCATTACGGAGCTGCGTGCCTAAGCTCATCTGCACCATATTGCCTTTGAACGTAGGACTCCCCTTGGCATGGAAACCTATATAACCCAACGGAGAACCGGTTTCTCCTGTAGCGTAGTTCTTTCCATGGAGACAGTGGTCGATGAACTTGCGCAGATACTCACGTGCTCCTTCCCAGTAGGGGTCTGTGGTATGAGGCCCACCGACAACCGCATTAGGAAGCGCTTTCAGCAATCCGTCTGCTGCATAGTCGTACAGTTTGCAATACTCCTCAAAGGAAGCCTTGAAATAATAGTTAGGTTCGTTCCATACTTCCCAATACCAGGTAGAAACTTCTTCTTCTCCGTATCTCTCTTTGCAGTGCATGGCCCATTGATATATCAGCTCTCTCCATTTTTTGTAATCTTTTGGAGGATAAGCCCAGCCCTTGAATATCTCATCGTACTCTACACCGGGTTTCCAATTGTGCTTATAGGGGGTTGGCTTGATGGACAACGCTTCAGGCATGAATCCTATTTGCACCAACGGGCGCATTCCTCTATTCACGTAAGTGTCAAAGATGCTGTCCACTATGTTCCATTGATATACCGGACGACCTTTCTTGTCTTCCGTATAGACATTGGTCGAACCCCATTTCAGGGCAGCAGTGCCATCGCCCGAAGTCAAAAGATTATGGACGCGTACATTTACCGGGACAGGGCTGAGATTGGAAATGTCCGATAGGAGTTTTTTCCCGTCCTTCATGTAGGTATAGTTTGGCTCGTCATAGCCAAACCAGGCCCAAATCGGTTTCATCTCGCCTAAAGTCTTGTTTAAGTTGACCGTTATATTTGCCCTGTTCTTCCAATTTGTTTCCAGCAGGTTTGCCTCTTCTGTCGTTATCGGAATGATGGCGCCATGCTTGGGCGATGCGAAGTTCGTGGCTTTCATCACCCCGTCATTGAAATGCCCCAAGTTAGTGAAATGCTTAAAATCCGTCGTTTCGCAGAAACCGAAATTATGAGGGTTCAGGCTGAATACATCGTACATCAGTACCCACTTGTTTTGTCCTGCACGTTTCCATACGTTCGGTGCCTCGCACGCTCCCGGCTCCGTGTCGGCCCATTGGTCGACATACTTGTAACCTTTATTGATGTGATCTGAAAACGCCATCCGAATGCCGCCCGGTTGCTCTTGTGCCACGTACATCAGGCAATAACGTCCGTCGGGCATGGTAGATATGTCAGCATCCAATATCTGCACATTCGGATTGGGGTATTCAAACAGAATCTCGGGCTTTGTTTCAAGCCGTGTGAATGCATTGTCGGTGTAGGCATAATAGAGCTTTGTCTTGCCATTGCCCAGCCTCATGGTGAAATAAAGCATAAGTTTCTTTTTCACCGGGTCGTATGTTGTCTCTGGCGCCCATGCGCAACCTACTTCCAATTCCGGAAATTCCTTATCGACATGCACCACGTGGCGTGTCCAGTGAATGAGGTCGAAGGACTTCATCAGAACAAAACCGTGATTGTTTCCCCAACCATACTGTGCTTCATCTCGTTCCCAGCGGGTTTTGCGGAATCCCATCTGTTGTCCGCGAAGATTCAGGTCTGTCATGGAAAGATAGAAAGCCCCGTCCGGTCCCCGGAAGACGTGAGGGTCGCGTATACCGTGTTGAGTGGCAAGCGTGTCACCTCCCATAACCGGCTGGGCATTGTTGACGGCCGTAAACGTGTATCCGTCCCGGCTGGTAGCCATATACAGGCTGTGCGTTGCGTCTTGGTGGAAGACAAACAGGTATGCCCCCATGTCCTTTTCGGAGGGGACTTGGCCCTGTAGCAGATTGAATGGCATCAGTAGGAATAAGATGCCCAGCATCAATGTCATTTTGTTGTTCATAGGTCTCAATTTATATTTGTTCTATTATATTAACAGCACAAAGATAGTAATAGAACTGGTATGTCACGCTTTTTATTTCGTCCAAAAAAGACTTCTTACACGACCAATATATACATTTGTCTGGTATAAAGTAAAAAAGATGCTTCCCGGTGGGGAAACATCCTTTTTATGTTTGTTTGAAATAAGTGTAACCGATTGATTATTCGGCGTCGGCAGCCGGAGCTTCTTCCACTGCCGGAGCTTCTTCCACTGCGGGAGCTTCTTCAGCAGCAGGAACTTCTTCTTCTACAGCGGGAGCTGCAGCAGCAAGTTCGGCAGCTTTCTTCTCAGCCAATGCTTTTGCCTTTTCTTCGTTTACTTTCTTTTCTGCTTCCAGACGAGCTTTTGCGTCAGCTTTCTTGTCAGCGTCTTGCTTAGCCTTCAAAGCAGCCAGACCGTTTTGTTTGTCTTTCTTCCATGCCTCGAACTTTGCTTCAGCTTCTGCTTCGCCGAATGCGCCTTTAGCCACACCGCCAAGGAGGTGCTTCTTCAGGTAGATGCCTTCGTGAGAAAGAATGTTACGAACGGTATCAGTAGGCTGTGCGCCACTCAATACCCATTTCAATGCAGCGTCAAAATTCAAATCTACCGTAGCAGGATTGGTGTTAGGGTTGTAAGTACCAATCTTCTCTGTAAATTTACCATCACGTGGTGCTCTGCTGTCTGCAATTACAATCGAATAGAACGCGTAGCTTTTGCGTCCATGTCTTTGCAATCTGATTTTGGTTGCCATTTCTTAAATGTTTTTTAATTAATGATTTGAATTAAATGCTATTATCTCGTAATAGCGGGCGCAAAGATAAGTTTTTTATTCGAGTCGGCAAACTATCGTCCTGATTATTTATGGATTATCGCTCATTTCGTTTTTTTTATGACAAAGTTTTATCAATCTTCTGCGGATGCGTTTATATTTGCGTTCCGGTAAGCAGGAGTAGTTTAGACACACAGTTTTCACATTTTAATTTTTAACGTATGGGACATGTTATTCCTCCATTCAGGATTGATATTGCTGGTGCAATGATGGTACCTCAGTTGCTGAAAGATGCCCGGGAACAGTATCGGAACGGACAGATCACATTAGTGACGCTGCGTGCCATCGAAGATGCGGAGATTAGAAACCTGGTGGAACAACTGAAAAAACAGGGCATAAAGGTGGCGACCGACGGTCGGTTCCGGAACGAGTCCTGGCTGCTCGACTTCATGTGCGGGCTGGAAGGCTTGCGACTACGAGCCATCAAGAAATCTTCCATCGAACTCATCGGCCGGATAGATGTGCATTATCACCCTCTGTTAGACGATTTTGTGTTTCTGACCGGTATTACCGGGGGGGATATGCTGGCTAAGCAGGCGCTGCCGGCTCCTTCGCGACTACTGGGCGAATTACTGAAAGAGGAGAATCGGGGGCAGTTGGACGTGGTCTATCCCGACCGGGAATTATTGTACGAAGATATTATCACTACGTATCGAAAACTGATCGGGCATTTATACGATTCCGGCTGTCGGTATATCCAGTTCGACGATACCCTGCGTCCGGCCACTGATGAGGGGATTGCCGTGAACAATGCAGTGCTCGAAGAGTTGCCTGCCGATCTGTACATTGCTTTCCATGCGCCTACGGAGATGTTGTTTGCTGTGAATGGTATTCATGCTTTTCTGCTGGATTACGATTCGGAATGTTGCGGCAAGAATCGTCTGCTTTGGTTTATCCGCGAGAAGAAGTCGACCTTCGGTTTTGTGCTGTCGCACTATCCGGTCGAAGAAGAACTTGACGACCTGCGGGCGAAGATCGAGGAGGTGACGCGCTACATTCCCCTGAATCGTTTCAGCCTCTGCCTGCCCGATGTGAAATATGTTCCTCTGGAAAGTCACGAAGCAGCCTGGAATAAACAGTGGAACACGGTGCGGATGGCTTCTATCGTGGCCCGGGAGCTCTGGCCCGACGAAGAGTGAAATACCTATAAATGGTGATTGCCCGCGCGCGAAATTTTGTATTACTTTGCATCGTCGTAATATATAGCTATGGATAAACTACAAAAATACAAGCCGGGCGATAAGATGATCGACTTGTTTGTCAACGACTATTCGTTGTTGCAGGTGATCAGCCGTTTCGGTTTCTCGCTTGGTTTCGGAGACAAAACAGTACGCGAGGTGTGCGAGATGAATGGGGTGGACTGCTTCACCTTCCTGGCAGTGGCCAACTTTATGGCCGAGGGCTTTTCGCGTATGGATAGTGAAACAGGCGACTTGTCAATTCCCACGATGGTGGACTATCTCCGCCGGGCTCATGTATACTTCCTCGAATTCAGTCTGCCGGCCATCCGGTGCAAACTCATTGAAGCCATCGGTTCTACGGACGACGATGTGTCGTTTCTCATCCTGAAATTCTTCGACGACTATATGGGCGAGGTTCGCAAGCATATGGAGTACGAAGAAAAGACGGTGTTCAAGTATGTCGACGCTTTGCTACGGCAACAGGCGCCGAAGAACTATCAGATCAGCACGTTCTCGAAGCATCACGACCAAGTGGGCGAGAAGCTGACCGAACTAAAAAATATCATTATCAAGTATTGCCCGGCAAAGGTAAATATGAACCTGCTGAATGCCACCTTGTTCGATATCTACGTCTGCGAGGAAGGGCTGGAAGCGCACTGCAAGATTGAGGATTATCTTTTTGTACCTGCCATTCTGAAACTGGAAAGGAGAGCCCAGGCGCATGAAGAATAGTGAAGTTATCCGCATCGCTGTTGCTGAAACGTCGGTGATAGTCCGTAGCGGTGTGGCACATGCCCTGAAGCGTTTACCCAATCTGCGTGTACAACCCATAGAATTACTCTCGGTCGAAGCTTTGAACGACTGTTTGCGTACGCAATGCCCTGATATACTGATTGTAAACCCCACATTCGGTGATTATTTTGATGTGGCTCATTTCCGCGAAGTATATGGCGGGAAGCACATCCGGCTGGTGGCCTTGGTTACTACGTTCACCGATGCGTCGTTGCTGGCCAGGTACGATGATTCGGTTTCTATCTTCGACGATTTAGAAACGCTGACTGGAAAAATTGTAAAACTGCAAGATATTCAGGAGGAAGAAGAACCCGAAGGGCAGGAGTTGCTCAGTCAGCGCGAGAAAGAAATTGTGATTTGTGTGGTGAAAGGCATGACCAATAAAGAAATGGCCGAGAAATTGTTTCTCTCCATACACACGGTTATCACGCATCGAAGAAATATTAGCAAGAAATTGCAGATACACAGTGCGGCGGGTTTGACCATCTATGCCATTGTAAATAAGCTGGTTGAGCTGAGCGACGTGAAGAATTTGTAGATTAAAAGATGTTATAAAATATGAATCTGTTTGCGTGCACGGAATTTTGTTGTATCTTTGCAATGCGTTTGAGAAAATGCATGTGTAATAGATTGTAAGATAACGAATAAATAAAGGTTCCTACTGAGGAACAAACTATATTAGGTATTTAGTTAATAATAGGTAAGAAGTTTTTTAGGATAATAGTTATTTAGTTAGATTTTAGGTAAAAGGTATTTTAGTTTTCAGGAAAAACGTAAATGAGAAAAGCCAATGGGGCTTTTCTTCACACCGGAGGCGGGTAATTCTTTTGAAAAGAATTTACTCGTTTTTTCTTTTATAAGGGCCTTTACCGGGGAGTTCCCTCTGAAGATTGGTAGATTAGTTGGGTAGGGGCTGCTTTGCCAAACAGCGGTTCGCCCACTGTCGTGATTTTATTCCCGGTTGCTACTACGTAACGTAGATTGTCGCAACCCAAGAAAGCTCCATATTCGATGGCGGTAACACTGGCGGGTAGCTTCACTGTCCCGCACAGGCGTCCGCAACCGCTGAAGGCTCGTTCGCCTATAATTTTCAAGTCTTCGGGCAACAGGATAGAGAGTAGGTACTTCTTCTGTGTAAATGTGAAGGTAGGAATACTCGTGGCGTTGGTCTTGGAAATATCTATCGAAACCAGATTCGGCATATAGTCGCGTATAAGTTTGAAGTCGGCTGCATCCAGTTTTCCCTTTACGGTCAGAAAGTTGATTTGTTGCGGTTGCAGTCCGGCACTGATTATTTCTTTCTCGAGTGTTCCCAGAGTTTCTATCTGGATGCTGACCTCTTTGGGCTCTCCTTCAATGAAAGCAAAGGTTTCCCATCGCTTGCCCAATCGATATTCGTCGGTACATCCTGCGGGGACAAAGATAGCTGTAATGCTGTCGGCCAAGGCTGCCGGGAGTAGATTAGGGGGCGTTTTCTTTCTTATCTGGCATATCTTAAGGTTGATGCATCCCTTGAATGCGGCATCTTCGATGTTTTTGATCTTTTCCGAAAGAATGACTTTCCGGAGTGAGAGTTTTCCATGCGCTTCTCCTTTCTCTACCCGGCAGAATGCGTAGGCAGGGATGAAGTTGGGCATATAAACATAGAATTTGTCGGGGTAGGTGCCCTCTTTGCCAGTGTACATGCGTATGTCGACGTTCGAGATATCCAGCACTTCCAATTTTTCGAACTCATTGCGCAAATGTTTGAAATCGATGGCATTGATTTTTCCCGTCAGGGTAAGATGGGTGATGCTGTTGGCTTCCTCTTCCGTAAGCTGAGAGATCAGCGTACCGGGTTTGTCAACAAATAAGGTTTTGCTTACTTGGGCGGATACTCCACACAGACTCAAAACAAGCATACACGAGGAAAAAAGAGATCTAAGCATCATCTGTTCGAAAGTTATGTTTTGACAAATATAGCTAAAAGGCCAAGAGAGAAGCCTTGTCGTTAATATTTTTATACTATTTTTGCTCGAACATAACATATTTATACAGATGGATAGGAAAGAAGAAGCTCCACAGGAGCAGCCGAAACAGAGAATGCCTGCGGTGGTAAGCATTGTTGTATTCATGGGATTATTCCTGATTTTATCCGGGATAGCAGGGGCAGTGGCGATGGTGGCTCTGGGAATTCCGTTGGACGGAAGTGCGACCTATACTCTGCCGCTACATTTTGTTTTGCAGTTGTGTACCTTGGTGTCAGTATTGCTTTCGGCTTGGTTCGTGCTTCGCATACTCGACCGCCGTCCGTTTTCTGACTTGGGTTTTGGCTGGCGCGGGAAGGACATACTATATGGACTGCTGGTGGTACTGGCTATTTATGGAGTAGGGTTCTCTGTGTCGGTCGGGATGGGGGTCGTGACTGTGACCGGTTTCCATCCGAATGCCGGTGATCTGGCCTGGAGCTTTGTGTTTTTTACTCTGGTGTCCCTGACGGAAGAGATTATGGTACGTGGATATGTGTTGGGGCGACTGCTACATACACGGTTGAATAAGTTCGTTTCGTTGGGATTCTCTTCCTTGTTGTTTTCCTTGATGCACGTTTTCAATCCGAATGTGGCTTTCCTGCCGTTGTTGAACATTTTCCTGGCGGGGCTTTTTCTGGGGGCTGCATTTCTGTACACTCGTAACCTGTGGTTTCCCATCTCGTTGCACTTGTTCTGGAACTGGATACAGGGACCTGTGTTGGGCTACAGCGTAAGTGGACAGACAATCGGTAAATCCGTACTAAGCATCGGGATGCCCGAACAGAATATAATAAACGGCGGGCCCTTCGGGTTTGAGGGATCCGCCGTTTGTACAGTATTACTAATCATTGCCACCGGGTTGATCATCGGATGGTATGAAAGGAAGGAACGTGCGTCACTGTTCCACGCCAACCATTGACAACTGGATTCTTTTCCGTTGCAGGTCAATGCTCAGGACTTTCACCATTACATGCTGGTGGATGGAAACCACTTCGGTGGGGTCGGTGATGTAGCGGTCGGCCATCTGGGAGAGATGAACCAGTCCGTTTTCCTTGATACCTATATCGACAAATGCTCCGAAATTGGTAATGTTGCCTACGATGCCAGGTAGTATCATCCCTTCGCACAGATCGTTGAGGGTACGTACATTTTTGTCGAATTCGAATACCTTGATCGTTTTCCGCGGGTCCCGTCCCGGTTTCTCCAATTCTTGCATGATGTCATTCAGGGTAGGTAGTCCGATGGTTGGAGTGACGTATTGTTTCACGTCGATCTTTCCGCGGAGCTCTTTGCCGGCAATCAGTTCGCTGACTGTACAACCCAGATCCTTTGCCATCTGCTCCACGATATGGTAACTCTCCGGATGAACGGCTGTATTGTCCAACGGGTTGGGGGCTTGCGGTATGCGCAGGAAGCCCGCGCACTGTTCGAAGGCTTTGGCGCCCATACGCGGTACTTTCATCAGCTCTTTGCGAGAACTGAACGCTCCGTTCTCTGCCCGGTAATTGATAATGTTATGGGCCAATTGAGGTCCTAGCCCCGAAATGTAGGTTAGCAGGTAGCTGCTGGCGGTATTCAGATTCACACCAACCGAGTTGACACAGTTTTCTACCGTTTGGTCGAGCGATTTTTTGAGTTGTGATTGATCCACGTCGTGCTGGTATTGACCTACGCCGATGGACTTCGGCTCGATCTTGACCAGCTCAGCCAGCGGGTCCATCAGTCGGCGAGCGATGGAAACAGCGCCACGTACTGTTACGTCGTACTCAGGAAACTCCTCGCGAGCTGTCTTCGAAGCCGAATAGATCGAAGCCCCTTGTTCGCTCACCACAAACACCTGCAAAGCCCGGTCGAACTGTTGGTTCACTACAAACTGCTCTGTTTCGCGGCTGGCTGTGCCGTTGCCGATGGCGATGGCCTCGATCTGGTAAGCTTCCACCATCTTTCGTAATTTAGAGGCAGCTTCCCCTTTCTTGTCGACAGGCGGGTGAGGGTAGATGTTCTCATTGTGTAATAAGTTGCCTTGGGCATCCAAGCATACTACCTTGCATCCGGTCCGGAATCCCGGATCGATACCCAGTACTTTCTTTTGTCCTAAAGGTGCTGCCAGCAAGAGTTGACGCAGGTTCTCGGCAAACACCCGTATCGCTTCTTCGTCAGCTTTCTCCTTAGCGATGGAAGTAAATTCGGTTTCGATGGAAGGTTTCAGCAACCGTTTGTAAGAATCTTCCACTGCTTCGGCTACCTGGCGTCCGCATTCATTGTTGGAACGTACGTAGATCCGTTCGATGGGGCCTAGACAACTATCGTCCTCTGGTGCAATAGAAACACGAAGCAACCCTTCCGACTCGGCCCGGCGTATGGCCAGCAGCCGGTGCGATGTGCAACGTTTCAAAGGTTCAGAGAAATCGAAATAGTCGCGGTATTTGGCCGCTTCTTCCTCTTTACCTTTGACCAGTTTGGCACTGATGATGCCCTGACGCTTGAAGGTGTTACGCAGCATATTGCGTACACGCTCATCCTCACTCACCTGTTCGGCAATGATGTCACGGGCACCTTTCAGGGCATCGCTTACATCTTTTACATCGCCTTTGACAAAAGCGGCAGCTCTATCTGACAGATTGTTTTCCCGCTGCAACAGCACGAGGGTGGCTAGTGGCTCGAGGCCTTTCTGACGAGCGGCTTCCGCCCGTGTCTTTCGTTTAGGCTTGTAGGGTAAGTAGATGTCTTCCAGTTCGGTAGCATCCCAGCTGGCCTCGATCCGCTGACGGAGTTCAGAGGTCAGTTTACCCTGTTCTTCGATGGTGTTCAGAATGGTTTCTTTCCGTTTGGCTATTTCGCACAGCTTGTCGTAGCTTTCCTTAATGTTCTCTATTTTTACTTCGTCCAGTCCGCCTGTCATCTCTTTCCGGTAGCGGCTGATAAAAGGAATGGTGGCTCCTTCCAGCAGCAATGCCAATGTGTTTTTTACTTGTTTCTCCGGGATGTTGAGGGCTGTTGAAATGAATTTATAAAAAAGTTCCATGGCTAATTATTTATTACATTCGACAAATGTACGGATTAATTTCTGTTAGTTCTAACCTTTTATTATATTTGCACGTTAGATTTGCGCGTTACATTGATACGTATCATGACAGAAAAATATATGGCAACACTATGTAAGCATGCCTTACTTTACTTTTTATTATTGTTCGTTGGTTTGGGGATCTCAACAAGGGTAGATGCACAAGAAAAGATGACTAAGAATTCCATCTTAATAATTTGTTCATACAATCCTGCGGCACACCAGACATCGGTATTTATATCCGATTTTCTGGATGAATACGAAACGTTGGGTGGGCGTACCAGTATAGAAATAGAGAACATGAACTGCAAAAGTTTTATGGAGTCTTTCCGCTGGAAGGATGAAATGCATGCTATTCTCACCAAGTACAAGGGCGCCAATGCCCCGAAAATGATAGTTCTGTTGGGGCAGGAAGCATGGGCTTCCTACCTGTCTCAGGATTCTGTTATTGTATCGTCGCCTGCTATCTGCAGCCTGGCTAGCCGTAATGCGGTGATTTTGCCCAATGATACTATTGACTTAAGAACATGGATGCCCGAATCGGTCGATTTGTTTGATAACAACCTGGGCATGCAGCGAGTCCGCTCGGGATTCGTGTACGAGTATGATGTTCCTTCCAATATCCGCATGATTAAGTATTTCTACCCGGAAACGAAGCATATTGCATTCCTGACGGACAATACATATGGAGGAGTTTCCATGCAGGCATTGGTACGTAAAGAAATGAAAGGGTTTCCGGAACTCGATTTGATTCTGCTTGACGGTCGTGAACATACGATTTATACACTTACCGAAGAATTTAGTAAATTGCCTGAACATACAGCCATTCTTGTGGGAACCTGGCGTGTGGATAGGAATGAAGGATACTTCATGCGCAATGCTACCTACTCGATGATGGAAGCCAGTCCTCGTGTGCCTGCATTCAGTTTGTCAACTATCGGCCTCGGATATTGGGCAATAGGAGGTGTCACACCGGCTTATCGCGACTTGGGACGCGACATTGCACGTGAGGCTTACTATCTGGAGAAGCATCCGGATGCTGATTCGAAGATTTCTGTTATCGGTAGTGAAACGTTGATTGATAGCAAACGGGCTAAGGCTGTGGGACTGAATATCGATAAATTGCCGTTTGAAGCAAAAATTATCAATACAGATCGTTCTTTCTACGAGCAATATTTCTATCAGATATGGATGGGAATTGTTATTCTGGGAATACTGGTGTTGGGACTGGTGATTTCGTTGTTCTTCTACATACGTGCCCGGCGTTTGAGTCTTGAACTGCTGCGGTCCGAGCACGATTTGCGCGAAGCCAAAGATCGTGCCGAGGAGTCCAGCCGACTAAAGACTGCTTTTCTGGCCAATATGAGTCATGAAATACGTACCCCGTTAAATGCTATCGTGGGATTCAGTGATGTACTGGTAGCATCCAATACGGATCGTGATGAAGTGGAGCAACAAGGATATGCAGAGCTGATCAAACTGAATTCTGACTTGCTGCTACGTCTCATCAACGATATTCTGGATATTTCCCGTTTGGAGTCGGGACGGGTCGTGTTGTCGCTCCAGCAGTGCGATGTGGTACAGTTGTGTCGTCAGGCTGTTACTTCGATAGAATTTACCCGCAAGACGAGCAACCAGTTGGTTTTTGTTTCAGCCTGCGAAGCCTATGAGATGAGGGCCGATACCCAACGTTTCCAACAGGTACTGATAAACTTGCTTACCAATGCAGTGAAGTTTACTGTAGACGGTACTATCACATTGGAATTCAAAGCCGAACCTGAACAGAACCGAGTGCTTATATCTGTGACCGATACGGGTTGCGGTATTCCGGTAGAGAAGCAAAAACGAGTGTTCGAGCGTTTCGAGAAGTTAGATGAGTATGCTCAGGGAACCGGATTGGGATTGTCTATTTGTAAACTGACTGTCGAAAAATGGGGCGGTGAGATCTGGATAGATCAGGAGTACACCGATGGTGCCCGTTTTGTATTCACACATCCTCTCGACTTGTAGTACTTGATTTAAATAGCTTATATATAGTGACCATGAAACGATTATTCCTTTTGCTGGTAGCCCTGCTTGGCTTAGTGATAATGCCAAGGGCTCAGGAACGTGAAGTTAAACTGAAACTGATCGAAACCAGTGACTTGCATGGCAATTATTACCCGTTCAACTTTATCACTCAGGCGGAGTGGGGCGGGAGCATGGCCAGGGTATCCGCTTATGTCCGTCAGCAGCGGGAAGTGTATGGTGATAATTTGATCTTGTTGGATAATGGCGACATCCTGCAGGGGCAACCGTCGGTGTACTACTATAACTATATAGATACGGTTTCGCCACATCTCTGTGCCGAGATGATGAATTACATGAAGTACGATGTGGGCAATATGGGAAACCATGATGTGGAAACCGGACATCCGGTGTTCGACCGTTGGATAAGCGAATGTCAATTCCCCATATTGGGGGCCAATGTCATACATACAGCTACCGAAAAGCCTTACTTGAAACCATACCTGGTGCTATATCGGGATGGGGTGAAAATAGTGATCTTGGGTATGATAACCCCGGCTATCCCCATGTGGCTGTCCGAGAATCTTTGGCACGGATTGCGCTTTGAAGATATGGAAGAAACCGCAAAGAAGTGGATGAAGATTATCCGTGAACAGGAGAAACCCGACGTGGTGATCGGTTTGTTTCATTCTGGCAAGGAACCGGTACTTATGGCCAATAAATACCGGGAGAATGCATCGGTCACCGTGGCTCGGAATGTTCCTGGATTCGATGTCGTGATGATGGGACACGACCATTATCGGGAGTGCTCGAAGATAGTCAACGCGGCAGGCGACTCTGTGCTGGTCATCAATCCGGCCAATAATGGCAGGTTGGTAGCCGATATAGAGGTGACATTGCAAATGATGGATGGACAGATACGTAGCAAGCAAATCAACGGTCGGCTTGCCGATACGGATAAGACGGCTGTCGATGAAGCCTTCATGGAGTTCTTTTCGCCCCAATATGAAACTGTTCAGCGTTTTGTAACCAAGAAGATAGGAACCTTTACCGAGGAATTGGTTACCCGTCCGGCTTATTTCGGCCCGTCGGCTTTCATTGATTTTATCCACTCCCTGCAGTTGGATATTTCGGGAGCCGATATCTCTTTTACTGCTCCTTTATCGTTTGATGCAGTGATACGCAAAGGAGATGTTACGGTAGGCGATATGTTTACGCTTTATCAGTACGAGAACATGCTTTACGTGATGACGCTGACTGGAAAAGAAGTCAAGGGAGCCCTGGAAGAGTCATATTATATGTGGACCAACCAGATGAAGTCGGCCAAAGACCATTTGTTGTGGCTTAAAAAGACGAAGCAAAATGGAGCTACCGAGCGGATGAAGTTTGAGAATTTTAGCTTCAACTTTGATTCGGCGTCGGGTATTATCTATACGGTGGATGTGACCAAGCCTAAGGGGCATAAAGTGAATATCATTTGTCTCTCCAATGGTAAACCGTTCGATTTGAATCAAACGTATAAGGTAGCGCTGAACTCTTATCGTGGCAATGGAGGCGGGGAACTGCTGACCAATGGAGCAGGCATTCCACAAAATAAACTGAAGGATCGTATCATTTATTCGTCGGACAAGGATTTACGATACTATCTGATGGACTATATCCAGAAAAAGGAAAAACTAAGTCCGCGTGCCTTGGATCAGTGGAGCTTTATCCCTGAGGAATGGACGATCCCGGCTGCAAAGCGCGACTATCAATATTTGTTTGGAGAGTAAGAGTATGGCAGAGAATCTTGTGTTAGTGACGGGTAGTAAGGAAGAACAGTATCAATCCTTATTGCCGCAGATAGAGGCATTAATTTCCGGTGAAACCAATCTGGTGGCTAATCTGGCCAATGTGGCGGCGGCCTTGAAAGAGGCTTTCGGCTTTTTTTGGGTAGGCTTTTATCTGGTGGATCAAGACGAACTGGTGTTAGGCCCTTTCCAGGGACCTGTAGCTTGTACACGTATCCGAAGAGGTAGAGGCGTATGTGGTACGGCCTGGGCGCAGGCTATGACACAGGTGGTACCCGATGTGAGTACTTTCCCTGGGCATATTGCCTGTAGCTCATTATCGCGTTCCGAGATTGTAGTGCCGTTGCTCAAGGATGGGGAAGTGTGGGCAGTGCTCGATATAGACAGCGAAGAGCTTGCTTCCTTTGATGAAACAGACCGAAAATACCTGGAACAACTGACTACCTATTTGTAGGTATTTTGCTCCGGATGGAGCAATTGCTTATTCATGTTAATAAAATAATGACTACCTTTGCGCCGCAATCAAGATGAGTGTTGAAACGTGATACGCAATAAGAAGCCTATTTTTTCCTTTTGGTTACTGGCACTGTTCGTGACGTACCAGGTGAGCATCAGTATGTTCACCCATGTACATTATATCGACGGGGTCATGGTGACACACTCACATCCTTTTAAAGGGAAGCACTCGCACACCTCTACTTCTACGGTGGCTATCAGCCGTCTGAGTGCCCTCCAAGCTCTTGAAACAGCCGTTTACTTTGATTTAACACCTGTCTGGCGCACGCTTTGTGTGTTTCAGGCCAATCATACCGCTCCGATACCTGCTCTCTTCAATGGGGCAGGTCCGACTCTTCGAGGCCCTCCTTTCCATATTTGGGACTAATCTGCTTCTCATTTTACCCGTTGTTCGTACTTCCTTGCTCCTGGCGGAGAAGGTAATACCCATATTCTTGCTACAGCAGGTCGAAACTTCGTGCATTCGTTAGATACGGACGAATCGTAAAGAGATAAGTTGTGACAGTTTTCAGGAGAGCTACAGGTCTTTAGGTACAGAGATTTTTCTGTTTGCCTAAACGCGAAAATCTCTGTACCTAAAGAGAAAAATCTACTTAGTAGCGCTAATCTGCCCAAGTTGTTGTTAAGCATCACTTAATAATTAATCTTCATATTAAATATAACGAATGAAACATTGTATTTTAATGATTCTGTTTGCCCTGTGTGGTATTCAGCTTTTGGCCATAAACCCGATTAAAGAAGGGAACATGATATCCGGTCACGTGATTGTGAAAGGAAGTGAGGAAAATGTACCATACGCCACTGTACAAATCGTGGGGCGGCAAGGTGGAACAGTTTCTAATGAAGAAGGGCAATTTGAGTTTCGTAACTTGCCATCCGGTAAATATACCTTGCGTGTATCGGCTGTGGGCTACAAAACGCAGGAGAAAACCGTAGAAGTTAGCAAGGACTTTACAGCCGTGGTACACTTCCAGATGGCGGAGGAAAGCTTCATGACCGACGAGGTTGTGGTGTCGGCCAACCGTAACGAGGTGAGCCGGCGGGAAGCTCCGGTGGTGGTGAACGTGATGAGCGCGAAACTATTCGAAACGGTAAACTCTACTGACCTGGCTAAATCGCTCAACTACCAGTCGGGTCTGCGTGTGGAGAACAATTGCCAGAACTGTGGCTTTCCGCAGGTGCGTATCAACGGACTGGAAGGACCGTACTCACAGATCCTTATCAACAGCCGCCCCATCATCAGCGCACTCTCGGGTGTGTATGGTCTGGAACAGATTCCAGTCAATATGATCGAGCGTGTCGAGGTGGTTCGCGGAGGAGGTTCGGCGCTCTTTGGAGCCAATGCGGTGGGCGGTACCATTAACATCATTACGAAAGATCCTATCAATAACTCGTTTCAGGTATCAAGCACGCTTTCCTGTGCCAATGGTGAATCGTGGGAACAGTACATGGGCGGAAACGTATCCATGGTGGCCAAGGACAATTCCTACGGCATCGCCATGTATGAGTCCTATCGCAACCGAAACCCGTATGATGCCGATGACGACAGTTTCTCGGAATTGGGTAAACTGAATATGAATACCTTCGGCTTCCGGGCGTATTACCGCCCTACGCATTTCAGCCGTATCAATGTGGAGTATCACACCACCAATGAGTTCCGTCGCGGGGGAAATAAGTTCGACCGGCAACCACATGAATCTGATATAACCGAGCAAACCAAACACGTCATCAACAGTGGTGGGGTGGGGTATGATCTATACTGGAAGGAATACAAACACAAACTATCTATATATGGTTCGGTCCAACACGTGGATCGCAACAGTTATTACGGTGCGCAGCAAGACCTGAATGCCTATGGTAAAACCAATGATATGACTTGGGTTGCAGGAGGAATGTATGTAGGCAATATGGACAACTGTCTGTTTGCACCGGCCACCTTCACGGGAGGTGTTGAATACCAGGACAATTCTATGCGCGACGTGATGACCGGCTATCACCGTGACTTGCGACAGGAAATCCGTATTGCCGGCGCCTTCGTACAGAACGAATGGAAGATGAATAAGTTTACTTTGCTGGCCGGTGCCCGGTTGGATAAGCACAATCTGATCGATCATTTGATATTCAGTCCGCGGGTGAATATGCTCTATAAACCTGTTGAGAGCTTGCAGGCCAGACTTACTTATTCTACCGGGTTCCGCGCTCCGCAGGCGTATGATGAAGATTTGCATGTGACAGCTGTAGGCGGTGAAGGCGTACAAATCGTATTAGCCGACGGATTGCGCGAAGAACGCTCTAACAGTTACAGTGGTTCGTTGGACTGGACCTTCAACCTGGGGCACTGGCAGGCAAACATCCTGGCCGAAGGATTCTATACCGATCTGCGCGATGTGTTTGTGCTCGAAGAAATCGGGTACAATGCCAATGGGGATATGGAGAAGGAACGTCGCAATGGTAGCGGAGCACAAGTGTACGGGGCCAACCTCGACGCCAAGATAGCTCACGGACGCGATGCACAGTTCCAATTGGGTTTCACAGCGCAACGTAGTAGCTACAAGCAACTGGAAGCGTGGACGAAAGTTGACGGGGTGCCACTTACTACCAAGCGTATGATGCGCACACCTAACTATTATGGCTATTTTACCTTTACTTCGGCACCGTTGAAAAACTTCGATTATGCGCTCTCAGGCACCTATACCGGGGAGATGATCGTACCGCACTTTGCCGGATACATAGAGAAAGATCGCATGGAGACTACTCCCGATTTCTACGACTTGAACATCAAATTGAACTACACTTTTGTGCTGAAGGATCATATCAAACTCCAACTTAATGCCGGTGTACAAAATATATTTAACAGTTTCCAGAAAGATCTGGATAAAGGAGAGTTTCGTGACTCGGGGTATTTCTACGGGCCTACCCAGCCTCGAACCTACTTCATTGGCTTTAAAATAATGAATTGATAGATAGACCACTCAACCATAGATGAATAAAGGAGATAACCATTCGTTGGTGTCTCCTTTCTTTTTATCTGACATGTACAGGTTTAAATTGTTCTTTATTTCCGTATTTGTGGATAAATAGGAGAATTATTTGCTTAATATTATATATATTTGCGAAAAATAACAGAAATGAGAACGAATGTAACAACGAAAAAGAGCATAATGGATATCCGTGAGTGGCAGAAAAGTGGAGGATTCGACAATGACTTTGCCATCTGTAACCAGATATCCGACCTGGAGCTCTCCGAACATCCTACCCGGCTGAATGTAACTATTGTGGGACTCTGTCTGAAAGGAACCTGTGTGTTTTCTATCAATCTGAGCGATTACCGTGTTTCGCCGGGCACATTGCTGGTGGTGGGTCCCGAACAGATAGTGGAAGTACGGGATGTCTCGCCTGAATTGTCTATTACTTTCTTCGTGTTTACTCCATCTTTCTCGGACGATGTGCTTCCCCGTAAAGCGGACCTGTTTTCTTTCTTGTTCTATGCCAAGGAGTCGCCATGCATCAAGCTGAATAAAGAGGAGATCGGAAATATTCTGGATTACAGCAACTTCTTGTGGAAGAAAACGTACAATGCCAGTCATCGCTTCCGAAAGGAGGTTGCCCGCGGAATCATTCTGTCGATGTTCTTCGAAATATTCAATATATATCAGCGACAGATGCCTCGTGAAGGAAATCCGGTGACCCGGAAGGAAGAACTGTTCGGACGGTTTCTGCGCGAAGTCTCCACATACTATAAAGAGGAACGTACCGTGGCGTTTTATGCCGACCGGTTGTGCTTGACTTCCAAACACTTATCTGTCGTGGTGAAAGATGTAAGCGGAAAGACGGCCAGTGAGTGGATAGACCGTTTTGTGGTACTCGAGGCCAAAGCACTGTTACGGTCGGCGGAGATGAGTATTCAGGAGATCTCCGAGGTGCTGCACTTTGCCAACCAGTCATTCTTCGGTAAATACTTTAAACACCATGTGGGTATGTCGCCCAAAGATTACAGAAAAACCAAATAAAGCATTGAAATGGATAAGGAATTCGATTTGAGTGTCACCAGTTATGGATGGGTGAAAGGAGTGACCTATGACCTGGCTGTACTTCCCTGGGGAGCCACTGAACCACATAACCTGCATTTGCCGTATCTTACTGATTGCATCCTGTCGCACGATATAGCTGTGGACGCCTCCTGCAAAGCCTTTGCGCAAGCCGGAGTGCGTTGCATGGTCATGCCTGCTGTGCCTTTTGGCGCACAGAATCCTGGTCAGCATGCCTTGCCGTTTTGCGTACATACCCGTCAGTCTACACAACAGGCCATTCTCGAAGATGTAGTGGCTTCACTTCATGCACAAGGTATACGGAAACTTGTTATTCTGAACGGACACGGTGGAAATAACTTCCGGGGGATGATTCGTGACCTGGCTTTCTCCTGGCCCGACTTTCTGATTGTGGTGGCCAACTGGTACGAAGTTGTTCCTCCTGCCGGATATTTCGAAGAGAAGATAGACGACCATGCCGGAGAAACCGAAACTTCGGTCATGATGTACTACCACCCCGAATGGGTGAATCTGGAAGAAGCCGGAACCGGCGCTTCTCAGTCTTTTGCCATAACAGCACTCAATGAACGGGTAGGGTGGACTCCCCGGCACTGGGACAAAGCATCGGTCGATACCGGAATAGGAAACCCGAAGAGGGCCTCGGCCGCCAAGGGCGAACGCTATGTCCAAGCAGTCGTCGGAAAGCTGGCGGCTCTGTTTTCCGGAATAGCATCGGGCAATCTGTATTGAAACACTCTTTACAATGTACCCGAACGGACGCGACTCAGCGTTTCGGGAGTCATGAGCAGATAAGAGGCGATGTGCGACAACGGAGCACGTTTGATGATCTCCGGGTACATCTGCAATAACCTGTCATACCGTTCATGGGCTGTCTCGAAGCGCCAGGAATCGGCTTTCACCTGCGATACGATGAGCGAATACTCCAGTATCTTGCGATAAAAGATATTGATCTCCTCAGACTCACTGACTAATCTTTGGAGCTTTTCGAAGGGAAAATGGTAGATGACAGAAGCTTCTAATGCTTCCACGATGAGGCGCGTAGGTTCCTGACGCAATAAACTCTCAATACACATCAATACGCAGCCTTCGTATGAGAAGTGTTCGGTTACGTCTTTACCGTTCTTGTAATAATATTGCCGCATCATTCCCTTGCCCACGAAGATGATACTGCGAGACACTTCACCTTCCTGAAGGGCCACTTCGCCTTTGCCCACTTCCTGGCATTCCAGTACTTCCTGCAAGAGTTTTCGTCCTTCCAGGCTCATCTCCGGATATCGGGAATTTACGACGGTATTCACCGTCTCTCTCAGTAGTTCCATAATGTTCTTTTATCAGGTTAATATAACACTCGTACCCGCAGAAAGGACGAGACTGTTACGTTAAAGCAATACAAAACCTTGAAATATAAAGAAGAAAGGAGCACTATCACGTAGACAATACTCCTTCTTTGGTAGTGGATACGGGAATCGAACCCGTATTACATGCGTGAGAGGCATGCGTCCTAACCGTTAGACGAATCCACCGAAACGATATGCAAAGGTAGGCATTTTCTACAAAAAAACAAGAAATATTCATTTTTTCCATATCTTTGCCACATTAACTCCTTAACCATAGTTTGTATGACCAAGTTCTGTTTATCCCAGCTGTATGCCACCGTGTTTTTTTGTCTTTTTTCGCTCTCTTGTGACGATTCAAAGGCTATTACTGATTCACCCGATCCATCGGAAACGGGTGGAGAATCTTCGTACAACGCCAACGTTGTGGTACCTCCCTATAATGGATATTTCTTGTTTGGCTCCAATATGGGGTACAAAAACACGAATTGGTCCGATCAGGCTGTGTCCGATATGCTCATCGGAAGCACCGAACGAGGATGGGAGGGGGTAGGCGTCAACAGTCTGCGGCCAGCCCTATACGAAGGGTTTGTGGAACAATGGGGATACAGCATCCGGGTGGATGCCTTTCAACACTACGCTGACCACGGGGCGCGTAATAATGCTGTGTTCATTGCCGACCGACCTTCCGATGCACACCGGGAAAAGCGGCAATATGCCGAAGGAAAAGCATCGCAGTCGTTCGAAAATTTGTATGAACCCATCTGGGACGACGGCAAGGACGGAACGCCTGTCAATGAGAAGAACTATTATGCAGCCTATGTGTACAAACTCGTAAGCATCTATAAAGATTATGTGAAATTCTGGGAAATCAAGAACGAACCCGATTATACCTCGACTGGTAATGGCGACCGTGTGCCGGGAGAGGCGGGCAACTGGTGGGATGCTGATCCGGCGCCGGGCGACTTGACTAACTGGAACGCGCCGATTCAGAGTTACGTTCGCTTGCTGCGTGTGTCGTACGAAGTCATCAAGCACCTTGATCCAGATGCTTACGTTTGTATCGGTGGCGTCGGCTACGAGAGTTTCCTTGATGCTGTGCTGCGCAATACCGATAATCCCGACGGAGGTAAGGTGACGCAGGACTATCCTTACCAGGGAGGCGCCTGGTTTGACTGCCTGAGTTTTCATATCTACCCCATGTTCCACCTGCACTCGTGGGACAACGGCATGCGTTACCACCGCCATTCCGATGCGGCTGTGCAGTCGGTAATAGATCGCAAGGATAAGTTCCAGAAACGCATAGCGAAGTACGGTTATGGAACCGAATACCCATTGAAAGAAGTTATCTGCACGGAAGTAAATATACCTTCCGTACAGATTGGCAATTATATTGGTTCAGCGGTAGCGCAGCGCAGCTTCCTTATAAAAATGGCAGTTCGGGCACAGCAGAATGACTTCTGTGCTATCTATCCTTACTGTGTTTGGGATGGGTTGGAAACGAGCGGATCGGCGTTTGACCACATGGGATTCTTTAAAAGCATTGCCGACTCACCGAAAGGCTTTACTCCTGTGGTTAATGATTCGGGAATTGCCTGGCGTACGGCAAGCCGCCAGTTGAGTGCTCGTATGCCCGATGCGGCAGAGATAGCCCGCTTGTCGCTGCCCGCTGGAATAGCTGGTGGGGCATTCCGCTCGGCAACAGGCGATTACGTATACGTGTTATGGGCTATGACTGACAAAGATCTGAGTGAGTCGGCCTCGGCTGTATACCGCTTTCCTGAGAGTATGAAAGTGAAACAGATGATGACTACAGCTTGGAACGAGAAGCAAACCACCATTGCCGGCTCTTCGCTGACACTAACGGGTGAGCCGGTATTCGTACAGGTGGAACGATAAGGTTCGGGCATAAAAAAAGGCAGCCAAATGCTGCCTTTTTTATTGTTGGAGCGGAAGCGGGGGTCTGTGAACCCTATCTCTTTTGTTCTGTTTATCAATGGGTTATAAAATCCATTTTTTCAGAAGTTACGATTAAGCAAAAGATTTTCTGCTACCTTATACACAATGACAAAGCCCTATATACATATTATATATAGGGCTTGTCTCAAAATTGTCGCCGTTTGTCACGGCTTCGAGCGGAAGCTGGGGCACGCGAACCCGGCTTATTTTACCCTATATATCAATGATTTATAATAACTTATCCCTTCTCAGGTTACGATTGAGCAAAAACTTTTTCTGCTTATTCCTACACAAAAACGAAGCCCCACATATATTGAATATGTAGGGCTTGTCTTAGGCTTGACGGCTTTTGTCTTAGCCTTTCAGCGGAAGGAGGGGCATGTGAACCTCTTCCATTTGTTCCCTATAATTCAATAAATTAGAATTTCTATTTTTTGTTGCAGTTACGAACAAGCAAAACTTTTTTTGCCGTTTTTGACTGTTGTTGACCGCTGTCAGTCTGCATATACTATGGGTTCAAAATTACTGCATTTTTTTGAATTGACAAATATATTGAGAATTAATCTCTTAACTTTAGTGCAAGGTGCAAGTTATCTATATATAGATACTTGCACCTTGCACTAAAAAATCAGCAGCTAATTTCTGATTATACCAGACAAATCCCTAACTTTGCATTCTAGTAGATAAAAGCAAACGGTCTTAACCGTTTTGATAAATATAACATAACGTTCGCTGAACGTCTCATTACGGAAACTGGTAATTTTCATTGAGAGAGATAATTCAAGCGTATGTTCATGCTAT
Source organism: Bacteroides sp. (assembly GCA_031554505.1). Taxonomy (GTDB): domain Bacteria; phylum Bacteroidota; class Bacteroidia; order Bacteroidales; family Bacteroidaceae; genus Bacteroides. Next base: position 665 of record JAVBVI010000123.1, on the reverse strand, counting down.
CCGTATGGTATAGCGTGGGCTGCTTGTTTCTCTCAAGGGTATACCAGTGCCTCGTAATGGAACAATGCGTGTCCACGCTACTTTTTTTGAGGTCTGGCGGACAAGTACAAACCATTTAAATTCGAAGAATCATGAAGAAGATTATCTTGTACATCGCCACGTCAATAGACGGGCGTATTGCCGAACCTGACGGTAGTTTTGACTTTCTGTCCGAATACCCTGTTTCTGAAGAGATGAACTATGGCTATAAGGAATTTATGGCTTCTATTGATACAATAATCATGGGCGGACGTTCCTGGCGGGAACTGGACTCTATGGATGCAATGGGTGGCTACAAGGACAAGCTGGTCTATGTGGTATCCCGCAACAATTGGGGCGAAAAGCAAAATGTTAAATTCATCACAGAGGATGTGACCGACCGCATTGCTGCCCTGCGTAACGAACCCGGAAAAGACATCTGGCTCTTTGGTGGTGGTGAACTCATTTCCATATTACTCGCCTCCGGACTTATAGATGAAATGCACTTATTTTATATACCCACCATCCTCGGCAAAGGGATTCCGCTATTTCCCGAACAATCTGCCGGGACCAAATGGACACTCGCTGATAGTACGTCCTACCCCAACGGAGTATTGGGCGTGACCTATATCAGGCAACAGTAAAAT
>JAVBVI010000001.1:0-77727 GCA_031554505.1 Bacteroides sp. | reverse complement strand
GGATCAGAACAAACAGCCTTATCAATACAATGGCAAGGAACTTGACCGTATGCATGGTTTGAATCTGTATGATTACTCGGCGAGGTATATGGAGCCTGCTTTGGGACGATTTACAACGATGGATCCTGTGGCAGAGAAGTACTATTCGTGGAGTCCGTATACTTATTGTATGAATAATCCGGTGAAATTTGTAGATCCGGATGGCAAATCACCCTATTACAATCGTATGGGCAAGTTTCTTGGAGTTGATGCAGGAGGCTTTTCGGGGCAAATTATGATTGCTGACGAACCTATCTTCAGGTATAATATTGCAAACAATGTCACTAGCTCAGAAACAAGTTTCATACAGGATGTAAACTTGTCTGCAAGGAGTATGTCCTCAATATATACTCATATTATTGAACAAGCAGGCTTTTCCACAAATATGCTTGAAAATGGCGCTATTGCTGTCAAAGGGGAAAAAGATACATTTGGCAATCCGGGCAGGATGGATTTCTTATCGACAGAATTTACGGAGAAGGAAGGTGCTAAATTTAAAATTTCTCTCCAAGAAGGTGAATCCTCAAGGTTACTATTAAACACTGTTGAGAATGTAACAAATGCTATTGGAGATCATGAATATGCAGGACATGGGATTATGAAGAAAGGGGATTGGAATAATAATCATTCAGAGGTTTATGAATATCAAATGCAAAAACCAACTTTTGAAAAAACCACTGATGATTTTAAAAACCATATTATAAAATTATACATAGAATATATACAAAAAGAATTTAGAAAATGACAAGAATTGATTACTTTATTATCATTGCGATCCTCTATTGTTGTAGCGCTTGTACCTACAAAAGAAGTGATAAAACTATGGAGGAAATTGAAAGCCAGCAGAAGATTATTGGCAGAATAGATAAAGCGTATCTCAACCTTCATCTTCCTGTCAATAAGAAAGAAAAATGTCGGCTATTTTATGAGTGTAGCATTGTCAACAATACAAGTCAAAGTGCCATCTTTAGATTCCGCTTTGATGCATTTGACGAAGGGGCTCATAATTTATACGCTGAAACGAATGAACATGATACTATTGCTTTATTTGTCCGTTATAGGGGGAGTAAAGTATTGGAAGTTACGCCTGGTCAGACTCGAAAGATTGATTTTAGTGTTGACTTTATAAGTAATTTGTTAGATAAAAGAAACTTGAGCGATTGTCTATTTCAGATTGATAGTTTAGCTTTTGCAACTAATAGGATTTTGTATATGTGTTCCAATGATTCTGTCTTTGAGTTTACTAAGAGTAAAGACTATTTGATTGAGCATCGTCCATTAGAATATTATACTGAGGGTGAAGGATATAAAGAATAAAATGATCATTTGCATCGTTCTCCTTCTTTATAAATAGCCAGAAGCAGTACGTATTATTTTTACTTTACCGACCATTTGGGCAATAACCGGGTAGTTATTCAGGATAATAGTACGGTGAATATTGTGCAGAAGAACCATTATTATCCGTTTGGAATGGCATTTGGTGAAATATCAAGTGATGAAAAGAATAAACAGATCCCAGTAGACAATCCGAAGTTTACTGGGATCATGTCTTATAACAAACATAAACTCTCCCCTAGATGAAGATTTAAATAAATGAATATCAAGTATTTCGTGTAATTTATTATCTTTGCCAGAGCAGATGGACATCAAGAGCCCGGTAGCTGAAGCGCGTAATACGTATACGTACGCAGCCGACAGAAAGCTGAAAGCGGTCCAACAATGGAATTCTAACTATTCTACCAACCCGGTAATCGGTTCGGCTATCAATGTGAGTTCTTTGAACAATACAAAAACCACGGAATATGTAGGTAATATGATTTACGAAGGAACAGGAGCCAGTGCTACTTCCCTGAAAGGGTTAGCATAAACGCCTGTTTTTAAGGTTTTTATGACTAAAATTATCAGGGTTTACATCAAAAGAAAGATCGCATACCGAGAAAAATCATCTCGGCTTATTCATTTATACGCCCCAATATAGCAAGAAAAAGGATTCCCTACACCATAATCAAAGAAAAAGGTTTGCCATCCACTCCCCCGTTTTGTCCTTTTTTGACCCTAAAAACTACCGTTTTTCCCAGCCACAGTATGCTATAGCCTTGTCCTTTGACTCCCCTAAAGAAAACGGCATCTTTGCATCGTTAACGTTAGCGAAAGAAAACCTTTTTAGTATTCATCATTTAAAAAGAATTGTATGGCAATCCTCTACAAAAAAGTGGTCCGGCTGGGTGATCCAACAAAAGCAGACTCAGCAAAGAAAGCATATCCGGTAATAACCTATCGTTATTTACATGCTGCAAATCTCACTGAGTTTTCAGAAGAGATAAGTAGCCTCTCCAATCTGAGCAAAGGAGGTGTATCCGGTGTATTGAAAAAATTCTGTAGTTTGTTGAAGAAGATCCCTGCACAGTCATGGAATGGAGAATTCGGAGAAACTCACAGTTCCTTGAGGCTGTAATTGCATGAGAATGTATTCCTCTCTCTGGCGCTAAGAGAGTGTCTGACTTATCCAATTATTAAAATAAAAATCAAAAAAGACAACATTTAAATTATATCATTATGACAACAATATATTTCATTCCAAGAAAATATATAGTAATATTTTTGTTATTATGTATCTCATGCTGGGTAAATGCGCAAACCATACATCATGACGCATTAAATAATATGTTTTATTCCAGCATTGGAGTCTCCAGTCCTCAAACTTCAGATTTTGCACGTTATGGAAACCTGCAGGTAGAGCATTATAACGGATTATTGAATCTAGAAATCCCTTTAGAAGGATACAAGGATAATGATTTTGATCTGCCTATGTCACTTAAATATATATCAAGTGGCTTTATTCCCTCCAAAAGGCCTTCCTGTGTTGGTTACAACTGGATACTTAGATTCGGAGGTGTTATCACCAGAAGTGTAATGGGTAGCCCCGACGAGACGAAAGGGAATAGTAACAGATATTACACAGAGTACCGAAAAGACGGATTGCTGGCTGCTATCAGAAATGGTCTCTATACCAGTGCAAACGAAAGTTATCTGAAGAACTTCCAAATGCCCATAGGAATGGATCTGGGATATGTAGGAGGAGATACCTATCACGATTTTGAACCGGACATATTCCAATTCAACTTTGGCCGTCACTCAGGGCGATTCATTATTAGCAATAATGGAAGCCCGGTGTCATTGGATAACAACGGATATAAAATTGACATTAGCGGGATGACAATCCAGGAGCACAGCTATACTGCCGTACCACAGGCATCTGTCATCAGGATTACCACCCCTGACGGATATATTTACCAATTTGGAGGAAGTTCATCATATTTAGAGTATTTCTTACCCAATGCACAAGAAGTAATATCTGCCTATGTGAAAACAAACCCAAGGTATATTACAGCTTGGCATTTGCAATCGATTACGGCGCCCAACAACCGTAAAGTGACTTTCGAATATGTAAGCAAGTTGCAGCCTACTCATTATGACTATTTCTCCTATTGTTGGTGGGAAATGGGGGCTGGTAATCCGTCACAGAGAAAAGTAACCATCAAAGAATCTACCTATACTCCCATTCTAAGCAGGGTGCAGATTGACAACGGAAGTAAAATTGAGTTTACACTCATACAGGGGGCTCCTTTCTTCAGAATGGATGATGCAACGTTTGTATATTCAGGGATACACCATAGCCACAATGGAATAAGGAAAAAGGAAGCAACACTTAGTTATACTACCAAGGGTAACTATATGTTCCTAAACAAGCTGAAAATAGGTAGTGAGGTTTTCGCGTTAGGTTACAATCTTGCATTTACTCCCCCTAAACCCACTACAGCGTCTTTAGATCATTGGGGATTCTGGAATGGAGGAGACACTGTACTTCCGGACAATCTATATATCTATTGCGCAGATCAAATAGAGTCCGACAAAGAGCCTTCGGGCATCCATTTCAATGCAGGGCTCCTGACATCAATCACCTATCCTACAGGAGGTATCTCTAATATTTATTATGAGCCCAACCGGTATCACAAATACCAGGAACGTAGTCTGACAAGTGAGGGATTAGTATTAATGTCTGTTTCTCAAGGACGATTGTGTGGCGGGGCAAGAGTCTTAATGGTCGAAGATATTGATCCTTTAAACAACCAAAATTACCATTCACGAATTTTTCAATACCGAAAGCCAACTGAAGCCAGTAATATGGGAAGTGGGGTAATAGGTATTAAGCCCAAGTATAGAACAACAGAGATATGGTATGGAGAAAAAAGACAGAACGATGTGAGTTGCAACTCATTAGGGCGAAATGAAAATATTGGCGAACATCATATAGGATATAGTGATGTGACAGAAAGATATTCAGACAATAGTTATATTCATTACCATTTTTCATCCAATGTAGACATCCCCAACAAAAGTACCGGAACTACTTATAGGCTATACAGGGGTGGCTATTATGGAATTCAGTCATCAAGCGACTTGGTAATACGGGAAAAAGGCGACATATACCGGACGAATAATCTGGCACACTTCCGGGGCAAGTTATTGGAGAAGAATTGTTACAATGCTTCCGGGAAGGAGGTACAATCGGAAACATATAGTTATAACCTTTCCGAGGCAGAAAGTAAGTACAACACTTCTGTAGCATCTCTGCCAAGAGGCATGTGTTCCTATCGGATCTATTTAACCCCTTGTATGCTAACTCAGAAAGTGATAACTGACGAGAATGGTGTTGCAAGTAGCGAAAACTACCAATACAATGGTAAATCTATTCTAGCACAGGTCGAGTCAATGCAAAGTAATGGGGATAAGCAGTATATAAAATACACATATCCCTCAGATTTTGCATACAACACACTGAGCGCAGCTGAAAAAAGCCTGTGGGACAAGAATATGTGGAACAAACCATTGACCACACAAAAAACAATGCGCACCGGTTCGCTTGCTGAAAAAAGAATAGAGTCACTTTCCCTAACTTACAAAATTGAGAACAGTTTGCCTGTTTTGTCTATTGTAAAGCGACTTGATAATGTAGTTTGGAATACCTGGAAAGAATACTCAAAGTATGATATCTATGGCAATCCTGTACACATCATTGAGAACGGAGTCCTGCATAAAGTGTATCTTTGGGGGTACAAAGGCCAATATCTGCTTGCCGAGATCGATAATGCCACTTATAGTGACGTAAAATCTGCCGCCCAGATAGTCAATCTGGATATTGATGTACTAGCATCGGAGCCCGAACCTTCAGCTGCTAATCTGAGCAAGATTAATCAACTTAGAAATTATCTTTTGCAGTCACAGATTACCAGCTACACGCATCAACCATTGATAGGTGTACTAAGTATCACCGACCCCAGAGGATTTACTACCTATTACGAATACGATGATTTCGGGCGGCTGGAAGAGTCTTATTTTCAAGATGCGGAGAATAACAAATGTGTCATCGAATCCTATAAATACAATTACTGTAAGAAATAGAATGCAGATTTTGGAAAAAGATGAGAGTGTGTACTTTTGACGCGCTCTCATTTTTTATCTGTCAATTATTCAGCACTATAAGTTTCTTCGTACGGCTGAACAATGACCCAACCATCACCTTCAAACTTCAACTGAAAGCTTTCGCCTGAACCACGGCCTATCAAAGTCTTCAGGGAAATATCGGTTTTGATGCTGGGAGTCAGGCTTCCAGACCATGCCACAGTGGCACTGGGATCGGTATATACCGGCTTGCCGGGTTTCACCAACAAGGTCAATGGATGTCCGTGAGTGGTGAGGGCTACGTGTCCTGTGCCGCTGAGGTGTACCTGAAAGAGTCCACCGCCTACTACTCCGCCTACACTCTTCATCATCTTAACATCCGATTTCAGCGAAGTTTCGTGTGCCAGTACATCATTCCCGTTTACATTGATCGCCTCATTATCTAGATACAACACGCGTACCTTCTTGGCACAATCGGCTGCATAGATACGTCCGGTGCCGGTGGCTTTCATCATGGAAGTACCTTCGCCGCCTACTGCTTTCTTCAAGAGATTACCCACTCCTTTACTCAAAAAACCTTCCCGTTCGAACTTCACCTCACCGTCATACGCTACCATGGCGCCCTTCTTAATCATTACTGTTTGGTTGTTTACATTCAGTTCGAGCATGGTCTCTTTTTCTAACTCGAACAAACCGTTTTTCGCATCGTCTTGCGCAGTCTCTTGTATAAATGACTGAATAGAGAATTTCTGCATTGTTTAAATATTAATTATTAGTACAAATTCTTTAATACACCGCAAAAATAGGTAAAATGCATGAATGTATTGATAAGCCAGATGACAAAATAAGAGAACCTAATACACCTCCGGCGCATATCTATAGCCCGATTGATTGAACCGGATGGTTGTAGAAACTGTTTATATCTACCCGGAGGTGCAGGTAGGAATAAAGAAACTCGGATTCGAAAGTCCAAACCCGTAAGGTCCGGGCATTTAATACTGTAGAAAAAATGAGAAAGATTATCATGATGGCATGTTGCCTGCTCGGCCTGACGGCTTGCGTCAAAGAGGGAGGCAGCGATAAGAAAATGGACCGTTTCATCGACGAACTGATGGGCAAGATGACGGTTGAGGAGAAAATCGGGCAGTTGAACCTGCCCGGAGCAGGTGATATCACGACCGGGCAGGCGCAAAGTAGCGACATCGCCGGAAAGATTCGCAAAGGACAGGTGGGTGGCTTGTTCAACATCAAAGGGGTGGAGAAGATTCGCGAGGTGCAACGCATCGCCGTGGAAGAGAGCCGGTTGAAGATTCCATTGATTTTCGGTATGGACGTGATTCACGGGTACGAAACGGTATTCCCCATTCCATTGGGATTGGCGGCTACCTGGGACATGGAAGCCATCGAGAAGTCGGCCCGGATTGCCGCCATCGAAGCGAGTGCCGACGGTATCTGCTGGACGTTCAGTCCTATGGTGGACATCAGCCAGGATGCCCGCTGGGGACGTGTGTCGGAAGGCAATGGCGAGGACCCCTTCCTGGGCGGAGAGATTGCCAAGGCTATGATACGCGGGTATCAGGGTGATAATTCATATGACGACAACAACCGTATCATGGCGTGTGTGAAGCACTATGCCCTCTACGGCGCGGCGATGGCCGGACGTGATTACAACACGGTGGACATGAGCCGCAACCGGATGTTCAACGAGTATATGTATCCGTATCAGGCGGCTGTCGATGCGGGCGTGGGAAGCGTGATGGCTTCGTTCAACGAGATCGACGGGGTGCCTGCTACAGCCAATAAATGGCTGCTTACCGATGTGTTGCGCACGCAGTGGGGATTCGATGGCTTCGTGGTGACCGACTATACGGGCATCAACGAGATGATAGCTCACGGCATTGGTGACCTGCAAACGGTTTCGGCCCGTGCCTTGCAAGCCGGAGTGGACATGGACATGGTGGGCGAGGGCTTCCTGACCACCTTGCAGAAGTCGCTCGACGAGAAGAAGGTGACGGTGACCGACATCGACCTGGCTTGCCGTCGCATCCTGGAAGCGAAGTACAAGCTCGGCCTGTTCGACGATCCGTATAAATATTGCGACAGCACGCGCCGCTCGAAGGAGATCTACACACCGGAGCACCGCGACGTGGCTCGTAAGATAGCAGCCGAGAGCTTCGTGCTGCTGAAAAACCAGAACCAACTCCTGCCGTTGCAGAAGAAGGGACGCATAGCCGTGATAGGTCCGTTGGGCAATTCTAAGTCGAACATGCCGGGCACGTGGAGTGTGGCAGTGGACTTGAAGAAGCCGATGACGCTGGTCGAAGGCATCCAGGAAGTAGGAGGAAAGGAGATAGAAGTGCGCTATGCCAAGGGAAGCAACCTGATAGAGGATGCTGACTACGAGAAACGCGCTACCATGTTCGGTCGTGACCTGAACCGGGACGACCGCTCGAAGAAGCAACTGCTTGATGAGGCGCTGAGTGTAGCCCGCCAGGCCGATGTCATCGTAGCTGCCTTGGGCGAATCGTCCGAGATGAGTGGCGAAAGCAGCAGCCGTACCAACCTGGACATTCCCGATGTGCAGAAGGAATTACTGGCCGAGTTGCTGAAAACCGGCAAACCGGTGGTACTGGTGCTTTTCACCGGTCGCCCCTTGACGCTGACTTGGGAAGCACAAAACGTTCCCGCCATCCTGAATGTATGGTTTGGTGGTAGCGAGGCGGCTCCGGCCATCGGCGATGTACTCTTCGGCGACGTTAATCCGGGTGGTAAGCTTACCATGACCTTTCCGCAGAATGTCGGTCAGTTGCCGATGTTCTACAACCACAAGAATACCGGACGCCCGTTGGGCGAAGGCAAGTGGTTCGAGAAGTTCCGTAGCAACTACCTCGATGTGAGCAACGACCCGCTCTATCCGTTCGGATTCGGACTGAGCTACACGGATTTCGTGTATGGCGACGTACGTCTCAGCAGCGAATCACTCGACAGGAAGGGCGAACTGACAGCTACCGTTACGGTGAAGAATACCGGGAACTATGCCGGACACGAAACCGTACAGCTCTATATCCGCGATGTGGTGGGTAGTATCACCCGTCCGGTAAAAGAACTGAAAGGCTTCGAGAAGATCTATCTGAAAGCAGGCGAATCGCAGGAAGTGACGTTCAAGATCACTCCCGACCTGCTGAAGTTCTATAATTACAATCTGGACTATGTCTGTGAGCCGGGCGAGTTCCAGGTGATGATCGGTGGCAACAGCCGCGATACGCGCGATACAAGTTTCATTTTACAATAATACCCTACCTCCTAAACATGAGAGTCATGAAGTTTTCTATAATCTGTATGCTACTGAGCAGCTTCGTGCTGCTCGGTAGCTCTTGCAAACCTTCTTCCGCCGAGGACACGAAGACCCTTTCGGACGAATCGTTGCTCGATAGTGTGCAGCGTCGCACTTTCGACTATGTCTGGGACGGTGCCGAACCTACCAGCGGCATGGCGCGCGAACGCTATCACGTAGATGGAAATTATCCGGAGAACGACAAGCATATTGTTACCTCCGGCGGAAGCGGCTTCGGTATCCTGGCAGTGCTGGCCGGCATCGACCGGGGCTATGTGAGCCGCGAGGAAGGGCTGGCCCGTATGGACAAGATCGTCTCCTTCCTGGAACAGGCCGATAAGTTTCACGGTGCCTTCCCGCATTGGTGGAACGGCGAAACGGGACGGGTGAAACCTTTCGGGAAAAAGGACAACGGAGGCGACCTTGTGGAGACTGCCTTCGTGGTGCAAGCTTTGCTGGCCGTTCACCAGTACTACAAAGACGGCACGGAAGCCGAGAAAGCTCTGGCCGGGCGTATCGATACACTCTGGAAAGGAGTAGAATGGAGCTGGTTCCGCAAAGATGGGCAAAACGTACTTTACTGGCACTGGAGCCCGGAATATGGTTGGGAGATGAATTTCCCGGTACATGGCTACAACGAGTGTCTCATTATGTATGTGCTGGCTGCTGCCTCGCCGACATTCGGTGTGCCTGCCGAAGTGTATCACGAAGGATGGGCCGAAAACGGCGCCATTGTGAGCCCGCACTCCGTCGAAGGCTATCCGCTCAACCTCCGCTATCAGGGCACAGAAGCCGGTCCGCTCTTCTGGGCGCACTACTCGTTCCTGGCTCTCGATCCGCATGGGCTGAAGGACCAGTATGCCGATTACTTCCAGGAGATGAAGAACTATACGCTCGTCAACCGGGCGTATTGTGTCCGGAACCCGAAGCAATACAAAGGCTACGGTGAAGATTGCTGGGGTCTGACGGCCAGCTATTCCGTGAAAGGATATGCGGCACATGCTCCCAACGAAAAGGAAGACCACGGAGTGATCAGTCCTACAGCCGCTTTGTCGTCCATCGTATATACTCCCGAAGAGTCCATGGCGGTGATGCGCCACTTGTACGAGTTGGGCGATAAGGTGTGGGGATCGTACGGTTTCTACGATGCGTTCAGCGAAACGGACAATTGGTATCCGCAGCGTTACCTGGCCATTGACCAGGGCCCTATCGCCGTGATGATCGAAAACTACCGCTCGCAACTGCTCTGGAAGCTCTTTATGAGTCATCCCGACGTGCAGCAAGGCTTGCGCAAGCTGGGCTTTACTTCGCCCTACTTGAAGTAGGCTTTCCATACAGGGCGTCTGCTCAATAACTTTTTATACAGAAGAATTTATGCAAATCCTCTCACGCACCCACGCACTTGGCCTCAAACTGTCTATTCATCGGTGTTGTAGGTGCGTGTGTGAGAGGATTTTCTCCTACGCACCTCTCACGCACCTATTTGTTTAGTTGATTGATATTCAGTATAATAAAAGAAAAGCTCATAAGAATAGATTAACTTGCTGGTGGCATTACTTCTGCAGATAGGAGGCGATGTGGTTCGTAGCTCCTTGAGGAAAAACTCCCGCCTGCCTTAAAAATGTGCGTAATCGACAGCAAAATGCTCAAAACAAAGTCAGATTGTCAGCTGATTGTTGGATTTTATTCCAAAAGAGGTGACGAATTGTCCTGTGGTCTGTTGATTTTCCGTGTATTTAGATAGTTTTTTACGATATGACACTGCCTCGTGCTCTACTTTTCTTACATTTGTAACAAATATGTGTTGTCTCATGCAGAAGCAAGCTACTACTACGAAAAATGTATTAAATCAGGCGGAAATTAATTCAAGAATTCCTCAGGCAAAAGAGAAACAACGCATTTGCGAACAGTGTGCCACTCCTATACCGACAGGTGCAGAACTCTGCCCCGGTTGCGGTACGTATGTGGAGCATGGGCATTGTTCCTTTTGTGACTTCGAACTGGAGGAAGATGATTTGTTTTGCCCAGACTGCGGTAATCCCCGTTCCGGAATTACCTGCCCTCATTGTAGAACCCTTAATTACCGTAGCTTTTGCAGCCATTGCAATGCTCCGTTGAATGACTTGGCCCAGGATGCGCTGACGGAATCTTCCGGCGACCTGACCTTTGTGGCCATGCAGTCGTTGGCTTTTTACTTGGGAACCATCGGACAGACGTTGGAAAAGCATGAACAAAAACAACCGGCAGAGTTGGACAACTACAATAACAAACTGCTGGCACAGTACAATGAACTGCTTACTTCAAATTCCCCCGGCCGGCCGAAACGAGAGGCTTCCGCACCCCGAACAGCTGCTGGGGCCGGATTCTACCAGCAGAAAGTGCAGGAGATGCAACTACTGATGGATAGTCTGAAACCGGAAGAAGGAATAACCGCCCAAATGCAACGAAATTATTATTCGGCCAGAAAGCTGTCCGAGGAAAACTTGCGCTCTGCCCGGCATGCTACCGGATGGATGTGCAACTATTGCCGTTGTGTGCACCGGCAACCCAGCGAATGTGTATACAAGGAATTAGGAGGTAAATGGATTTTTGAATAGACTTATGGAAGAAGATAAAACCAGACATTTGAGAGATAAGACAGTTCGCCTGAGCGGTGGCGACCGAATACCCCGTGTGAGTGGCGACCGGATCATGCGTGCGGGACATATTTCGCTTTCACCCGGCCGGTCGGGGGGCTATCAGCTGAATGACATTCTTTATCATTCGTTGCAACTCATTTCCGAAGGAACCGGAGAAGCGCAGGTATACCAGGTAGAGCACCAAGGACGCCCTTATGTACTGAAACTATACTACCCGGAAGCTCATCCCAATCGCCAGATACTGAATGTTCTCAAGCGGGTGGGGCGTTCGGGCGTATTGGTGGAGCTCATCGACTACGGAACCTATGCCGATGCAGATACTGGCGAAGTGCGTGACTACGAGCTGATGGAGTATGCCGGTGGAGGATCACTGGCCGAGCTACGGTTGGAAAAGGACGCTGATCGCTTGCGCAGCATTGCTATGCAGGCAGCTATATCGCTCGACTTCTGTCATCAGAACGGTATTATCCACCGGGATGTGAAACCGGCCAACTTCCTCTTTGCCGATGAATCACGCGAACGACTTGTCTTGAGTGACTTCGGGATCGCTATGTTTTGTGTGGACCCTCGCCAACCTTCCCCATCCGAACAGACACGAACACCTGTTTATGCCGCCCCCGAACTGTATCAGAATGTGATAGACGGCATTGTGGAGATAGACTGTAAGGTCGATTTCTACTCTTTAGGAATGGTACTGCTCAACCTCTGGCTGGGCGATGAATTCATCAAAGGAGGCGATGAGCGCACGTTCATGAAACGAAAGTCAAAAGGCGACCTGCCTTATCCTGACGATCTGCCTCCTGAGATGCTGACTTTACTGCGGGGACTCACCATTGTCGATCCGGCCAAGCGCTGGGGATTCGAAGAAATAAAGAGTTGGTACCGGGGTGAAATCGTTTCCGTGGATCAGAACGTGGTCCGGGAAATGAATATTGTATTCAGTTCCGCCCAGCGGTTGTTAGCCCGTTCGCCACAAGAGTTGGCGCTGTTGCTACGCGATTATCCCGACTTGGGCATTAAATTCCTGTATAGCGGGCGCGTCACCGGGTGGCTGTACGAGTCGGACCTGCCCGAAATGGGTATTGAGGTAGATCGTATCGTGGAGGTGCATTGTCCCAAGAATCAGCAGGAAGGTCTTTTAGCAGCTTGTTACACCATCGATCCGGAGATGCCGTATCAATTGATGTGTGGAGCGGAAGGAGAGAAGCCCTATACGGTGGAATGTTCCACACCTGATGAGATTATTCGGGCCTATCGGGAGCATAAGCTGACCGCTGAAGCCCGGAAGTCATTGACCGGTTATGGTTTCCTGGCTTGGTTCAGGTACCAGGACGAACCTGTTATCTACGAAGAACTGAAATCAATTATTTTGCAAGCCGATGCCGACGCTGATATTTTTTTTGATGTAATCTATCGCCTCAATAAACGGATATCATACAATTTCTATTTCCCCGATGAGTCGGACCGACCGGACTACTGTTTCTCGGCCAAGCAGATTGCAGAATATATCAACGGGCGTATGGGCAGCGCTTATTACCGGCAGAAATATGCCGATCATCTGACAGGTGAAGGAGTGGAGAGCCCGGATGAAACTTTGAGGCAGGCATATGCTTACTTTGGAAGTAAAGGATGGACTGATGCTATTCAATGGGTGAAATCATGCTTTGATATTCATTCGCCGGAGAATCAGGAGAAGTGCAGTGCTTATACGATTGCTATAGCCACCTATAGAGGGCTTAAAGGATTAGGCTTTTCACCGTACTACCTGTTCCCTATTTGTGGGAAGAAGGTTTTTCTTCCTGAGGAGTTAGCTGGCATCCCTAAGAGTGAGATCCGGACGGAGATGGAACGCGGGCGTCTGAAAGAATGGTTGACCGTCTTCTACCACGAGGACCCTTATATAACCTTTCAGGAAAAATACGACTACGAAAAACAGGTGAAGGCTTATCTGCTCAAACTGAAAGAGCTTAATCCGCAGGAACCGTACGTGGTCAAGTACAATGCTGCTAAGTCGCAGGTAAAGAAAAGTGCTGGACAGATTAGGAAGGCCCGGGCAATCTTCTTAGGTACCCGATGGCTGTTATCGGTGTTGACCCTGATTCCTCTGTTGCTGTTGGCCATTTTGTGTGTAGTAAAGAAATTCCCGGTATCGGACAGCATACTTCCGCTTTTACCATGGATGCTCTTTGTGGTCACTTTTGTCGGTTCAGCCCTCTGGCAATTTGTTCTTAACCGGTTTAACTACCTATCCCTGTTCCGGTGGAAAGAACTGCGCAATGTGATTTTCTTCTACTATCTTAGTTGGGCCGCTTTCTACTTCATCCCCGGACCCTACGCTTGGATATATATGCTCTGTTTTGCGGTAGGGTTGATGATTCATGTGGCTCGTAAGCCCTTGTTGACGGTCAAGACTCCCTCTGTGGAAGCTGAAAAGGGGTTTGAAGCCGAAGAACTGGAGGCTTTGTTTTATGCCTTTAAGGATACTCAACTCTCCTCATCCCCAGATTCGCAGCAGGAGTTGAATGCAAAGAGAGCTGGGGCATTCTCCAAAGCTACCCGGAGATTTGTACGAATCATTGTACCCACCTTGGCTGTAGCTTGGGTACTGCTTGCTTCTTATGTGTATTATCATCCCACTCTGTCGCTTATCGGAGGGCAGAAGCTACCGGGTTATGAACGTTTCATCACCGTGAAGGGTAGCAATTGGAAAGGAGTGGTTGGAAAAGAGGTCGTCTTGCTGGGTATTGACTCGGTCGACCCTTTTACGGGTGCGTTACAGGGAAGCTTTGGGGTGATGAAAGGCGAGGTAGCCTCATGGGTACCCTTTGTTGGAATGCTTCAGATGGAAGAAGGCAAGTTGACCTTTGAAGTGACGGACAGTGAATTGCCCGGATACGGAGGAGTATATACCGGTACTTTTAATGAGGGAAACACCGAAGTGACTGGCACGCATGTCGTTACCGGAAGAAAAGCTACCACCGAATTCTTTGTTCACAGACAGAAAGGACTCTTTCGCTTGCAACAATGGTGGAAGACCGTAGAAGTGGAGGTGGAATAATACATAACAAAACAGCGAAAGAATATGATGCGGTGCGAAGAGTGCGAAAAAGAGAATAGATCCGTCGCTCGGTTCTGTAAATGGTGCGGGACGGAGTTGAAAGAAACTGCTGATCCATTGCAACTATTGGTGGGGATGGAGCAGGTGAAGGAGAAGATGCAGGAACTGATTGCCACTTGTCACTCTCTGAGCCAGCGTTCCAAGAAAAACGGACTTTCCTATCGGTTGAGTATGAATACGCTGATCATTGGCGACACAGGAACGGGAAAGACATTACTTGCTCATACATTGCAGGAATTGCTGCGCTCCAGCGGGGTGGTTTCTCAGCCGCAGCTGCGATTGGTGGATGCTGTAGACTGGTCGGACTTCTGCGAGCATTGGGATGATAATATTAAAAAGAGTCGGGGTGGTGTACTCTGTATTGAAAACGTACAGAAACTTCTGCCTGCGGGTTATTCGGACACGATATACGAGTTGGACAAACTGTTCAATGAGATGACGAAGTGGAACAATGACCCGGTAGTGATTCTGACCGGCCTGCCAGGAGGTTTTGAAGGATTCCTTACGGCCAATCCGGTCATTCGTAACCGTTTCCGCTATCTATTCCGGCTCAACGGTTTTTCTGCCAATGAACTTTTCCATATCTGTGAAGAACGGTTGAAGACCAAGTTCGGCCTGCAACTCAGTGAGGAGGCTGCCACGCGCCTGTTGGGATTCTTTAAATATGCCCTGAAACATCATGACGACTCATTTGGACATGCACATTTAGCTACGGAAAAAGCCGAAAAGATATTTACCAACCAACTGAAGAGATCGATAGGTCACGGCGAAGACAACGTTGTACTACCCGAAGATATCAAAGGAAACATTTACGAAGAGAAGACTGCTGCACAAATCATGGGTGAGCTGGATCGCTTCGTGGGGCTCGACAATGTAAAGGAAGAAGTACGCAGTTTGCTATCCTTCCTGGAGGTAGAGAAGATGCGTAACGACGGACGACTGCCCGAACTGAAGCTGCACTATGTGTTTACCGGAAATCCAGGCACAGGAAAGACCACCATCGCCCGAGTGATGGCCGAAGTGTTCCAGGCGTTGGACGTACTTCCTACCGGTCATCTGGTAGAGGCCGACCGCTCTTTGCTGGTGGGGCAGTATCAGGGAGAAACAGCGTTGAAAACCAATGAACTGGTGAACCGTGCCTTGGGTGGAATTCTCTTTATTGATGAGGCTTACAACCTGATACAAGGCGAAAACGATGCTTTTGGAAAGGAAGCTATTAATACATTACTTAAACGTTTGGAGGACGACAAGGGTAAATTTATCTGTATAGTAGCCGGCTACTCGAAAGAAATGTTCGATTTCATCGATGCTAATCCGGGATTGAAGTCGCGTTTCAACCGAACACTGGAGTTCAAGGATTATACGCCTACCGATATGGTACAGATTTTCCAGCGGTTAGTCAAAGCCGACCGGATGCAGCTCGATACGGAGGCTGTCGAGTGTCTGCCTGGTTTCTTTGAACGAATGTACCTGACACGTGACCGGAACTTCGGCAATGCCCGCGAAGTCGTAAAAGCCTATGAGTTGACTAAGAATCGCCAAGGTATTCGGATACAAGAACAGTATACGTCGGTCCCCGTCAGCCTTGATGCATTGAACCTCATAACCCACGTAGACATCGAAGGAAGCGAGGCTTTACAGCAGCATAGTCTTTCCGACGTGCTGGATAGCATGAGTGAGTTTATCGGCATGGAGTCAGTGAAGCAGGCGGTCAGAGAACTGGCTAGCCAGGCAGAGTTCAACCGGATGCGGGCAGAACGGGGCATTGGTCATACAGAAATACAACCCATTCACATCGTGCTGACCGGAAATCCGGGTACAGGAAAGACCACCATTGCCCGTAAATTAGGCGAGGTATTCAAAGCGATCAAAGTATTGCCTTCCGACCGGGTGGTAGAGGCCGACCGCAGTAAAATGGTAGGACAATACCAGGGCGAGACTCCTAAGCTCGTCAACCGTTTATGCGACCAGGCTATGGGTGGAATTTTCTTTGTAGACGAGGCTTATACATTGGCACCCGTTAACAGTGGGGGGGAGAAAGATACCTACGGAACGGAAGCTATCGAGACACTCATGAAACGTATGGAAGACGACCGGGGCAAGTTTGTCGTGGTTACGGCTGGATATCGCACAGAGATGGAGAACTTCCTGCGTGCCAACCCTGGGTTGGAAAGCCGTTTCACTCACCGGCTGCATATTGAGGATTATACAAGGGACGAACTTCTGGAAATCTTCCTTGCCTTGGTACATAAGAAATCTTATTCGCTGACCGATGAGGCCTTGGAGCATTTGCGCAAGGCCATCCAGCAACGGATAGATGCCGGGAAACGTAACTTTGGCAATGCCCGGGAGATGCGTAAGCTGTTCGATGAAACCCAGCAACGGATGTCCACCCGCCTGATGACGGCCAAGGAAGAATTATCCGACGATCAATTCTCGGTCATCCAGGCCACGGATATACCCTACGAAGATCCGAAAGAAGTCGATGCTAATGTTAGTATGGCCGAACTGAACGAACTGATCGGATTAGGTGGCGTTAAGAATACGGTGCACGACATGATTAACTTCCTGAACATGGAGCGTCAGCGTGCTTTGGCTATGGGTATGAAACCCGAAGGTTTGAAAGATCATTTTGTCTTTACCGGTAATCCCGGTACAGGGAAGACAACTGTAGCCCGCATCATGGCTCGTGTATTCCATTCGCTGGGTGTCATCCCCACCGATCATTTGGTAGAGGCTGATCGGAGCTCACTGGTGGCCGGATACAGTGGTCAGACAGCCATCAAGACCAATCAATTGGTCGATAGTGCCTTAGGTGGTGTCTTGTTTATCGATGAGGCTTATACCCTGTCGGACGACGCTTCTTCCGGCGGCTTTGGCAAAGAAGCCATCGATACGTTGCTCAAACGGTTGGAAGACGATCGGGGTAAGTTTATCTGCATCGTGGCAGGATATACCCAGGAGATGGAACAGTTCATTCAGACCAATCCCGGCTTGCAGTCGCGATTCACCCGTTATATCCATTTCGACGATTATGCTCCGGACGATCTGGCTGCGATCTTCCGCTCCGTCGTGTCGAAGCGCAACCTGAAGTTGACAGCAGATGCCGACCGGGTGGTCGAACCTTATTTTGAACAATTATATGCCCGGCGGGATGCTCACTTTGGCAACGCCCGCGAAGTGCGCAAGCAGGTGGAACAAACATTGATGCGACAAGGGAAGAGATTGATGAGTATGATCGGGCAAGAAGAATTTAGCCCCGAAATGTTGCTGTGGATAACTCCCGAAGATATTCAAGAGGCAAAGAACGAATAAAAGGAACAATATGATGGTAGTGTGTCCCAAATGTAAGTCGGAGATTGAAGCTGACAGTTTGTACTGTGATCAGTGTGGTGATGAACTGAAGATTTGTCTCCAATGCCAGTCACTTAGCCGGGGGAAGAGATGCCCCAAATGTGGTTCTGCTGTAGAGCCGAAATCAGGTAGGGGATCCGAGCCACAACCGCAAGCTTCTTCAAAGGATTCTCTTTTCATGGTGAATGTCTCACAAGGTATCCGTCTGGCACTTGTGGACGGAGGTGTCATTGGGCGTAAACAGGGCAATTATCTCCCGGTATTTTCCAATCAAGTATATGTTTCGGGTTCACATGCACGGTTTTCTTGGGATGCTCAGTCCGGACGATGGAGTGTGACTGATTTGGATTCTACCAATGGAACCTATGTCAATGATGCCCCGTTGGCTCCTGATGTTCCCTGTCTTATAGGAAGAGGGGATCGGTTGAAGATAGCTGTCATGGAGTTTCTGATCGAATAAGCGAACATGGGGAAGCAGAAAGGGTATGGAACAGTATGGCTTCAAATTGATGCGGCAAGTGATTGCGGCTGTGTGCGAAGCCGGAACGAAGACATGGTGTTGGTGGGTAACCGGGAAATCCGCAATGATTGTTACGAAACCTCTATACAGCTATCAGATACTGACCGTTTCGTGATCGGTGTGGCCGACGGAATGGGTGGACAGCAGGGAGGCAATATAGCCAGTGAGAAGGTTGTCCGGCATTTGTCCGGCCATGTTACTTCTCTTCCGGTGGGATTGGACTCGAGGGAACTTCGGGCGCACTTCTCGCTCGGGATACAACAACTTCACAACGAATTGTTGGCGGAAGGCGAACGTCAACCTCAGCTTTGGGGTATGGGAACCACGCTTACCGGATTATTATTCTATGAGGGAACTTTTTATACATTCAATATAGGTGATAGCCGTATCTACCGTCTGCGTGATGGCGTGTTGCGACAACTTACGGTGGATCATACCTTGCGCACTCTGTCAGGCCATACAGCTTTGTCTTCCCATGGCATTTACAATTCGGTAGGAGGTGCTCCGTCAGTATTTGTCGATATGGAAGAAATCACCTCTATGCTTTTCCCTGGCGATCAGTTCTTGTTGTGTTCTGACGGGCTTTATGATATGTTGTCCGATGCGGAACTTGAATGCCTCTTATCGGAGCACCACACGTCAAGTCCGTTTGTAGAGGCGGCTAAGGACGTTGGTGGAGGCGACAACATCTCTTTGGCCTTGGTCAGTATCATCCACCTACGTTAATTTCATTTTATCTTCTCTTCTTTTCTCTTCGTTTTGTAGGCGCCATTCCGTAGGCGTGATTCCGGTTACATTCTGAAAACGGTGATGGAAGTTCGTCCGGTCATGGATGCCCACCATTGTGCCTATTTCGGCAATGGACATCTCGGGATGTGTGATCAGCAGGTATTGTGCCTCTTCAATACGCAGTTGTGTGCGCCAGGTCTTAAAGTTAGTATTCATCCGGGAATTCAAGTGTCTGGACAGGTAGCTGCGGTTGGTCCCGAGCGACACGGCAATGTCGTCCAGCGAAACTCCTGTTTCTGTGAATTTCTTCTGCGAGACCCATTCCTGAATGGCTTGTTCCAGACGAAGGTCCGTTTCTGTATATGGTTCCGGATCTTCTTGAGGCATATCATTACCAGATGATTTCTCCTTAGCAGGACTTTCTGGAAAGCTGGTAGCCGGATAGACCATCTGGAACAGCGCGACATAATTGTTGAACTTGATTGCCAGAAAGATATAGAAGATAGTATACACCACGGTATAGATGTCGTACAGCAAATGATTGAAAAAGGCTGAGAACAATGACACAAAACCAATGCCAAGCGAAAGATAAAATACTTGTTTGATCCACTGGAAACGTCTTTCTTCCTCCTCGGCATAGTAATTGTCGACCTGCTTGAGACAGCGGGCGTATTTTTGGCGGAATAACCAGGTATAATAACATAACTGGGCGAAGTAAATAACGAGTGTGCCGTAGAAAATATTTTCCAGTACGGGAGGAGTGCCTAATAAGATAGCCAGCACCAGGCAACCTGCTATGGTTACAGGGAGGGAAAGCTGAGTGAAGAATCGTCTGTAAGTCAAAAAGGAAGGTTGTAACAGGGTAGTGAGCGCCATCGTGAATAGGCAACCTTCAAAACTGGCTATCATCAATGCCAAGGCATTCTGTATATGGACCGGCAAGTGTTCCTGTTGCAGGATGTATTCCACAACACCGGGGGTAGCCAGGATGAGATAGGCAGCTACCAGTATTTGGCGTGATTTGCGGTATTTCCGCATCGAGACAATTTCGGGCACATGGATTCCCAGCATTACGAACGCTAGAACAATGATGACGATACCTGACAGGAAGGTGATATGAAAAGTGTCCAGATAGAACATGGGTGGTTTTTGTTAGTAAGTTTTAGTGAGGGGCTCTGAGTATTAAAGCCTTGTTTTCGGCCGCTTCCATGATTTCCCGTTCACCGGGGCCTTTGTCATTGATGCCGCACAGGTGCAAGATGCCGTGAATGACGGTACGGTGCAGCTCCTCTTCGTAGGCAGTCCCGAACTGCTCGGCATTGGTACGTACCGTGTCGAGGCTGATGAACAGATCGCCCGATATCCGGTCGCCTGTTGTATAGTCGAACGTGATGATGTCCGTATAATAATCATGTTGCAGGTACTGGCGGTTGACTTCCAGAATATGGTCGTCCGAACAGAAGATGTAAGCGATGTCGCCGGTTCTTTTCTCGTAGGCAGAAGCAACAGCTTTGATCCATTCCGTTGTTTCGCGTTTCTTTATAGCAGGCATCTTGACGCCTTCTGTGTGATAAGTGATGGCCATATAACTGATTTATTTAAAAGAAAAACAAGTAACTGATCAGGATAGCGGCTATGATGCCGGTGAAGTCGGCTATCAACCCGCAAGTCACTGCATTACGGGTCCGTGTGATACCTACACTGCCGAAGTAAACCGCCAGGATATAGAACGTGGTGTCCGAGGCGCCACGAACCACACAACTGGTACGTCCCACGAACGAGTCGGCCCCATACTGCTTCATGGCATCGATCATCAGTCCGTTGGCGCCGCTACCGCTGAGCGATTTCATCAAGGCTGTGGGCAATGCCCCTACAAAGGTGGTGTCCAGTCCGAAAAATCCAACTGCCGCTCCGATACCCTCTACCAACATGTTCATCGCGCCCGAAGCCCGGAAGGCAGCAATAGCTACCAGGAAAGCCACCAGATAAGGGATGATGCGTACGGCAGTGGTAAATCCTTCTTTCGCTCCTTCCACAAAAGAATCATAGACATTGATCTTCTTCCGTACACCTGTCAGGATGAAGCCTATGATGACCCCCAGCAATATCAGGTTGGCAATCAGTGTGGAATACGTCCCCATCTCTTCGCGTGACAATACTGTAAACAGATATGCCAGCCCGGCAAAGACCAAGCTCACTCCACCAAGTAACAGGAGCATTGGCTTGTTGATCAGATTGATGCGTTGGGCGATGCTGACCGCGATGACTGCTGCCAGTGACGACAGGAAACTACTCATCAGAATCGGGATAAAGACATCGGTGGGTTGTGTGGCACCCATCTGTGCCCGATACACCATAATGGAAATCGGTATCAGGATCAGACCCGAAGTGTTCAGCACCAGGAACATGATCATCGGATTGGTGGCGGTATCTTTCTGCGGGTTCAGTTCCTGTAGCTCTTTCATAGCCTTCAATCCCATGGGCGTAGCAGCATTGTCCAGTCCCAGCATGTTGGCCGAGAAGTTCATAAAGATAGATCCCAGGGCGGGGTGCCCTTTTGGTATATCCGGGAAGAGACGGCAGAGTACCGGGCTCAACCAGCGCGACAGGGCGTTGATCAGTCCGCTATTTTCGCCGATCTTCATGATACCGAGCCAGAGCGACAGGATACCTGTCAGTCCGAGTGAAATCTCGAAGGCCGTCCGGGAAGAGTCGAACGTGGAATTCATGATGGTGGTAAATATCTCCATATCGCCCCAGAACAGGAGTCGTATGAGTGCCACGATGAAAGCTATCACGAAGAACGCTACCCAAATGTAATTTAAAACCATGATTTACTTACTGTTTATTATTCGCAAAGATAGAGATTTCTGTCTGTAAATAGTCATTACCTACATATTTTGCGTAACTTTGCGCATCTTTTTCAAGGAAGCAAAGCATGGAACAAGACGATTTTAACATACGCAACCACCAGCTCACCAGCAAGGAGCGCGACTTTGAGAACGCACTCCGCCCGTTGAGTTTCGAAGACTTCAGCGGTCAGGATAAGGTGGTGGAGAATCTTCGCATTTTTGTGAAGGCAGCCCGTTTGCGGGGCGAGGCACTGGACCATGTCCTGCTGCACGGCCCTCCCGGATTGGGTAAGACAACATTATCGAACATCATAGCCAATGAGTTGGGTGTGGGATTCAAGGTTACTTCCGGCCCGGTGCTCGACAAACCGGGCGACTTGGCGGGGGTGCTTACCAGCCTCGAAGCCAATGATGTCCTTTTCATCGATGAAATCCACCGGCTTTCACCCGTAGTCGAGGAGTATCTCTACTCGGCTATGGAAGATTACCGCATTGACATCATGATTGACAAAGGTCCGTCGGCCCGTAGCATCCAGATCGATTTGAGTCCGTTCACACTGGTGGGAGCTACCACCCGTAGCGGTCTGCTCACGGCACCGCTCCGTGCCCGCTTTGGCATCAACCTCCACCTGGAGTATTATGACGATCCTGTGCTGAGTGGTATTATCCGTCGTTCGGCTTCCATTCTTGATATTCCCTGTTCCATTCCCGCCGCCAACGAGATAGCTTCCCGCAGTCGGGGTACCCCCCGTATTGCCAATGCCTTGCTGCGCCGCGTGCGGGACTTTGCCCAGGTGAAGGGAACCGGTTCCATCGATACCGAGATAGCGAAGTATGCCCTCGAAGCACTGAACATCGACCGGTACGGTCTCGATGAAATCGATAATAAAATACTTGTTACGCTGATCGATAAGTTCAAGGGTGGCCCGGTGGGACTTACTACCATTGCCACGGCGTTGGGCGAAGACCCCGGAACCATCGAGGAAGTGTACGAACCGTTTCTTATCAAAGAAGGTTTCATGAAACGTACCCCGCGTGGGCGCGAAGTCACCGAACTGGCGTACAAACACCTGGGACGTAGCTTCTATAACAATCAACCGAACTTATTTAATGATTAGCCGGACGCTGATCACTGAACGCTAATCACTAAAAAGATGGCAGGACTGAAATCATTGGCAAAAGATACTGCCATTTATGGCGTGAGCAGCATTGTAGGGCGTTTCCTGAACTACCTGCTGGTTCCTCTGTACGTGACTGTGATGCCGGCTTCCACCGGCGAGTACGGGATACTGACCAATATGTATGCCATCATCGGTCTGCTGATGGTGGTGCTTACCTACGGCATGGAGACCGGCTTCTTCCGCTTTGCCAACGAGAAGGGGGACGACCCGATGCGGGTCTACTCCTCCATTCTCCTCTCCATCGGAACCACCTCCCTGCTCTTCCTTCTGCTTACGCTCAGCTTTCTGCACCCCATTGCCGACTTTATGGGATACGGCGCCCATCCGGAATACATGGGCATCATGCTGGTGGTAGTGGCGGTCGATGCCTTCCTCACCATCCCCTTTGCCTTTTTGCGTTTCAAGAAGCGCCCCATCAAGTTTGCTGCCATCAAGTTCTTCAATATCCTGGTCAACATCCTGCTCAACCTCTTCTTCCTGTTGCTCTGCCCCTGGCTTAGCCAACGCTTCCCCGACCTCTTTGCCTGGTACAATCCCGATTACCGGGCGGGTTACGTCTTTGTGGCCAACCTCATTGCCAGCTTCTCGCAGATTCTCTTCTTCATCCCTGAGCTGCGTGGCTTCCGTTATGTCTATGATGCCGCCCTGATGAAGCGCATCTTCCGCTACTCCTTCCCCATCCTCATCCTGGGCATTGCCGGCATCTTGAACCAGACGGTCGATAAGATCATCTACCCCTTCCTCTTCGCCGACAAGACCGAAGCCAGCGTGCAGTTGGGCATCTACGGAGCGGCCAGTAAGATAGCTATGATCATGGCCATGTGTTTGCAGGCGTTCCGCTACGCCTACGAGCCGTTTGTCTTCGGCAAGAATCGTGAGGGCGACAACCGCACTATGTACGCCCAGGCCATGAAGTTCTTCATCATCTTTACCCTGCTGGGCTTCCTGGCTGTGATGTTCTACCTGGATATCCTGAAATACATCATCAAACCCGATTACTGGGAAGGGCTTCGTGTAGTACCCATTGTGATGGTGGCCGAAATGCTGATGGGTGTGTACTTCAACCTTTCGTTCTGGTATAAACTGATCGACGAGACGCGTTGGGGTGCTTACTTCTCGGGTATAGGTTGTGTGGTAATCATCGCCCTGAACGTGCTGCTTGTCCCTACCTACGGTTATATAGCTTCCGCCTGGGCGGGATTGGTCGGTTATGCTACCGTCACGCTGCTGTCGTACTTCATCGGGCAAAAGAAATACCCCATTGCTTATGACCTGCGAAGCATCGGCCTGTACGTGTTGCTGGCTGCGGTGCTGTACGTTGTCGGCCAGTACACTCCCATCGATTCGGTGGTGCTCCGCCTCCTGTTCCGTACCGTCCTGCTGTTGCTGTTCGTGGGCTATATCGTGAAACGCGATCTGCCCCTGAACCAACTGCCCTACCTGAAACGTTTTAGTAAGAAATAAAAAAATACCATGATAAAGAAGGAAACCGGGAGCTGTCCCGCCATCCGGCAGCGTGCCGGAATCTTTCGGGCGATGCGTCCCGCTGTTTTATTGATGGCCCTCTTCTGTTGCCTGGCTGCACAGGCCGACGAAGGCATGTGGGTACTGGGCAACCTGAACAAACAGACCAAGCGGGCTATGAAAGACCTGGGACTGCAACTCTCTCCCGACCAACTCTACCATCCCAAGAAAGCGTCGCTGAAAGACGCTGTTGTCAGCTTCGGCGGCTTCTGCTCCGGCGTGGTGGTATCGTCGGATGGACTGGTATTCACCAATCATCATTGCGGTTTCAGCAGCGTACAGCAGCACTCCTCTGTGGAGCACGATTACCTGAAAGATGGTTTTGTGGCGCGCGACCGCAGTGAAGAACTCTCTAACCCCGGACTCTACGTTCGCTTCCTGGTCCGTAGCGAGGACGTCACCCAGCGGGTACTCAAAGCTACCAGTCGCTCCATGAGCGAAGCCGAATGGAAGGCTACTGTCGATTCCATGTCACAAATTATTGTCGCCGAGGTATCGAAGAAAGACTCTACCCTTTTCGGGGTGGTCGATCCTTATTATGCAGGCAATGAATACCGTCTCTCCGTCTATCGCGACTATACCGATGTACGTTTGGTTTTCGCACCTCCTTCCTCCGTGGGCAAGTTTGGCTGGGATACCGATAACTGGATGTGGCCCCGTCATACGGGCGACTTCTGCGTGTTCCGCATCTATGCCGGAAAAGATAACCTGCCTGCCGATTATTCCGCCGACAATGTTCCTTACCATCCCGAATACGTAGCTCCCATCTCTCTGGCAGGCTATAATGAAGGCTCGTTCTGCATGACGCTTGGCTATCCCGGTAGCACCGAACGCTATCTCTCCTCCTTTGGCATTGAAGAACGCATGTACGCCATGAATGCCGCTATGATCGATGTGCGTGGGGTAAAGCAAGCCATCTGGAAACGCGAGATGGATGCCCGTCCCGATATACACATCAAGTATGCTTCCAAGTATGACGAGAGTTCCAACTACTGGAAGAACAGCATCGGCATGAACAAAGCCATCCGCAAGTTGCATGTACTCGATAAGAAACGCGACGCTGAGGCTCGCCTCAACCGCTGGATACAGCAGACGCCTGCCGAACGTGGCGAACTGCTCCACCTGCTCTCCTCGCTCGAGCTGGCCTACAAGCAGCGGAAAGAAGTTTACCGGGCTTTGTCCTACTACGGTGAAGCGTTTGTCAACGGTCCCGAGTTGTTGCAGCTATCGTTCGAAATTCTTAACTTCGACTTCGAAGCCGAAGAAGAACAAGTTACCGCCCGCCTGCAGAAACTGGTGGAGAAATACGAGAATCTGGACCTGGACATCGACAAAGAGGTTTTCACCGCCATGATCGGAGAGTACCGCGGGCAAGGCGGGGAATACCTTCCGCCGCTCTATGCCGCCATCGACACTCTCTACAATGGCAATGACCGTGCCTTTGTCGACTCTCTCTATGCCCACTCCGAGATCACCAGCATCCGCGGATTCAAACGGTTCCTGGAACGCGATACTACCTATGATATCCTGAACGATCCCGCCATCTCGCTGGGCATCGACCTCATTGTGCAGTACTACGATATGACCCATCAGATCAATGCTCCCGGTGAAGAGATAGAACGCGGCGAACGCCAACTCAATGCCGCTCTGCGTCGTATGCAGGCCGGACATACCTTCTATCCCGATGCCAACAGTACCATGCGCCTCAGCTTCGGCAACGTCCGCGGCTATTCCCCCTTCGACGGCGCCGAATACGGTTATCACACTACAGTGAAAGGCATCTTCGAGAAAGTACGTTCCCATCAAGGCGATCCCGACTTCTACGTGCAACCGGAGATACTTTCTCTGCTCGCTTCGGACAACTTCGGCCGCTATGCCGATAAAAAGGGCGAGATGAACGTTTGCTTCATCTCCAACAACGACATTACCGGCGGTAATTCCGGTAGTGCTATGTTCAACGGGAAAGGCGAATTACTCGGCCTGGCCTTCGACGGTAACTGGGAAGCGATGAGCAGTGACATCATCTTCGAGCCCGACTTGCAACGTTGTATCGGAGTGGATGTGCGCTATATCCTCTTTATGATTGAGAAGTACGGCGGTGCCGGGAATCTCATCGCCGAGTTGAAGATACGGAATTGATCGTATGGTTGAATAGATGAAGAGGGCTTCCTTGTGTGGGAAGCCCTCTTTGTATATATTAGAATATTACCTTGTCTGAGATTTCGAACTTGGCTTCTCCGTCCTGACTTACCACATGGCAATGTGGAGGTAAATGTTCTCTTTAACGGAAGCAGCCCGCACGGGAAACCGTTGATTTGATTCGTACCGGGCATAAAGGTATAAACTAACTTGCCCGGACATATAAACGAACTACTTGCTTCGCATAAAATTAGAACCTGATTAGCATAAAATAAGTGGTCCCATTGCAACGGGACTATTGTCCTCTTGCAATGGGACCATTGTCCCCTTATAACGGGACCATTGTCCCGTTGCAATGGGACCACTTATTTTATGCTAATCAGGAAGTTGATTTTTACTATCGGAAGGGTTGCTTTATTCCTATCGGCCAGTTGTTTTTAGCCTTTCTGATAGTGCAAAAAAGTTCGGAATGGGTTACTGACCTGCCCGGACAAAAAAGGAGTGGGATAATCCGAGATCACCCCACTCCTTATCTTATATATCCCCTAAAGGATCCTTAATCTTCCTTCTTGACCTTCCGGCGTGCCCAGCCTTCTTCCTCGAAGTTAGGCTCTTCACCGCGGAAGAACTTTTGCCAGTCGTCTTTCTTCTTTGGACCGCGGGCAGAGCTGTATCCACGTTCTTCGCGGCTGGGTTTGGCCGCTTTCTTCTCCGGTTTGGCGGTGTCGTACTTGGGGGCTTCCTTCTTGTAGCCTTCCTTGCCGTACTCTTTCTTCGGAGCGCCCTCTTTTTTGTACGAGCCTTCGCGTTTGGGAGCTCTGTCGCCGCGGAACGAATCATCCTTGCGGCCGTAGGGCTTGCTCTCGCGCTTGTCGTCAGAGTGCGACTTCTTTGTTCCGGCTCCGCTTTCGTCGCCGGCTACCTCAACCGATACCTTGCGACCGCCCCACTTGGCACGGTTCAAGGCTTTCACTACCGTTTGTGCTTCCTTCTCGTCTACTTCGAAGAAGGAGAAGTTCTTCATCAGGTCGATGCGTCCCAGTTCGATGCGTCCGCGGGTATTGGCGTTGAGCAGGCTGATCAATTCGTTGGGGAAGAAGTTATCCATCTTGCCCAGGTTGATGAACAGGCGGGTGAAACCTTCTTGTGCCTGGTGATTGCCGGCACCACGGCTTCCCCGGCCTTCGCCTCCGGCACGTTCGCCCCGACTGCCACGCTCTTCGCGGGCATTGGCGGCGGGTTGTTCTATGTCCTCGCGGTCGCGGTAGTATTCCAGGAAACGGTTGAACTCATGCGAAACCATGCGCTTAATGAGGTCTTCCTTGCTCAGCCATTCCAGCTTGCGGTAGATTTCCGGCATGAAGTTGTCGATCTCGTCCTCGTTCACTTTTACCTTTTCCAGGTCGTCGATCACCTTGAACAGCTGTTTCTGGCAAATCTGCTTTCCGGTAGGCATTTCGCCGGGAATGAACTTCTTGGCGATGATATGCTCGATGGCACGCAGCTTACCCTTTTCGCGTAGGTTGATGATGGCGATAGAGGTACCCGTCTTTCCGGCGCGACCGGTACGACCGCTGCGGTGGGTATAGCTCTCTGTATCGTCGGGCAAACCGTAGTTGATGACGTGTGTCAGGTCGTCCACATCCAGTCCGCGGGCGGCCACGTCGGTAGCCACCAACAGTTGAAGGTTGCGGATGCGGAACTTCTGCATCACCGTGTCACGTTGTGCTTGCGACAGTTCGCCGTGCAGCGAGTCGGCATTATAGCCTTCCTGCATCAGTTTGTCGGCAATCTCCTGTGTTTCCTTGCGGGTGCGGCAGAAGATGATACCGTATATCTGCGGGTAGTAGTCGACAATACGTTTCAGGGCGGCATACTTATCTTTCGCATGAACGGTGTAGGCCACGTGCTTCACGTTGCTCGTACTTTCGTTCTTCCGTCCGATGGTGATCTCTTTAGCATCGCGCAGGTAGTTCTTCGAGATGCGGGCGATCTCCGGGCTCATGGTGGCCGAGAAGAGCAGCGTATTACGCTCTTCGGGCACTCCCGCCAGGATGGCGTTGATGCTATCTGTGAATCCCATGTTCAGCATCTCATCGGCTTCGTCCATCACCACGTTGGTGATATCGGCCAATGAAACCGTACGCCGCTCCATCAGGTCGAGCAGACGTCCCGGTGTGGCCACGATGATGTGCACACCCCTTTTGAGGCTGCGTATCTGGCTGTCGATGGAAGAACCGCCGTATACGGGCAGTACCTTCAATCCGTCGATGTACTTGGAGTAATCGTTCAAGTCGCCCGCTATCTGGAGGCAAAGCTCACGGGTGGGGCAAAGGATAAGCGATTGCGGAACGCGGTTCTTGACATCCACTTGCTGGATGAGCGGCAGACCGAAAGCGGCCGTCTTCCCGGTTCCTGTTTGTGCGAGAGCTACAACGTCGTTATTTTCTCCTAAAAGGTACGGAATCACTTCCTCTTGTACCGGCATGGGATTCTCATATCCCATCTCTTCAATGGCTCTGCGGATCTCCGGAGAAACGCCAAGCTCTTCAAATGTCTTCATTAAAATCTGTATATCTTTTTATTTCGGGCGCAAAGATAGAGGTTTTTTAGCGATAAGTATTTAGTTTTCAGCGATTAATTTGCATAATAATTGAATTTAGTTCACCGCAGAGTCACACAGAGTCACACAGAGGAATTAAAAATAAAAACTCTGTGTGACTCTGTGTGACTCTGTGGTGAACTAAATCCGGATTAGTTCTTCTCGGATACGAGAAGAATGTCGCGCAGGTTTTGGATGTCGCCCGTACTCAGACCAATGCCTTTCGTGAGGTAGGTATTCATGTCTCCATACCGGCGTGACACTTCGTCAAAGGCAGCATCCAGGTATTCCGTACGGGCCGAGAAGAGGACAGTGATGGCCTCTTGGATATTTTCGGGCATGCGTTCGCCTACCCGGTATGCTTTCCGGATATCGAAGAAGTTGTTGCTCATGCGGTAATCGTTCATGATGTCATCTTCGTTCACATCGAGAGCTGACATAATCAGGGCTGAAGCAAGTCCGGTGCGTCCTTTGCCCGATGTGCAATGCATCAGAATAGGGTAGTTGCTACGATCGAGCAGTATATCGAACAATTGTTTGTATTCAGGGCAGAAATCGGCGATCATGATGCGGTTCACCTGTTCGGCTACCCGGTTGATGGTGTCGCTTTGTATTTTGCCTTTCAGCACGTCTTTCAAAACAGTCGGCAGGCTACCGGCGGTAATGGGGATATGTACCACTTTGAACCCTTCAGGGTCTGTTCGCCGGCCCGCTTCTTCGGGCGATCGAAAGTCGATGATGGTGCGTATGCCCAAGCCACGGAGGCGTTGGCGGGTAGTATAGTCGAGTGTGTCGATTTGTGCCGAACGATACAGCATACCCCAGCGGATGTCTTTATCGGTACGCATGGCATGGTAACCTCCTATGTCACGGAGGTTCTGGATGCCGGGCAGGGGGATGTACCGTGTAGCCACCTTGATGGTATATTTATCATTGAATACCATCGTGTAATAGGTACGTTTCGAAGGGTTATCGGAAATGATGGTGATCCGTTTTTTGGAAATAGAAGCCATGCCTACAGGAAACTTGCTGAAGAGCGTGTCGGGGCGGGGAGAGGCATACACCTTTACTGTACCGTCCGTAGCCGGGCTGATCTCCCAACTCAGAATATGATTCCCCACATGGTTTACTTCGCATACAGCTGTGATTCGGGGCGCCGTGCGTTGCTCGCACGAAGTCAGGATAAACAAGGCTGTAAAGTAAGCTAAATAACTCTTATACATGTGGATACCATTATAAAACAGTACAAAGGTATGAATTCCTGCACGCACGTGATGTGTACTTTGATATAATTAGCGAAAGTACAGATATTTTAATAGGGCGAGAAGGAGAGGGAAAGACCCCGGACGGTCATTTTTTACAGTCCGTATTGGGTCGCAAATTCCGTAGATATATAGTTGTTGTAACTCTTGCAAGCCTCTGATGCAAAGTCTATTCCGCATTGCACGATTTTGTCCCATGTGCTTTCGGGCAAGGTAGCCAGATCGTCACGGCGCACATCATGCTTCAGCAGCCCGTACACCAATCCCGCGTTAAAATTATCTCCGGCGCCAATGGTGCTTACTGTGTCAAACTGCTTTACGGGATAGTCTTTGGAGAACGTTCGGGTACGAAGCGCTATACTTTGTCCACCGGCCGTGCAAAGAAAATGGGGGCAGTAGAACTTGATGCGGTCTTTATAGATTTTGTCGGCATCGTTAATGCCGTACATATAAAAGAAATCTTCGACCGATCCGCGTACAATATCGGCAAACTCCAGATTCTCGATGATCGTGGGTGCCAACTTCAGTGCTTCGTCCTTATGGGTGGCGCGGAAGTTGGGATCGTAGTAGATGAGTGCTCCCTTGTTGCGTGCCTGTTCCAGAAGTTCGGCCACTTTGTCGCGTAGTACCGGGTTCAGGGCAAAGTAAGAACCTACTACAAGAATATCGTCTTCCGTCAGTTTGGGGAATACCACATCCAGCCGTTGATGGGGGTAATCTTTGTAAAACAGATAATTGGCGTCCCCCTGTTCGTCGAGGAATGCCAGCGATACGGGCGACTTACCGTTAGGGAATACATTGACATAGTCGGTGGAAATGCCATTCTCGCGCATAAATTCAAGAATCATTTCGCCTACCTGGTCGTTGCCAGTTTCGCTGATGAATTGCACGTCGACCCCCATTCGGGCCAGTGACACAATGCCATTGAATACTGATCCGCCCGGAACAGCCACCGAAGGGCGGTTATCCTGGAAAATAATATCGAGGATCGTTTCACCTATACCTATTACTTTTCGCATAAAAGTTCTCTTGATTTCTCACCTAAATAGCCACCGTGATGGCGTTTGGAATACTCTTCGACTGTGAAGCCAGTCTGCTTCATGGTTTGCACCACCAGAATATCGCCGATGACGGTCATCACCGTTGTCGACGTGGTAGGTGTCATGCCCAGTTCGCATACTTCTTGCGGATGCCCGGTGGAGAGGCATACATTGGCCTGTTGAGCCAGTGGACTTTCGGGGTTGCCGGTTAGCACGATGAATTTCAAGTCCGGATTCAGGTTGTGTGCCAGGATGGTGAGTTCTACAATCTCACGTGTTTTACCTGAGTTAGAGATCAGCAGGAGCAAGTCGTTTTCCTGCAGGATACCCAGATCGCCGTGTTGTGCTTCGCTGGGATGGAGGAATACAGAGGGTATACCGGTGGAGCAGAATGTTGTAGCAATATTCATGGCAATCTGTCCGGCTTTGCCCATACCCGAGGTCACCAGTTTTCCCCTTTTACGGTGTATCTGTTCTACAATCAGGTTCACGGCTTTCTCGTACTCGTTTGTCACGGGGATTTGCAGTACTGCTTGCGCTTCCTGCTTCAGGAGGTCTTGAATCGATGCTATCATTTGTACTTTATTTATCATTGTCTGTGCCGTAAGTAAGTATGCGGCATGCAAATATCCGTAATTTCTGATAAACGACAATAAGTTTTGTTGTATTTTTGCGGAGCCGATTGTTAGAAGGGCAACTATTTAAGAAAGAGAGAGCAACGAAATGGAATACAACGAATATACATTTGCGAACGGTTTACGGCTGATACACAAGCCTTCATCTTCCAAAGTGGCCTATTGCGGGTTTGCCGTAAACACTGGAACACGCGACGAAGCCGAACACGAACAAGGGATGGCTCACTTTGTGGAGCACCTCTTGTTTAAAGGTACCCACAAGCGTCGTGCCTGGCACATACTGAACCGCATGGAGAATGTGGGTGGTGATTTGAATGCTTATACGAATAAGGAGGAGACGGTGGTGTACGCCGCTTTCCTTTCCGAACATTTCGAGCGTGCCGTGGAGCTGCTGGCCGACATTGTGTTCCATTCCACTTTCCCGCAACACGAGATCGAGAAGGAGACGGAGGTCATCATCGACGAGATCCGCTCCTACGAAGATACCCCCTCCGAACTAATATTCGATGATTTCGAAGAGTTGGTCTTCCCCGATCATCCGTTAGGGCGTA
Organism: Bacteroides sp.; assembly: GCA_031554505.1. GTDB lineage: Bacteria > Bacteroidota > Bacteroidia > Bacteroidales > Bacteroidaceae > Bacteroides. The sequence goes on along the minus strand of JAVBVI010000001.1, from coordinate 44,745 downwards.
ACATTCTGGGTAAGCCGGACATGTTGAAGAGCTTCCGTACCGCCGATGTGTTTTCGTTCACTGAGCGGTTTTATCAACCAGAGAATATGGTTTTCTTTGTGCAGGGCGATATGGATTTCAAGAAGGTGTTTCGTTTAGTGGGGAAATACCTGGCAGATATCCCTACGGTAACAGTCGACAGTCGTCGCACACCGCCTCCGGCTTATATTCCTGTGCAGGTAGAGCTGTCCAAAGATACACATCAGGCCCACGTTATGCTGGGAAGTCGGGGTTACCATGCTTATGACGATAAGCGCACGGCACTCTACCTGCTGAACAATGTACTGGGTGGTCCGGGCATGAACAGCCGTCTCAATGTTTCGTTGCGCGAACGGCGCGGATTGGTATACAATGTGGAGTCGAACCTCACCTCGTACACCGATACGGGAGCCTTCTGCATTTATTTCGGAGCCGATCCCCACGATGTGGATAAGTGCCTGCGGCTGGTGCGCCGGGAGCTGAAGCAGCTTCGCGACGTGAAGATGAGTGCTTCGCAACTGGCTGCGGCCAAGAAACAGCTCATCGGTCAGATCGGTGTGGCATCGGATAACAACGAAAACAATGCTCTGGGTATGGGGAAATCCTTCCTGCACTACCGCAAATTCGAGTCGTCGGAGACCTTGTTCCGTCGCATCGAAGCCTTGACATCGGAGCAACTGCTCGAAGTAGCCAACGAGATGTTGGGCGAAAACTATCTTTCCACGCTTATCTATAAGTAATAACTTTCCGTTATGAAGATGAAATACATTGCCTTTCTGATGATCATAGGACTGTCCCTGCCGGTACAGGGGCAGTTGTGTACAGATTCTTTGTTGACAATGCTTGACAAGGCCATACAGGAACACGAAGTGTATATCCGGCAGAAGGATACACGCATCGAGCGTCTGAAGGCAGTTGAAAGAACGGTTCCGGCCGTGTCGGTGGAAATGTACGATCTTCATGCGCAATTGTATCAGGAATACAAATCCTTCATCTGCGACTCGGCCATCGTTTATCTCAACAGGAACATCCAGTTGGCCCGCCGGTTGCCCGACCTGCGCCGCGAGAACGAGAGCCGGTTGTTGTTGTCGTACCTGCTGGCCTCTACCGGTATGTACAAGGAAGCGGTCGATGCCCTCGAATCCGTCGACCGGCAAATGCTCGGCAGCGACTTGCTGGTTCGCTATTATAGCTGCTATGACCATGCTTATAGCGAAATGGGTTTCTACACGCAGGACCCCGGGATGCGTCGCCGCTACGAGCGCATCTCTAATACCTATAAGGACTCCCTGTACCGGGTGCTGGACCCCGCCTCGGATCAGATGCTGGAGCTGCAGGAGAGCAGCTTGCGCGGTCAGGGAAAGTTCGATGAGGCGTTGCAGATGAACGACCGCCGGTTCGGCAAGAGTGTTTTCGGTACGCCCGAGTATGCCTATGTGGCTTTCTACCGCTCGCTTCTCTTCAAGGGTGGCGGCGATGTGGAGAACGAAAAGAACTACCTCGCCCTCTCGGCCATCTCCGATATCCGGTCGGCCATCAAGGACCATGCTTCGCTCTGGAGGCTGGCCCAGATTCTGTACGAAGAGGGCGACGTGGAGCGGGCTTACCGCTACATTCGCTTCTCGTGGGACGAGACCAAGTTCTACAACGCCCGTCTGCGCAGCTGGCAGAGCGCCGATATCCTGTCGCTCATCGACAAGACCTACCAGGCCCTGATAGAGAAGCAAAACACCCAATTGGAACTCTACCTCTGGTGCATCACCGGCCTGCTGGTGCTGCTTGTGGCCGCGTTGGTGTATATCTACCGGCAGATGAAACGCCTCTCCATCGCCCGGAACCACTTGCAGACGGCCAACGAGCAGCTTCGTTCGCTCAACGGGGAGCTGAAGGAGATGAACGGCTGCCTCCAGTCCACCAACGCCGAGCTGACCGAGTCCAACCAGATCAAAGAGGAGTACATCGCCCGTTTCATCAAGCTCTGTTCCACCTACATAGACAAGCTCGATGCCTACCGCCGGATGGTAAACAAGAAGATCTCCGCCAACCAGACAGCCGAGCTCTTCAAGATGACCCGTTCGCAGGAGGCGCTCGACAAGGAGTTGCAGGAATTGCTTGTCAACTTCGACACTGCTTTCCTCCATCTCTTTCCCGACTTTGTGAAAAAGTTCAACGCTCTCTTGCAGGAGGAAGAGCAGATTGTCCTGAAGAAAGGTGAGTTGCTCAATACTGAGTTACGTATCTTTGCCCTGATCCGTTTGGGCATCAACGACAGTTCGCAGATAGCTGAGTTTCTTCGTTATTCCGTGAATACCATTTATAACTATCGCGCTAAGGTAAAGAATAAAGCAGCTGTTTCGCGCGAAGATTTTGAGGAAATCGTCCGGACTATCCGCTAATCCCATTACAAACTATCCACTTTTTTAGATAGTCTTATTTTTGTTATACATTTGATTATAAGTGAATTATCAAATGTGACCATCCACCTTTTATACCCTTAAAGTTTTTTAGTCAAACATATCCTTTACTTTTGGTGGACAGTTACAATCTCGATTATTCATTTATTTAAAAACAAAAGTACCATGATTGTGAGAAACATATTCTTAGTGGTGACCGGAAGCTTTGCCATGCTGTTAGGCTGTGACAACGATGTAGACGCCAAAACTCCTAAAGACGTCAGTGCCCTGGTCACTACAGCCAATTTATCCAAAGACCTGTCATTGACTGCGGTCGATTTCGGCGTTAAGAAAAACACGTCATCCACTACTATCACACTCGATCCTACGGTTCGATACCAGGAGATTGATGGCTTCGGTGCTGCCGTAACAGGCTCCAGTTGTTACAACCTGATGCTGATGAAGCCCGAAGACCGTACGAAGTTCCTGAAAGAAACCTTCTCGCACAAAGACGGTTACGGTTTCAGCTACATCCGTATATCTATCGGTTGTTCCGACTTCTCCATGAGCGAATACACCTGCTGCGACGTTCCTGGCATTGAAAACTTTGCTTTGCAGAGCGAAGAAAAGAACTACGTGATTCCTATCTTAAAGGAAATCCTGGCCATCAATCCCCAGATCAAAATCATGGGCTCGCCCTGGACCTGCCCCAAATGGATGAAGGTGGACAACCTGACCAGTTTGCAACCTTTCGACTCATGGACCAGCGGTCAACTGAACCCTGCTTACTACTCCGATTACGGTACTTACTTCGTGAAGTGGATTCAGGCTTTTGAGAAAGAAGGCATTGATATCTACTCCGTCACTGTGCAAAACGAACCGTTGAATCGCGGCAACTCGGCCTCCCTGTTTATGGGCTGGGACGAACAACGGGAATTTGTGAAGAGCGCTCTGGGGCCGAAAATGAAGGCTGCCGGACTCACCACAAAGATTTACGCGTTCGACCATAATTACAATTATGACAACATGCCCGATCAGCAGAGCTATCCGCTCAATATCTACCAGGATGCCGATGCCAGCCAATACCTGGCAGGAGCTGCCTACCACAACTACGGTGGCAACCGCAGAGAGTTGAACAAGATACACGACGCTAATCCGAAAAAGGAACTGGTATTCACCGAAACATCCATCGGTACCTGGAACAACGGACGCAATCTGGCATCACGCTTGATAGAAGACATGCGCGAAGTAGCACTCGGAACCGTGAATAACTGGTGCAGAGGCTCTATCGCCTGGAACCTGATGCTTGACAACGACCGGGCACCGAACCGTGAAGGTGGTTGCCGTACCTGCTACGGAGCTGTGGATATTGATAACTCGGATTACAAAACTATCACGCGCAACTCACATTACTACATCATGGCGCACATGTCGGCAGTCGTGAAACCGGGAGCGGTTCGCATTGGTTTCAAGAACGAGGCGGATGCCGGACTTATGTACTCGGCTTTCGAGAACACCGACGGTACGTATGCCTTTGTGGTATTGAACGAATCGGTCGATGCCAGGACAATCACCGTGAACGACGGCAAACACCGTTTCGCCTACGAGGTACCCGGCAAGGCAGTAGTCTCCTACCGTTGGAAGAAATAACAGTCATATAACTCTTATCTATCACTAATCATGAAACATTTCATTTATTTTATTCTAAGTAGCTTGTTCTTGTGCACCGCATGTACAGCACAGTCCAATGGATCATCGAAAGCCGATGCAGGCCAGTTTATCACCATCAACGGAGCCGACCTCATCCAACCCGATGGCTCTAAACTCTTCATTATGGGAACCAACCTGGGCAACTGGCTCAATCCCGAGGGATACATGTTCCGGTTCAATAAGACTAACTCCGGGCGCTTCATCGACGAGATGCTCCGCGAACTTGTTGGCCCCGACTTTACCGACGAATTCTGGAAAGCGTTCAAGGACAACTACATCACCTATGAGGACATCAAGTTCATCAAGAGCACCGGCTCTAACACCATCCGTCTGCCGTTCCACTACAAACTCTTTACCGACGAGGACTATATGGGACTCACCGTCGCCCAGGACGGTTTTGCCCGCGTGGATTCTGTCGTGAAATGGTGTCGTGCCGAGGGCATGTACCTCATCCTCGACATGCACGATGCTCCGGGCGGACAGACCGGCGATAACATCGACGACAGCTACGGCTACCCCTGGCTCTTCGAAAGCGCCGCCAGCCAGAAACTCTACTGCGACGTTTGGCGTAAAATTGCCGATTACTACAAGAACGAACCGATCATCCTCGGTTACGAACTCTTCAACGAACCCATCGCTCCTTACTTTCCCAACGTAGACGAACTCAACGGTAAGCTCGAAGATATTTATAAGATGGGCGTAGCTGCCATCCGTGAAGTCGACCAGAACCACATCATCCTGTTGGGTGGCTCGCAATGGAATGGCAACTTCAAGCCGTTCAAGGACTCGAAGTTCGATGACAAGATCATGTACACCTGCCACCGCTACGGAGGCGATGCTACGAAAGAAGCCATCAGTAACTTCATCCAGTTCCGTGATAGCGTCAACCTGCCGCTGTACATGGGCGAGATAGGGCATAACTCCAACGAATGGATGGCCGACTTCTGCCAGGCTATGAAAGAGAGCAACATCGGCTATACCTTCTGGCCGTACAAGAAGATGGACGGTTCCTCGTTCGTCGGTATCACCCCGCCGGAAAACTGGGCTACCATCGTAAACTTCTCCGAAGTACCGCGCAGCACATACAAAGAAATCCGCGAGGCTCGTCCCGACCAGGCTCTCTCTCGCAAGGTATTGATGGACTTCATCGAAGCTTGCCAGTTCAAGAACTGTGTGGTACAGGAAGGCTACATCAACGCCCTCGGCATGAAATAAGGATGATCAATTCCCTCAATAAATTGTTATTCATAATAAGTAATATAAATAGGAACAGATGAAAGTAAAAGCCTTGTTTTTAGGACTATCGCTCGCCGTACTGCCCGCCGTGGCACAAGTACCGGCTTACCTGGACGCGAAGAAACCTATCGAAGAAAGAGTGGAAGATGCGTTGAAGCGCATGACCGTGGAGGAGAAAGTGGCTATGCTCCACGCTCAGTCCAAATTTAGCTCACCGGGAGTACCCCGCCTGGGTATTCCCGAAAACTGGATGACCGACGGCCCGCACGGTATACGTGCCGAAGTGTTGTGGGACGAGTGGTACGGTGCCAACTGGACCAACGATTCTTGTATGGCTTTCCCGGCACTCACTGCCCTGGCTGCGTCGTGGGACACCGAGATGTCGGCCCTCTACGGAAAGAGCATCGGCGAAGAAGCCCGTTACCGCAACAAGAACGTGCTGCTCGGCCCGGGTGTGAATATCTACCGCACACCGCTCAACGGACGTAACTTCGAGTACATGGGCGAAGACCCGTACCTGGCTTCGAAGATGGTAGTACCTTATATTAAAGAGGTACAGAAGAACGGTGTCGCCGCCTGTGTGAAGCACTACGCGCTCAACAACCAGGAAATCTGGCGCGGACACATCAACGTCGAAGTAGACGACCGCGCTCTGTACGAAATCTACTTGCCCGCCTTCAAGGCTTCCGTGCAGGAAGGTGGAGCCTGGGCCATCATGGGATCGTACAACCAATACAAAGGCGAACACGCCTGCCACAACCAGTACTTGCTCAACGACATCCTGAAACGCGACTGGGGTTTCGACGGTGTGGTAGTATCCGACTGGGGTGGAGTGCACGATACGAAGCAGTCCATCTACAACGGTCTCGACATGGAGTTCGGAAGCTGGACCAATGGTCTGAACTGGGGAGCCAGCAATGCCTACGATAACTACTACCTCGCACTGCCATACCTCAAGATGATCAAAGACGGCGAAGTAGGCACCAAGGAACTGGACGACAAGGTACGTCGTATCCTTCGCCTGGTGTTTCGTACCAACATGGCGCCGAATCGTCCGTACGGTTCGTTCGCAACCCAAGAACATGCATTGGCCGGTCGCCAGATAGCACAAGCCGGTATCGTGTTGCTGCAAAACAACCGTAGCGTACTTCCGGTAGACGTGAAGAATGTGAAGAAGATCCTCGTGGTAGGCGAGAATGCGACCAAGCGTCTGACCATCGGTGGAGGTTCGTCTTCCCTGAAAGCCATGTACGAAGTATCGCCGCTGGAAGGTATCCAGAAACGGGTAGGTTCGGCTGCCGAAGTGAAATATGTCACCGGTTATGCCTCGCCCGCAGTAGCCGAGCAAGATGTAAAGGGAGCCAAAGCTGCTGCCAAGACATTCGACCCCGTATCGCTTCGTGCCGAAGCGGTAGCTGCCGCCCGGGAAGCCGACGTGGTACTCTTCATCGGTGGTTTGAATAAGAACGACGGTCAGGACTGCGAAGGCAACGACCGCGCCTCTCTCGGCTTGCCGTACGGTCAGGACGCCCTGATCTCTGAACTGGCCAAAGCCAACCCCCATACAGTTGTAGTTATCATCAGCGGTAACGCTGTGGCTATGCCCTGGGTCAACGAAGTGCCTTCCATTGTCGAAGCTTGGTTCAGCGGTACTGAAGCTGGTAACGCCCTGGCCTCCATCCTCTTCGGCGACGTGAACCCTTCGGGCAAGCTGCCTTTCACCTTCCCCGTTCGTCTGGAGGACAACAGTGCACATGCACTGGGCGAGTATCCCGGCGACAGCATCAACGTGAAGTACAACGAAAGTATCTTCGTGGGTTACCGTTGGGCCGACAAGCAGAAGAAGGTGAAACCCCTCTTCCCCTTCGGACACGGTCTGAGCTACACCACCTTTGCGTATGGGAAAGCCACTGCCGACAAGAAGATCATCGGAACCGGCGAAGTACTCACCGTATCGGTCAGTGTGAAGAACACCGGAGCCCGTGAAGGCCAGGAAGTAGTACAGCTCTACGTGAGCGACAAGAAGTCGTCACTGCCACGCCCCATCAAGGAACTGAAAGGTTTCAGCAAGGTGAGGCTGGCTCCGGGCGAAGAAAAGATCGTAACCTTCACCGTCGACCAGGCAGCACTTAGCTTCTACGACGATACGAAGGGAGCTTGGGTAGCCGAGCCGGGTAAGTTCGAAGCCGTGATCGGTGCTTCGGCTACCGACATTAAAGGAATTGTTCCGTTTGAATTGAAATAATTAGCAGACCGGACAATTCGTCCTTTAAAGTCTGAAAGTCTTCGCTTTATGCGAGGGCTTTCAGACTTTTCTTTTATATTTGCCGTATTCACTGTCAAAAAATATAAATATGAAACGCACGGCCCGTCTACTTGTATTCCTGTTTGTACTCGTCTTTGTATCCACTTCACAGAGTCTTGCACAAAACTACCAGGTAAAGAAAGATTCTTTACTGAAGGCGATCCCCACGCTCGCCGGGCAAGCCCGGCTGGATGCCTACGAAGTGCTGGGCGAACAACTCTTCTTCAATGAAACCGATGTGGAGGTCATCCTCCCTATCTTCGATGCGTGGGAGAAGGAAGCCGTCAGGCAAGACAATGCCCAACTGCAACGTCGCGTCATGCTCCTGACGCTTGGTATCCTGGTCAACCGCCAACACTACGACGCCTTTCTGGAACGGGTAGGGGATGTACTTGCCTTCTGTGAAGCGCATGATGCGTGTGACGAAAAATACTATAGCATGCAAAACTCCCGCCTGTTCGCTCTCTACGAGATGGGACGGTTGGGCGAATCTCTTAGCGAAGCCAAGGCCGTCTATCAGGCAGCCAAGGAGCGCCGGCATCCGGCCGGCGAGGCCATGGCACTGCTCCGCATGGGCGAGACGTATTGCAGTTTGCGGAGATTCTCCGAAGCCGAAGCCTGCTACCGCGAATGCCTGGCTCTGCAAGACAAGGAATCGCCCCATTTCAAACAAGGTACCGCTTGCTACCTCGGCTGGGTGGATGTACTGCTTCAACAGAAGCGGGGCAGCGAGGCGTTGGAACTGCTATCCTTGTGGGAAGAGTGGCTCCGGAAATACGACCAAGCCGAAGAACGATACAATGAGTTCGACTGGAAACAGTTCTATTTCGTCACTGCCTACGTGTACAGCCAACTCGGCGATGCCGACCGGGCAGCCCATTTTCTGCAAAAGTCCGACTCCCTCTCCGTTTCGTACAACGGTCTGGAGAATGCCGCCTTCCGTTCCTACGTCCGGGCCTCCATACTCTCCTCGCAGAAACAATACGCCGAAGCTCTCCCGCTGCTCGAGGTGACGCTGGCCGACAAGGACCCGATGATGAAGATTAGCGCCTTGGAAGAGAAAGCGTCGATCCTTTGCCGTACCGGACGAGGCGAAGAAGCCCTCACCCTGTTCACCCGGTCGCAGCAGTTGAAAGATTCCATCTCCAGTCTTGGGGTTATGCTGCAACTCGACGATCTCCGTACTCAATACGAGGTGGACCGCCACATCACCGAGAAGGAACGCACCCACCTGTATTTCCTCTCCGCCCTCGGTACTTGCTGCCTGCTGGCCGTCGTCCTGGGCATCTGGATATACTACAGCCGTAAGGTGACGCGCAAGAACCGCATCCTTGCCGCGCAAATCGGAGAGTTGACGGAGCAGCAGGAGCGGCAGATACAGGAAGTGCTGGCACGCACCACCTTCGTGCAACCCACTCTCCCCGAACCCGGCGAGCCGGAAAGCGACTGCCCCGAGAACCGGAAGGACAAGCTCTGCCTTCAGATACGTGAACTGATCCTGAAAGACAAACTCTATCTGGACCCCACCCTGACCCGCGACGACGTCATCGCCCGGCTGGGAACCAACAAGAACCTCTTTATCGACGCCTTCCAGGAGTGTTTCGGCATGTCGTTCAACGAGTACATCACTAATCTGCGCCTCAAGGAAGCCCTCTCCCTTTTGGCTCGGGCCGACCTGAGCGTTGAAGAAATCTCCCTGCAGTCCGGCTTCGGCACGGCCCGCACCCTGCGGCGGCAGTTCAACGACAAGTACGGCATGTCGCCTGCCGACTACCGGCGGTTGCAGAAGTAACTTCCGCCCGGAAAACATAGCTATCCGGTTTCAATTTGTTACCACCACCTTCCATTTTGCTTCCTGGAAACCTTCTGTTTCCGAGAAGCAAAACCGGTTGTTCCTACTTGCAAACGCGGTGTTCCCTACTCGCGAACAGCGAGTTTCATCGCCGGGAACACTCTGTTTCAAGGCATGAAACACTCTGTTTCATCAACTGAAACAAAGTGTTTCGTGCCTTGAAACTTCGGGCTACTCCGTAGCCACTGAAACAGTTCCCCTTACCACCGGTCTATTTCCTCCCCTTTCTGCCAGAAAACCCCGATAAATAGGGCTTTTTTCGCAATTTGGACAAGATGTCCGCTTTTTGTGACAATGTGTCCGCTGGCTTTGGGCATGTAACTTTACATTTGTGGCAGAATCAAAATCCGTTCAATCTTATAACTAAAAGCGTATGAAAAAGAAAGTACCGTATCAATGCCCCGCTATCGAAGTGATAGTGATGGAGCACGAACATGGCGTAATGGTGGGAAGTGTCACCGGTTATGAAAGTGGCAATTGGGATCCGGCCGGCAACGGCCAGACTGGAAGCATGAAATCTCCTCAGTTCGACAGTGACCTGGGCGATTTAATTAACGACATACTCACCTTTGAAGATTGATACTTATGAAGACAAAATACCATCACGCTCCCCTGCTGCCCCTGTTGGTAGCCACCTTGCTGGCCACTGCTTGCTCGCAAACCGAACTGGAACCTACCCCGGCACCTATTACCCCGGGTAAGTTGATCACGCTGACCGCTACAAACGGCGACGCTTTGACTCGCATGACGCATACCTATGACGACGGTACCAATACCATTGCTTTGGGGTGGACCGGCACGGATGCCTTTAAGCTTTACAAAGGAGGTTTGGGTACAGTCTATACGATAGACAATATTGATGCCGACCCTACAAAAGCCGAATTCACCGGTACGGAGCCTCCGGCAGCTCATGGCGCTACTACCTACCTGGCGCTCTATCCCGCCCACAAAGCCTCCGAATTTCAGACCGATGCCGTGATGAGCCTGCTGGGTCAGCAACAAGAAGGCAACACCAGCACCTCGCACTTGGCCGACTACAACCTCATGGTGGCCCGAGGCATTACCGACCTGGGTGCTCCCATTGTCTTTAAGAACCAAGTAGCCGTTCTGCGCATTATCGTTCCTCAGAAGGCTGGCTACATCCTGCAAAGTCTGACTATGGCTGTGGAAAAGGACGAGGAGATTGCGGTGGTGAAGAATCTGGCCGACGACACAGATGCACAGATGGGTAAGAGCCTCACACTAACTTTCTCCGGCACCATGGATGGCGAAGTTACCGCTTATTTGGCGGTATTTGGCAGTACACTCAAAGCGGGTAATAAACTGTACTTCTCCACCCTATTTAAGGAAGATGTCACCACTGACCCTGGCACTTTGCACCAGACTTCGACCCCGATCACCGTTGGTGCTTCCGGACAAAGCATTCAGGCAGGGAAAGTGTACAATGTCGGTACATTGGCTCTGGCCGATGTCGATACCACTCCTGCTAATAACGACCCGCGGTTGTTCTATACTGGTATCACAGCAGTGGACTTTGATGGAGCGGGAAGCGCGGACAATCCTTACCTGATACAGAACGCCAAGCAGTTGAAGAAATTGGTGGATAATGTAGCCGGGGGAACTAGTTACTATTACGAATATTTTAAACTAGCCACAGATATCCATGTTACCGCCGATGAGTGGATACCCATAGGAATCTCTGATAAGCCATTCCGGGGTTTTTTCGATGGTGGTGGCCATACCATCAGTGGGGCTTTGAAAGCTTCCTCAGTACCTGGTTCTTATTTGGGTTTCTTTGGGAATATTTTCTTTGGAGAAATTCATAATCTTCATGTGGCTGCCGATATCACCTATACTGGTGAAACCATAAGATATATAGGTGGAATTGCAGGAAGTGTTAGTATGGGAAAATTAACGAATAATACCATGTCCGGGGCCATAATCATTACTCATACCTCTACTACAAATTCTATTATAGTAGGAGGTATTGCTGGGGTTGCTAGTGGTGAGGTCAGTGACTGTGTATTCAATGGGAGCATAAACGGCGGGTCTACTTTCTCCCTTTATGTTGGGGGTATTGTTGGTGATTTATCAAATGTAGCAGTGAGCCGATGTACCAATAAGGCCGATATTACCATTACATCTGGCAAAACTGGTTATCTGGGTGGTATAGGCGGGTGGATCGCTAATGTTGATGCTTCTTCTGTTGTGAAAGATTGCCTGAATGAAGGGAATCTTCAGTTTGAAGGATGCTCAACTATGTATTGTGGTGGGATAGTAGGTGTTGGTAAAGGCCCTCTGACGAATAATCGCAACCTAGGGGATATTACTGGTATATTTACCGGGGCAAATTACGGATTTATAGGTGGTTTGATAGGTTGGTTGAATGATAGTTCTGGTATTGTTGAGAGCTCTTACAATGCAGGGAGAGTAAAAGTAACAGTAGCATCAAATCTTACAAATACTAAGGTGGGATCTTTAGTCGGAGATATTACTGCAGGAGAGGTTAAAACTTGCAATACAAACAGCGGAACAGCCGAGAAAAATAGTGTTGGCCAGGGCCTCATTGGCAATGGAAGTACTACTACCTGCGAAACAGCTCATTGACCATACTCCCCACATGGAAACAAGAAACACCACTCTCCGCGTAGCCATCCACCAACTCATTGTGGAGGAGAAGCTATACCGTGACCCTATGCTCACCCGCGGGCATGTCATTGCCCGCCTGGGGGTAGGGAAGAATCGGTTCGTGTCCGTGTTTCAGGAAAGCTTCGGCACCTCGTTCACCGAGTACGTCAACCAGATGCGGATGCAAGAGGCCCTCTCGCTACTACACGGCACGGACCTCACCATCACCGAGGTAGCCGAGAAGACGGGATTCGGTACGTCGCGCACCTTCCGTCGGCAGTTCAGTAGCCGGTACGGTCTCTCGCCTGCCGCCTTCCGCAAGCATCTGGCGGATAAATTGTTCGAATAAAAGAAAGCTGCCCCTCCTTGCATGTGCAAAGAGGGGCAGCTTGTTGTTGATCGCTCGTGCTGTGAACTTATTCGCCCATCGACTTGGCGATACCCATCTCCAGTCCGCGCAGTTCGGCCAGTCCGCGCAGGCGGCCGATGCAGGAGTAACCGGGGTTGGTCTTCTTCTTCAGGTCGTCCACCATCTGGTGCCCGTGGTCGGGACGCATGGCGATGGATGCCTGGCGGCGTTGTTGCAATTCGAGGAAGGCTTTCATCACGTGGTACATGTCTACGTCGCCTTCCAGGTGGTTGGCTTCGTAGAAGTTACCTTCGGCGTCGCGCTGCGTGCTGCGGAAGTGTACGAAGTTCACCCGGTCGCCAAAGCGGCGCATCATGCCTTCCAGGTCGTTGGCGCTGCTCACACCGAAAGAACCGGTGCAGAGACAGAGGCCGTTGGAAACATTGGGCACGGCGTCGATGAGTGCCTGGAAATCTTCGGCCGTGCTCAGGATACGTGGCAGGCCGAGGATGGTATAAGGAGGATCGTCCGGATGGATTACCAGTTTCACACCGGCTTCGTCGGCCACGGGAGCTATCTCTTGCAGGAAGTACACCAGGTTGGCACGGAGCTTCTCGGGGGTGATGTCGGCGTAGCGGTCCAGCTCGCGTTGGAACTGCTCCAGGGTGAAGCTCTCTTCCGAGCCAGGCAGGCCGGCAATCATGTTGCGCACCAGGAGTTGTTTGTCGGCTTCGGTCATCTGCTCGAAGCGGGCGCGGGCCTTGGCTTTCTCTTCGGCGGTATAGTCGGCTTCGGCGCCGGGACGCTTCAAGAGGAAGAGGTCGAACGCCAGGAAAGCAGCCCGCTCGAAGCGGAGGGCGCGCGAACCGTCGGGCAGTTCGTAAGCCAGGTCGGTACGGGTCCAATCGAGCACGGGCATGAAGTTGTATGTCACAATGTCGATACCGCATTTGCCTAAGTTGCGGAGGCTTTCCTTATAGTTGTCGATATAGAGTTGGAAGTCGCCCGTCTGCGTCTTGATATGCTCGTGCACAGGCACGCTTTCCACGACCGACCAGCGGAGGCCGACCGATTCGACGAGTTCTTTCCGTTTCATGATTTCCTCTACCGTCCAGGGTTGGCCGTTAGGGATGTGGTGCAGGGCGGTGACCACGCCGGTAGCTCCGGCTTGTTTCACGTCCCACAGGCTGACCGGATCATTGGGTCCGTACCAGCGCCAGGTTTGTTCGCATAAATACATGATGATAGAATAATTAAGAGGTTTACAATGAAAAACATTCGAATCCACCGTCGACGATGGCTACCGTACCGGTGACAAAGCTGGAAGCTTCGCTGATGAGGTAGTGAATCGTTCCGAAGAGCTCTTCCGGTCGTCCCATACGTCCGTACGGAGTCTGGCGGATCACATCTTCGCCGCGCGGCGTCCATGTTCCGTCCGGGTTGGTGAGGAGCGAGCGATTCTGGTTGGTCAGAAAGAATCCCGGAGCGATGGCGTTCACACGGATACCTTCGCCAAACTTCTTGCCTACTTCTACGGCCATGTACTTGGTGAAGTTGGACACACCTGCCTTGGCAGCGCCGTATCCGGCTACGCGGGTCAGCGGGCGGAAGGAAGACATAGACGAGAAGTTGACTACACAGCCCGACTTCTGTTCCACCATCGGTTGGAGGAATACTTGTGTGGGGAGTACTGTACCTAGTAAGTTCAGGTCGAGCACCTTGCGGAAAGCATCTACCTGCAGGTCGAAGATGGTTTGATCCGGACCGATGGTAGCGCCCGGCATGTTGCCGCCGGCAGCGTTCAGCAGTACATCCAGACGGCCATAGGTGGCGAGGATAGCTGCGCGGTTCTGTTCCAGCACTTCCTTGTTCATCACATCGGTGGTGAAGAAGCAGGCTTCGCCGCCGTTGGCTTTGATCTCTGCTACAACTGCCTGTCCGGCGTTTTCGTCTCTATCAAGAATCACAACCTTGGCGCCTTCGCCTGCCAGGTAACCGGCAATGCCTCTACCCAGAATTCCGGCTCCGCCGGTGATAACCACGACTTTATCCGTGATACAAAATAAGTTTGCCATATTATTAATTTAGAATTAGATTGATTACTTGTCGGCAAATATAGTCAATAAATCGGAAGAGAGTGTATGGGAACGTGCCAAAATGTGCGCGTGCACGGACAACTTGTCTTTTTCTTGTTCCGACAGTGTTTTGCGGGCTACTTTGATGCAAGCCCGCCCGTTATAAGCTTGCAGCTTGCGCGCGCCGGTGGAGGTGCCCTGGTTCTGTACCAACTCGCCGTCCCCGATAACCTGAAACTCGATGTAGGCCTGCGAGTCGAGGCAAGGAACGCCATTGGCATCTCGGAGTTCGGCCTGTACCAGCACGGTGTGCTCGTCGATGGGGGTTTGGGTCAGTACGACTTGTGCTTCCTTGCCCCAGGCGGCTTTCTGGTATTTTTGCCCCATTTCATCGGTCAGTACCACCGGTTTACCGGCGGGAGACTTCGCAGTAGCTACTGCCTCGATCCGGTTGTCGCCCTCCTGATAGAGTACTTCCCAGTGGAACCCGGCCGCGGGGTAGTTCTGCGAGTTCCGTTTCTTCCGGCCTTGCGACACACCGTTGACAAAGAGTTCCACCTCCGGGCAGTTGGAATAAACCAGTACCTCTTTCTTCTCCCCGGCCTTGCCCCAACGTACCGGCCACGAGTGTCCGTAGATATGCACCATCGGTTCCCGGCTCCAGTACGACTGGAACACGTAGTAGCTTTCCTTCGGCGTACCGTCGCGTTCCACCACTCCCTTTTGGTTTACATACGGAACGGGGTTCTCCGGGCGGAGCGGGGTGGAGAAGTCTTTGAACGTCCAGAAGGCCGCTCCGGTGAGCCAGGGCATGTTCTCTTGCTCCTTCAAGTGCCAGTCGAACAGGCGGACGATGTACGATTCGGACCAGTCGCCCGTCCGGGCGGCGTTGCTCACTTCATCGAAGTTGCCCTCATTGTGACGGCGGGCATGGCTATCGCCTCCCCATTCGGCATGCAGGAAGCGGGTGGTGCCTTGCATACCGGCCGTTTCCATCTCGGCATAGTCCCGGAAAGCGCGGCTATACCAGCCTGCCCAGATGCTGGGCGAGTAGACGTCGATGATGTCCTTGCAGAACTCACAGCGTCGGATGGCGGTGAGGCGGCTGTCGTCCAGTTGGTGCGATAGGTCGTGTAGTTCCTTCATAAAGGCGCGGATGGCTTCCTTATCGAAGGTGTCGAAGTCGCCCGGCCAGTCGTTCTCATTGCCCATGCCCCACAGGATCACCGACGGGTGGTTGCGATGCTGGGCTATCATGTTGGTGAGCATGCGGCGGGCCTGCTCTTTGTAGGTGTCGCCTCCCAAGCCGCCCCGGCACCAGGGAATCTCTTCCCACACCAGGATACCCAGCTCATCGCAGAGGTCGAGGACGATGTCCGACTGCTGGTAATGCCCCAGCCGGATGAAGTTGGCACCCATCGCCTTGATCTGCTTCATCTCCTGTATCATCATCTCCTCGGTGAGGGCGGCGGCTACCCCGGCATGGTCTTCGTGCCGGTGCGTACCGCGGAGCAGCAACCGCTCCCCGTTGAGGAAGAACGGTCCTTTCTCCCGGAACTCGAAATGTCGGAAGCCGAAGCGGTCGACGGTTTGTTGCGTCTGCCCATTGACTTCCAGGGTCAACTCGCAGGTATAGAGTTGCGGACGGTCCGGATGCCACAGGAACGGTTTTTTGAGTTGAATGTCGTTGGTAGAGAGCGAAGTTTCGCTCAGGTCGGTGAAGCGGTGGGTGTACACTGACTTACCTGCCGGGTCCTTCACCGTGAGGGTGAGCGAAGCGTCGGCTTCTGCTTGCTCCGGCCGGTAAAGGGAGGTCGTGATGCGGAGCGATCCGTTTTTTCCCTTTTCATCGACGGAGGCATCGATCTGGATGCACTCCAATGACACAGCGGGTACATATACCAGGTTGACATATCGGTACAGTCCGCCGTATAGGTTGAAGTCTGACATGTCCGACGGAATCATCTCCACATCGCGGCTGTTGTCGCAACGTACAGCGACGGGTATCTTCCCACCGAAGCGGGTGCGGCATACCTCCGTTTGTGCGAATGCTTGCACGGCGTCGGTGATATCCACCTTCCAGCCGTCGTATCCCCCTACATGACTGCCTACCAACGTGGTATACACATAGACCTGCGTCTTCTGTCCGGCTCCTTCGAAGTCGAGCAATACCCGTCCGTCGGGGTGCGGATTGTCGATGGAAAGGAAGGTTTTGTACCACCCGGCTCCCTGGTAGTAGTTTACGTCCGGATCCACGGCATCCTCGGCATTGAAGCAATGCGGCAAGGTCACCGGTGTCCAGAGCGGAACAATCTCCGGCTGTCCCTCGCGGGCCGGACGCATGACTTCCCATACCGTCGCCATGTCCTGGCGGATAAATTCCCAACCCTCGTTCAGTCGTGTCTTCTGTGTAGAGGGTACAATGGCCTGTAGCTCCATTGCGAAGAGACTACAGACCATTAAGGTGAAGAAGAGAATGATTCGTTTCATTATTTTTCCAATTGTGCTTTGCGCGCCAGTGCCTCCAGGTAATAATAGTCGGCATAGCTGATGGGTACATCGATCTCGTCCTTGGCCGGATAGTTGCCGGTAGAATGGAGCAGGAGGAAACCTTGCATGGTTACCGGCTCGGCCTGATAGTGACGGTAAAGATTGCTCACGATCTGGTCAGCGATGGCTTTATACCGTTGTCCGTCGGTCGGTGCGGCAAAGGTGGATAGCTCGTACAGGGCCGAGGCCATGACGGCTGCTGCCGAAGCATCGCGCGGGCTGTTGGGTATGTTGGGATCCTTCATGTCCCAGTAAGGAATGAGGTCTTCCGGCAGGTCGGGCAGGCTGAAGAAGAACCGGGCGATGGCCTCGGCTTGTTTCAAGTAGGCCGGATCCTTCGTGAAGCGGTAGCACATGGTGTAGCCGTACAGTCCCCAGCCTTGTCCTCGGCTCCAGAACGATTCGTCGGCAATGCCTTGGTGGGTACACTTCATGCGTACCTCGCCGGTGGTGGGCACATAATCTACCACGTGGTAGGTGGAGCAATCGCTGCGGAAGTGATTCTTCATCGTGGTGTTGGCATGCTTCACTGCGATGTTCCAGTACGTAGGATCGCCTGTCTCCTGGGTAGCCCAGAACAGCAGTTCCAGGTTGATCATATTATCGATGATGACCGGGAAGTCCCACTTATCACGGTTGTGATCCCAGGAACGGAGGCACCCCACCTGGTCGTTGTAACGGGTGATGAGCGTACGGGCGGCTTGCAGGGCGACATCCTTGTACGAGCGTTCGCCGGTGAGCTGGTATGCTTTGCCGAAGGAGTTGTAGATCATGAAGCCGAGGTCGTGTGTGCCTTTGTGCCACTTGACCTCTTCAATGGGCCAAGTGTAGCTGATGGCTTGCTGGCGCCAGTAGTCCGATTGGTTGAAAGCATACATCTGCCACAAGGAGCCGGGGAAGAAACCCGAACACCAGTCGCGCGGTTGCACCAGGCGCAGGTTGCCGTCTTTCTCCACGGTACGCGGGCTGACCAGCTTCTTATTGGTGGCTTTCGCCTTGGCATCGTCGGTACACTGCATAGCAAATTGCAACTGTTCGGTGGCAAAGGCGTAAGCATTCTCTATCTCGTTCGGCTGCACGTAGAGCAGGAAGAAACGGTCGTTGTATTCCACCCGGCGGTTCTGATTGTAGAGTTGCAGGTAGTCGGTACGGGCGGGATTGAGCTGATAGGCCCGGTACAGGTCCTTGCAGAACTCTTGTTGTTTATAGTCCCATTCGCCGATCTGCTGATAGGGCCATGTAGTAACCTCTTTGCCTGCGTAGGGTGCGAGGAAGTCCATGGCTTTGTAGAAGTTGCGCCCGTCGGCCGAGGTAGAGTTGTCGATGAAAAGGCCCAATTTACGTCCCATCACAAAGATGTCGATCATGTGCTGGAGGTTGAACTCCGAATAACCGAACGCCAAGGTACGGCGAAGCTCTTCTGGCTGACTGCCGTCCGGCATGATCTGTTTGTAGAGACGTTTTTCGGGGAATTCACGAATATGCTGTTCGGCTATCTTCTTATTCCCGGCATAAAGGGCGAACGATACCACCTGTACATCATACGCCACACTGTGATTGTTCTTGGCGCGGCCTTCTTCTATGCCTTGCTCGCTGGTCAGTATCCAGTTCAGCAGTTGGCCAAACCAGGCTTTGAGTTCTTTCGAATCTTTAGCGGTGAAGCTCTTGGAATGTTCCAACAGTTGCACGGCATCAAGCATCTCGACGAACGAGTACGTGTCGATGACTCCGTAGGAGCGTCCGCGATCGCCATCCACGCCCGGTACGATCTGTGCGTAGTTGAGGTGCGGGTTCATCCGGGTATCCTTATTCAGGAACCACACCCGGATTTGCTCGGCCGCTTTGCGGGCATATTTCTCGTCGCCGCTAAAGTAATAGGCCAGCGACCAGGCGGTGACGTTGTTGGCCATCCGGCCCAGGCGTACACGGTCCAGCTTTTCCAGTTCCGGGTTCGATTCCCCGTCGCGGGAGATGTACGGTCGTCCGTCCGGCTTCGTGGGGTCCGGCCAGTAGTAGCGTGCCTGACTCATGTAGTCGTGCTTGTTGCCGCTGGCCGGGGTCTTTTCCTTCATCATGACCGATAGAGGGGTAGTCGACAGTTTCCGGTCGGCATCGTCCATCAACGCCCGGTAGGCGATGGCATACTGAGGCTGCGTGAGCGATTGTTTGACTTGTTGCAGATGGGAGTGATCCCAGATAGACTGTGCAAATGCTGCCGAAGTAAGGCAGAATAGCCCTAACACAGTAAAGAGTTTTTTCATGATCTTAATTTATTTCGGTATATAACTAGTCTTGTCCGGTAACGATGCAAAAGTACGGTATTCTTGCAAAACGAAAAAGAATTGACTACATCTCGGACTTTACAGCAATTGATATTGACTACATCATAGTTTTCTTTTTGTGCGTACAAACTGTTGAATGATAGTGCAGTAATATGTAAAACGGACTTTCTCATCCAGCGTTATTTTTCGGACTTGATGTAGCCTGATATTAAATAAAGATGGTATATTTGGCCCATTAATATCTAAGATATGAAACACCTTCTTATTTCCTGCTTCCTATGCATGGCTTTGACCTGCCAGGCCGATGTATACTGGCAACGCTCCGTGACAAACTACACACGCCACACCTACAAGGCGGCCAATCAGAACTGGATGGTAGAGCAACATCCCAACGGCTGGATGTACTTTGCCAACAACAAAGGACTACTCGAGTTCGATGGGGCGGAGTGGAATACCTACCTGATAGAAAATGCCAAGACCCGGGCAGTGAAAGCATCGGCCGACGGACGGATTTATGTCGGTGGATTGGGGCAATTCGGCTACTTCGTCCCCGATGGATTGGGTGGACTAAAGTATGTCTGTCTGTCCGACAACCTGGACAAACGCTCGGTGGGCAATATCTGGAAGATACATATCGTCGACGATCGGGTCTATTTCCAGTCGGACCGGGCGGTGTTCTACCTGGAAAAGAACGGAACGTTGGAACAGGTGAAGCACGTGCAGGAGATTTCCTGTTCGGGCATCGTGCAAGGGAAGTTCTACATCACTTCGGAGATGGGGCTCTGGATGCTGAACGGGCAGGAGTTCTCACTGCTGCCCCAAACGGCGGACGCTACCCGGTCGAAGGTAGTGGGGCTGCTTCCTTTCGGGAACAAGGTGTTGGTGGTGTCGAGTCTCAACGGGCTGTTTACCTATGACGGAAAGGAGCTGGAAACCTACCACTCGGAAGCCGATCCGTTCCTGCGGTCCAACCAACTGTTCTGTGCTGCCATCCGGGACTCTTTACTGGCACTGGGCTCGGTACAAGACGGCGTCCTGCTGCTGAATGCCGGTCGTGCCCGGGCAGAAAAGATATCGCTGGCCAACGGCCTGCAAAACAAGTCAGTACTTTCCATGGCGTTCGATCAGGAAAGAAACCTCTGGCTGGGACTGGACAACGGGATCGACTGCATTCATCTCAACTCTCCTCTTTTCTTTCTCTACAGCAACAAGTCGGCCATCGGCTCCGGTTATACTTCATGTTTCTATCAGAACCAACTCTATCTGGGGACCAACCAGGGAGTGTATGCGACGGAAAATCCGACGGAGCTGAACAAGGAAGTCGAGGTATCGTTCGTACCGGGCACTGAGGGACAGGTGTGGGCCTTGAGGGAGTACGACCGGAAATTGTTCTGCGGAGGAGCCAACGCATTGCTGGTGATCGACGGTAGCCGGACGTACCGGATACCGGGGATCCGGGGCGTGTGGGACATCAAGCCCCTGAGCATCCGCCCGGATGTGTTGGTGGCAGGTACGTACAACGGGCTTTATCTACTGAAGAAGGAAGAAGGAAACTGGGTAGTAGCCCATAAGATAGAAGGGGCGGAGTATTCGGCCAAGATGATGTTCGTGGAAGAGATGACCGATGCCATCTGGGTAGCCAATAAAGAGAGCGGGCTGTACCGTATGGTGCTCTCCAGCGACCTGAAGAAGGCGGAGAGTGTGAAGTGTTACAGCAGCGACCGGCTTCCGGCAGGGGACAACGTATACGTGTCAAAAGTAAACAACGAAGTGGTGGTGGCCTCCCGGCAGGGATTGTTCCGGTACAACCAGATCAAAGCTTCGCTCGACCCGTACACTGAACTCGAAGAGATGCTCGACGGGCGGGTAGCCTATACCCACCTGATGCAGGATGAGTTCCATAATATATGGTACACCACCGGCGGCGTGCTGAAGCTACTGCGCTACAACGTGTCCGAACAGAAGTACGAGAAATACGAGCACGAGTCGTTCCTGAAAGACTTCCTGATAGAGGATTTCGAGCATATCCAGTTGTGCAATGACCGGATGGCACTGATAGGAAGCGAGGAGGGATTCTGCCTGTTCCGTTTCCGGCGCCGGGTAAACGAACCGGCACCGTTGAACCTGCAAATCAGGAAAGTGTATCTCACCAACAACGAAGATTCGCTGGTGTATGGCCGCAGCTTCGAGTATGCCCCCCGTCCGCTGACGATTCCTTACAAGAGCAATTCCCTGCGGATAGAGTATAGTGTGAACAACTACGACAATCAAATGGCCATCTACTACTCATGCCGCCTGATAGGTTCGGGTGATGAGGCGTGGAGTAAGTATGGTGAGAACCGCATGAAGGAGTACACTGATCTGAAAGAAGGGAAGTATACATTCGAGGTAAAGACCATTACCGACCGGAACAAGGAACCGGTGATTTCTTCGTTCGACTTCGAGATACTCCCGCCTTGGTATCGTTCCTGGTGGGCCTACGGATGGTATAGCATCTTCGCGGTTCTGGTGATTTACTACGCTTACCGCCGGTTGATCGCGAAAAACAAGCGGCTGCTCCGGCAGAAGGAGGTAGAGCTTACTCAGCAGAAACAGGTCTTCAAGCAAGAAAGTGAAATGAAGGACAAAACCATCGACTCCCTCAAAGAGGAGAACCTGCAAACCGAGTTGCGGTTCAAATCGGAAGAGTTGATACGTACTACTATGAACATTCTGCGCAAGAACGAGATGCTGCAGGAGATCCGCAAGGAAGCGGTCGGCATCTCACATGCCATCAGTGAGGAGAACCTTCCTGCTATCCGCCGGAAGAATCTGCGGATGATCAGCCATATCGACACGAACATCGAGCACGACGATGACCTCCAGGCCTTCCAGTCGACGTTCGACATCATTCACCACGACTTCTTCAAATACCTGTCCGAGCACTTCCCCGACTTGAATGGCCGGGAAAAGATGCTTTGTGCCTATATCAAGATGAATCTGATGTCGAAGGAGATTGCTCCGTTGCTCAATATCTCTTTACGGGGAGTGGAGATCAGTCGCTACCGCCTGCGTAAGAAACTGGGGCTGGGCGAAAAGGACAGCCTGGCGGAGTATCTGCAACGGCTGGCGGACTAAAGGTGCCCTGACGCAGGGCCCGTATTATGACAAATAATGGGATGGGGTGGTAAAAAAAGGATACGGATCGCCATTCCCTCTCTGCCTATTCTGCCATACGGCCTTATGTGCCTTACAGATATCTGTAGCCATACCGCTCGAAGGTTTAGAACCTAAGGGTCGAAGGTTTAAAACCTTCGGGGGTTAGGTTTTAAACCTTCGACCCTTAGGTTCTAAACCTTCGGAGCCCATGTTACTGGGAAAAGAGGAATAGATATTCAAGAGAATTTACAAACATGAAAATCTTATATCCTCGTACCTCCTTATTTTCTTCCCAAGTTGTACCGGTACAAAGAACTTACGGCGGTGATGTAAAGCATGTCACCATCCACCAGGACAGAAACCGGACGTTCGGGTGTTTCAATGGTACGGATGCGTTGTCCGTTACCGTCGTAGACGTATACCTCGCCGTTGGTGATGTACACGTTTCCTTGGGCATCGGTCGTTACTCCGCGGTCGGCTCCGTCGGTGAATACGGCAGAATCCGTAAGTAAGCCTCGTGGATTCACTTTGCTCTTGATACTCCGTTGGTGATACTCATCAAGCGTATAGATATCCTGTCCCGGGGCTGCGCCGACGAGCGACGAACAACGGAACAAGTCTTCGTAATACGGGATGAGCGTCACTCCGTCCGGAGCAACGAAGCATTGCCGTGGCTTGCCGCCACCGTAGTATTCCCCTTGCGAGGAGCTTCGGTTGGAGGGGTAGAACACACGGGCCGGCTGCGGCGCCTCATTCATGGGCACCAGTGGAAGCACGGCGAAAGTGTTATCGGCATCCTGTGGGTGGATGGAGAAGAGCCGCGGCATGTAGGTGAATCCCCACAATCCGCCCGAGCCACGCCATCCGAAGAGAGGCTGGTTGCCATCACGCGTATCGTCGTTCTGGTAGCCCGGTTGGGCGATGTACTTCGTCACGGCGATGAGGTTGTCCTGCGTGTCACAGGCCAGCGCCACGATGTTCCACGGGAAATCGGCAATGGACGTGATGATTCCTGTTCCGGCCTCGATGCGGTAGATACGCCGCATCCGGTGCTCGCAGAAGTAGATGTTCCCCTTGCTGTCTTTGGCCAATCCATCGATGAACTCGAACCCCGTGGCCAGTGTTTCGAGCTTTCCCGGCTCGCCTGTCAGCGGATACTTGCGGCTCTCGTCGCCGGTGAGGTGGAGGCGTGCCAGTTCCCACTGACGTACCTCGCGGCGGGTGTTGACATCATACAGCGTGGCATTGGAGGTAAACTTCACCCGGAAGTGGGCATAGTTGTGCACGTTGAGGAACTCTATGTTGCGGCAGTTCCACGTACGTATGGCCGACGGGTAGGGCTTCAGCACCCGCGATACGCGGTACGAGTAGAAGTTGGCGAAGGTGATGTTTTCGCAGTTGATCAGGTCGAGCGGTTGCGTGTCGATGCCTTCGGCTTCCACTTCAAACTGGAAGTCGTACACCCGCCAGTTGGACACATTGCGGAAGATGGCCTCGTTGCGCAGGTGATGTTCCAACGACATGCCATAGATGCGTCCCGGTGTGGAAGTGTTGCTGACGTACAGTCCGGCCGAGCTATACTCATTGGCCGTCCACAAGTCGCGGAAGGTTCCACCACCGCCGTTGGTGATCCAGAGGCTCCAGTGCTGGTTGTCCCAGGCACGGAGGGTGACATTGTGCAGATCTCGTTCGTCGCGCATCGGCTTTTCCAGCGGATTGGCAGCGCTTTGTCCGTTGAAGGTGAAGCGTTCCTTGTCATGTCCGCTAAACTTCACGTCATACAGATACGAGTGTTCGCCCGCCATCCATTGACAGTTCACGGCGCGGTAGTTGTACGCATCGGCGTTGAGGAACAGACCGCAAACGATGTTCGTTCCGCCTTGCGGTGTAGTGATCTGTGCTTGCGGTGCACCGAATCCGCTAAAAGCGGCGTTTCCACCGAGCGTCAGTAGTACTGTAGTGCCGGGATGCAGAGCGATGAGATTGGTTTGTTGCTTCAGCACAAGCGGTTCTTTTACTACGTACCATCCTTGCGGGATGTAGATGTTGGCATGCTCTTCTATCGCCTTCTTGAACACTTCCGTGTCGTCGCTGAACCCGTCGCCTTTGGCTCCCAGGTCGCGGATATTCACCCATTGGCTAACGGGCGGAAGCGAAGGTGTGTCGGCCGTATCCGGCCAGGCGATGCTTTTCAGCGCTTCCACACTGGCGCTGCGTTCCACCTGCGGTTCGTCCGTCAGGCTGCCGACGCTGAATCCGTAGGTGAAGCGGTTCACCCGGTACATCTTCCCGTCGCCGGTGGTCTGCCGACCGGTCACCCGTTCGAGGGCGAAGAGCGGTACATTCCGGCACTGGATATTCTGTAAGTTGATTTGTGTAGCTGCGTTGTTGGCGTCGGTCAGGATCACTCCTGCCTGGCGGATGTTCTCCAGCAGGCAATCCTCCATGAAGAGCCGGTCGGGGCGTCCTTCTTCGATCTCCACAGCGACGGGTGTATTGCTGGCTTTCATCCGGACAATGGTCAGTCCGCCTTCGTTGGTACGGATGGCAGCTTTCCGTTGCCCGTCGAACGAGCAGTTCAGTACCATAATGGGCCATCCCGGAGCTGCTTTACCGGTGCGGATGCCATATTCGCCCCCGTACACCGTTACGTTGTCCAGGTGATTGCCTGCATCGGCAATACCGGCATATCCTTTGCCCGTGTGAATAGTCACATTGGAGATGGAACAATGCTGGGCAAAGTGAGCGCGGAAAGCCACAGCCGCCGGATTGCCATCCTCTATCCGGACATCGGCATTGAGAAACGAGCTGTAGAAAGTTCCCGCGTTGGCATCGCCGGGCGTACGACCGGGTTCATGCATTCCCCCGATAAACCAGAAAAGATATTTCTCGTCCGATTGCTTCAAAACAGTTCCCTGAAACCCAGGCGATGACTTGCCGAGCACGAATACCGGTCTCTTGGCCCCATAACCGATGAGGCGTACACAAGACGGTATGCAGATGGTTTTACTGATCCGGTACGTACCTTCGGGTACGAACAGAATGCCACATCCTCCCATTTCCCGCCGTTTGGCCTGGTTCAGTGCTGCTTGCAACTGTTCCGAAACATCCATGCTGCCATCGGTCTTGATATCGAACTGTTCCGGGGTAAAGTAAACGGCATAAGAATCCACAAGCCGGTCTGTGTAGACCGACTTGGGATGAGACGTTGCTGCCACTGGCAGCAACGTAGTGAGGACTATAAAGAGAGAAATGATTCTTCGCTTCATTATTTCAGGGGATAGCGTTTGATGCTCACCTTAAATTGTATACCTTTTGACGCGTCTGTCAACGTATTCACATATACATAAGCAGCATACTTGCCATCGGCTGTCTTCATGAAAGCACCATCGTCGGCACTAAAGTTCAGCGCATAGTCCATGGCTGCGTTCAGGTCCAGGGTCTCGAAGTCGATGTCGTCGATATACACGTTGGGCGTGGCGCCTTTCAACTGTGCATCCCTGACATTGGCACGTTTCTCCATCAACGTCTTGTTACTGCTTCCGGCAGGAACTATGTTGGCGATGGGGATGTACTTGGCGTCCGATCCAGGCGATACGAAAGAGTGCTTATAGTCGAATCCGTTCACAGTAGCCTGATAGATGTAAATGAAGTCTATCTTACCGGCCAGGTTCTGTGCTGCCACTTCTTCTTTGGTGTAAGCCGCCATATTCTCGATAGAGAAATAGCATCTGTCTCCGTTTACCATCTCGATGAGACGCTTCATGTCCATCTTGGATACAGGATAGGATGGCGTGCTGTAGCTAGCCGTAGCTCCTGTAGTCGAGGTGCTGGAGAATTGGAAAGAAACGCTCTTTCCTTTGGCTTCTTCCGGAACCACGTAGGCATAGCGTACGGTGGCAGCGATCAAGTCTGTTTGGCTGGTACCCGGAGCGATTGACGGCGTGTTGTAGTGCGCATCGATCTTATCTTCCATAGTGGCAGTCGAAACAGCACCGTTGGTTGATGCTTCCTTGACAGAACGGATGGGAAAATCGGCACCTGCAGTGTAATTTGCGCCATTGTAACTGATGTTATTTCTGGCGGTTACCCACGAATAGAGCTCGAATCCGGTTCCGGAAGCTCCGGCAATGGAGGCTCTTACCTCGGCCTTGCTCAGCTTTCCTTCCTGGGCACCCATGGCATACGCAAACTCTATTTTCTCACCGGCAATGGCAGGAGCTACTGTTTTCTTGATCAGGTCGTTCTTCATGTTAGACTCGTCGTCGTTACTGCAAGAAAAACAGAAACCCGCACAGGCAACCAGCATGACATATTTATATAGTTTCATACTTGTAAATGCTTTTAAGTTTATATTCATCTTATTTATTCGCCTTGTACCTTTACAGTAATCGTATAGGTCTTCTGTACCTTCCGGTTACCCGAGATAACGGTGTACTTACGGGGTTGGCTGAAGTCGACCCATTCGCCCATCTTCGGTTCCAGGATGGCATCCTTTACGATGGAACAGTTGGGTTTCACATGCTTCAGGTTGGTACCGAAGACAGCGGTAGCAGTTACGGTACCATTCTCTTCGTCGATAACGGCTGAGCCGGTTAGTGTATTACGATCGTCCGGTCCTCTCAACTCAAAGTAGGACATGTAGCACTCTTCGTTATCAGTGATCAACAGACCACGGTCGTCTATCGGTCCGTCGCTACAGGCTTGTGCCAGTAGGCATATAATCAGGAAGCTGATTGATTTAATAAAATTCTTCATATTCAACTATTTTTTCAGTTTATAGATTGTTCCCAAGCAGAGGCTTACAGCCATGGTGTATTCTGGGTGAGTTTCGAATTGCGGCTTCTTTCACCTTCCGGTATCTGATAGATGTAGTACCGGGCGATGTCACGTTCGGAAGCATTTTTGAATTCGTCACGGATGCGGGCGCCTTTGGTATTATACAGTACCAGACCCGGGCCATTGTGGTCTCCCCAGATTTCTCTGACTTTTCTCCAGCGGCGGATATCGAACGGACGCTGTCCTTCTGTAGTCAATTCCACGATACGTTCCTGTTCGATAGCTTTGAAGAACTCTTCTTTATTGGCATACTTCGCGGGGGCTAATCCGGGGAGGTTACCTCTCTTGCGAATCTTATCTACGAGTGCAACCAGATCCTGGTTTGGTCCGTCTGTTTCGTTTACAGCTTCGCAATACATCAGGTATACATCGGACAAACGCATCATGTAGAAGTCTTGCGGACCATCTGTTCTTTCGGCAACTCCTACCTGACGTACCCATTTGCGGTAGATGTAACCGGTCTGGCTACTGGCGTCGTTGTTGATAAAGCCGGCTGCTTCTTGTCCACTTACGCCAAATCTCCAGGTGAGGCTGTCGCCTGTTGACATTCCGTCGAGTGCAACTTTAATCATCTTCTGCTCGTCCCACAACAGGGTGGCTCTCATACGCCAGTCTCTGTTGGCATAAGATTCTTGGTTCAATGCTCCATTGACTACAGACACATCGGCGTTTAGTACCAGTTCGGGGAGGAAGTCACCGGTGATACATGACTGGTAGCGGTCTACCAGACGATTGGTAGGCATAATCCAGCACTGGGCATTGGCTGTGGAGCGAGTACCGAAGTCACGCAGCATGCTTTCGCCTTGTTGCAACGTCGGTCCGCCAAACTGCAGGGCGAAGATAATTTCCGGGCAAGTTTCATTGTAGTACTGGAACAGTTCCCAATATTTAGGAACTTTATAAGTACCTGCCGAACCGCCGCCGAAAAGTTCCAAACCGTAATCGTTGATTACCTTCTTGAAGTCGGCTGCTGCCAGTTTGTAGTATTGGTTGGCTTCGTTGGTATCTTGTGTGAAACCAGAGAGTTCCGGCCATCCATTCTTTTTCCACGATGCCCAAAAGAGTTCCACTTTACCTTTGAAAGCCAGAGCAGCTACTTGGGTAGCACGGCCGTTTTCACTGGCGCTGGCTACTTTGGCTGGTAATGTGCCGATGGCGTAGGTAAGGTCTTCTATAATTTGATCCTTAATCAGACCAATCGAAGTACGCTCCAGCGAACAAGCTTCCGCATCTCCTGACAGTACATGGGTATAGAAAGGTACATCTCCCCAGTTTTGGATCAGGCGAAAATAGGCCAATGCTCTCAGGAAGTGGTTCTCACCATTGATGCGCTCGAGAGATGCCTTGATGCTGGCTGCTCCTTCCTTCTCGATCATCTTTTCTACATTTACAATGGTGAAGTTGGCGCGGTTGATGACCTGATATGCGTTATTCCACATGGAACTGAATCCGCTGGTGGCTCCACCGCTCGGGTTCCAGGAACCGATGCTTCCTACGCTGGTACCACGTGTGTTCTGAAACTCTCCTTGCCCATCGTAGTAATAATCTGTCTGGAACAATGTTCGCACGGCATTGTAAACACCGTTGGTAGAGGTCATGGCATCGTTGGTATTTGTCCAGAAAACCTCTGATGAAATCTCGGTAGACGGATGTCTGTCTAGCAGGTCATCGACGCAGGACGACATGGTTACGGCAAATCCGGCTATTAGTATGTATTTTATATTTTTCATATAACTATAGTATTAAGAGGTGATCAGAATTCAATGTTTAAACCTACTGAATAAGTCTTAACCAACGGATAAGCATCTCTATCATGGTTCTTCTCTGGTTCTATTCCTTTCCATCCGGTGAAGGTGAACAGGTTCTCGCCCGAAACAAACAAACGGGTACGGCTGAAACCTAATTTATTCAATACCTTAGCAGGAATGGCATAACCCATCTGGAGGTTTCTCAAGCGCAGATAACTGGTTTGCTGTGCCCAGTAGGTAGATTCCTCGCGGTTGCTGCCACCACTTCCTGTCACCATACGGGGAAGTGTTGCATTTCTGTTATCCAGAGACCAGGTATTTGTCCAGTGGAATGTCTGGAAGGCATAGCGGTCTGCCGGAATAGTAACATTGTTGAAATCATCCAACCAAACGTCCCAACGTCCGTAGCTTCCCTGGAAAAGTGCTTGTATGTCGAATCCTTTATAAGCGGCATTCAAAGTGATACCGAACTGTCCCAATGGGCTTTCGCGGTATCTGTCTTTCCAAGCCTTTTTGTCTTCGCCATTGACCTGTCCGTCGCCATTCAGATCATGTCTCAGGATATCTCCCGGGGCCACATAGGCTCCCTGGTAAGGAGCGTTGTAAATTTGGTTCCATGATTGTACCAGCGTCGGATCAGCTTCGTAAATATAGAGGAAACGATAAGGCAGGTCGACAGCTATCCATCCTTTGTCCAGGTGGTCTCCCCAAGTAATCAGCTTGTTCACATTGTAAGAGCCGTTTACATTGATGCTGTAATCCACTTTCCCTATTTTGGAACGCCAGGTCAAGTTGGCTTCAATGCCTCTGTTGCGCATATCAGCGATGTTCACACGCGGTGCCGAGAATCCGGAGAGGATAGAAGATATGCTTGATTGGCGGATCATGTCATATGTATAACGTTCGTACCAATCCAATTCTGCTGTTAGTTTGTTGTTGAAGAGTCCCAAATCAAAACCGATGTTGATCACGCGCGTCGATTCCCAAGAAAGGTCTTGATTGATCATCTTGTTGGCGCTGAACCCTTGTACGACTTTGCCATCATTAATATACTGAGTAGTAGCCATGGTGTTGCTCTGTTCGAAACGTCCTACGCCCGCGTTGTTGCCCAGAGAACCTATAGAAGCTCTGATCTTGGCATTACTGACTACATTTCTCAACGGAGCAAAGAATGCTTCTTCTGACATACGCCATCCCACGGCTGCCGAGGGGAAGAAACCATATCGGTGCCCTTTACTGAAACGAGAGGAACCATCATAACGGAAGTTCAGTTCGAGCAGGTATTTGTCGTACGCAGCATAGTTCAAACGGCCGATAAACGAACGGAGTCCTTCCGATTCAGAATATCCCCAGTTGGTTTGTTGGGCTGTCGATCCTGCGCTCAGTTCTTCCAAAGAGGGGTGTAAGCGGTCTTTACGCCAAGCGTAAAACTCTCTCTTGAACCAGAACTCTTCGGCTGCTACCAACATGGCCGACAGCTTATGTCCGGTGAAGATTTCTTTGTCATAGTTGATACGTCCCTGGAACAGGGTTTTATATCCTTGCAAACTGGTATTTGAAATACCGTCACCACCATTGTCGGGCATAGTACGTGAAACCATGTTCGTTTGGAAGTTCCATTGTTGCAATGGATTCTGTACTACCTTTGAGAATTGGTTGTAGTAGCTGAGTGCATAGCTGACATTTACCTTCAGTCCCTTGATGGCTTCCCATTCGGCATAACCGGTGCCATTGAACTCCTGGCGGGTACGTTGGGTTTTGTAGGCTTCATATTCAGACAGTGTATTACCGGCTGACGGATTCTCGCCATACGCCATGGAACCACCATACTGACCGGTTTCGGGGTGTTTGTTCAATACTCCTGATACGGCATACTTCAAACCTGCGTTTTCCAGACCATTGCTGCGGGGAATATCACCGTCGGACCAGGAACCGTCTGTCTTCATTCCGATCTTGAAGTTGTCTTTGAGTTTGTGGTCCAGGTTCAGACGCATGTTGTAGCGTGTGTAGTCATTGTGTATCTGAAGACCTTTCTCGTCCATAATACCTACAGAGAGATAGAAGTTGGTCTTGTCAGAACCTCCTGAGGCCGAAACCGTATGGTTCGCAATGGTTCCTGTGCGGAACATCTCGTCGAACTGGTTGGTGTTGGGGAATAAGATAGGATCGACCATGCTCATGGACATCCACTGTTCTACAGTTCCCTGTCTGAAATTCGTAGATCCGGCTCCTGTACCGGCGGCACGGAGGTGCATCGACAGGGCGCGGCTATAGTCGGCCATATACTCATAGAACTCTACCGGATTCGACCAAGCGTACGAGCCAGTGTAATTTACTTTGGATTTTGTCTGTCCTACACCGTTCTTGGTGGTGATCAGGATAACACCGTTGGCAGCACGCGAACCGTAGATAGCCGATGAGGCGGCGTCTTTCAGTACGGAAATACTTTCAATATCGTTCATATTGACACGATTGATGTCTACATCGGGCATACCGTCGACAACGATCAACGGATTGGCTTCGTTGATAGAACCTAAACCGCGGATCTGCAGGGAAGCACCGTTAGCACCAGCCAAACCGGTAGACTGGCTTACTACCAGTCCCGGTACCATACCAGCCAAACCGGAAGATACGTTGGTAATGGAACGGCTAGCGATGGACTCGTCGATTTTCACAGCGGCTACCGAACCAGTAAGGTTCACTTTCTTCTGTGTGCCGTATCCCACTACTACCACCTCGTCCAGTGTCTTGGAGTCTTCGGTCAGCGTGATGGTGATGTGCGATTGTCCTTTCAGTGTCACTTCCTTGGTTATGTATCCAATGAATGAGACAACAAAGGTTGCGTTCGGTGATGCGTTGAGGCGGAAATTACCGTCGATATCGGTAATGGTACCCGTTTGCCCTCCTTTCACCTTGACATTGGCACCGATGATGGGGTCGCCAAGATGGTCGTTCACTGTACCGGAAACTGCTCTTTCCTGTGCGGAAGCAGCGCCGATACACATTAAGAGAAGTAGGAAAGTGATGGTCCTTGTGCTTAACGATTGTGCACGATCAAATCCCTTTTGCAAAATTTCTTTCATAATTTGCGTACTTGATTTTGATTAATAATTAGTTTGAATGTGTTTCGAGGATGTTTTTAGTAGTTCCTCTACAGGCGAGACCATGACATCTTGCCTGTTGATGGGGTGTTGTTCTTCATAAGTATTACTTCATAGACTTCCTTTCTTTTTTATGATGATTAGTAATAGGGTGATTTATAATTTTCGTAGTTTGATGCCATTCAGAAAGCTTTTGCCATTGAGAGTTTCCAAACGGATTTGCAGTCCTTCGTTCTTGACGGAAGTGTGATAGCGCTTCCGGACAGCTTGGAAATAACCGACTTCTTCTCCGATGCAGCAGGCTTCTTCCACCTTTTGTCCGTTGATATAGATGTGGAAGGCATTGCCCAAGCTGATGGATTCTCCTTCTTTGCCCAACTGATAGGGGAGTTTTTCGCTTGTTTGAAATACATCAGCCAACAGGAGCTCCACTTCGTACTCTCCCTGAGGAACATCGAAACGATATCCTTCCAGATCACTGTGTAGAGTTTGGAACAGCGGGTTGTCCGGGGTATCTTTGATTTCAGTTTGCGTACCTGTCTGTTTGCTTTTCTCGTTGGCGATGTAGCCCCAACCTCCCGGTTCGTACCGTCGGTCGGGAATCCAGGTGAGATGGCTTTCGTCGGAAGTAAAGAAACAATTGCTTCCGACATTGATGGCCAATTCCAGACCTTGCAGGTTCTGAACAGTCAGCCGGGAAGGGATGGCGGTAAACTGTACCGGCAAACCATCTTCCACTGCCTTCCCTTCGTGTATGCCTACTGCCCGCAGGAAATGTGTGCCTGCCTGAAAGGGTACATCGAAGACGATGACGCAATTCTCACTCTTCTTCTTGCCCAGCGAACGGCCGTCGATGAACAACTCGGCCTCGGGGAGGTTGGTGTACAACTTCACGGGTTGTACCACCGGCGACACTCTTTCTTGTACACCCGTACGTTTGGTCCAGTCACGGGAAGCAATGTACAGCACCGGACTATTCTGGCGGAACACCGCTTTGTAATAATGAAAGACATCTTTCGGTGTACGGTCTGAGTAAACCAATCCCTTGTTGTTGATGCGTGGCATGGACTCGTCGCGCAATGCCGACCCGAAGTCGATAAAGTTCCAGTGCGTGCCTCCACAGACGTAGCGAGTTTCTTCCAAGACCTTTACATAATGTTCCAGATAGAATTGCTGATATTCGATACTAAAGTCGAAGCTTTTCGGATTCAGGCTGTGCAAGCGTCGATCCGAACCGGCGCCGTATTCGCTGACAATCATCGGGTGGGTGGGGTAGTTGCGATGTTGCTCTTCCAGGAACCGTTCGAATCCAGTCACGTCGCCACCGTACCAACCAGAATAAAGGTTCCAGCCTACCACATCTGTGATGCTTCCCAGCCCTACCTCGTTGTACGAGTTGCTTCCGTGGAAAGCCATGGTGCTGTTGCGGTACGGATCTTCCTCTTTCAATGCTTTTTCCAGCCGATTAGCCAGAGCCAGGGTGCGTTCCAGAACCGGCGTCAGCTCGTCGTCTTTGTAGCGGCGTTGTGTCACCAGCAGAATCTCATTCATATACCCCCAGGTGATGATGGAGGGATGGTTGTAATGTTGGCGTATCATCTCGCGCAGGTTTGTCTCACAGGTATTATAGTATTCTTCCAGGTCGGGAACAATATCGATGACCGGTATCTCTTCCCAAGCCAGCATACCCAGTTTGTCGCACTGTTCCAGGATAGCTACATCCTGTGGATAGTGAGAAATACGAATGAAGTTAGCGCCCATCTCTTTCATCAACAACATGTCGCGGCGGTGCATCTCGTCGGTCATGGCTACTCCGATGGGCTTTTGATCCTGATGGCGGCAGATGCCACGAAGCTTATATGGCTTACCGTTCAGGAAGAAACCTTCGTTTCCATCGAAACGAAACCAGCGGAAGCCTGTGTAATTATTCAGGCGGTCGAGTTCCTTTTTGCTTTGCTTGTCGCGCAAAGTCGTTTCGATACGATACAGGTAAGGCGTTTCCGGCGACCAGAGCTGTGGTTGCTTAATGGGAGTAGGTGTGCTGCGAAATGTATAAAGTTCTCCCGGCTTTAGCGTAACTGTTTCTTTGAGGGTCTGGATCAGGCTGCCGTCCGGCGCATAGATCGAATGTTCTATCTCTACTGGTGCTTTGGTGGTAGATTCGTTCTTTACTTCCCCTTTAATAGATAAGGTACCTGCTTGTTCGGATACCTGCGGTGTGCTGATAAAGATACCGTCGGAGCCCATGTTGGTGAGATTAAAATGTTGCTTGGGCGTGGCTATCAGCCACACATCCCGGTAGATGCCGCCGAAGAAGGTAAAGTCGCCCGAGATGGGGGGAGTGTCGTCCCGTTTGTTGTCTACACAAACTTCGATCGTATTCATTGAGTTCGGTGAACAGTACGGAGTGATGTCGAAGGTAAAAGCGGTGTATCCACCTTTGTGTTGTCCAGCCAGCCGACCATTGATATAAATGTCGGCTGACTGGCTAGCTGCTTCGAATCGGAGAAAGAGTTGTTTGTCTTGCCACTCTTGGGGGATAGTGAACGACCGTTGGTACCAACCGATACCCCGGTAGTAACTCTTATTTATATAAGCGTCTGTATTCCACGTATGCGGGATGGACACGGAAAGGCTGTTGGCTGCATCGGGCTTTTCTCCTTGCGAGAAAGTCCAACCAGCGTTAAACGTTTTCAGTTCGCGTTGTGCGTGAACCGACTGTAGGCAAATGCCCGAGGTAGCGATAAGGACCGATAGTCCCCATTTGACGAATGTAGTATTCATATTTCTCATAATAGTATCGAATTTAAGAGAGACAGGACCATGAAAGCTGATCGTGTACAGACTCAGGTCCTGTCTCAGTTTTCCTGCGTTGAAAAAACAATCTAAATATAACCTACTGAAAATATCTTGCAGGATGAATGTGTGAATGTCTAAGAACTCTTGTTTTGTCTTGAAGACGGAAGCGAAAATAGTGTTTAGTTTTCCTAATAGTGGTGGATGGGATACTACACGATTACTACATGAAAACCATAATCACTACTACAATACTTTTACTGTGCATTTGTAAAATGTTTATAATCAGAAGTATAGACCTTGTTTAGGGCAATCCGTCTCAAAGAACTACGTCGGAAGCTGATGTAGTCAGTTCTTTGTCGATACGTAGTGAGATTCTTTTTGTTTTATACAGCTGTCAAGATTAAATAACAATTGCCGGGTTTTAATATTGCAATGGATATTGTATCTTTGCCCAAAAAGGTACTATGAGAAACCGATGGATTATTCTCTTCTTTATGGCCACGTGTTCCATGCAGGCTTTTGCCAGTTGGCAGCGTTCGGTGACCAACTATCCCCGGCGCGAATATCATTCCGGCAATCAGAACTGGATGGCTTCCCAGCACAAGAATGGGTGGATGTACTTTGCCAACAACAAGGGTTTGCTTGAGTTCGATGGGGTGGAGTGGAACACTTACTCCATCCACAACGCTAAAGCCCGCGCTGTCAAAACAGGTGACGATGGACGGATTTATGTCGGTGGAATGGAACAATTCGGATATTTTACTCCTGACCGGACAGAGGGACTGAGATACGTTTGCCTTTCGGATAGCGTGGTCAAGGATACGGATATTGGCGTCGTATGGAATATACATGTAGTAGACAATCAAGTCTATTTTCAGGCCGATTGGCGCCTTTTCCGGTTGGAGGATGGAAAAGTAGAGGTAATACGTCCGGGGAACGAGATCAAACGCTCGGCCGTAATCCATAATAAATTCTATATTGCCACCAAAGATGGTTTATCCATGTTGAATGGAGGTGAGTTTATCCAGCTTTCTAATACGGCAGAAATAGGTCCGCACAAGATCGTAGAGTTATTACCCTTTGGCAAGGATGTACTGGTGGTGACCAGCCGGGATGGTTTGTTTGTGTACGACGGTTATTCGTTGACTCCTTATTCTTCTGCTGCCAACTCGTTCATTCATGACAATCTGCTGTTCTGTGCCGGCATCAAAGGTGACTTGCTGGTTTTGGGCTCTGTTCAGGACGGAGTGTTGCTGCTCGATACGAAAACCAATGAAACCGAACATATTTCTACCGGCAACGGTCTGCAAAACAAGACAGTATTGGGCATCTCTTTTGATCGCGACAGCAATCTCTGGCTAGGACTTGACAACGGCATCGATTGTGTTCACTTGGAAGCTCCTTTGTTTTCTTTGTATGGCGACAAGCTGGTTATAGGGTCCGGTTATGCCTCTTATTGCTACAATGGTTCCCTGTATCTGGGTACCAACCAGGGGTTGTATCGCACAGGAATCCCCTCTAAGATGAACATACCTATCGATATGGAGTCTGTGCCGGGTACGGAGGGACAAGTATGGTCGTTGGCTGAGTACGAGGATAAGTTGTTCTGCAGTTCCGATAATGGGGTTTTCATTATCGATGGAAAAAACATCTCCCATCTGAGCGGAATAGCGGGAGTCTGGCGGGTGGTGCAGTTCGAGAACCATCCCGACAAGTTGATTGCCGGCACATACAAGGGTCTTTATCTGCTGCAGAAAGTCAATAACAAATGGCAGGTTCACAGTCGTTTAAAAGATTTCGTTCATTCCTGCAAGTCCATGTGTGTGGAGAATTCGAATACCCTGTGGGTAGCCAATAAAGGAAAAGGTATCTATCGCCTGGTGTTCTCGGACGATCTGGAACGTATTGAGAAAACTACCAATTATAACAGCACTGCTTTATCCCCTAACAATAATGTCGGCATCTCCAAAATAGATGAAGATGTCGTGGTTGCCGCCCAGGAAGGGGTGTTCAAATACGATCAGATCAAGGCAGAGTTCGTTCGTCATACTTCTCTGGAATCGCTTCTGGAAGGCAGAAAAGCCTATACGTATATAAGTCCGGGCGATCAAGGGAGTATCTGGTATGTCACCGATGGTGTGTTGAAGGTATTGCGTTACAATCCGGTAACGAAGTCTTATTATAAAAATCCGAATGAGGCTTATCTGCGGGGTGCACTGATAGAGAACTTTGAGGATGTATTTGTCTGTAAAGCCAATCAAGCCATTATCGGAACTGGCGAAGGCTTCTCCATACTGAAATTGGATAAAGAGATGCGCCGGGAGCCGCTGAACCTGCAAATACGGAAGGTCTACCTCACGGGAGTCAGAGATTCTTTGATCTATAATCGAATTTCGCAGGGGGAAGAGGAGCTATTAACAATACCTTATCGAAGTAACTCCTTACGCATTGAGTACGGCACGACCAATTATGACAAGTCCTTGTCGGTACTCTATTCTTATCGGTTGAGTGGTACCGAGGAAGAGGCGTGGAGCGAGTACAGCGAGAACAATACCAAAGAATATACCGATTTGAAAGAGGGGAAATATTCCTTTAGCGTGAAGCTCATCACCGATAAGGACGAAGAGCCTGTTGTGGCTTCTTTCTTTTTCGAGGTCCTCCCTCCCTGGTATCGCACCGTGTGGGCTTATCTGACTTATACATTGCTGGCCGTTGTCTGTCTGTACTGCATTTATGTCCGTTTGGAGAAGAGTCGTAAGCGCCTGATTCGGCAAAAAGAGCTCGAACTGCAGCGCCAGCAACAGACATTCCAGCAAGTGAGCGACCGGAAGGACAAGGAAATAGATACGCTGAAAGAAGAAAAACTGCAGACCGAGTTACACCACAAGTCGGAAGAGCTGGCCCGCACCACCCTGAACATTGTGCGGAAGAACGAGATCTTGCAAGAGATCAAAAAGAACGCCATCAGTATCACTTATTCCATTAAGGACGAGAACCTGGTGGACGTACGCCGGAAGACTTTGCGGCTCATCAGCCAGATCGATACCAACATCGAGCACGATGACGATCTGCAACATTTCCAGGGGGCTTTCGACTCGGTACACCGTGATTTCTTCCGACGGTTGGACGAGAAGTTCCCGGAGCTTAGCAGCAAGGACAAGATGCTTTGTGCCTATATCAAGATGAATTTGATGTCGAAAGAGATCGCTCCGATGCTGAACATCTCTTTACGTGGAGTGGAGGTAAACCGTTACCGTCTGCGCAAGAAGTTGGGGCTGGGCGAGAAAGATAATCTGACGGAGTTCCTGCAAAGGCTGTCCAAGTAAAGTTAGGACTTGCGGTTGCTTTGCTGTAATATCAGCAGGCTTTCCGGCCCCATGTTGAACAGTAGGTCGACGATGCTGAGGTTGGGTTGGAAGCCGTGGCGAGCCTCGAATACCTGATAATAAGGCACAGGTGTAAAGGAGGGGTCGGTGATGCGGAAATCTTTTTTGGGATGGATAAGCTCGCGAAAGTCGTCCTCTTCCGGGGTACATTCGGTCTTATATCCTGTGGTACGTTCCAGGTTGGGCTGTATATCTATCAACTCGCAGACCAGATGGCATAATTCTTCGTTGAAATCAACCAAGAACTCATATTTCTTCTCATAGAAGGGACGGAAGTCGTCCTTGTAATAGTCAAAGAAAGGGGTGGCATTGTAGGCCGCCTCAAGCGCATTCCAGTGCAGGTGGCGCCAGTTGCCGTGATCAGAAATGCGGATATCCTTCATCGGGCACTTCAACGTATCGGGTTTCACAGTGGGAATGGAGAGCGCCAGTTCGCCGTTCGGAGCAGCGATGGTGCACCGGTTGCGGTAGGTCTGCTTCATGTAGTGATCATGTTGTTCGATGAATACCTTTTCGTAACTCAGCAGCTTTGCATAGTATTCTACAGGAGCCAGATAGGCCGAGGAGAGGTAGATGTATGTATTCTGTTTCATGGATATTCTGTTGCGTATGGGGCGGAGAATGTCACTTCACCGATTGGAAGAATCGGTTCCAACGATATCCTTTCAGCAGACTCGTGTCAGGTTCTTTGGAGAGCCAGATGAAGATGGCTTTCCCTATCAGGTGGTCATGCGGCACGAATCCGAACAGGCGGGAGTCAGAGAGGTTGACAGAGTTGTCGGATACCATCCAGTAATAGTCCTTATTGAAAATGCACTCTTGTACAGGTTCTCCTTCGACGAACAGTGTGTCACCCACAATCTCGGCTTGCTTTCCTTCGTGCAGCATCAGCATGTTTCGCAGCAACACGATGTTCCACGGATA
This sequence comes from Bacteroides sp., assembly GCA_031554505.1. Taxonomy (GTDB): domain Bacteria; phylum Bacteroidota; class Bacteroidia; order Bacteroidales; family Bacteroidaceae; genus Bacteroides. The sequence goes on along the minus strand of JAVBVI010000001.1, from coordinate 5,412 downwards.
GACACGGACGGGCTGTCCTTTGCCGGGTATGATCAGTGGACGGGCATGCGAAGACATATCCGTTGACTGTTGTCGTATCCAGTTGGCTGTATCCAGGGCTTGTTCCAGCAGATAGTATTCGTACTGGCTGAAGCTGCGTACATTGTGGATGGAATCTTGCCCCATCAGGCCGTTGTCAACGATGGACAGTACCGTGAACAGCGAATCCATCTGGTTTTCGTATTCGCGGGGATACGAGTAGAGTTGTTTGTGATCAGGGTTGATCCTATTCTCCGATGGAATCAGGGAAAACAGTGAATCGACCCAGAGTGTATCTCCCGGTATGCCGGTACAACGGCTGATGTATATCTCCCGGCAGTCGACGTAGGGAGAGGCCAAGTCGGCCGGGTTGTTAAATACGATGATATCACCTCTTCCGGCTACCTGACTGTTCCACCGGTGATAGCCGAACCAGCGCATCATCGGAGTGCGTAGCCCGTAGCTCCACTTATTCACCAGGACGCGGTCGCCACAGAAGAGAGAGTTCTCCATCCCTTCCGAGGGGATGAGATAGGAGGTAAAGCCGAATCCGCGGAGCAACACGGCAATGGCAATTGCTCCGACGATGATGGACATCCATTTCAGAATCTTCTTTATCCAGTCCTGCATGAGATCAGTTGATTAGTGTACCCACTTGAAAATACGGTTCCAGCGGATCTTGCCGTCGAACCAACCGCGGTCTTTATCCAGTGACAGCCACACCACGATGGGTTTGCCTACCACATGGTCTTCGGGAACAAAGCCCCAGTAACGAGAGTCGGCCGAGTTGTGCCGGTTGTCGCCCATCATCCAGTAATAATCCATTTGGAAAGTGTATGTGTCGGTCTTTGTTCCATTGATATAGATACCGTCGTCTTTCACTTCGAGCTTGTTGCCTTCGTAAGCGTGGATACACCGTTCGTAGAAGGGCAGGTTGTCCAACGTCAGATGGATGGTAGTCCCTTTGGCGGGAATCCATATCGGCCCGTAGTTGTTGCGATCCCAGTGTGTGGACAGATTGAGCGGATACATCGATGCCGATGTTTCCGGTTCCATGACGATACCGGCAATCAACTTTTTATTACCGCTCAGGGTATTGTACATTTTCGGGGTGAGGGGCAGGTGGTATACCGGATTCAGGCGTCCGGATGTTCCACGGGCGTCGAGTCCCAGGTTCATGTACCGCCAGTCTTCTTGCTGGATGGCGTTTTCAATCTGGGCGGCGGAATACTTTTCGTGCATCATCTGAGCTGCTATCGCCTCGTAGTCGTTCATGTAGAAATTATCATCATTGCTGATGCCCAGTTCCCGGAACATCTCTTGCGGAATGACCGGCCCGGTGGTCTGCACGAAGTAGTTAAACTGTATGTTTTCCGGATTCTCGATAGCGTTGCCGTCTATCATCACTTGTCCGTCGATGATCTGGAGTGTATCGCCGGGCAGACCCACGCAGCGTTTCACGTAGTTCTCGCGGCGGTCTACCGGACGAGCCACTACTTCTCCGTATACTTGCGGGTTGTTGTTGATTTCACGGCGTCCGGCGGCGTAGTAGAGATCGTACACCATCCGCTGGTCTTTCCGGTTGAGGCTATCCAGATTGATCTGCTTGGAGTAGATACTCTTGCCTCTCTCGTAAGCGATGCTGTAGATGTCTTGAAGCTGTTGGTAAGCCAGTGCTACTGTATCTCCGGCGGGGAAGTTGAACACTACAATGTCGTTCAGTTTCACTTTCCCAAATCCGGCTATCCGCTTGTAACTCCACTGAGGCCAGTCTATATACGACTTGGTATTGATGATGGGCAGTGTATGTTGTGCCAGCGGCATAGAAAGCGGAGTATTAGGTACCCGCGGACCATAGCTTACCTTACTTACATAAAGGAAATCGCCTACCAGCAACGACTTTTCCAACGACGAAGAAGGAATCTGGTAGTTCTGGAAGATGTAGATGTTTACGAAGTACACCGCCACCAGTGCGAAGACGATGGCGTCCACCCAACTCATGATACTACGTATCGTGGCATTCTTCGAGTTTTTCCAGAATGTCCAGGGCACCTTCTTGCTGATGTATATATCGAAGATGAAAGGAATCACGATCAGTCCCCACCAACTTTTCACCCAAAGCAGGAAAGCCAGATACAGAAGGGTGACGATGGCACATTTAATCCATTGCGCGCGTGTTGCTTTTCTCATGATGTGTAGGTGTTAATCGTTGATGAATGGGAATAAATCACCCATGCCCAGGAATCCCTGCTTGCCTGCCGTATATTCGGCTGCCAGGACGGCACCCAACGCAAACCCGCCGCGGTTCTTGGCGTCGTGCGTGATGGAGATAATGTCGGCGTCGGACTCGTAACGGATGGTGTGGATACCGAACACTTCGCCCTCACGGATGGAGTGGATGGGCAGTTCGTTGGCTGCGGTGGCTTCCTCCTTTACCCAGGTGTCTTTGCGTTGCATGTTCTCCAGGATACCTTCCGCCAGCGTGATGGCGGTGCCGCTTGGCGCGTCGAGCTTGTGTACATGGTGTGTTTCGCTCATTGTCACATCGTAAGCGTCGAACTGGTTCATGATGCGGGCCAGGTACTTGTTGACAGACGCGAAGATAGCTACGCCGAGGCTGAAGTTGGATGCCCAGAACAGCGTCTTGCCCCCTTCGGAGCAGAGTTGGCGAATCTCATTGCCGTGCTCGGCCATCCAGCCGGTGCTGCCCGAAACCAGTTTTACACCCGCTTCGAATGCTTTCATATAGTTGTGGTAGGCCACCATCGGGTTGGTGAACTCGATGGCTACGTCGGCCGAGCGAAAAGTGTCGGAACCGAAGTCGTCCTGATTATTAATATCGATGATGCAGACAATTTCATGTCCGCGGCTCAAGGCAACCTTCTCGATTTCCTTGCCCATCTTCCCATAACCTATTAATGCTATTTTCATATTTCTACTGACTTATATTCAAGAGAATGAGTCGCAAAGATAGCATTTTTATTACATTTGCACGTCACATTAACTTCTTCTTAACATGGAACGACTCTTGCAATATGTGTGGAAACATAAGATTTTCCCGCTTAAACCTCTTCAAACGGTTACTGGAGAGCCTGTAGAGGTCATCGACAATGGCTTGTCGAACATTCACTCCGGGCCTGATTTTTTTAATGCCAAACTGAAAATCAACGGAACGCTCTGGGTGGGTAACGTAGAGATACACCGCTGCTCGTCCGACTGGTACCGGCACGGGCACGACTGCGACCGGGCCTATGACTCCGTGATCTTGCATGTCTGCGAACAGGCTGACTGCGAAGTGCGTCGCTCCAACGGGCAACTCATCCCTCAGCTCGTGCTGACCTGCCCCGAACAAGTGGTACAACACTACGAGCAACTCTGCCGCACCGACAGTTACCCCGCTTGCTATACCCTCCTCCCTTCGCTGTCCCCGTTGATGGTGCATTCCTGGCTCACTGTACTCCAAGCCGAACGCTTCGAACAGAAAGCCGATGCTATCGCCCAGCGGTTGAAGCGCTACAATGGGCATTGGGAAGATGCTTTTTTCCTCACCCTCTCCCGTAACTTCGGCTTCGGGCTCAACGGCGATGCGTTCGAAGCCTGGGGCGAGCTGATTCCATACCGGGCGGTGGACAAGCATCGCGACGACCTGTTTCAGGTAGAAGCCTTCTTCTTCGGACTGGCCGGATTGCTCGAAGGCAGCTTTGCCGACGAATACGCCCTCTGCTTACAACAAGAGTACCGCTACCTGAGTCGTAAGTTCACACTGCCTACTGCGCTGGACGCTACCCGCTGGCGCTTCCTCCGGCTGCGCCCGAGCAACTTCCCGCACGTGCGATTGGCACAACTGGCCTGGCTCTACCACCACGGCGACGCGCTCTTCTCCCGAATCATGGAAGCCGAAACGCTGGAGGAAGTCAGGCGATTGCTGGACGCCCGCACCTCGGCCTACTGGCAGATGCATTACCACTTCGACAAGCCGTCGGAACCGATGGCGAAGGAATTGGGCGACGCCTCCAAGAACCTGATCGTGATCAATTCCGTCGTCTCCTTCCTGTATACCTATGGACGACACAAGTTCGACGAACGAATGTGCGAGCGTGCCGGCCGGTTTCTCGAAGAGCTCAAAGCCGAAAACAACCACGTCACCCGCTTGTGGAGCGGTATCGGCCTGCCCGTTACAACTGCTGCCGACTCGCAAGCCCTGCTTCAGCTTCAACGCGAGTATTGCGACCGGCGCAAGTGCCTTTATTGTAGGTTTGGTTACGAGTATCTTCGTCGCAAATAAATATCTCTTTCGTGTTGTATATAAGGAAGATATATTATCTTTGCGCGCTGTAATTTATCAAGAATTATGAAAACAAAAAGCATCGTATGCTGTCTGCTTCTGGCAACCGTGTTGTCGGGAGTTTCCTGTTTGCTGAGCAGCAGTACTTTTCCCGGAAAAGCAGAGTCGTTCCAAACCGGTAACGAAGACTTCGCCGTCTTCCTCGAAAAGTTTACTTCCAGCGCGGCCTTCCAGATGACGCGCATTAAGTTTCCCCTGAAAACTCCCATCGCCCTGCTCACCGATGACGGCGAACACGAGAAGACTTTCCCCTTCACAAAGGAGAAATGGCCGTTGATCGACGCCGAAACTCTGCGCGAGGAGAGTATCTCCGAAGACGACGGAACGGTCTATGTGTCGAAGTTCACGGTGAACCAGCCCGACCACAAAGAATTCCAGTCCGGGTATGATGAATCGGAGATAGACTTCCGCGTGGAGTTCGATCTTATTGGCGGTAAGTGGTTCGTCACCGACTGCTATACCGATTGGTATGCGTACGATCTGCCCATCGACGAGCTGAAAGAGGTAATCGGGCAGGTACAGGAAGAGAATGCTGCTTTCCGGGAGATTCATCCTTAATCTCTCTTTTCATAAGAAGACACCCTGCCTTTTAGAGCGGATATTTAGAATCTGTTTAGTAAGAGTCATTCAATAAATTCAAAACGGCTTCTTACATCCTTAGGCTGTATCTCTTCGTAATATCTATCTTTTGTTGCAAGTGTATGTCCTGGCTGGAGCTACCCACCATCAGTGAAAAACTTCCAGGCTCCACGGCCCATTCGTCATCTTGCATGTACAGCATAAGCAACTTCTTATCCAGTGTGAATGTGACCATCCGGGATTCGCCCGCTTTCAGATGTATGCGTTTGAAAGCACGCAGTTGCTTAGCAGGAGTGGTGTAGCTGCTGATATCGTCACGGACGTAGAGCTGTACCACTTCATCGCCTGCTTTATTTCCGGTATTGGTAATTCTCACATGGATGTCTGTGATACAATCATCGTCGGTCTCATTCACTTTCACCTCCATATCTGAATAGGCAAACGTGGTGTAGCTCAGTCCGTAACCGAAA